>VIQU02000046.1 GCA_010206225.2 Lachnospiraceae bacterium MD308 | reverse complement strand
TCAAGATACCAGAACTGCACGATATAATCCCAAGTGCTTTTGGGAAGCACAAAGGGGTCCGGGTAAAATTTATGGAACTGGGATACGAAAGTATCCTGAAAGGCGGCATGACCGCCAGAGTTATCAGGTAACATCAAAAATCGCCTCCAATCAAAAAAATGTACTTTTTGATCAAGGGCGCGAAGCGCCGCATTTTTTGATTGGTTTGTCAAGTGTTTTTGAGAAAAAAAGTGGGTGATTTTTGAAAAATAGGTTCTGAAAGCCCCATGAAATAAGGGCTGAAGATTCCGAGAGGTTATTTATTACGGAAGGAGGAAAATGTATTTGACTTCCTTGGAATTAAAACACTTGGAAAAAAGCAAATTTTCATATTAGTAGTATTTGTTGTTTTTTCTGTTGGAGGACAGATTATTCCAAAAGCAGTTAATGGCGAGATTATTCCGTGGAATTTGCTCCCCTTGGGGATTGTGCCATTGATTATGACAACCTTTTTTGAAGAGTTTTTATTCCGTGGATTTTTCCAAAATAAGTTCGAGAAAGAATTTGGCTCCATAACCGCAATTCTGGTTTCTGGATTGATGTTTTCACTTTACCATGTGGGCTATCCGAGATTTCGTACCTTTGAGGATATTCTTTTGCTGTTCGCCGTTGGAATTGGGTTTGCTACTGCTTATAAACTTTCTGGAAACAACTTGATTGTTGCATATTTTGTGAATCTCCCTAATGCCTTTGTGACCTATATGTTGAAATTTGAACAATTTCCAAAAATGACAATTTCTTCAACAATAACAAGCATAATTTCATTGTGCATAATTGTTGTAGTATTTATTGCGAATGTGAGAGCGAATCGCAAAGAAAGGTAAAAACAATGCTTATGGATGAACAATTATATCGTGAACTCGGTCAACTGACAAAAGATAAAAATATTTGGAAACAAAATATCCCCTATGTAGCTTCTCTACTTAAAAATCAATCTCCTAAAATAACGGCTAAAGCAATGTGGTTGCTTGGAGAGATGGGATTGATATATCCGCAGGAAATCGCACCATATACAAAAGAAATTGCTTCTTTTATCGTTTCGGAAAATGACTTATTAAGAGAGCGTACAGCTAATGCTTTAGGACGAATTGGCAGAGCAGATTACAACCTTGTTGCCCCTTATTTTGAGAAACTATTAACCTTGGCAGGAGATAAAAGCCCTAATGTACGGTTAAGTTTTATATGGGCTTCTGAAAACATTGCGACAAATACACCAATGGTGTATGAGAATTGTTTGCCGATATTTGCAGAGCTTCTTAACGATGAAAATGAAAGAGTCCGAATGGAAGCACCAGAGATGTTTCGGGTGTTAGGAAAACGAAAGCCCGAATTTGTGCGACCATATTTAGAAAAATTAGAATATATAGCAACGCACGATGAGGTTAGTGTAGTGTGTATTCACGCTAAAGGGGCAATTAAAGCTACACTATCTAAAACCATCAAAGAGCCAGACGCTAAGACGCAGAGCCGATGAACTTGTGAAATAAAATCACAGTTTGTTGGCTCTGTTTCATTTCATAAGGTTTTAAGCCAAACGCCCACCAAATAAAAAAACGGCGTATGGTGGGCGGTATTGCTATGCCCGAAAAGACTTAACAGACACTCCCCAGACCTGTTTTTAAGTTTGGGGAGATTTTTTATGTTCTTTTTTCGGGCGGTTACTTATTTGTCCATACAACGCAATGTTCATCCATACATAGCATATCGGGGACTGGCAGGAAGCCAGTTAAAAAAATCCTTGCATATGTAAGGCTGCTTCTCGCCATGAAACAAGAAGTAGAATCTCCACTTAACAGAATTATGATTATTTATAACCGTAAAGGTCACAGTGCCTTTGCGGTTTTTATTTTGTCAATTTTTATCAGAACACGCCGCAGGGCTTTTTCTGATGTTGTCTGCCGTTCGCCGCCTTTTCCATCTGGATTAGTTAAACAGCAATCTTCTTGACCTGATGGTCAAGAAGCATCGCAGGCAGAAGCCTGCTCAATTCAGATTGGAGGAAAAGGAAAATGGCATACAACAACGGACGTGAGGACAGGAAATGGCGTATCTGGAAAGAAGCCGAGGAAAAAATATTGCGGGAACATGGAGTTGATGAAACCACCACCCCGCAAATCCGCATAGACGACAGGGCAGACTTCAATTCCAACAGGCGGTTTTACCATTGGACAAGCGACTTCGGCGAATACCTTGAGGGGATGGCAGACAGGGAACGGAATACCGAAGTAAAGACCGTTGCTGATTTACTGAACGAGATTGAGGACGAAACCCTGTATCGGGCATTGCTTACGGTGGACAGGCGTACCCTGCAAATTATCCTGCTAAAAATGCAGGGCTATTCCACAAAGGAGATTTCCCCGCTTGTAGGATTGACAACAGGGGCTATCTATGCAAGGCTAGACCATCTGCGGAAAAAGCTACGGAAGATTTTATAATCATCTAATATAGACGGTTTTTCAGCGGGCTATTGGATGGGAGATAAAATTTTCCCATCCAATTTAAAATTAAATGAATAAAAATCCTGTCCACAGGGAATACTAAAAAGTTTACCCAAAATCTTGACACAAATATAGTCGCTATGATATTCTGAAATACTCATAGGAGAATTAGAAGTAAGTCAGAAATGGAGATGTCAGAATGACACCAGATAAAATATTGAATTACTGCCTTCAAAATCTTGAGGGGACAGTCTTAGTTGAGAGTTGGGGCGAAAAAGGGATTTTCTATAACCCAGACCATGTACTGAAGCGTGGCGTTTATATATTGACGGTTAAGGAAAAGAACGGTGATAATGACAAAGGTTCTGATTTAAACAGAGAGAATGTCTACCGTGTGAATCTGGGAATACGGAAAAGCACTTTTGCGGAATTGTTTGGGGCAGTCCCAAAACGTCCGCCGGCGGGCGGTGTTGTAGATATGGATTATGACTTTACCGTATTGAATGAGATACTCCCCCATCCTGTTTACGCATGGATGGCGTGGATATGTGCATTGAACCCCTCTGAACAGACATTCGAGGAATTGAAACCATATATCCAAGAAGCCTACGAGTATGCAAGGGAGAAATTTAAGAAACGAAAGAAGTAATCTTGAAGATTGAAAATGAAATAAGCACATAGATGGAAGAATAAACTGTCAGCCGATGGACAAGGCTGACCGCCGCCGAATGTATGCTGTCCCTTTTCGGCTGGCGTATGGCAGCAAGGTTTTGAATCCCAAAGCCGTTACATAGCATTGCGAATCCGAGCAGGAGAAATCTCTCCTTTCATTCGTGGTGCAATGTAGCGGCTTTTTCATTTATCCAAAAGTTAAGAAAAATCGAATCCAGAACGGAGGTGCAGGGACATAGGATTTTCTTTTCGGCGGGTCAGACAGGCGTTAAGAATGCCGCTGCACAGGAAAAATGCTCTGCGGCGTTGTCCACAGAGATAGCGAGCATCGGATTGTGTCAGCTATAGCGGAAAATGCTTTGCATTCCCCGCTATGACCGCGGTGCTCCTCGAATGCCCATGCAAGCATGGCATTCTCATCGCTACTCGCGCACAATCCAATCCACAGCCTAAAGGCGTGTGGACTTCTCTCAGGGGACAGCCCCTGAATACCCCGAAGAAAGGAATTTAAGACTGGAGGATTAAGGAAAATGAGCAGAGAAAAATCAGAAAAGGACGTGCGGAATGTCCCGATTACCGTCCGATTGAACGAGGAAGAACATGAAAAATTAAAGCAGTGCGCCGCCGCTTGCGGTCTGTCCGCAGCAGAATTTATGCGCCAGTTATGTAAGGGAAACTCCCCGCAGCCACAGCCTAAAACCGAGTTTTGGGAACTGTTAAACAAGCTCTATGAGGTGCATGACGCTTTCAAAAAGTGTGTTCCTTACTATCCAACCGCCACTGAAATCTGTAAGGAGATTGAGGATTTTATCTTAGAATTGCAACAGGAATCCACTCTCCCACAACGATTTAGCTTAGATGAATTGACAGAACAGGGGACAGTCTGATATGGCAACAACAAGTTTATGGCACATCAAAGGGAACTTAAAAGACTTGATTTCTTATGTGGAAAATCCAGAAAAGACTGTGCCGAATCAAGATATGCAGGATTTTTTTGACGTGTTCTCCTATGTGAAAAATCCATTAAAAACAGATGAGGGCGAGTATGTTTCCGCAATCAATTGTCTGAAAGAAACAGCATTACAGCAGATGATTTTGACAAAAAAACCGTACCAAAAGACAGGCGGATATATCGCTTGGCACGGCTACCAGAGCTTCAAGCCAGACGAGGTAACGCCCGAACAGTGCCACGAAATCGGATTGAAACTGGCAAGGAGAATGTGGGGCGGCAAGTATCAGATAATCGTTGCCACCCACCTTGACAAAGGACATCTGCACAACCACTTCTGCTTTAACTCCGTTTCTTTCATAGACGGACAGAAATACAATTACTCAAAATCGGAGCAGAAAAGGCTGAGGGAGATGTCCGACCGCTTATGCCGAGAGTACGGTTTATCGGTGATTAAAAACCCCAAGAAAGCCCCGTCAAGACCGCTTTATCTGGACGAAAAGAACGGAAAACCCACACGGTACAATGTCTATCGGGAGGATTTAAGGGAGGCAATCAACGGGAGCAGGGATTTACGGCACATGATGAAATACCTTATCGACAAGGGATATGAGGTTGATTTTTCGGGTAGCCATTGGAAAATGAAGCTGCCGCAATATAAGCATTTCACAAGGTTAGACACGCTTGACGAGCGGCTGACGCCCGATTTCATACAGTCATGTTTGAGGGGAGCGTACAAACTTGGGAATTACAAAGCAAGGATTTCCTACTCCCCGCATATGCCAGAGCGGTACAAAAACGCATGGAAACCGCATCAGAAAACCACAGGAATCTTAGCGTTATATTACTACTGGTGCTATCAGTTGGGGATATTCCCCAAAGGCACGGACTACAAGCCGACAAGCCCATTGATGAAAAAAGAATTACGGAAGTTAGATGAAATCACTGCACAGGTAAGTTATATGTCAAAGCATAACATCTCCACCCTCTCCGACTTACACGCCGACAGGGAGAAAAACCAGACCGAAATGAATAAACTGATTGACTACCGCCAGCACTTGCGGAATAAGGTACGCCGTGCCACACCAGCCGAAAAAGAAACACTCCGAGCCGAAAAACAGGGCGTGACGGAGCGGATAACGGAGCTTAGAAAACGGCTGAAATATGCAGACGGGATTGAGAAACGCTCTGCCCATATCGACAACTGCCTAGACCAAATCCATGATACGATTGAAAATCAGCGGTCAAACCGACAGAAACAGCCAGTTAAAACAGACCGCAGGAGGGAGGAACCATTGCGATGAGCAGACTTTCAGAGGAAGAAATACAGGCGATTATGGAGGAATGCAAGGACGCCCCTATGGTAAACCCAGACAAAATATATCCCCCTCTGCCGCCTGTCCAGAACGTCACGCCCCTTGTCCGCATCCCAGAGCCGATGAGCTTCACCGAGAAAATCGGCGGCACGAAATACACCGTCAACGCCCATTTCCGAAAAGACGGGCGGGACTTGCTTGTAATGCTTACGGATATTTTTCGGCGTGGCGCACAGGGATATGGATTTTATGATAATGAGAATTGGGGTGATGACGACGGGGAATAACAGGCAGCGGAAGAATTATCGCTTTAAAGCGTTGAAGTTTAAGGGCAGATGTGGTACACTGTACCTACACTTCACAATACCGTGTCTGCTGTCGGAAAGGAGCGCTTTATGAAAAGACAGCAGGAAGAATTCACGGCATTATATTGTAGATTAAGCCAAGATGACGGGCGGGAAGGCGAAAGCAACAGCATTGTAAACCAGAAAGAATATCTGATGAAATACGCAAAAGAACACGGTTTTCCTAACCCGAAATTCTACGTGGACGACGGCTATACGGGCACGAATTTTGACCGCCCAAGCTTTAAGGAAATGTCGGCGGACATTGAAAAAGGGCTTGTAAAGACCGTCATTGTCAAAGACTTATCACGCTTCGGCAGGAACTATATCGAGGTCGGCTCTTACTCCGAAATCATCTACCCCGAAGCGGGCGTAAGGTTCATTGCCATCATGGACAACGTGGACACGGGCAGCCTTGAGAGCAACGAATTTGCCGCCTTTACCAACCTATTCAACGAATGGTATCCCAAAAGCACGAGCAAAAAGGTAAAGGAAGTCAAGAAAGCGAAAGGGCTTGCAGGCGAGCATTTGGGCGCACCGCCCTACGGATATTTACGGAATCCAGATGACAAAACCCGTTGGCTTGTGGACGAGGAAGCGGCGGCAGTCGTCCGCAGGATATTTTCACTCTGTATGCAGGGGAAGGGCGTGTCAGCCATTGCCACAGCCCTCTGGGAAGATAAAGTGCTTACCCCGTCAGCCTACAAGGTGTCAAAGGGAATCGGCGTTGCAAAAGAATCGGAACATCCCTATAACTGGGAGACGTCCATGATTGCATCCATTCTGGAAAATGTGGCATATATTGGCGTGACGGAGAGCTTTAAATCCACCCGTTTAGGCTTTAAGAGCAGGAAACGCATCCCCACCGCAAAGGACAGGCGGACGTATATCGAGGATGCCCATACCCCCATCATTGACGGGGATATGTGGGAAAAAGTTCAGATGATACGGGCGAACAAACGCAGACCGACCAAAAGCGGAACGACAAGTATCTTTTCGGGGCTGCTCTATTGTGCCGACTGCGGGGCAAAACTCAGCCTAGCCACAGCAAATGGATATGCACATTTCCGTTGTTCCATGTATAAACGGACGAGCAGGGCAAAGGAATGTACGCAGCACTATATCCGAGAGGACGCATTAAAACAATTAGTGCTGAAACAGCTTCAGCAGTTCCTGTCCTATTTACAGCAGTTTGAGCGTGTGTTTATCCGACAGCAGATTGACGCCACCCTTGCGGAACGCAGATACGAGTTATCCGCAAGGCAGAAACAGATAGAAAAGGATTAAAAGCGGATAAAGGAGCTTGACCGCCTGTTTCGTAAAATCTATGAGGATAATGTCAATGGAAAGCTGAATGACGAACGCTTTTACAAGCTGTCAGACGGATATGAAGCCGAGCAGGAACAGCTAAAACACGAAATCGAAGTCTTGACAGCCGAAGTCAGCGAAGCCGACACAGAAGCAACTAATGTTTCCAAGCTGATAGCCGTCACCAAGAAATATACCCGCATCGACGAGCTAACGCCCGAAACCCTAAACGCATTTGTGGACAAAATCGTAGTCCATGAGCGTGAGAAAAAGGACGGGCAACGGACACAGCAAATCGACATCTACTATTCCTATGTCGGGATTGTGGACATCCCAACGGATGAGGAAATGCGGGAAATGGAACGGGAATATATACAGCGCACTACACGTCAAACCGCCTAAATACAGGCGTGGCAGGAGAAAATCTATGCTCCTGCCGATACATATCTATTTTTATCCCTATCTGGTTTAACCCATCTCTTATAATCCTTTAATAAACGCCACTTCCTTCCTCTTAAGTGCTTTCTTCAACTTTTCATTTTCTGCCTTCAAATCCTTATTTTCCTTTTGAGATTTCTCATACTCTATTTTAATCAGTTCGTTCTGTCGCTCCAAAGCATAATCCAGAATTATTTTCTTCTTCTGGTGAAACACTTTCCCCTCCTGCTGCTGCCTAGCCTCATTCAAGAATTTACTCACAGTCGGATTCTTATAAAAGAAAGCCCTGGACAATCCCGTTTTCCGAACCAGATCACAGACCAGGAGCTGTTCTTCCTTCTCCAGCATCTCTTTGATCGTCCGGATCGCATAATCCATTTTTTCCTTACTCGCCTTTTGATTCGTCTCAACCATTTTGGAATACTTGCTCATATCCATCCCACTCCCTGATAATCTCGCTCAATATCTCATCCATTGTTTTCCTTAGTTCTTCGGTCTCCTTTACCATCAGCTTTCCGCTTGCCCGCCGGTACCGATAAACCGTATTTACGCCCCGATGCCCTAATAAATGTGCGATGGCTGCATCATCCAGATTCAGTTCCACAAGCTTCATGCCATAGCAATGCCGGAATAAATGTGTGGCAAACCCCATCCGTTCTCCATTGTCTTTACAGATATTATTTTCTCGAATCAGCGTATACACACGCTGTTTCAGCATGGAATATTGAAACGGCAGGGAAGGATTCGATTTATTCACAAAAATATATTCGGTTTCCCCATACTTTTCATAGGTATATTCCATTGATTTCTGGATTAACTTAGCCACATCATCCGGAACTGGTTTTTCATAATAAGAAGTCTTTACCTGATACATCCGGACAATATAGTGTCCGTTTTCCTGGTATAAGCAGTCTGTCCGCAGGGTAAGGGTATCAGAAATCCTTCCCCCAAGCATCTGATGCAAAATCAACGCACGCGCCACCTGTTCTTCCATATTGACGATATAATAATTTAACCGCCTTATTTCTTCGTCAGAATAGGTTTTGAATACCACTTCCGGCATTTTGGGCATATCCTGTTTGATAAATAATTTCTCCAGCTTGGGATTATCAATCACTTTCCCTACCTGCCGCAGCATATCTTTTAGATTTGCCATTTCAGATTTCAGGTTTCTTTCCTGGCCTCTTTCCAGATTGATGTGAGTTAAATATTCCTCAATATTTAACCGCCCCACCTCTCCTAAGCTTGTGATCTCCGGGTTCCTCTCAGCAAGGAATTCTGAAAAATGTCTTACCGCACGTATCTCCCCCTGCAGTGAACCTACGGATAAATATTTAATCCTGATATAACATGCCTGTTTCACTTCTTCTTTTATTGTCTCTTGCCTGATTCCTGTAAATCTTATCGTTCTTATCATCTGTATCGGATTCTGCCTGACCTCAAATCCCAGATTGTCCAGCTTCCACACGTCTTTTTCCCACTCCGGCCGTTTGTCTTCCGGTTCCAGGAAATGAAGCAAGAGACGCAAGTACTTTACCGGCCCTGCCTCCTCCTGTAAATTCCTTCCCATGCTCTTCATATAATGCTTCCGCGTGATCTGATATCCGTGGTTTAAAAGCCATGCCTTAAATTTCTTAACAAGGACCTCTTCCGGTACTGCCCGGAAGCTATTAAGCAAGGGATATTTCTCTTTCATAAACCTGGCAATCACATTATAGCGGATAATATCCCCATCTACGGTAGCCATACTCAGTTCTTCCCCGCGGCTCCGTATGAACGCTTCCATTTCCTTTTTCTGCCCCTCTGCTGCCAAGAGCCCTAAATCGTAAAAATGCCGCTCCATAATCCTGATTCTTTTTTCGGAAGCATTTCCTATTCTTTGATAACAGGGAAGTTCTTTTATGTAAATCTTAGTTGCCATCTTTCCCACTTCCTTCTTTCCATTCACTTGCTAGGCTCTTCTGCTCTTTATAATATTGTTCACTGGATCGGTCTACATGCCTCTGGATACAATCAATATACCGCCGCGTCATATTTTCATGCTTATGTCCGAGGAATTCCCGAATCGCCTGAATCGAAGCCCCATGTTCATACAATGCAGTGGCTACGCTGTGCGGGTAATCATGCGTTTGGAACACATGGTCTCCGCATTTGATTCCCAATCCATTGCACCAGTCCACCATTTCATGCCAGTAATGTGTTGATAAATACGGGCCTCCTTTCGAGTTTTGAAATACATAGGAATCCAACCCGATTTTTCTTCGTTCTATGTATACCATCATGCTCCGGTACAGCAGCATTGGGATTGGGATTACCTTTTCCATCTTCATCTTATGCTGGTAAATCCGAAGCCAGGCAACCCCTTCCTTCAGATAATATCCTTCCCGTTTTATAGAGCATACTTCATTAATCCGTAATCCAAGGCACCATAAATGCAGATACATAAGCCGCATATCTTCCGGCAGCTCTTTTAAATTCTTAAAGATCTCTGTCACCGTATTCTGCGGCACAGACCGGTAATGATGCGGCACCGTTGCCCGCTTGATATAGTATTCCGGGTAAAACGGAACCTTGCTATAGTATCCCCTTGCTGTCAAGAATCTAAAAAAGCAGTGAATCTCTGCCACTTTATCATTAAAAGTTATCATTTCAACATCTTCTTCCTGCAGCTTCCTCATATACAAATCTATCTCTGCCGCAGTCAGTTTATCTACTGCAAGTTTTTCTTGATCCAGAAAACGAAGAAAAGCTTTTGTAATATATGTCCGTGCCCAAATATTCTGGACAGAGGCTCCTGTCACACCAAGCTGATATTTTACATATTTCTTTAAATATCCCCGATTTCCTTTATCCGCTATATCCAAAAAGGAAATCCGCTTTACCGGCCTTGTCGGATCATAACGGGTTACATCAAACTGAAAACGCTCCAGGTACCATACATTTGCCTCCCAGTTTATATCCTTAGCCTCTATAAAAAGGATTCTCTGTACCTTATCCACAATCTGATGATACCGGTTCTTTTATGGTTTTAAATTGTTTATTTCCCTTCATAGTAAGAAGGATACCAGATACCTGTAAAAATAAAAAGTGAGATGGTATCCCCACAAAACATACCATCCCTTCCTTATTCGATTTGCATCTACAATCTTGCTTTCATCCTCAGACGTAATCTAAATATTAAATCGATATCTGCCTTTTCCGTGTCCAACCACCGGTACGATCAATTTTTCACTTTTCATTTTTTTTATTAACTCTCCTGCTGGTGACGATGTAATTCCAGCTATTCTCATTACATCTGCTCTGGAAAAATACATATCATCGCTATACTGTTCATACAATCGCAAGATCTTTTCCTTTGCAAGTGTACTAATCCTCGATTCATTTATTTTCTTTTCAAACAACTGTTTTTTCTTCGAAACAACTGTTTTTTTATCCCCAAACAACTGCTTTTCATTCAAAACAACTGCTTTTTCCTTTGCAAAAAACTGTTTTCGATCCCCTACATCCACTCCTTCAACCGTAACATTATAATTCAGATTATAAAGTGTCACCCAAAATGAGGATGCGTCTGAATAGAATACAGGTTCTAACTCCGGGCGATAATTAACAGATCTGTGATAATCATGCTTAATCTTTTTGAACCCGCTTCCTCTGCGCTCCATATAATTCATTCGGCTGAAAACATCTGCGATGATCGGATTCCGCCGTCTGGAAGGCACATGATCCGTGTCAAGATTCTGCACAAAAGAACCGTCAAACATACCGCCTGGAGAATAGATCTCCATACGGTCGTCAAAAATATCAATGTGTACTTCACTTCCTAATTCCAGATAATCCCGATGGATCAATCCATTCACGATACATTCAAGCGCCGCCCGCTCTGGTATATCTGGCATCTCAAGACGGCCATCTAAGGTTTTCTTCCAACGTTTTTTCGTATTATTTTTTATAAATTCTTCCCCGCCCTGAAGCAGTATAAGCAGGCTTCCGCTAAATTCCTTATCATCCAGTGCTTCCATTACTCCCGATGCTTTATTCAGCCCATTCCAGCGAGTACAAAAAAGTCTGGAATGGCGCATTGGTGATTCGTCTGCTAATAAGACTCCCGCATTGGTGAGCATCCCATTCTCGTCTACAAGCCCGAAAGAAATAAAATCTGCCTCTTCCAGCTTCTTACCGGTTCGCTGCCGATATACAGACCGAAGCTTTGTAAAAGCATAATTCTCATATGGATAATACGAAGACAGACTATCGTAAGTTTGATTACTTCCACGCAATACAAGGCGTTTCAGTTCAATTGCTCCAGCTTGTACACTTTCATTTCCAACACGCACAAACGCTGTCCTGCTTCCATCACCCACATAATAGTACGGAGTTTCTACTCCCGGCAATATCCGCAGAATAATAAACTGCTTTCCGTTCTCTTCATGAAGTTCCAAGTCTGTCTGCGGAATCGGATCCATTCTTGTCTTGATTATTTCACTGATTTTTTCAGAAACTCGCCTAGCATCTTCAAGACCGATCAACGTATCATCATCTGCCACTCCAAAGAATAGAATACCACCTTTGCCATTTGCAAAAGCACTGACACTTTTCAGCCAGCTCTTCGGTCTCTTTTCTTCTAATATAAGCTTTTTATCATATTCATTTGACTCACCAACAAAATCTGAAATAAACATAAATACTCCTTTATTTCCCATATTTCATTTCCATAAATTTCCATGCCGTCTCGCAGTTACAACAAGCAAATGATGCTGCATACTTTTTTATCTATTAGATTTTCCGTTTATTCCCAAATACATTATAACAACTAAACAACGGCATTTCCATAGAAATTCCGTTTCATAGTATCCCTTTTTCAATCTATCTTTGCCATTTCTCCATTCTTGATAATTCCCCATCCTCCACCTCCACTATAATCGCCCCATTTTCCTGCGTAGAATAGATTTTACAGCCAACGTCTGCAAGTCTCTCTATCGTTTCCTGATGCGGATGCGCATACCGATTCTCTTGTCCTGCGGAAATGAACGCATAAGCTGGTTGAATCTGTTGAAGAACTTCTTCTGTTGACGAATTCTTAGAGCCATGATGCGCTACTTTAAGAACCTCCCACGTACAATCTGGATAGCTCTCTTCTAATTGCTGTGTAAGCTGTTTTTCTCCTTCTCCCTCTACATCCCCGGTCAAAAGCATATCAAACTTCCCATACTGTACAGCCAATACCATAGATGCCTCGTTACCCGATTCCAGTTTCTCGGTCACAGGTATTATACTGCCTGTCTCCGGCACAGTGTTTTCCTTCCGTAATCCGGCGTTCTCTGATTTTATTCCCAGATTCCCCGGCTGTATACACGTAATTGCCATTTCCCCTTCCCGGATATTCTGTCCAGGCTCTATCACAACCACACGGATTCCATAATCTTTTGCTTTCTTTGCCAGACCCGACAAAGCCTCATCCCACGCCTCCCGCACCGGCAACACCAACGTCCGGATCTTCACTCCGATATCCTGTCTCTCAATCAGCTCTTCTACACCGTTCCTGTGATCGCTGTCGCCATGGGAGATCAGTACATAATCAAGAACCCCCACTCCTTGGGATTTCAGGAATGGCTCCAGCCTGTATTGTCCCACCTTTTTTACATCACTGCTCCCGCCATCCACCAGATAGGTGCCGCCCTCCGGTCCTTTCATGAAAATCCCGTCTCCCTGCCCCACATCCAAGACCGCTATCGTAAGTTTCCCTGGCTCTCCAAAATGAGTCGTTAAAATAATAACTCCCACTGTCCACAGAAAAACCACAGGCCACCCTTTCCTCGCACTCCTGCCTGCTCTTCCACTCATTCTGTTATTAAAACTGATGGATTTATCCACTCTGTTAGATTGTATGAACCTTCGATCCTTTCCATACCTCTGATAGTCTTGACCCCTTTCCTCCCCTTGCTTATCCTGCTCCTTCATTGATGCGATATACCTCAGCAGAATCAGTCCTAAAAACACAAGCCCATAATATACCGCTATCTGCCATATATCCGGCCTTCCGATCACAAGTCTCGCTCCCGGCAGATGAAGCATTATCTCACAGCTCATTTTATAAACCCACAAAATTTTACTGCATATCCAAAACAGCAAAGTGGATATGGGAGCAAACCACATTGCCAACAAACTTCCTACCATTCCCAGAAATAACAATATCGACATCAGTGGGATTACAAAAAGATTCAGAATAAAAGAATAGAGCGGAAATTCAAAGAAATAATAAAGCAAAATCGGAAAAATGACCAGATTGATACCGACACTGGCTGTTAGTCCCTGTAATATTACCTGCCGTACATACTCACCCACAAAATTTTACTGCATATCCAAAACAGCAAAGTGGATATGGGAGCAAACCACATTGCCAACAAACTTCCTACCATTCCCAGAAATAACAATATCGACATCAGTGGGATTACAAAAAGATTCAGAATAAAAGAATAGAGCGGAAATTCAAAGAAATAATAAAGCAAAATCGGAAAAATGACCAGATTGATACCGACACTGGCTGTTAGTCCCTGTAATATTACCTGCCGTACATACTCCCAAAATCTCGTTAAATATACAGACAGAGAGCCATCCGCCTCTGTCTTCACCTGTTGCCCATTGTTATGTAATGTGTACACAGATATTTCTTCCTGCACCACCGGCACTACCGCAAGAACCGCAAGCACCGCCCCAAAGGACAGCCAGAATCCGCCGTCATACAAACTGAGCGGCCGCCACACTAACACCGCAACCACCGCCGCAGAAAGCGCCGTCGGCGCATCATAATGCCGCCCCGCCATATCCGCTCCTACCCGGAATAGAAACATCACTAAGGCCCGCACCGCAGATACGGTAAACCCAACCATAAGAATATACAACATCAGAAATAAGATACCAAATACCCCGCCAATCGGATAAGAACCGGTCATCCTTCGTATGAGTTTATACATCCCAATTCCGATAAAAGATAAATGCAGACCAGAAATGCTTAAAATATGCCCAATCCCATTCACCTGATAAAGCTCCCGAAGTTCCTGCTCCATCTCCGCCTTTTCCCCTAAAATCATAGCTGATAATGTGTTTCCGTCTTTCGCTCCCATCATTTTGCAAAGATATGACATCCACTCCTTTCTGAACCGGTAGAGCTTATTTTTCATATCTTCATAAAATGTATGTGAACCATTTTTTTGTTTCTGTATGGATTTAGCCCACACGCTTCCATGGATATCCTGCTTCTGATAATACAGCTTACTATCAAAATTCCCTGGATTTCTTGCATTTTCAAACAAACTGATCTCGCCTGAAATGATAAGAATGTCCCCGATATCCGTCTCATGTTTTTCTTCATCATAGATTATGAATCTGGATTCTTTCAGCGACTGCTGATGATATAAAATAGAATTATCTTTAAGATATAATACCTGATATTTTTCTTTGTCTGCCTTCTGATATACCCTCCCCGTCAAAAGGACATCTTCTTCATCCTGCAGGTATAATTCCGCCGCGGAGGGACGAAGTTCTTTTATGAACTTCTCTCCTCCGCAGACGGTTCCAATACTTATTACCAGACAGATAAACAGACAAACGCCACATAATGGTCTGTTTCTCAATCTTTCTCCTTTTCCTCCACGATTTCTAGATTCCTTGAAAGCGGCTTTTCCAAACGGATGTCTCCCTCATAGGTTATGTCTGTTTCGCCGTTTACCAATATTTGGACCTGACCTGTTTCTCCTCCTGCAACGATAGAATTTACAACAGAGTATATCCTAACCTCCGGGCTGATCTTATAATCCATGTTAAGGAAGCCTTCGTCAAAATTTACATAACAGATGCCGTCCCTCACAGAGACTCCTAATACCTTCGTGTCAGGCGGCAGCGTCGGATAGGCTCCTTCCATCGAAGGTCCCTTAATAAGCTGTTCTGTGATCAGTTTCTCCACGGACATATTGCTGTTGTATCTGACATTTACAACCTCTTCTGTCAGCTTATTGCCTGCCTTATTGGCAAAAAACAGTTTCAGGCTTCCCTCTTGATAGGAGTGAATAGAAGATCCCGTATTCTCCACAAAAGAATCGTGGTTCATGTACCCCTCTTCCTCTCCTTCGCTGTTACGAAGACCTTTCCCTTCTACCGTAAATTTAATGTAGTCCACACCGTTAACCTGCTCTAGCGTATGCACCGTTGCCGCGCGGAGAAGCAGTTCTGTTGCTGCATCCATCTGTTTATACGAATCTGAAAAATCTATCTCCAGATCCGAATTGGTAAGCTGCCATTTCTGAATCCTCACAGATTCAGGATATGCACTTTTATATTCAATGGAATCCGTTTCCCGTTTAAGCTCTTCAAGTATAGCAGCAATCTGCTGCCTGATATCGCCGTCCGGCAGTTCATAATCCTCCTGTACAAGTCCCGTGCCATCCGCATTGACATAATATATATACGTTTTATTCCCATCCGGCATCGTCCCCTGTCCGCAGCCTCCAGGGAGAAGACACAGACAGAGAATCACCATAAAGCATCTATGATTCTGCCTCATATCCATCCTCCTTATACTACATACTTCAACGGAATCCGTATGGTAAATGTAGTTCCCTCACCCATCTGGCTGAATACCCTGATGGAACCTCTGTGCATGACTACCACATTTCTGGCAATAGACAGTCCAAGGCCGGTTCCGCCAATCTCTCTTGAATGGGATTTGTCCACCCGGTAAAACCGTTCAAATATATGCTCCTGCTCTTTTTTCGGGATACCCGCCCCTGAATCCGCTACTTCCACATAAAATACCTTATGATCCGCATTCAGGGCAACATGCACCCAGCCGTCTTCTTTATTATACTTGATAGCATTTTCCACAAGATTTGTGATCGCCAGTGTAAGCTTTACTTCATCAACCTCTGCATTTACAGGGCGGAAACTCTCAAAAATCATCTCAATGTTATGAACCTCTGCAATAGGGCGGAGACGCTTTAATATCCGTTCGACCAGCATATTGATATTCTCCGTCTTAATGTTCATAGTATCTGCTGTCTTATCAAGCTTTACCAATGCCAGCAGATCATCAATGATCTTACTCTCTCTCTCAATCTCTTCCGACAGATCAGCCATAAATTCCTGATATAATTCAACAGGAGCCTCTTGCTGCGTAAGCAGTGAGTCAGACAAGACCTTCATAGATGTAAGCGGCGTCTTTAACTCATGCGAGACATTAGAAACAAATTCGTTTCTCGAATCATCCAGAACCTTCATTCTGCCCAGCATCTTATTGAATGACTCAGAGAGGAGTCTTGTCTCTGTACAGGAATATTCCTTCAAGTAATCATCTTCATAGCCTTCCGTAACCGCACCGATAGATCTTGTGATTCTGTAAAAAGGACGGACCATAAGAGTCCCCGCGAGAAATGCCATTGATATAATGATAATTCCTGCCATCGCTATAACAAGGTCCGCTTTGACAAGGAGACTTTCCAGATTCTCCGCAATAGAATCCGTACCTACGCTGGTCAGCATAACTCCATGGATTTTCTCTGTCCCTCTGTCCATAATCGGCGCCGTCACTTCAATAAAACGGTTCTCTGCATCATAATTGCTGGTACGTTCTCCGCGAAAACATCGTATGACATCCTCAGAAACTATCGTCTTACCCTTATCCATATTATAAGTATCTTCTATGATATGATAATGTTCATCAATCACCAAAACACGCCCATTATAAATATTAGATAACTGAATAAGCTCTAACTGGATACTCTCAGACGTAACTCCTGTAAGATAATCTACCGTACTTAACTGGTTACAAAGAATTGCACATTGATTCTGAATCTCGGCGGTGTGCATCTCCACCGCCTGTTTTTCATAATTATTCAGAATCACCATTCTCATGATTACGCTCGGGATAATTCCCGCGAGAATGATCAGAACCGTAATCCGAAAACGGAGACTCTTTAAAAAATTAATTTTAACGTACTTTCTAACCCCTAAAATAATAACCAACTCCCCACTTCGTATATACATACTTCGGATCGCTTGGGTTCGCTTCGACCTTCTCCCGGAGTCGTCTGATATGTACATCCACTGTCCTTGCATCTCCAGGGTACTCATATCCCCATACAATGTTCAGAAGATTCTCTCTACTGTAAACTTTATTAGGGTTCATAGCAAGGAGTTCCAGCAAATCAAATTCTTTTGCCGTAAGATTTACTTCTTTTTCCCCAATCGTAACCCTGCGGCTTTCACAATCAATCTTCATGTCACCTTTCACAAGCACTTTCGGATTCTCTCCATCTGCGTCTCTCTTTCCGACGCGCCTCATGATTGCCTTGATTCTTGCCTTCACTTCCAGAATATTGAACGGTTTGATAATATAGTCATCCGCACCATACTCAAGCCCGAGAATCTTATTCATATCATCGCCTTTGGCCGTCAGCATGATAACCGGCACATCTGAAAATTCCCGAACCCGCTGACACACCTCAAAGCCATCATACTTCGGCAGCATAACGTCCAGAAGGATCATATCATAATGATTCTCACGGATAAGCTTAAGAGCCTCTTCGCCGTCATAAGCTGCATCTACCTCCATACCGTCCTGCTCGAGACTGAATCGGATTCCCTTCACTATTAACTTTTCATCATCTACAACCAGTACCCGTTTACTCATACCTAATCTCCTTATCAGACTGTTATCCGGTCCTTTATCTTATTAAATACTCCGTCCTTAATACCCTCAATCTTTTTAATATCCTCCACAGACTGAAAGCTTCCATGTTCCTCCCGGTATTTTACGATCGAATCCGCTTTGACATCGCCGATACCGGTAAGTGACAGAAGTTCTTCCTTCGAGGCAGTATTCAGGTTTACTTTAAGGCTGTCAGCGGCGCCGGTTTTCATATTTCCGTCATCCGCACCTCTGGCCGCCGGATAAGTTCCGCTCTCTCGGCTTTCCTTCTGCTCATCCTCCGACGGAATATAGATCTGCTGGCCATCTGTCAGACGTTCTGCCTGATTCACAGAGGCCGCCGCCGCATTCTTCGTCATACCTCCAGCCTTTTCTATCGCTTCATATACCCTGCTTTCTTCCGTAAGCTCATAGACTCCCGGATTCTTCACATATCCGCACACATCCACGTATATGATGCCTGTCTCTTTCCCTTCCGGTATGTCTGCCGACGTCTCTTCCGCTTCAGAATCCGCCTTTGATTGATCCAGAGTCTTTTCTCTCTCCCTGTCCCCTGATATTGCAGATTCTTCATCTTCGCCGCTTTCTATGTCACTCGCTAAATCCGTCTGCTCCACACTAACAAGGGCATTTTCTTCTCCCGTATCCTTCTTGCAGCCTTCCATCAAAAAAACTGCACATAATAACATCACCCATAATATAATAACATTTTTTCTGCTATGCATAAAATCCTCCTTTACAGATGTCGAGAACTGTAAATACCCCTCTTATGCCTAGACAGATTTTATTGTACTATTTCCACTGAAAAATTGCAACTCCAACAATCGCAATTCCCATACCAATTATTTTTCTCCACTCCAAAGGCTCTTTTTCAACGCCGAACAGTCCCAAAAGTTCAATAACATACGCAATGATAAGCTGCGAGATAACGATTAAGAGCGCCGCTTTCGCAGGACCAAGCTGCTCCATACTTTTAATGACGGTCCATGTAATGCCCGCTCCGATCACGCCCCCCAGCAGCACATATTTCGGCTCCACCTTTGCAAGTGTTCCGATATGATCGCATCCTGCAATAAACCACGCGATCAGACACACTGCAAATGCACTGAACTGCACCCAGCCGTTGCTTACCCACATTCCTGTCGTCTTTGTCACCTGCGTATTAAATACTCCCTGCACACTCATCAGAGCACCCGAAAGCAGGGCAATAAAAAAACCAATCATCCTCATATACCTCCTGTTTTTCAAGTAGTATACCCAATGATCGGTTTTTCTATTATAAAATTCCCTTAAGCGCTTTTTTCAGCTTGTCAATCATCTCGTCCACATGCTCTTTCTCTATCACAAGCGGCGGTACCAGCCGGATCACATCGCTTCTCGCACTGATGATCAAAAGGCCTTCTTTCAACGCTTCCTTTATAAGCTCTCCCACCGGCCGATTCAGCCGAAGTCCCTGTATCAGTCCGGTTCCTCTTCTCTCGAGAACCATATCGTAATCATTCACTAATTCATCCAGTTTCTCAGCCAGATATGCGCCCATTTCATTTACATGATCTTTGATATCCTCTTTTTCAAATATCTCAACCGTCTTTGCCACCGCCGCACAGACAAGCGGATTCCCACCGTAAGTTGTACCGTGGTCACCCGGTTCTAAAGAATACTCCGCCACACTTTCTGTCATGGCAAATGCTCCCACCGGAACACCGCTTCCAATCGCCTTCGCCATAACAATGATATCCGGCTTCACTCCATAAGACTGGCAGGCGAACATGGAACCGGTACGGGCCATTCCGCACTGTATCTCATCGCAGATCATGAGAATGCCTTCCTCGTCACAGATCTTCCGGATGCCTTCCATGAATTCCTGAGTCGCCATATTGATTCCGCCTTCTCCTTGAAGCGGCTCTAAAATAATCGCACAAGTCTTATCTGTGACAAGCTTCTTCACGCTGTCAAGATGATTGAACTGTGCAAAACCAACGCCCGGAATCAACGGTTCAAAAGGAATACGGTACGCTTCATGTTCTGTTACTGAGAGCGCTCCCATGCTGCGTCCATGAAAGGAATCCTGCATGGCGATATACTGGAACCTTCCTGTCTTCTTTTTCCAGGCATATTTTCTTGCAGCCTTCAGCGCGCCCTCGATCGCTTCCGTCCCGCTGTTTGTAAAAAACACCCTGTCCATCCGGGTTATCCGCTTTAATGCAGCAGCAGCTTTTCCGCAAGCCGTATTATAATACAGATTGGAAGAATGCATGAGCTTGTCAATCTGTTCTTTTAACACAGTATTCAGCTCCTGATTCCCATACCCCAGTCCGGACACTGCAATTCCCGCCGCAAAATCCAGATATTTTTTCCCTTCTGTATCATAGAGATATACGCCTTCCCCTCTGTCAAGAGTCACCGGAAAACGGTTGTATGTATGCACCAGATTACGTTCCGTTGCCTGCATATATTCATTTGCATTCATTTTTTGTCATCCTTTCATTCTTGCTGTACCTATATCTCACTATGGTATATAAAACTGCGGCTCGCCGTCGTTAATAATCGCCGTCCCGATTCCTTTGTTGGTAAATATCTCAAGAAGCAGGCAATGAGGAATTCTTCCATCCAGAATATGTACCCTGGAAACACCGTGTTCAATAGCCGAAATACAGTTGTGTAGCTTCGGCAGCATTCCTCCTCCGATATAGCCTGCATTCATCAGCTCCCTCGCCTCCGAGATTCTAAGTTCGGAAATCAGGGTTGAGGAATCCTCCGGATCTCTGTACACGCCTTCTATATCCGTAAGAAATGCCAGCTTTTCCGCACGCATAGCTCTCGCAATTGCACACGCAGCATCATCCGCATTGATATTGTATGTATTATAATCGTCATCCAGACCGACGGGACAGATGATCGGGAGAAAATCTTTCTCCAGAAGGTCGTACAGAATACTTGCATTTACATTTTTTACGTCTCCTACAAATCCGATATCTTTCCCGTCAGAAAGCTTTTTATTTACAGACAAAAGCTTCCCGTCCTTACCGCTTAAGCCTATAGCGCGCACGCCCAGACTTTCCACAAGCTGCACCAGTCCTTTATTCACCTTCCCCAGAACCATCTCCGCCAGTTCCATCGTCGCTTCATCTGTTACGCGCAGTCCATTTACAAACCGCGGCTCCATACCGACTTTCCCAACCCAGCGGCTGATCTCCTTGCCGCCTCCGTGAACAATAATTGGTTTAAAGCCCACCAGCTTAAGAAGCGTCACATCCTGAATCACCTGCTCCTTTAGCTGCTCATCAATCATCGCGCTTCCGCCGTACTTTACTACGATAATACGGCGGTTAAAACGCTGGATATAGGGAAGCGCCTCGATAAGCACCTCCGCTTTTTCAAGATATTTCTGCATATCCTTATTCATCATTTACGTCATCTTCCCTTCCTGATATGTTCTGCCACTGACAATTTGTATAATCGTTTCAGCGTCTGATCAGCTTCTGTAATCTGCGTTGATATCAATATATCCATGAGTCAGGTCACATCCCCATGCCGTTGCCTGTATATCTCCCATTTTCACATCAGCGATTGCGGTTACAGAAGACTCTGACAATATCTTTGTGGCCTCTTCTTCACTGTAACAGACCGCCGTTCCATTCTCGATAATCTGGATCCTTCCGGCCGCGCTCTCAAAAAACAGGTCAACCTTCTCCGGATCAAACTGCGCGCCCGAATAACCCATAGCACACAGAATCCTTCCCCAATTGGCATCGTGTCCTGCGATTGCCGCCTTCGTAAGATTTGAGCATACGATAGACTTTGCAAGTATCTTCGCCTGCTCTTTACTTTCACAATTAACTGCCTTTACTTCAAACAGTGCCGTTGCACCTTCGCCGTCCCCTGCGATTTTCTTTGCAAGATACTCATTGATCGCATGAAGCGCTTCTAAAAATGTCTGATACTCTGCGCTTCCATATATAATCTCTGGATTCTTCGCCAGCCCATTTGCCAGAAGGACAACCGTATCATTGGTAGAAGTATCCCCATCTACGGAAATCATATTGTAAGTATCGCCCACATCCTCGCTCAGCGCCTTTTGCAGCGTCTCTTTTGAAATCACAGCATCTGTAGTAATAAATGCAAGCATCGTGCACATATTGGGATGGATCATTCCGGAGCCTTTTGCCATGCCGCCGATCGTTACAATCTTTCCTCCCACTTCAATCTGGACTGCCAGCTCTTTCTCGCAGGTGTCCGTTGTCATAATCGCTTTTGCCGCTTCCGTGCCGTTTTCCAGAGAATCATCCTTCTTCTCTGCCAAAGCCTTGATTCCCGCCGTCAGCTTATCGATCGGAAGCTGCTTGCCGATAACTCCCGTAGAACCGATCAAAACTCCTGCCGCCGATATATCCAGCTCCTTCGCCGCCGCTTCTGCCGTATCCCTGCAATATCCAAAGCCTTCCTCGCCCGTACATGCATTGGCAATCCCGGAATTCACTACGACTGCCTGGGCTGCGCCTCCTCCTGCAATTATCTGTTGATCCCATTTGACCGGAGCCGCTTTTACGATATTGGCAGTAAATGTTCCTGCTACCGCACATGGCGTCTGGCTGTAGATGAGCGCCATATCCGTCCTTCCTGTATATTTGATTCCTGCTGCCGTACTTGCAGCCTCAAATCCCTTTGCCGCTGTAACTCCGCCTTTTATCTGTTTCATATCTTATCCATCCTTTCATCTTTATAATTTATTGGTTAAAAGCAGTAATATTCTCTTCATTCAATGTAAAATCATAATAATTAAGATCCCGCCTTTTTGTCCAGCCTATCTCATTCCAGAATGCATTTCCGATATCATTTTTAGTAAATGCAATAAGAGAAACCTTATTGATCTTTTCCTTTTTCAAAGCCTCCATGGCAAAAACTACCATAGACTTCCCGATTCCTCTCATACGGTAATCAGCGTCCACGCATACATGATACAGGCATCCCCGTCTGCCGTCATGTCCGCAGAGAATCGCCCCCACGATCTTACCATCCTCTATAGCTACAACACTCGTCGCAGGATTCCTTCTTAAAAAACGCTGAATCCCTTCTCTGGAATCATCCACGCTGCGGATACCAAACCCATGTATCTGTTTCCAAAGCGCATAAACCTGCTCGTAATCATCAATTGTCATTATCCTTAACATACGTCTTTTCTCCTAACAACTTTTTCATTGGCTTTGGCGCTTGCTTATTGAACATAACGTTATGGGAACATGGGGATCAGATTAAGCCCCTCATTCTCCTTTAGGCCGAACATAATATTCATATTCTGCACCGCTTGACCCGCCGCTCCTTTTACAAGATTGTCAATCGCGCCCATCATGATGATCCGGTTCGTTCTGGGATCAATCTTAAAATTAATATCCACGTAATTGCTGCCTTCTACCCATTTTGTCTCCGGGCAGATACCTTCCTTAAGCACTCTGACAAATGTTTCATCCTTATAATATTTATCGTAAATTGCCTTCACATCTCCATAGGTCACGTCCTTCTTCAAAGCCGCGTACTCTGTTGCAAGGATTCCTCTGTTCATCGGTACAAGATGAGGTGTGAAACTGATCACTGTATCTTCCCCGGACGCATAAGTAAGCTGCTCTTCAATCTCCGGCGTATGTCTGTGAGAAGCAACCCCGTAAGCCTTGATATTCTCGTTCACCTCGCAGAATAAATTCGGCACCTTCGCCCCTCTTCCGGCTCCGGATGTTCCTGACTTGGCATCCACGATCAAAGTACTCATATCTATGATGCCTTCCTTTGCCAGCGGATAGGCCGTCAGGATAGAACAGGTCGTGTAGCATCCCGGATTGGCAACCAGCCTTGCCGTCTTCACCTGCTCCCGGTTCACCTCGCATAACCCATATACCGCTTCCCCTATAAACCGCGGACTTTTATGTTCCATACCATACCATTTTTCATAGACGCTGACATCTTTGATCCGGAAATCCGCACTCAGATCAATCATCTTCGTTCTCGATAAAATATTTTCATTCATAACCGAAGCACAAAACCCCTGAGGCGTCGCGGTAAAAATAACGTCCGCCTTATCCGCCAATGCCTCCATGTTGTCATCCAGACATTCATCCTCCACAATCTCAAACATGTTCTGATAGACATCCGAATATTTTTTTTCTATGTAACTTCTGGAGCCATACCATACAATCTCCGCTTCTCTGTGAGCCGCTAAAAGTCTCACCAGTTCGCCTCCTGCATAGCCTGTCGCTCCGATAATTCCAACTTTGATCATCTTTTCCGCCTCCAAATATGCTATGATGTAAAATATCCTTTAACAAAAACACTTGCATAATTATACATCTATCTTGTATATTATGCAAGTGTTTTATAAAATATCTTTGTACCTCTAATATTTTATCTTTTCAATTCAAATGAAAAGGCAGAAGATTCACTTTCCTCTGCCTTTATCATTCAGCATAATCTAAAACAACTCCACCTTCTCCTTATCTGTCAGGTGCTTTCTTTTTACCTCCTCTGCCGCAACATTCTGGTAACGATAGATACTCAGCATAATCCCGAATAAAACATACGTAATGATCATCCCCATGCCTCCGTTCGTAATAAACGGGCAATAGACGGGTCCTATCAACACAACTCCTAGATTCGTCAGCACATACCATGCTGCCTGAATAGCGATCGTCACACCGCATCCCACCCCCATAAGAAATCCAAGGCGGTTTTTCTGCTTTACCGTCATGGCAGTTAATTTGAACAGCAATATAACAACCACACTGATGACACAGACAGCCGCAAACACGCCGAAATATGCTATGACATAAGACAGTGCAAAGCTTGAACTGTCCGGAAGGCTGCCGGAGAATTCTGTAAAGTGCTCTCCCTGTCCGACAAATTTACTTCCTTCCAACAGCTTTTTCAATGTGTAAAGCTGATATCCTTCCTCTGCTGCATACTGGGAAGGCGCTGCCATGACTTTCAATCTTTTGATCTGATAATCTGCGCCGAATCTTAAGATCATGAACATCCCTGCGCATATGAAAAATGCAGCGCTGCCCCAGATAGCCGTGAGAGTTTTTGCCACCGGTACGCGAAAATACCGTCTATAGACCGCAACAGACAAAATCACGGCAAATGCCGGGATAAGTATAATAAGCTGTGCCATTCGGAACCTGACCTGCACAGCAATAATGGGCATCATCCACAGAACACCTTTGAGAAGTCCTTTATATCCCTGACCTCTAAACTTATAGAGTACCGCGCAGTACAGCGGAATCGTCAGAAACAATGTCTGGCTCATATTCACGGATATACCGAACAGACTGACAAATACTCTTGCACCATTAATTGACGTTCCAAAAAATGCCATGCCGCCAATCAGCAGTATCATATATGCCGCTAGTAGTTCCTTTGCCTTGTATGCTACTCTCGTATAATCAAAGTAACACACTCCGATCATAGCCATATAACCAATCAGCATATGGAGCAGGTGGCTCGGCGGATAGAAAAACAACATATCTTTCTGTTCTATATTAGTGTCCAGCGCATACAGCATTCCTGCGCCAAGCAGACTGACAATACCGATTCCAATGATGATACGCCAGTTCATCTTCGGTCTATGGATCCGGTCCATCTCCGCTCCGACCTCAACTGGATCTCCCATCTCCCGGACTGCCGCCTCTTCTGCTTCCCTCTCCGTCATCCCTTCCGCCATAAAGTCCGCTTTCTGCTCCTCAATATGCACCTCCAGTTCCCTCGTCACAAGGGGAAGCGCCTTTTTACAGCGGATCTGGTCTGACAGAAGTTTTATGTAATTACGCCTGTCCATAACATTCACTCCTTTCATTCCCCATCGTTCCCATGACGTTTACAACTGCACGGGAATATTCCTTCCACTCCTCGGCCTTCACATGAAGCTGCTTTTTTCCGCTTTTCGTCAGGTGATAGTACTTGCGCACCTTTCCAACCGCCTCCTGCTCATAGCTTTTCAAAAATCCTTTTTCTTCCATAGAATGGAGAAGCGGATACAGCGTTCCCGCCCGAAGTTCAAACACATTCTGGGATTTCTCCCTGAGAGTGTCGATCATTTCATAACCATACATATCCTTCTCCGACAGAAGCCTCAATATCAACATCGAAGTGCTCCCCGAAACTAAACTTTTATCAACTGCCATTTTAATCCTCCTCCTTCTTATATTCTTCTATAACGACCCACTTCATCAACCGGAACTGATCTGCAACTATGTAGATGTTCTATATATCGGTTATCTACATTATATATAGTTCATCTACATATGTCAACCTCTAATCATTTTCTGTCTTTATACATTTCTGACGTATGCCTCTTATTTTATTCATATTTATTGTATATTTTGTATATTTTTAATTGTTATTCCATTTTTTCTTGCATAAATATAAAATATAGTGTATAGTATTACTTACGGTCAGAAAAAATCATTTTTGAATATACAGGATCTATTTTTAAGGAGGACATGAAAGATGAAAGAAAAAGTTGTTTTGGCATATTCCGGCGGACTTGACACGACTGCCACTATTCCGTGGTTAATAGAAACTTTTGATTATGAGGTTATCTGCTGCTGCGTTGACTGCGGACAGGGCGAGGAACTTAACGGACTGGAAGAGCGCGCGAAGCTCTCCGGCGCTTCCAAATTATATATTGAAGATGTAATAGATGATTTTTGCGATAATTTTATTGTGCCATGTGTGCAGGCTCACGCAGTTTATGAGAATAAATACCTTCTCGGAACTTCCATGGCGCGCCCGGCTATCTCGAAGCGTCTTGTAGAGATCGCGCGGAAAGAAGGCGCCAGCGCTATCTGTCACGGCGCTACAGGGAAAGGTAACGACCAGATCCGCTTTGAGCTTGCAATCAAAGCTCTGGCGCCAGATCTTAAAGTCATCGCTCCATGGCGTATGACAGATGTATGGACCATGCAGTCCCGTGATGATGAAATTGAATACTGCAAGGCACACGGCATCAACCTTCCGTTTGATGCAACTCACAGTTACAGCCGCGACCGTAACCTCTGGCACATCAGCCACGAAGGACTGGAACTTGAGGATCCTTCTCTGGAACCGAATTATGACCATCTTCTTGTTATGAGCGTTTCACCTGAGAAAGCTCCTGATGAAGCGGAATATGTAACTATGACTTTTGAAAAAGGTATTCCAAAGAGCGTCAATGGTGAAGAGATGAAAGTAGCTGATATTATAAAGAAGCTGAATGAGCTTGGCGGAAAGCATGGCATCGGTATCGCCGATATCGTGGAAAACCGTGTCGTCGGCATGAAATCACACGGCATCTACGAGACGCCGGGCGGAACCATTCTCTACGAGGCACACCAGCAGTTAGAAGAATTGGTATTGGACCGCGCTACATATGAAGTAAAAGAAGAGATGGGCAACAAGCTGTCCCAGATCGTATACGAAGGAAAGTGGTTCACACCGCTTCGGGAGGCTGTTCAGGCATTTATCGAAAGCACTCAGGAATATGTAACAGGCGAAGTAAAGTTCAAGCTTTATAAAGGCAATATCATCAAAGCAGGAACTACCTCACCGTATTCACTGTACAGCGAATCTCTCGCAAGCTTTACAACCGGCGACCTTTACGACCACCACGATGCAGACGGATTCATCAATCTGTTCGGACTGCCTCTCAAAGTCCGTGCCATGAGGATGCAGGAGGCTAAAAACAACAAATAAAAACAAGGCATTGTTCTTAAGGTCTTATCCGCCCGCAGAACAATGCCTTATTTTTTATATTACTTATTCCTCCGGCCATCCCTCTTCTGTCAGATCATCTCCATCACTGACAGTATCAAGAGCACTGCCAATCAGCTTTATCATCTCCCAGACAGAACGGAAGTACAGCGTCTTATCCTTATCCATCCATGTGATGCGTCCCTGCCAGCTGCTGTTCTGCCTGTGCTGTACGCGTATGATAAAAGTTCCCAGATCCCCATGTTTGCTTAGTAATTCTTCGTCGCTCATGACTCTCACCCTTTCTTTTCTGAGTTTGCCTTTTGGTTTCTTATCCTGAAAGGTCCGCTCGTTGACGGACGGGAATGGAAAACAGAGCGAATCGAAAAAAGCTTCTAGTTCAAACAAAAGCTGATTCATATCCGTAACCTTCAGCGCTTCTTTGCTGTAGGCATGATATGTCCTCCCGTCTATCCGGCATTTATCCGCATGATCAATGCATAATACCACTCCATTCGGAGCGCCTATATACCATTGCGATTTATCCATGTATTTCCACCCTTCCTAAGTAACCCGCTCGCCGTCCGGGGTACATAGAACACTGTTAATGTGGTACTGAATTCCCGTACGCTGACGCCCGACTATAAAATGATAATTAATTCTCTTCTGAAGTATCCTGCAGTTTTCAAGCGTTGTGTTCATCAGCAGGACCAGATACTGCCCCTTTCCGTATCTGCTGATCGCATCACTGCGGCGCACGGACACGCGGATTGCCTCTCCAAGCCTTTCCGATAATCCATCAAGCAGCGATCCGTCTCTCATCGTATTTCCTTTGCTGTCTACGATGGTACACAGCATCAGGTGGACAGACTGTCCGCTTCGCTCCATAACCCGTCCCATCATACGGTAGATGCCCTGAAAAACAGGGTAGGAACAAAAAAAACCGCCTCCTGTTCCCTCCTGTGCATTTTCTGACAGGTTCTTCTGTATCGTATCTAACAGAGCATATTGATGCTCGATCAACGTGCCCATATTTTCCAACATCTCCAGCAGGCGTTCGGACGGTCTTAAACCCTCTTCCTGCAAATACATCTCCACTGTATCCTCATAGAACCGGACCGCTTCACCTGTGCGCCCCAAGGCTGTCAATGCCTCCATCGTCACATTCTCCCAGTCCGCCAGCGGATTAATCTTTGCCGCATAGCGTCCAAGCTCCTCCATGCGCAGATAATCCTGTCTCTTACGCAGAAGCCGGACCGCTGCTTCCGCGCAGGCGCAGAATGCTCCTCTGTAGCGTCTCGCCTCCTGAGCCACCCATACGACGGCGGTCTGATCACCCAGAAATTCTCCCGTATAACAATGACATGCTTTCAGGTATATCTCCAGTTTCTTATCCGGATCAGGCTCATTATCCGCCTGCCGATAAAGCTCATCGAATACAGTCGCATCTTCCTCTACCGTAATCTCTTCCGTCCAATAATAGATGCCGCCCTGTTGTTTTATATAGTTCACATCCGGAAGGCCGGCGGCCTTCAATTTTTTTCTGGCATTATAGATCACACTTCTCGCCGCATGGTTAAAATCCTTGACGTCTCTGTCCGCAAACAGATTTTTATTTAACTGCTCTCGGCTGATTCCGCTCTTCCTGTTATGCAGAAGAAGCTGCATCAGATAAGCAAACTGAGTCTCGCTGGAGCGGGTGCCGCCTGCCAGATACGCCCCGTTCCAAACCATGGAAAAGCTGCCGAACATCCGCACATGCAGAATATTATCTTTTTCCAGATTTTTCATGCTTTTCACCTCTCAGCTTTTTGTTGATATTACTCATTTGCCGCAACCGGAACTCCGCCGATACTGTTGACCGGAACAAGCTTCCCATGCAGCACATCTCTGGCATTGTCAAATACATAGGCGCAGGTAGAAAGCAGCACATAGTGCGCATCGCCTGTCAATTCACCGTTTGTCTGAATATCCGACTGGAAATTGGAGCTTTGGGCCGCCCTCTTCAGATATTCATCCATCTCAGGACATGCCTCCGGATACATCACGTAAGTATCCGAATACGCAGAAGTCGTATATTCACTGAACAGCACAATCTTATAATCCTGTCTGGGAGTCAGAAGCCACATAACCGGATGTTCTTCATAGTAATCCTGCTCTGCCCAGTTTGATATCGTAGCGAACATTGATTTATTCTTCATGTGATGACCGTAAATCACCGTATTGGAATCCGCGAAATCCGGGCGGTTATTTGCATCCGCAAAGATAGAGCCGGAGATACTTGACTTTCCGTCATAGGTATGGTGCAGGTAATAGTCGTTATCCGTTCCCTGAAGCACTGGATAATCGATCACGGTATCCTCACAGTATATCCATCCCGCCACATCCCCATTCACTGCCTTAAGAGCCTCAAAATCCACTGTGATCGGAGGGATATCCTCCTTCCCCCCGTCTCCTGCAGCTTCCTCTTTCTTATCATTCTCCAGAGTAAAGCGCACCGCGGCCTGCCCATAGACTTCCTCATCGTCGCGGTACTGCTTTAGTATAAGCAGGATCGCACCGATAGAACCAACGAACAGAATCAAAAGCACCGCCATAATTGTACGTATGATTATTTTTTTCATCTTGCCCTCTCCCGTAACCTTCCCGCGAGAATATGAAACATAACTCCGCATGCCGCAAAGCATATTGCGTAGATCTTTCCTACTGTACTTGTATATACCCAGAGCAGTTCGCCGATCAGAGGGCAATGAAAAGCCACCTCTCCGATCAGAGCTGCATAAGGCACAGCATTCATATCCTCTTTCGCATTGGCATCGCCCTTTGTGGTAAATTCGCCTTCGACTACCTTATTCTTCATCACCCGATGAGCGATGACAGAATCCTCACTTTGAAAAGCAATCACAGCTCCCTCTGAAACCGTCTCCGGCGCCGTCGGTTTTACCAGAATCAGACTGCCCACCGGAATTTCCGGCTGCATACTTCCGCTGACTACATTATAGACCTCATAGCCCAAGAGACGGGGCACGGCAGCCGGAAGACATGTTATGATCACGCTCAATAGTATGAAAGTCCCGACAATATTGCAAAGGGCGGGAATCAACATCCCTCCCTTTGTCTTACGCTGTCCGGACGGCAACGATTTATTCTGCATTTTGTTTTTCCCTCTTCTTCTTGACGTACAGATATCCTCCGCCTGCGAAAAGAAGTACAAGCAATGAAAGAATCCCCACCTTGGCCGCTAACGGAAAATCCAGTATCCGTCTTGCAAAATCTCCGCTGCTTAAAGGCGTCGGCTCATCATTGATATTGGTAAGCTGGTCTTCTCCCAGATTAGCTAACGGCACTTCTCCATCCTCGATATCCTGAAGCGGCGCAGGTTCTTCGTCACCCGCCGCCGGTTCTGCCGGCGCGTCAGGCGTTCCTTCCGCCTCTCCGCCGTCTGCAGGCTCTGCTGCATCGCCTCCTGTTCCAGCTGCATCCCCCGCCGCTGCTCCTCCTTCCGCCGGCGCCGCTGTTGTACCGCCCGCTGCGGGCGCTGCAGGCGCCGTCGGAGTCGTCTGGTCTGCCGCCGGTGTTGTCGGAGGCGTAGCAGGCGTACCCGCTCTGTCTATTGCAGTATAGGTAAATGTAAATACATTCTCAGCCTCATTCTCTTTCAACGTCCCCGTCAAGTTATATGCCTGAGGGCGGTAATTTTCAACATACTGGTACGCGATGACCGGCCGGTCTCCGATATTCCCATAATAAGTCTCATCGGGAAGAAGCTGCCTGCCGTCTGTATCTACATAGCGAACCGTATATCCCACAGAATTTCCTTTGATGCCATAAGCAACTACATAGTCCTGATCCCCGGTCACTACAAAAGAAGATTGGGAACTTACTGTATTATTATCTCTTCCGCTCTCACGGATACCTTTGATATAGTACTTGCTTCCCTCTTCCAGCGTTACATCCGCCTGACGGAAGGACACTCTGTCGCCTTCCTTCAAATTCCTAAACGTTATAAGCTCTTTCCCGCCAAAGGTTCCCCTCGCTCCTGAAAAGAAACGTACTGTGTAAGTATATTCTTTCTTCTCCGCGGCTGCCGCCGTGACAGAAATCGAGCTTACTGCGCAGAGGACAGATAAAAATACGGTCATCTTCTTAAATATCTTCATATGCCGCCCTCCTCTTCTCTGCTCTCATCTGCTTCTCCTTCTCGCGCTGCCTCTGGCTGTATACCGCAAAGATCAACAGCAGAATTCCCGTCACGCATGCCGTGATAATGAACGGCGTCAGTGTCAGGTCATCACCAGTCTTAACGATCGGGTTGCGTCTTCCTCCGCCGCCGCTTTCTGACGATGGCGTATTGCTCCCTGTATTACTTAACTCTACCGCGAAATTCATCTGAAGGTCCGCCAGTGTATCCTGATAGTCATTTCCCTGCGTATCTCCGTCAAGCGCTACTTCCAGCGTGATCTCGCCGTTCTCTCCAGTCTTTAACGTATCAAGGTAAAAATAATCCTTTAATCCGTTCGTTGCCTGTTTCAGACCTTCTCCCGCCTTGCTCGCTCCCTCGCCGCCGACAGTGGAACTGTCAAAAAGCGTATCTGTCTTACCGTCCGGCCCCTTATAAGTCAGCTTGTAAGTATAGGCGCCGCCACTCGTAGCCGTATTCTTGCTGCGGTCCTCCAGCGAGTACAGAACCTTATTGGTCATATACCAGTCTGTAGCGCTTGTATTCTCGTTCTTAAGCTTTAATGTAATGATCACATTATCCCCCGGCTGCAGTCCGTAGATAACCTCATCCAGATCAGAGGTCTTGAAGTTCGCCTCCATCTTCTTATCTTTTGTGAATACAACAGACCAGTCCGACTTTCCATGGGAGGTCTCCGCATAGGCCGTTATATTCACTGAAGCCAGAATCCCTATGAAAAGGTATAGCTTCCATATCATCTTCCGCATGCTGTCTCCCTCCTTATTTCAACTGCAGAGTGCCGTCGTTTACAGTAACTTTACTGCCCCATGCACTCCAAATCGCATCTTCCGCATTGTGATCCTGAACCGCATCTACCTTGACTTCCACGCAAAAATGCATCCCGTCATAATCATAGACCGTCCGAATCGTGTTCGGCTTGCCCTCCACCGGAACCTGCGTTACCCTAGTAGCAACGATACCGTCAACCTTGATGCTGTCTGCGAACAGGGAAGAGGTCTTCCCCTCCTCTAAAAGCTTTGAATAGTATAAAACTGTACGCTCATCCGTCGACGAGGACTCATCTAAGAGCCAGTCGCTTCCTACATTAACAAGATTCAGACCGATAAGATCCGGCGACAGCGACTGATCCTTTTTGTCATCCTTCATCCAGTATTTATAGATGCTGACGCGGACATACTGGTCGATCGTCCCACTGTTTTGTACGCTTAATTCTTCTTTATACTTCTGTCCGACCTTGAACTTTTCGCCTTTTTTAAGCATATTTGACAGCAATACTCCTGTCGTCTCATCCCATGTGCCGTCAGAAGTCTTATTGTAATCTCTCTTAGCGATGGCATTGCCGTTCTCTAAAAGCGTCACGCCGATGTTAGACATCTGCACACGGGACACGTAGGTATCCGAGAAATAAGTCAGAGCCGCACGCGCTCCTCCGACTGTAGAAAAAAGAAGCAGTCCCACTGCAAGTACAAATGCAATCATCGTAGCTGCCGGAGATTTTAGGAATCTTTTTATCCGTTTCATCAGTTACTGCCTCCTTCCGCTTTTGTCACTTCCATCTTCTGGTTCCAGTCCGCATAAGGATTGCCGCTCTCATCATACAAAACAGGCGTTGTCTCATAGATAACCGCTACATTGAATTCCGACGCATCCTTCACATCCTTGGGAATATTCTCAATCCTGACTAAAAGCTCTGAAGTCTTCTCCCCGCCGTACAAAATATCACTGTAATAATAATATCCGTCGCTGCCCGGCGTCCATTTATTATCTGCCGAAGCATAGACAAGACTGTACTGACTACCGCAGTAAGCTCTGGCTCTCACATATACTGGTGCCGAATCCGCTGCTCCGTTAATGACGATATGCTTCGTCCATGAATCGACCTTCTCCTCAACCGTCGTCTCATCCTCCAGCGAGATCTCCTGCGTCCCCCGCGCCTCTACATAAGTGGTAAAGTAAGCCCATGCGCTGCCTGCCGATCCTAGCAGGATCAGCGCCACAGCAGAGACTGCCAGAAAAATATGTTTCTTTTTCATCTGCTTCGCCCTCCTTACTCACCTACTGCGCGGCTCGCCGGTTGCTGCTCCCAACTCCACCGATCTGTCTCATGCGTGAAATGATTGTTCACTCCGCCGCCGCCATGATTTGTCGTGCTGTGATCATTATTAAACTCTACTGACACAACAGCCGTGGCGCTTACCGTAACCGTCTGCTCCGCTGCTGATGTCACCTCATAGGAAGCTCCGCTGTATATTTCCATTACCTTCACCGTCGCCCCTGCGGGAATCTTATCTAACACAACCTTTTTCTGTCCTGCTTCTGTAAAAATCATTGTCACCACATCACTGTATACATTTTTCCCGCCTATCTCTGCCTCTACCTGAAATACAAATACTGCCGGGTCATTCACATTGTAGGTTGCAAGATTCTTAACGATCTCCAGCGAGCCGGCACGGTCTTTCCGATTAGGTTTCAGAGTAATAGTCATATTGTAATCCCACTGACCATTACCGCCCGTAGTATTGGTCTGCGCTCCATCCTCAGCCGTCTCATGCTTGCTGGGCAGAGAGACCAGCTCCGGCGCAAAGGTATATTCATACGTCTTTGAACGGGCGATCGTTGCAATACTGTCTACGCCGTCCTGATCCTTTACAGTCGTCTCATAATCTTCTATATCAGCGCCTCTGGCAATGACAAGATATAAGCCACACTCCAAGCCCTCGATCATTTTATCCACAGACGCGCCTTTAAATACGGCAGACGCCTCATTCTTCAATGCATACCCAGCCGCTGTCTGCGCCATCCGCTTCCATAGTTCATTATCAGGATCCTTAGCATAGTCTTCTCCCAACTCTTCATAACCATCTAAAAACTGATAATAATACGTATCCTGCCCATTGTCAGCAGCCACTGCTTTTGCTACTTTATAAATATCAACAACAACATTCGCCTCTTTTAGATCTTCTAACTGCTCTTCTCCTCCCGGCTTTACGGTCAGCGAACATTTTGTCTCCAGATCGACTGCTTTTGCCTCCCCGCCCGGTCCCGGCGAAGCTATGATCAGACCAGCCGCCAGCACTAATGCCAGCAGCGGACATGCCAGTCGGCTCATGCTCCCTCTATGCCGGCCGTTCTTTTTTATCTCCATAATTCTCTCCTCCTTTATAAACCCGAATCCTAAAGCGCCCTTACTGCTTCCTTATATCATTCAGCGTCTCCTTCGTCGTCTTTCCCGGCTTTTTCTTGCGGTAATAGATCAACATACCTGCCAGAACAATGAACAAAAGCGGAATTCCCACCGCCGGAATGACCATATAAGTCGGAATCCTCACTGCATCTGCCGGTGTCGCTTTTCCGTCGATATTGGCGATCCGGTGTCCTCTCATAAGCATACGATGAGAATTGACTCCGTATGGCGTACAAGTAACCAGCGTCGCATACTCTTTATCATCTACGATCGCAAGCTCATCCGTCTCTTCCGGAAGAACGATCCGAATCTGGTCTATCATATATGTAAATGTCTCATCCAATACCGTAACGGTAAATACATCACCCTCGCTCAGCTTATCCAGATCCGAGAACAGCTTCGCGCTGGGCAGTCCCCGATGTCCAGACATGACCGCATGTGTTCTCTCGCCTCCTATAGGGAAAGAGGAACCCGGTATATGCCCTACGGCAATCTGAAGTATCCCTTCGTCCACCCCATGATAGACCGGAAGATTCACCCCGATAGACTGAATCTGGATATATCCCATGATTCCCGTACCTGTGATATCAAGGATACTGGCATATTCTGCATACTGCTCCTCCGAAATGTTGAAATTCACGCCATTGGGAAGGGAATCGTTGTACTCCTTCGCTTTTGCGAAGATAGCTTCCTTCTCCTCCTTGGTCATGGTCTCCACTGCCTCTACGTAGCCCGCGATCGCCTGCGTAGCATGCATAGAATTCCACCAGTCGCTGACGGAAGGATAAGCTAAGATTCCGATACCTGCCAGCATAATGAGCACCAGTAATATATTGGTTATTGAAATTTTCTTTTTCTTCTTCTTTTTTCCCTGTTTCCCTTTCTTCTTGCCCTGCGGCTCTTCTGCCGGGGATGATTTTGCCAAAGCTTCTTTTGTCTCCGGCGCTTTCGATTCCTCCTGAGTTTTTTTCTCCTCTCCCGAAAACTCTTCCTTGTCATTGAAAAGCTCTGGCTCTACCGGCTGAAAGACCGACATGATATCTTCATTCGCAAAGACTTCGCCGCCTGCCGCAGTCTCTTTATCTGTATATGTCTCTTCGTTGTTACGAGTCTCTTCGTTCATAAGTTTCCCACACTCCTGTCAGTTGGGCTGTTTTCATGCACCTGCAGTTACTGTACATGAATATGCAGCGGTATTTCCTACCGCCTGCTGACGTCTGCCGGATCGCTCCGTTGCTCGCCGCACACCACGGGAAGGTGTCAGCCTGTGCGGCATTGCCGGGAACAGGACTCCCCCTGTCCCCGGTAAATAATAATTCATTTGTGAAAATATAAGTAATTGTCACTGTCCGTCATTACTCATGCGCTTCTTAACAACTAAGATAATGCCAGCGCCGATTACAAGGATACCGCCGATGATGTAGAAGATTGTTGTACCGATACCACCGGTGGATGGAAGGAGGGAACCTTTCTTATTTTCAATAGATGTATCTAACATATTATCATCGCCAACAGTTACCTTATTATTATCTGATGCAAACATCGGAGTTTTTTTAGCATCAAATGTAAGCTTGAATGTAATTGGCTCAATCGTATTGTAACCTGCAAGAGTCTTCGTCTCAGTGATTGTATATTCACCTGCTCCTAAACCTTTAAATGTTACAGTACCATCTGCCTGAACTGTTCCGACAACATCCGTCTTTGTATCGCCGTTGCCCTTAGCAACTACACTTGTAGTCTTAGTATATTTTGTTGTTGTGCTTTCATAATCTGCAGTGTTATCAGTTTCATCATCAGCTACCGTAGGTGCTGTCGTAGTATATGTGCTATCTTTCAGTTTCCAATATTCTCCGTCTGCTGCTGCTGTAAATGTTTCTTCCGTAACAAGAACTATATTTACTCCATTGCCTGTCAGAGTAAACTCAACGTCCGGAAGGAATGCTCCACCCTCATTTGTCTTTAAGATGGTAAGTTCTGTTGTATAAGTAACAACCTTGACCTCTGGTGACTCGCCGGTTGGATGTGTTGGCTCTGGTTTTTTTGGGTTCTCCGGAGGAGTTGTGCTACCATTGCCGCTATTATTCGGATTATTGGAATATGTCAGCTTAACATTGTTCGAGTTTCCTTCTCCTGCAATAACAGCATTTTCATTTAAAGTAGCTGTGTAAGTAAGTACAACCTTTGTATCTTTTGTAATAGCACCTACTGCGGGATTTGTAAGCAGGCTGAGTGCTTTAACATCCAGAATACTAACTTCAATAGCTGTACCTGTTGTTTCGTTATATGTTCCTACTCCTTTATAAAAATAATTGGTTACATCAACATCGTTTACTGTTACCTTGATAGAATTTTCTTTATATGTAAGACCTTTGCTCAAAGTATCAGTGAACTTGTAGAAATATGTCTTGTAATCATCAATGATACTTGGCATAGTACCTATAATCTCATAATTTACTTCATCACCGATAGATGCTTCGTTAGTCGGAACCTTATCAGTACCTTCCACGATTTTCTTATCAGGAGTTGGAACATTTCCCTTAGGAGTGAATGTTAAAGTATTGTCAACCACCTGAACAACATAGAGCGTATATGCATTCGCACCAGTTAAAGAACCATCCTGATCCTTAACTAAATAGTAACCTGATGTGAGACCTGTATATTCAGTTCCACTACCTGTAGCTATCGGTTCAGATTCTAAGTTAGCATATTGCTGAATAACCGCTAACTGTGCTGTATCAGAAGGATTGTTTGTCACTGCCTCTAATGCATCTAAAGTTGTTTTACCAACTTTCTCATCTTTAGTTCCTGTACCGTTTTGACCCCATTTGATATTGGAGAGAACGCCATTTGCATAATCGCCTGTAAAAATCTGATAGATTTCATATGTGTGTGTAACGGTTGCTGGTGATGGTGCAGTCGAGCTATCACTGCTTGCATCTCCTGGCTCACTGGCAAAAGCAGTCATACTCATAGCTAATGCCATTACCACTGTCAGCATAACGCTGATAAGCTTTTTGAATTTCTTCATAATCTTCTTTCTCCTTTTTCTTTAATATAGACTCTCGGAATCTTTAAGCCTTTATTTATCTGGCTTTTGAGATTCCTTTTTTATTTTTTCTCCACCTTTTTTCAAAAAAATACTTGACATATGCCCCTAAAAATGCGGCGCTTCGCGCCTCTTGATTAACAAGGTATATTATTCCGGCAGCGCCGGTCAGACTTTTTGATTTGGAGGTGTGTTTCATTGAAACCTATTAATGTTGGCGGTCATTCCGCCTATCAGAACCATGTTCTGACTCAACTTCATAAATATTATCCTAATGCTCCGACTTCTCTCTCTTCATCAACCTGG
>VIQU02000045.1 GCA_010206225.2 Lachnospiraceae bacterium MD308 | reverse complement strand
TATTCGGCCTAGAAGCGCTGTCTGAATACAGCGCACGGAAAGGCTCCTCATTTATGGAAGGAAAGATGTCTTCAGCAAATGTCTTTGCCCAGGAGTTCTCCAGGGCTTTCTGCTCCCGGGAAGTAAGTCCGTTAAAGCTGTCGGTGAAAGATATCTGTTGGCTGGAATTTGCTCTAAATGACATATTTATCAACCGCCTTTCTCTGATAGATATAGTATACCACATTTGGCGGTTGATGGGAATCTGTGTGAAGTTTTCAAGGTGCTATATTAGGGGGCTTTTGACCCCAACATCTTTAATAAAGTATATCACAAAATAAAAGGACCTGCGAAGAGATCGCTGGTCTTTTTATTTTATAATCTAGAGTTTGGATTTGGAAATACAAATTATTCGGGGTTATAAATGTTTTATTTGTATTTCTTATACAATATAACATTTCAGGAACCTTTTGAATATGTTTTGAGATTCCAGAAATAAAGAAAATAATTGTGCTTCGAGCACAATTTGTGTTATATTAATTATATGATAAAAGCGTCAGCACGGAGCAAGCCGTGTATTAGGAATGTTAAAGGTCATGCAAAAAATACTGGGAAAATGAAGTATTTGAACAGGAGGAAGAGATGGCGGTAGAATTAAAACATCTTTATGCGGATGTGCAGTCAGAATATGATTTGAAACTGCTGACAACAAGTTGTTTTGGTAAAAAGATCGGATGGGTGCATATGGTTGAGGAGAAAGAATTCGCCTGTCTTCTTCATGGGGATGAGCTTGTGTTCAATTCTGGGCTGAATTTCACATCGGAAGAGTGGCTTAGAGAATTTATTGACTCTCTTATATCGGTATATGCCGGTGGACTGATTATCTCCCTGCACGCAGGCAATACCGTTTCAATAGAGACGATCGAATATTGTAACCGGAAACATTTTCCTGTATTTTCTTCTTCTTGGAATACACCGTATATTGATGTTATGCGTAAATTTTCAGAGATTCTCCTGAAAAATGAGCAGAGAGAGACGAATCTTATTACGGCTCTTAAGAATGCGATTTATTATCCGGAAGAGGAAAGGCTTTATCTTAAACATTTTGAGCACAATGGATTTTTCCGTGATATGTCGTATACAGTTATTATTTTGAGCTGCTATACTTATGATACGGAGAGTGGAAATGAGCGTCTTAGACAGATTGAGAATATTTTGCGGTATGTGCTTCGCAAGTCTATCATCTACGAGGAAAAAGGAAGGCTTATCATACTGGCGGCAGGATATCTGATCAGCAGGCTCAGGAAGGAGTTTGGGAAGATATGCCGGGAAGACGGCAATATCTACGCTGGAGTCGGGACAACAGAGAAGCAGATTGCAGACATCCATAATTCCTATGAAAATGCATACACGGCTTACCGTCTGACAAAGACGACGATTCCTAAGAATCTTTTGTACTACGATGAGCTCGGGATTTATAAAATACTTGCAGATATAAAAGAGCCGTCCATCTATCCTGAATTTGTGAAGGAAACGCTGGGTGCGCTGATCGAGTATGACCAAATGAAACATACGGAATACATGAAGATTCTCAGGGCGTTTTTTGAAAATGACTGTTGTATCCTCCAGACTGCAAAAGCGCTTTACTGTCACAAGAATACATTGAATTATAAGATCAGCGCCATAAAGGAGATTCTGGATTATGATATTATGAGCAACGAGAACCGGGTACGGATCATGATGTCATTTTACATATTAAATCTGGGAGAATATTATTTTTAGCTGTAAGACAGTCAGAGAGAATATTTTCAAAAAGCAGAGCATGGTGCTGCGAGATCAAACACATGAATCACTGAAGTTTACACGACGCAGTACTTGCAAGACGCGGCAATAAAAAATCCCGAAACAATCAGTTCCGAGATTCTTAAGAGGCGCCAACCAGATTTGAACTGGTGATGAAGGTGTTGCAGACCTCTGCCTTACCACTTGGCTATGGCGCCATTTCTCAAGTACAATTGATTATAACAAATACTTGAGTGATAGTCAAGGATAAAATTATAAAAAAGTAAGTAAAATCATGCAAGCATGTGATTATCTCCGTATTGACTGACGAGTGAACTGTAACTATATATATCCGCCGGGCATTCCGCCGCCGCTGCCGCAGCACATTCCGTTGCAGCATAGATTGCACATAAGATTGGCGATACATAATTTCAGGCACCAGTTATTTCCAGTGGAAAATGTAGTCTGATATGATCCTTGCTGCCGTCTGTACCATATACTGCCGCCTTCGAGACGGTTCAAAAGTATCTGATACTGGAAATTATCTGGTTCGCGGTTTGCCGCTTCTCTCGCATGTTCAAGTGCGATTGCGATATTGCCGGCACCGGAATTGGCAAGCGCGCTGTAATAATACCACTGAGCATTTCTGGATACGATAGTATTCAAAAGATTCAGTGCTTCTCTGTAATAGCCGCTGTTAATATAATTAGCGGCTGCGCGCAGATGAAGACTGTCTTCACTTTCACTGTTGTCTGAAGAGTCGGAATCCGCCTGACGGTATTCGGCATGAAAGCCGCCGAACGGTCCGAAACCGCCGAATGGTCCGTAATCGTCAGCGGAATGATTGCCGGAAGAACCATATTCGCGTTCTTGCATGATTTGATTATATGCCTGTTGTACTTCTTTGAATTTTGCTTCCGCCAAATCCTTGTGCGGATTGTTAATATTCGCGTCGGGATGGTATTTGCGGCTTAGGTTCCGGTATGCTTTTTTAATATCGTCGTCGGAGGCGTCTTTTGGAACGCCGAGGACGCTGTATGGATCTGTCATGATAATTTTGTTCTCCCTGATTAGAATCTATATGATTGCAACTGTTTTTCCTTCTCTTGCGCGCGTTTTTCCGTAACCATGGTATATCTGCACCACACGCCGGAATAGAGAATATTGCGCAGAATATCCGCATACAGCAGGATTGGAAGCCGTTCAAATTCTCGGGAGCATTCTGCCATCATCATAGTCAGAAGTTCGCGGCAGTTATCGGCAAAATCCGGATTATTTGGAAAAATCTGTTTCAGAGGATTGTAATTTCCTGTCTTTATATCTTTTTCCACATCTTCATAGGCATCCATCAGATAGATGAATTTCCCTAAAAAGAAACCAATCTTCCGAAGAGCTGCTTCCCATTCATCATGGCGGAAGACAAAAAGCTCTGCCATAATCTCGCCAAAGATTCCTGCCATAATGTCTGCATTTTGTTCATCGTGCTTTTCGAGCATAGAAAGCTTTTTAAGACCGGAGGAAACAATGGAGATTTTTTCGGGATAGCGTTCTTTCATAACGTTCATCTTCGGAGCAAGGAGCTTTGCGGCAGCATAGCTTTTTTTCTTGTGTTCGTCGTCCCAATCGTCTTTGCATTTATAATAGGATAATATCAGATTAACTGCTGCTGCGTAATCTGTCAACTCATTCGTGCGGGAAATATGCTTTTCAAAAGGATGAGCGGCGCAGCGTATGGCCTCTGTCTTAGTCTCAGGCTCGTAGAGTCCGGTAAGAAGAATAATAAGAAAAGTCATGTCAAAAGACAGGGTCATCTGGCCCCGTATACCGTAATTTCTTTTTAAAACTTTACAAAGACCGCAGTAGTATGAGTGATAGATGTCATAGTCTTTGAATTTCATTTCGGCTTTGTTGATCGCAATATATCCAAACATGGCATTTCCCCTAGCTTCGTTTAATAAATGTAGTGCTGCATTTCGGACATCGGATCTCAATCTTGCCTTTACCGCGCGGTATCCGTATCTTCTGTCTGCAGGAAGGACAGGTATAAATATGATGAGTCTTTCTCTGGGCAAAGAGATTTTTCTGTCTGCTTACAAATGCACGGAGTTTACAGGTTTTACTCAGATACCATTGGTTTTCGGAAGAACGCTTATAGATGTTCTTCGAGAACATACGGTAATAGGCAGTGATAATGCAGAGCCATGAAATAAACGGCAAAAAACGCCAGTGTACAAAGGAGGATAAAACGATTGTAATAAGTCCTGCAGCAATTGTAAATTTGCCGAGGGAATCAATTCCATACCTGCCGTACATAAAACGAATAAACTTATCTCTCAAAATATGCGCCTCCCCAATTTGGTAAAAATGTATTTTGCTTCCAATATTATAATATCTATTATCATACGCTGAAGAGAATGAAAGTCAATAAATCTGTTATTAAAAAAATATAAATTAATTGTGGCGGTTGCTTATGGGTTGGTATACGTGATAATATATGTAGGGATACAATCGCTGCATGTGACAGAAAGGCAGCGTGGTGGGAGGGAGTATATGGGTAGATTGACAGAGTTGATAAAAAACGATATGAAGCCTGCGCTTGGAGTAACGGAGCCGGGAGCGATCGCATTTGCGGTGGCAACGGCAAGGGAGCGCGCAGAAGGGGAAATCTTAAAGGTAAAGGTTGCGCTAAATTCGGGGATGTATAAGAATGCCTTTACATGTGGACTTCCTAATTCTGATAAATTTGGAAATCTATATGCGGCGGCTCTTGGAGCAGTGGCCGCAAAAGCCGAGCTTGGCCTTGAGTCGCTGGCATACATTACGCAGCAGGATAATGAAAAAGCGGCTGCGCTGGTTGAAAATGGCAGAGTTGAAGTGGTGATGGATCATGTGGGTTCTCAGATTACCATTGACGCCACTGTTGTGACAGAGAAAGATTGTGTCACTGTCCGGATACGTGAAAGTCATACAAGAATTGTTCAGATTGAGAAGAACGGAGAGTGCATTTTTTCTAAGGAATCCCCCTGTGAGAAAGGGACAGGATTGGAGGAGACCCCGGAGATTCATCGGTATACGCTTCATGAGATTTATGAGTACGCAGCACATGTTCCGGAGAGGGAGATCAGTTTTATAAGAGAATCTTTTTCGATGAATATGGAACTTTTGGAAGAAGGCATTCATTCGGAACAGGCAGTGATCACAAAGCAATTGTTAAAAGAAAACAAGGGACAGATTATCTCAGATGACGCGTTGCGTACAGCGCAGCTTTTATGTAACGGCGCCATTGAAGCAAGAGTGCTCGGGTTAAGCCGTCCGGCGATGAGCATTACCGGAAGCGGCGCCCACGGAATCATAGCGACAATGCCGCTGTTCGCTTATTTTCAGGTGAATTACGGGGAAGTGGACGATGTGCTTCTCCTTCGTGCAACGGCATTGAGCTTCCTGATTACGATGTATATCAAAGAATATTCCGGAAAACTCTCGGCATTTTGCGGCTGCGGTATTGCGGCGGGCTGCGGTATGGCATGCGGCCTTGCTTTTTTGAACGGAGCAGAAGAATTCCAGATTGGCATGGTAATCCGTAATATGGCGAGCGGTCTGACGGGGATGATCTGTGACGGCGGTAATCATGGCTGCACGATGAAAGGTATTGTAGCTGTGGACGCTGCATTCCGGGCGGCAGATCTGGCAATACAGAATATTAGTATTGGAGAAATACATGGAATTAACGGAAGAACTCCCGAAGATACAATGAGATATATGGGAATGATCGCTTCTCCGGGAATGGTTCGGACAGAAGAAACAATCGTAAACATCATGAAACAGAAATGAGAAATGGAGTGAATCATATTGGGTAAGAAAAAGAAGCAAAAAAGTCATCTGGCCTCTAATATTGTGTTAGCTGTGTCGCTTGTTGTATTTATCGTGGCGGCATTTCAGTTGTTTCGTATAGGAAAAGGATATCAGGACGGAAGAAAGGATTATAAAGAGCTTCAGGACAGCGCAACAAAAAAGAAGAAAGACAAAAAAGGCGGAGAAGAAAAATTTATCGTAGATTTTGAAAAGCTTGCCGAAAAAAATCCAGACGTTATCGGGTGGATTCGATTTGATCCGAAACCGTCTATTATCAATTATCCGATCGTACAGGGAAAGGATAATCAGGAATATCTTCATAAGACATTTTCAAAAAATGAGAATGGTCTTGGGGCAATCTTTTTGAATGTAGATAACAGCAGTAATTTTAAGGATAAGCATTCTATTATATACGGACATCGTATGAAGGACGGTTCTATGTTCCGGCATCTTCAGGATTATGAAGAGAAGTCGTTCTGGAAAAAGAATCAGAATTTTTATATCTATACACCGAACGGCCGTGTGATTACTTATAGAATTTATTCAGTAGGTGAAGTGCTTGATATGTCGGAGGCATATGAGACAGATTTTGCGGATGGAAAGGCATATCAGGAATTTATAGACCGGACGAAAAAGGATTCCCTCTATGAAACGGGAGTAAAGGTAAGGACTGCGGATAAGGTCGTTACCCTGTCTACCTGTACGAAGTCCAGTGATAATCATCGATTTGTAGTGCACGGAGTAAAGGAGAAAGAGGAAAATATAGAGATAGAAGAAGAAACCGGAAAAGAAGAGAAAAAGGAAGAGAAGAAAGAAAAATAGATGAGAGGTGAAAAGGTTGCGGACATACACATATGAAGTCGGTGATATTGTAACTCTGAAAAAGCAGCACCCATGCGGAAGTAAGGAGTGGGAGATCTTGCGCGTAGGCGCGGATTTTCGGTTGAAGTGTCTGGGGTGCGGACATCAGATTATGATTGCACGCAGACTGGTAGAAAAAAATGCAAGAGATTTGCGTAAAAAGGCTTGAAACGGACATTAGAGTATGTTAACATATCTAACTGTGATACATTAAGATCCATACCGTATGTAATTCCGAGTGCGGTACGGATATCCTTGCTTCCGCGGATGTATGCGGGAGCCAAAAGACCAGAAGGAGGTGCAAAGACGACATGAATAAATATGAATTAGCTGTTGTTGTCAGTGCAAAAATCGAAGATGATGAGAGAGCACAGGTAATCGAAAAAGTAAAAGCTTTAGTAGAGCGTTTCGGCGGCCAGATCTCAGACATTGATGAATGGGGTAAGAAGAGATTAGCTTACGAGATTCAGAAGATGAAAGAAGGATATTATTATTTCATCCACTTCGAGTCTGATGCTGAAGCTCCAGGCGAAATCGAGCAGAGAATTCGCATCATGGACAACGTGATCAGATATTTATGCGTTAGACAGGAAGCATAGGCAGGAAGTAGAGGTAGAATATGAATAAAGTAATTTTGATGGGACGCTTAACGAGAGATCCGGAAGTGAGATATTCACAGAGCGAGAACTCTATGGCAATCGCGAGATATACGCTGGCGGTTGACCGCAGATTCAGACGCAATAATGACGGAGAGCAGACGGCTGATTTTATCGGCTGTGTTGCCTTTGGAAGAAGCGCTGAGTTCGCAGAGAGATATTTTCGTCAGGGCCTTAAGGTTGTTGTGACCGGACGTATTCAGACGGGAAGTTACACGAATAAGGATGGGCAGAAGGTATACACGACGGATGTTGTGGTGGAAGATCAGGAGTTTGCAGAGAGCAAAGCGGCAAGCGATGCGAATGCAGGAGGATTCCGCCAGTCAGCGCCCACACCGGCTCCGGCACCGGTATCCGATGCAGGTGACGGCTTCATGAATATCCCGGATGGAATTGATGAGGAATTACCGTTTAACTGACCTGAACACTTAGCGAGCGCAAGCCGGAAGGCGCAGGGCGAGGTTAGTGAGAAGGTCGTTCGAGGAGCGTAAGCGAATCGAACATCCAAGAGCGAGCGCAAGCCGGAAGGCGCAGGGCGAGGTTAGTGAGAAGGTCGTTCGAGGAGCGTAAGCGAATCGAACATCCAAGAGCGAGCGCAAGCCGGAAGGCGCAGGGCGAAGTTAGTGAGAAGGTCGTTCGAGGAGCGTAAGCGAATCGAACATCCAGAATATGATGTAAGGAGGAGAACCAACATGGCTTACGATAAAGCAAATCGTCCGGAAGGCGGCAGGGGAAGAAGAGGCGGCGGACGCAGAAGAAAAAAAGTCTGCGTATTCTGCGGCAAAGAGAATAATGAGATTGATTACAAAGATGTAGCAAAGTTAAGAAAATATGTCTCTGAGAGAGGTAAGATTCTTCCGAGAAGAATTACAGGAAACTGTGCAAAGCACCAGAGGGCGCTTACAGTAGCGATCAAGAGAGCGCGCCACATCGCTTTAATGCCGTACGTTCAGGATTAAAGAACGTTTCAAGAGGGAGTCTTTCAGGCTGTTTCGGTCTGAAAGCACTCCTTCTTTTTATGTACACGGGGTATCCTATGACGTTTGAATAATTTATTTCCTGACAGTTTCTAACGTTTTCGAATATTTTACATATAATAAAACAGATACCAGCGCAAGGAGTGTATGTACATGGATGAGAGACTGCCCTTTTATATGGTATATCAGATACCGCTGCCCGGTGACGACGAGAGGATGCTCCGCCGGGATTATTCTTATATGAAGAGTGCATATCCTGATACGGCAAAACGTCTGCTTCCATTTATAGAAGAGGAATGTGACCGCTTAGAGTATGACGGAAGTATGATGTTTGATGAATATCCGGATAAGCTGCAGCTTCGGCTGATGTGCCGGAGAATTTATGATAAGGCACAAAAGGAGGAGGAAAATAAAGGAGGATGGCTGATGGATCTGATACAGGTCATGGCATTTCAGGAACTGTGCCAGAGACGTTGCGAACACAGGAATTACCGAAAAAAATTCTATTAATATTCGGATGGATAATGGTTCTGAAAGCGGGGCTGCGCAAAAAGGATTCGAACATGTATGCGCAGCCCTATGCAGATTTATAGTAGACGGATAGAAAAAGATATGGTAAAATGTCATTTGATTACGTATAAGGGGAGTTGGATATGAATAATATCATATTTATCGGTATGCCTGCTGTTGGGAAGAGCACGATAGGCGTAGTGGCGGCAAAGCATCTGGGTTATAATTTTATAGACACAGATCTGCTGATCCAGAAAAAAGAAAAAAGGCTTCTAAGAGAGATCATTGCTCGGGAGGGACTGGAAGGATTTTTAAAAATCGAAGACCGCATTAACGCGGAAGTTCAGGCTAAGCGTTCTGTGATTGCCCCGGGCGGAAGTGTTATATATTGTGAAAATGCGATGAAACATTACAAAGAGATCGGAATCATCGTATATTTGAAAGCTTCTTTTGAAACAATAAGTAAAAGACTTGGAAATGCAAAGAAACGAGGGGTAGTTCTCAAAGAGAACCAGACGCTTGAGGAGTTGTATCACGAGCGTACCGTTCTTTTTGAAAAGTATGCGGATATCACCATTTGTGAAGATGGTGTAAGTTTGGAAGATACGTTTGAACTTGTGCTTAATACTTTGAGGGATAACAGAATTGTTACGGATTAGTTACACAATTGTAAAAAAGATTTTACAATCTGAAATTTTGTGCTATAATAGTCAAGTGTGAATATAGTGATTTACATATCTTACAGAGTAAGATGAGATGGTTTGATATAGAATAAGTTTGTGTCGAGGTGCATGTATGGAGCAGTATATAATAAAAGGCGGACACCCATTAGTAGGAGAAGTTGAGATTGGCGGAGCCAAGAATGCAGCGCTTGCGATTTTGGCAGCAGGCATCATGACGGATGATACGGTGCGCATTGATAACCTTCCGGATGTGAATGATATTAATGTCCTTTTGAGCGCAATTGAAGGAATTGGCGCAAATGTGCATCGGGTTGACCGCCATACGGTTACGATTAATGGAAGAGGGATTAAGAATTTCAGTATAGAGTATGACTATATAAAAAAGATTCGGGCATCTTATTATCTGCTTGGCGCATTGCTTGGAAAGTATAAGCGCGCAGAGGTGGCGCTTCCGGGAGGCTGTAATATCGGGAGCAGACCTATCGATCAGCATTTGAAGGGGTTTCGTGCGCTTGGCGCGGATGTGGATATCGAGCATGGAAAGATTATTGCAGAAGCTGACCGGCTTGTCGGGAAGCATATATATTTTGATGTTGTCAGTGTTGGCGCTACGATCAATGTGATGATGGCGGCTACGATGGCGGACGGACTTACGATTATGGAGAATGTGGCAAAAGAGCCGCATGTTGTGGATGTTGCCAATTTCTTGAACAGTATGGGCGCTAATATCAGGGGAGCCGGTACAGATGTGATTAAGATCCGTGGAGTAAGAAGTCTTCACGGAACAGATTATTCGGTGATTCCTGACCAGATAGAGGCGGGGACGTTTATGTTTGCAGCGGCTGCGACCAGAGGAGATGTGACGGTTCTTAATGTGATTCCAAAACATCTGGAAGCGACCATTGCAAAACTTTTGGAGATTGGATGTGAGGTTGAGGAGTTTGACGATGCAGTGCGTGTAGTATCAAAGGGCGGTCTTAGGAGTACTCATGTAAAGACACTTCCTTATCCGGGATTTCCTACAGACATGCAGCCTCAGATTGGTGTGACGTTGGCTTTGTGCAAAGGGACAAGTACGATTACGGAGAGTATTTTTGAAAATCGTTTCAAATATTTGGATGAGCTTGCGCGGATGGGCGGCAGTGTGAAGATTGAAGGGAATTCCGCAACGATTGAGGGTGTGAAAGAATTTTCAGGGGCGCGGGTGAGTGCGCCGGATCTTCGTGCCGGAGCTGCGCTGTGTATTGCAGGGCTTGCAGCGGATGGAATTACGATCGTAGATGACATTGTATATATCCAGAGGGGATACGAGCGGTTCGATGAAAAGCTGCGCGGTATCGGCGCTGTGATGGAGAAGGTTGAAACGGAGAGACAGATTCAAAAGTTCATGTTAAAAGTAAGCTGATCAATGGCTTTAAAAAATAAGGAAAATCCTGTATACTGTTATCTGTGAGAGGAGCAGATGACGATGTACAGGATTTTTATTGTTGAGGATGATCTGACGATAGCGAGGACTCTTGCGGATCATCTTGAGAAATGGGATTATGAAGCGAAATATGCGGCAGATTTTAAGAATATTATCAAAGAGTTTATAGAATTCGATCCGCAGCTTGTGATTCTTGATATTATGCTTCCGCTTTTTAATGGATTCCACTGGTGTCAGGAGATCAGGAAGATATCCAGAGTGCCGGTTATCTTTTTGTCTTCTGCAAATGATAATATGAATATTGTGATGGCTATGAACATGGGCGGCGACGAGTTTATCGAAAAGCCCTTTGATCTCGACGTAGTAACAGCAAAGGTGCAGGCGGTGCTCAGGAGGGCATATTCTTTTCAGGGCGCAGTAGAAGTGGTTGAATGTAAAGGCATGGTTTTGAAGCTTGACGCTGCTGCTGTGAATTTTAAAGGGACGGAAAAGGAGCTTACGAAAAATGAGTTCAGAATTCTTAAGCTTTTGATGGAAAAGGCCGGACAGATTGTTTCAAGGGATGAGATTATCGAGAGATTATGGGAGAGCGATGAATTTATCGATGATAATACACTCACGGTAAATGTGGCAAGGCTTCGGAGGAAACTTTACTCTATGGGAATTACAGATGTGATAAAGACGAAGAAAGGAATAGGATATATCATAGAATGAACAGGGCAATGAGCAGAACGATAAATGTTTTTGACGGTTATTTGAAAGAGAATCTGTCTGAGGTTGTGATGTATATAGGTTTTATGTTTATCTTTCCTGTAATTTTTTATCTGTATAATATCCGTACGGACGCGGTTAAATACGCGTTCTTGCTGTCTTTTGTATGGTTCCTTGCATGGGAAGCAGTGAGATTTGCCAGATACAAAAAGCGGCATGAGGAATTGCTTGAGGCAGAGAGAAAGGCGTCGGCGGAGCTTTATGATCTGCCGGAGACGTTTTCGGTAATAGAGAAGGATTACCAGAGGATTCTAAAGAGAGTATATCATGATAAAGCGAAATTGGAATCTGACGGCAGAGAGTTTCGCGAGGAGACGGCAGATTATTATGGAATGTGGGCACACCAGATAAAGACGCCGATCGCGGCGTTAAAGGTGCTGCTTCAGTCGTATGGCCTGCCGGATAAAGCAGACGAGAGGACTTTTGAATTTATTAGAGGAATGAAATCCGAAGTTTTTAAGATAGAGCAGTATGTGGAGATGGCGCTCACCTATCTTAGGACTGCGGACATGACTGCGGACTTTGTGTTCGGGACATATGAGCTGGATGATATCATCCGTCAGGCGGTGAAGAAATATTCTCAGATATTTATCTTAAATAAGATAAAGCTTAATTATGAACCGGTAGGAGAGACCGTACTTACAGATGAAAAATGGCTGACATTCGTAATAGAGCAGCTATTGTCCAATGCGCTTAAATATACAAGGGAGGGCAGCATTTCCATTTATACTCAGAAGGTATCAGAAGAGGAGGAATGTCTGGTGATAGAAGATACAGGAATCGGTATATTGCCGGAGGATCTGCCGAGGGTTTTTGAAAAGGGATTTACCGGATATAATGGGAGAGAGAATAAGAAATCAACGGGAATCGGGCTGTATCTGTGCAAGACAATTATGGACAAACTGCGGCACGGGATATGGCTGGAATCAGAAGTTGGGAAAGGAACGAAGGCATATATCAGGCTGGGGCGAAAGGAGTAATAATATGTTTGAAAAGAAATTCGCAATGACACGGGAAGAGAATATATTCTGGGCGAAGAGGAATCTGGTGGACTATATATGGAAGAGCGCTAACCTTGAAGGGATTGCCGTGACATTTCCAGAGACACAGACCATCGTTGAAGGAATCAGTGTACAGGGAAAGAGTATTGATGACATTAATAACATCGTACAGATGAAACATGGATGGCAGAAGCTTTTTGAGGAGATAGATGCGGAGTTCACGCTGGATTATGTAAAGGGACTGCACAGGGAGCTTGGGAAGATGACGATTATCAATGCCGGAGCGCTGCGTCTTTATGAAGTACGTATCGCCGGCAGCAGTTATATACCGCCTGTTCCTGATGAGAAACAGACGGAGGCGGAAATACTGGAACTTGTTTCCGGCGCGAAGGGCTGGACTGAGAAGGCGTTGGATGTAATGCTGTATTTTACAAAACGTCAGTTGTTTTATGATGGGAATAAGCGCATTGCAATGATGGCGGCTAACAAGCTTCTGATAGAGCATGGCTGCGGGATATTGACTGTAGAGCAGGAGAAACTCCAGGAATTTTTTACTCTTCTTGTGGCATATTATGAGGATGAAACAGAAGGGAACGGGTTAAAACAGTTCCTTTATAATTGTTTAGACGGATATAAGATGAAGACAGAGTAACAATCTTACAAAATCGTAAGCTTAGAAGGGGAAAATGTAATCTAAATCAATGGATATGCATTTTCTCTTTTTTTATAATATAGAAAAATACAAGAAGGAAGGTAAGATATATGGCACTGTTAGATGTAAAAAATGTTAGAAAGATATATACGGCCAGATTTGGCGGCAATCAGGTGGAGGCGTTAAGAGATGTGAATTTTTCGGTGGAGCCAAGGGAGTATGTAGCGATCATGGGAGAATCCGGGTCCGGAAAGACAACGCTTCTAAATATATTAGCGGCGCTTGATAAGCCCAGCAGCGGGAAAGTATTTCTCAAGGGCAGGGATTTGAGTCAGGTAAAGGAGCGGGAGCTTGCGGCTTTCAGGAGGCAGAATCTGGGGTTCGTGTTTCAGGACTTTAATCTTCTGGATACGTTTTCTCTTAAGGATAATATCTTCCTTCCGCTGGTACTGTCTGGAAGGAAGTATGATGAGATGGAAAAAAGGCTTTCGCCGATTGCGAAGGTGCTTGGAATCGAAGAGCTTCTGGAAAAATATCCGTATGAGGTATCAGGAGGGCAGAAGCAGAGGGCGGCGGTTGCGAGGGCGCTGATTACAAAGCCTCAGCTGATTCTGGCGGATGAACCGACCGGAGCGCTCGATTCCAAAGCGGCGGATGAGCTTATGAAGCATTTTACAAAAATTAACGAGGACGGGCAGACGATACTTATGGTTACACACAGCGTAAAGGCGGCCAGCAGTGCGGACAGGATACTGTTCATCAAAGACGGGGAAGTGTTTCACCAATTATACAGGGGGAATCTTTCCAATGAGCAGATGTACCAGAAGATTGCCGATACGCTGACGGTGCTGGCAACAGGGGGTGTTAAGGGTGAATAGATCAATCTATACAAAACTTGCAGTTACCAACCTTAAAAACAACCGGAAAACCTATGTCCCTTATATCTTAACGTCAGTCCTTACTGTCATGATGTATTACATCATAGATGCCTTGTCCAGAAATGAAAGCGTAAAGGTGAATAGTATAAAGCTGATACTTTCCTATGCGGTTTCCGTAGTCGTGGTGTTTTCTGTTATTTTTCTGTTCTATACCAACAGTTTTCTTATAAAGCGCAGAAAAAAGGAAGTAGGTATGTATAATATCCTTGGCATGGGAAAGGCGCATATCGCGAAAATGCTTTTTGTGGAGACGGCCGTGACGGCATTTTTAAGTCTTAGCGCCGGAATTGCCGGAGGAATCCTCTTTAGTAAACTGATGTGGCTTATGCTTTTAAAGATTCTGCATTACGATGTAAATATGGATTTTAAGATATCCGGCGTGTCGGTTATCCGTACGCTTCTATTGTTCGGCGTTATATTTGGCCTGACATTGTTTTATAACCTGTGGCAGATTAAACTGGCGAATCCGGCGGCTCTTTTGCGGGGCGGGAGTGAAGGCGAGAGGGAGCCTAAGACAAAGCGGCTCCTTGCGGCGGCAGGAGTACTTTTGGTAGGATATGGCTATTATGTGGCGCTTACTACGGAGTCTCCGCTGAAAGCGATCCAGTTGTTTTTTGTGGCGGTCGTATGTGTGATTCTTGGCACCTATGCTTTGTTTGCGGCAGGAAGCATCGCGCTTTTGAAGATATTGAAAAAGAAGAAAAATTTTTATTATCAATCCAGAAATTTTACAGCGGTATCAGGTATGATCTACCGCATGAAACAGAATGCCGTGGGACTTTCCAATATATGTATCTTAAGTACGATGGTGCTTGTCATGATCTCCACGACGATCTGTATGTATATGGGGATGGGAGATATCCTTAAGACCAGATATCCAAGGGAGTTTGAGGTGACTGCTTATCATCCGGATGCCGGACAGGAGAAACAGATCCGGAATATTATTGAAGAGGAAGTGCGCCGTGCCGGAGTTTCGGAAAAGGGAAGGCTGGAATATCATTACGGAGGAGCGGCAGCAGTCAGGCAAGGAAATTCCTTCAAGATAGCAGTGGATGAGGATGTATACAGCGGCAGCGAAAATATCTATGAGCTTAAGATGATTCCGCTGGCGGATTATAATGCGCTGGAGAAGCAGAACGTGTCTCTGGATGATGGGGAAATTCTTTTATATAATCCGGATGAAGACGCAGGGAAAATGGGTGACACAGTAAAGATAGAGGGAGATTCTTATCATGTGGCAAAAGAGCTTCCTGCATTTTCTCTGGAGACAAAGAATTCCTCAAGAGTTGTAGGCGGATATTATATTATTATGAAAGAGGAAGAACAGATTCAAAAATATCTGAATCTGGCCTATGAAAGACTGAAAGGAGAAAATCCTCAGCTTGATGAGATGAAGGTGCAGTACAAAGTCTGCTTTGACCTGAAAGGCACGAGACAGGAGCGCACGAAGGCGGCGCAGGAGATGAAAAGGCGCATAAAGAGTGAAGTGCCTGAAAGCTACAGTGACGGGCGGGAGATAGAACAGGAGTCGTTCTACGCTGTATACGGAGGCTTATTCTTTATCGGACTTTATCTTGGTTTCATATTCTTGATGGCAACAGTTTTGATCATCTATTACAAGCAGATATCGGAAGGCTATGATGACAGAGAGCGGTATCAGATTATGCAGAAGGTGGGCATGAGTAAAAAAGAAGTACGGCAGTCGATAAGAAGTCAGGTGCTTATGGTATTCTTTCTTCCCCTTCTGGCGGCAGTCGTTCATATCGCAGTGGCATTTAAGGTGATTACAAAGCTTCTGGCGGTGCTGAATATGGTAAATGTGTCTTTGTTCTTTGCGTGTACGGTAGTGACAGTGACAGTGTTCGCGGTGTTTTATGCGGCGGTGTTTGGGGTGACGGCAAGAGAATATTACCGTATTGTCGGGTAGATAAATATATAGACAATTCCGATAAGTATAAGTGCTATATCAAAGTAATCGATTGGAGATAAAAGCGTATACATGATATAATTTCTTTTGATTACGGAAGGAGAAGTGTCATGAAATATCTTTTGATAATATCGCATTGTATTCTGAATACAGCATCAAAGGTTGCAATGGATGAGGGGGAACTGAAAGAGGAATATGAAAAAAGGGACAGACTTATCCGCTGTGTTATGGAAAATAATATCCAGTTATTGCAACTTCCATGTCCGGAGTTTATCATCTATGGTTCGCGCAGATGGGGACATGTGAAAGAACAGTTCATGCATCCGCATTATTATGAGGAATGCCGAAAAATGCTGTATCCTGTTCTGCAGCAGATAGAAGAATACGTCAGGTATCCTGAGGAATATCAGGTGGCGGGCATTGTATCGGTAGAAGGAAGTCCCAGCTGCGGTTATCATATGACATGCAGCGGTAACTGGGGCGGCGAACTGTCCGGTGATGCCGGCGCGATTAAAGAAATGCAGAATACTTGTAAGACAGTAAATGGACCGGGAGTATTTATGGAGATATTAGAAAAAGAATTAGCTGCAAGAGCCATGACGTTCCCGATTATGAGCATGGAAGAAGCAGTACAAAAACTTTCCGGGATCAAAAGAAATGAGAGAAAAGAGGATTAAAAAATGAGAAACAGAAAAGTCTATGTAGTAGCGTTTTGCGGAATTTGTGTTGCCATGAACATTGTTCTTGGAATCATCACATCGGCACTTGGAATTCCGCTATATCTGGATACGCTGGGCACAGTGCTTTCGGCAGCGCTTATCGGTCCGGTTCCGGGAATTATCGTAGGGGCGCTCAGCAATATCATTACCGGGTTAATGTACAGTGTGTCAGACATTCCGTTCTGCCTTGTCAATATGGCAGTAGGTCTTATTGTAGGACTGGTAGCTAAGAAGTTCAAATTTACGGTTGTAAGCGCAGTCATTACAGGTCTGGTATTAAGCTTTGTATGTCCGGCGATCGGAACGCCGATCGGAATCTACGTATACGGCGGATTAAACGGTTCCGCTTCGGACGTACTTGTTATGTCTCTTGTTCAGGCGGGGAAAGACATCTTTCAGGCATCGTTTTTAAGAAATGTTGCGTCTAATTTGATAGATAAGGTAGGAACATGTGTTGTCGGATGGGCGCTTATCAAGGCGATGCCAATGCGGTTCTTAGATAATTTTAAAAAGGAAGCATAGACGGTTGGATTATGATAAATATAAAAAATCTGGTTCACAGATATACCATATGGGAGTCTGATACAAAGAAAAGCAAAAAGACGGTTTTAGATGATGTGACCTTAGATATCTCTCCCGGTCAGATGGTTGCGGTTCTGGGACCGAATGGTTCTGGAAAATCTACGCTTGCCAAACACCTGAATGTTCTGCTGCTGCCAGATGAAGGGACGGTATGGATTGACGGGAAGGATACGAAGGATGTAAGCGCATTATGGAATATTCGCAGTAACGTGGGGATGGTTTTTCAAAATCCAGATAATCAAATCGTGGGGACCAGCGTGGAGGAAGACGTTGCCTTCGGCCCTGAAAATAAAAATCTGCCGTCTGAAGTCATACAGGAAAGAGTAGCCGACAGCCTTAGAGCTGTTGGCTTGCTGCATAAAAGAAAAAGTTCTCCGTTCCGCCTGTCGGGCGGACAAAAACAGCGGGTGGCGATTGCCGGTGCTCTGGCGGGGGCGCCAAAGTGTATTGTGCTGGACGAGCCTACGGCAATGCTGGATCCTGCTGCGAGGAAAGAAGTAATAAATGTGATAAACAGGCTGAATAAGGAAGCGGGGATCACAATTATACTGATTACACACCATACAGACGAGGTGGTGGGGGCGGATAAGATTATATTAATGAATCAGGGGCACATCATCCGGGAAGGAACACCAGAGGAATTGTTCGATGATATCAGTATCCTGAAAGCGGTGAAGATGGATGTGCCTCAGGTAACAGAACTGGCATGGAGATTAAAGAGCCGGGGAGTTCCGATAAGAACGCCTGTCCTGACGGAAGATCAATTCGCGGCTGAGATGATGAGAATATACAATGGCGATACGATCCGGGAGGACTGCTGATATGATGAAGGTAGAACATCTTAAGTTTACATATGCGAAAAAGACGGTGGACGAATGCAGGGTTCTTAACGATATTTCTTTTTCTGTACAGGAAGGAGAATTTATCGGCCTGATCGGCTCATCGGGTTCGGGAAAGACGACGCTTATTAAACATTTGAACGGACTATTAAAGGCAGATTCCGGCACAGTATATTTTCAGGGACAAAATATCTATGATAAAAAATATATATTGTCTAAATTAAGGAAAGAAGTCGGGCTTGTTTTTCAGTATCCGGAACAGCAATTGTTTGGAAAGACGGTGCTTGCGGATGTCTGCTTTGGACCGCTGAATCTTGGAATGACAAAAGAAGAGGCAGAAAAGTCTGCAAAAGAATGTCTTGAACTTGTAGGGATTGGCGAGGCGTATTACTATACAAGTCCGTTTGATCTGTCTGGCGGACAAAAAAGGTGTGTGGCAATTGCAGGGATTCTTGCGATGCAGCCGAAGATTCTGGTGATGGACGAGCCGGCGGCAGGACTTGATCCGGAGACAAAATATATGGTCTTTGAACTGGTGGAAAAGATAAGAAAGACGCGCAATATTGCAATCGTGCTTGTATCGCATCACATGGAGGATGTTGCACGTTATGCGAATAAAGTATTAGTGCTCCATAAAGGGGAATTAGTCCTTTCAGGTACGACGGAAGAAGTATTCACGAAGACAGATTTCTTAAGACAGATAGGTATGGATGTACCGCAGATAACATCTGTTACAGAAAAGCTGATTCAGGCGGGGGTTCCCATGACTGCCCCGGCAACCAGTGTAAAAGAAGCAGAGGACATGATAATGAAAGTGCTTCGCGAGAGGGGAGGAATGAAATGATTCGTGATATTACAATCGGGCAGTATTATGGACAGGATTCCTCTATTCATAGTCTGGATTCCCGGACAAAGCTGATGGGTGTATCTGTCTATATTGCGGCATTATTTCTCGTGAAGAATTCATGGTGGTATCTTTTGCTCTTTGCGGTGATTTTGGCGCTGTATCATATTGCTAAGATTCCGTATAGACATTTGCTGAAAGGATTGAAAGGAATTATGATCCTTTTAGTATTTACATTTGTTTTCCGGCTGATCAGCACGCCGGGAACGCCGGCGGCACAGTTTGGGATATTTACTATTACAGAAGAAGGAATCACGAAGGCAGTAAGCCTTACAGTCAGGATTGCATTGATGATAACCGGAGCTTCACTTTTATCGTACACATCTACACCGCGGGAATTGGCGGACGGGCTTGAGAAGGCATTTGGATTCCTTGAGAAGATACATGTTCCGATACATGACATGGCTGTTATCGTAATGATAGCGTTCCGTTTCATACCCATCTTGATTGAAGAGACGAATGTATTGATGGATGCGCAAGCCTCCAGAGGCGTGGAATTTGAAAAATGTTCCGTGTGGAAAAAATGCAGAAATATATTTTCTCTGTTGCTGCCGTTGTTTCTGTCCGCCGTGCGCAGATCCTCTGACCTTGCGATGGCAATGGAAGCGAGGGGGTACAGCGGAGAAGGGAAAACCTCAAGAATGTATCCGCTTGTATATCATACAAGTGACAGAATTGCTTATATACTGATGTTTTTGTTCCTGGCAGGGGTGATTGTGATGAGAATTGTAAATATATATTGATGCCTTTAAACAGTCATGAAAAGGTGCAGAGCTTCTGATAATAATCTGATCAGGCTCTGCACCTTGAGTTTATCAGTTAATCCTGTGACAGTCATTCCTTAAGTTCTGACTTGTGCTTAAAATAGCCGATATACCGCGTGAATTCTACTCCCAGCATAGATAACAGGAAATATATAAATTAAATATTGACATTCCTATAAAAAGCGAGTAAAGTCTTATTTGTAAACAAATTTAATACTGCAAACTTTCTCTTATTCAGAGCAGTGGAGATACAAAGGATCTGTGAAGCTGCGGCAACCCCTAAGTGCGGGAAGGTGCCAACCTGAGCGAGTGATCGAACAATAAGAGGATTGGTTTATCAGAATATAAAACAGTCCGCTTTGCGTGGCTGTTTTTTTAACAGCCGCCCGGAGAGAAAGGATGCTAAAGAGACGTGCAGGGCGTCTCTTTCGGTAGGAAAGGAGAAACGAATATGGAAAAACGATTATTTACTTCAGAATCAGTGACGGAGGGGCATCCGGATAAGATGTGCGACCAGATTTCCGATGCGATCTTAGATGCGCTTATGGCGCAGGATCCGATGAGCCGGGTTGCATGCGAGACGGCTGCAACAACGGGGCTTGTGCTTGTTATGGGTGAGATCACGACGAACGCTTATGTAGATATTCAGAAGATCGTGCGTGAGACGATTAAAGAAATCGGCTATACCCGTGCGAAATATGGCTTTGATGCAGAGACTTGCGGAGTCATCACTGCGATTGACGAGCAGTCCAGTGATATCGCCATGGGGGTTGACAAGGCTTTAGAGGCAAAGGAAAACAGGATGTCCGAGGAAGAGATTGCCGCGATCGGAGCGGGAGATCAGGGTATGATGTTCGGATATGCGTCCAATGAGACGCCGGAGCTTATGCCGTATCCAATCTCGCTGGCACATAAGCTTGCGATTAAGCTTACAGAGGTTCGCAAAGACGGAACTCTTAAGTATTTAAGACCTGACGGAAAGACGCAGGTTACGGTCGAATATGACGAAGAGGGCAATCCGAAACGTCTGGATGCGGTTGTACTTTCCACACAGCATGATGCGGAGGTTACACAGGAGCAGATTCATGAGGATATTAAAAAGTATGTGTTTGATGCAGTGATTCCAGAGGGAATGGTAGATGAGGATACGAAATTCTTCATCAATCCGACAGGACGTTTCGTGATCGGAGGCCCTCATGGGGACAGCGGGCTTACAGGACGTAAGATCATCGTAGATACTTACGGCGGAATGGCACGTCACGGCGGCGGTGCATTTTCCGGAAAAGACTGTACGAAGGTCGATCGTTCCGCGGCATATGCGGCACGCTACGTTGCCAAGAATATCGTAGCGGCAGGACTGGCCGATAAGTGTGAGATTCAGCTTTCTTACGCGATCGGTGTTGCAAATCCGACTTCCATTATGGTAGATACCTTCGGGACAGGAAAGGTTTCCGATGAGAAGCTTGTGGAGGTTATCAGAGAGAATTTTGATTTAAGACCGGCGGGAATCATCAAGATGCTTGATCTCAGAAGACCGATTTATAAGCAGACGGCAAGCTATGGACATTTTGGGCGTACAGATATTGATCTGCCGTGGGAGAAGACAGATAAAGCAGAAGCGTTAAAAGCTGTTTTGTAGTTGCTTTGAGCTGTTTTCAGGCGATGAATGGTAATGTTTTATAAAAAGTTTATAAATATTTATAGGCGCTTTCGTGTGAAGCGCCTTTTTTCATGCTATACTTTTATATAAGACGAGGTTTCATGTTTGATTCGGAGGACAGTATATGAAATTAAGAAACCGGCTTATCGTTGCATTTTTGGCAATTACGGTTATACCGATTATTTTGTCGATGACGTTGGTTTTGGTATTTGCAAAACTGCAGCTTGGAGCGATCGACAGAACTTATGGGATCAGCGGGACGACGGTAGAGACATTGTCGAATTCGACAGAAGTGCTGGCGAGGCTTGCAAAAAAGCCGTATCATGAGCTTGAGAAGATGGTGAGGGAGCATCCGCAGCGTATGGACGATGCGACCTATCTAAAAGAATTTAATCAAAATCTGAGAGAGAAAAAAACATACCTTCTTGTCAGGAAAGATGAGACGATCATTTTCATTGGAGCAGATTCGGATGAAGCTGAGCCTGTGATCGGTCAGCTTCCAAAGTATGGGGAGGCCGATACGACACAGGACAATAGTATTTATTTCGGCGGAGATGCGCAGTCGTTGGTAAAGCAGATTGATTTTCGATATCCGGACGGTGAGGAAGGAAGCGCTTTTATTGTTACAGATGTGAGCAATGTGATTCCAGAAGTAGAGCAGTTTTTTGTCGATATGCTTTTTGGCATTGTAATCGTACTGATGCTATGTGCATGTCTCCTGATCGTATGGATCTACAGAGGGATTATGCGTCCGCTTAAAAAGCTGCAGACGGCAACGGAGAATATTAAAGAAGGCAATCTTGATTTTGAGCTTTGCCCGGAGGCGGATGATGAGCTGGGGCAGCTCTGCATGGATCTTGAAGACATGCGCAGACGGCTTAAGGATAATGCAGAAGAAAAGATTGCATTTGACAAAGAGAATAAGGAGCTGATCAGCAATATTTCCCATGATCTTAAAACGCCTGTAACGGCAATCAAGGGTTATGCGGAAGGGATTATGGACGGTGTGGCAGATACGCCCGAGAAGATGGAAAAATATATACGTACCATTTATAATAAAGCGAATGAGATGGATACGCTGATCAATGAGCTGACGTTTTACTCGAAGATAGATACGAACCGGATCCCGTATAATTTTAATATTATATCGGTAAATGAATATTTTAATGATTGTGCGGAAGATGTATCTTTGGAGCTGGAATCGAAGAATGTAGAATTTGGATTTTTTAATTATGTAGACGCTGGAGTCAAGGTTATTGCCGATGCGGAGCAGATTAAGAGAGTCGTCCACAATATTATCAATAATTCGTTAAAATATATGGATAAGCCTAAAGCTAAGATTAATCTGCGGGTAAAGGATGTAGGAGATTTTATACAGGTTGAGCTGGAGGACAATGGAAAGGGAATCGCGGCAAAGGATCTGCCGAATATTTTCGACCGCTTTTACCGGTCGGATGCGTCGCGTAACTCATCCAAAGGAGGCAGCGGTATAGGGCTTTCTATTGTGAAGAAGATCGTCGAGGAGCACGGCGGGAAAATCTGGGCTACGAGCCGGGAAGAGACAGGAACAACAATGTATTTTGTGCTTAGAAAATATCAGGAGGTGCCGGTAAATGAGTAAGATTTTGATTGTGGAAGATGAAGAGGCGATTGCTGATCTCGAAAAGGATTATCTTGAACTGAGCGGATTTAAAGTTGAGGTAGCCAATGACGGACAGAGCGGGATTTCCAAGGCGTTAAAGGGGAATTACGATTTGTTTATTCTTGACCTTATGCTTCCGGGTGTTGATGGATTCGATATATGCAGGCAGATTCGGGAGGAGAAGAATACCCCGATCATTATGGTGTCGGCAAAGAAGGATGACATAGATAAAATCCGTGGGCTGGGGCTTGGAGCGGATGATTATATGACAAAGCCTTTCAGTCCAAGTGAACTAGTGGCGAGGGTAAAGGCGCATCTGGCGCGTTATGACCGTCTGACGGGAAGCGCGGCGCAGAAAAATAAAGTGATTGAAATCCGTGGTTTGAAGATTGACACGACGGCGAGAAGAGTATGGATCAATGAAGAAGAGAAGACCTTTACAACGAAGGAGTTTGATCTTCTCACATTTCTTGCCAGTCATCCGAACCATGTTTATACGAAGGAAGAATTGTTCCGGGAGATATGGGATATGGAATCGATCGGAGATATCGCGACGGTAACAGTGCATATCAAAAAGATTCGTGAAAAGGTAGAGATGGACACATCAAATCCTCAGTATATTGAGACGATCTGGGGCGTAGGATACCGATTTAAAGTGTAGAGCAGGTAGATAAGATGATTACAAGTACGTCTAATATAAAGGTAAAACGTTTGGTCAGCCTTAAAAAGAAAAAGAAACTCAGGGACAGCGAAAAGGTGTTTTTGATCGAAGGTCCGCGTATGTTCCGGGAGGTGCCAAAGAGCAGTCTTTTGGAAATATATGCGACGAGGTCATTCATGGAAAAAGAAGAAGAATCAGTTAAGGAAAAAGCAGCAAGTTCCGGTATTATGCCGGAGCTTCTTTCTGATGCGGTATTCGAGTATGTGTCAGATACGAAGACGCCCCAGGGAATTTTATGTGTGGTACGGCAGACAGAAAAAAGCCTTGGAGAAGTGACTGGAGGAGATAATCCTTTGCTTTTAGTGCTTGACAATATTCAGGATCCCGGCAATCTTGGCACAATCTTAAGGACAGCAGAAGGAGCAGGGATTACAGGAATTATTATGAGTGGGGATTGTGCGGACGTTTACAATCCGAAGACGATACGTTCTACGATGGGATCTATATACCGGATGCCGTTTGTGTATGTGAAGGAATTGACGGAGATAATCCGTCGGCTTCAGCAGGAAGACTTCTGTTTTTTTGCGGCGCATCTTGAAGGAAGCAGTTCTTACGATGAGGTCTGCTATCGGGGGAAAAGTGCATTTCTTATAGGAAATGAGGGAAATGGGTTAAAAAAAGAAGTCGCTGAATGCGCAGACCAATATATTAAGATTCCCATGTGCGGGCAGGTGGAGTCGCTGAATGCGGCTGTGGCGGCTTCGGTGCTAATGTTTGAGGCGGCAAGACAGAGAAGGTTATTACATTCTTGTTAATTCTTGTTACAATAATGCGTGACGATTGCTTTATAAGAAAAAGTATAGTAAAATTATAAAGGAGGAATACTATGGCATAAGAAAAGAGGGAAGAATATGCAGACAGTATATTGGCTGGTAATATTCGTAGTATTGCTGATCATTGAGATTGTGACGATGGGGCTTACGACAATTTGGTTCGCAGGAGGTGCACTGGCAGCTTTTTTTGTGGGAGTGATAGGTTTCGGAGTTACGATTCAGGCAGTTGTATTCTTAGCAGTATCAATCGTACTTCTTGTGATGACGAGGCCGATAGCGGTGAAATATTTTAATCAGGAACGGCAAAAGACGAATGCGGAGAGCTTGATTGGTCACACGGCGCTGGTGATAGAGGATATCAACACGCTCAAATCTACAGGAAGGGTTGAGATCAACGGACAGGAATGGTCGGCAAAGACAGATGAACCGGATGGAGAGATCGGGAAGGATACGGTTGTAGTAGTGGAAGGAATACAAGGTGTCAAGCTGATCGTCAATAACTTCTCGGAATCTCAATGAATGAGATTCCAACCGAAGATTGACAACTGAATATGGTGCAGGAAAAGAAATTAGAGAAAAAAGGACATAAACATTGGACATAGCGGATACTATGCCTTGAAAAATCTTATGGAATCGCTTAATATATCATTATTAGGCGTCTAAACCTAAGAATGATTTTTGAAATGCCTTGACGGAGGGCATTTCCCAGGCATCAAGGTGTTGGAGCATCATGATGCCGTAGAGGCGGCAGTACCACATCTTCGTAGAGCGGTACCTGCCGTCTTCTAATTTATA
>VIQU02000044.1 GCA_010206225.2 Lachnospiraceae bacterium MD308 | reverse complement strand
CTGTATTATTGCCCAAAATCTCCAGACTTATTCCGGAGGCCAGGTGTGGGCAGCGCCCACAAAAAGGCAATCATACAGGGTCTTAATAGTCATGCAAAAAAACAGAAAGAATTGTATATATTTTCCTGATATGGTTATACTATAAATACAAGGAACTCTTCGACAGCAAATCGACAACAATAAAAATGTTAAACCGACAAGTAATTCTTTACATATCTAATTCATATCAGAAAGTCTTGCTTTCCATAGACACAGGATTTTTTACAGCCTCTATTGATTTATTTGTAGTAGCGACGATACCGGTTTTAATACTTTTAGTATTTTTGTCTTTTTTTACAGATATCAGATATGTGATGTCAGAGGAACCTTCATTTGTGGTAGAAAGATATGCATTTATCTGGGTTATGTTAAAGATAATCAGTATTGTTTTTTTCCTGCTTTCACTGCTCCTTGTAGTATGAATCCATAGTTATTGCGGATATTTGCCGCTGAATGAATCCGAAAATGTTAACTTGTATTTTTTTCTGACATAACACCGACTTCTTGTATCATCATATAAAAGGATTGCCATGACAAAAAATGTGATAGTATCGATTTTTCTTATAGAAAAGTCATAGTCTCTGAAACCGGGGAGCTATGACTTTTCTTCTTTCCCCTCGATGAGATATTCGTAGGAAACATGGAAAATCTCAGTGAAAGCTTTTAATTCCACATCGGTGACATAACGCTTATTTGTCTCACTTTTTTCACTTTTTCTATTGATTTTACATGGGATCATGAATACAGTCGGTTGTAAAAATGAGTCAAAATTATCGGCTCTGGATGAAATTAATTAATAAATGTTCATAAAAATCTTCTTGCAATTGGGAACATACGGTTGTATAACTATATCAATGAAGGAAAGCAGCAGAAGTACTTATAAGTTTTGGAAGGAATGAAAAAATATGGCTACATTAGAGGAACTGCGCATGCAGCTTGATGAAGTGGATGATGAGATTGTAAGGCTTTTTGAGAAACGTATGAGCATTTGTGAACAGGTAGGAGAGTATAAGGTGGGGTGCGGCCGGAAAGTCTTTGACCGGCAGCGTGAGAGTAGTAAGCTGGCTGATGTCGCGGGCAAAGCATCAACAGAATTTAATAAGAAGGGGATAAAGGAGCTTTACCAGCAGCTTATGTCTATGAGTCGGAAACTGCAGTATCAGCAGCTTGTGAAGGCGGGAGCGCTTGGGAGGCTGCCTTTTATCGAGATGCCTTCTATTGATACTGAAAATGCGCGGATCGTGTTTCAGGGAACGGAAGGAGCATACAGTCAGGCGGCGATGCACAACTATTTTGGAAAGGACTGCAACAGTTTCCATGTGAATACATTTAGAGAGGCGATGGAGGCTATTGAAGAGGGGGCGGCAGATTATGCGGTGCTTCCCATCGAGAACGCGATTGCAGGCGCGGTCAATGAGGTCTATGATTTGCTGGCTGAATTTGAAAACTATATCGTAGGGGAGACGATTTTGCCGGTTACCCATACTTTGTGCGGGCTGCCGGGGGCAAAACTTTCCGATATTGAGCAGGTATATTCGAAAGCAGAAGCACTTATGCAGACCAGCAGATTTTTAAACGGACATCCCCACTGGCAGCAGATCAGTGTTGCGAATACTGCAGTTGCGGCAAAGAAGATATTAGAGGATAATGATAAGCGGCAGGCGGCCGTGTGCAGCGCCTATGCGGCAGAAATATACGGACTTGATGTCTTGGCAGATCAAATCAATGATGAAAGTGACAATAGTACCAGATTCATTGTTGTTACCAACCAGAAAGTATTTTCTAAGGATGCGGCAAAGATCAGTATCTGTTTTGAGCTGCCTCATGAGCCGGCATCGCTGTATCAGCTTTTGTCTCATTTTGTCTATAATAATCTGAACATGACAAAGATTGAGTCAAGACCGGTAGAGGGGCGCAACTGGGAGTATCGCTTTTTTATTGATTTCGATGGAAATCTGGCGGATGCGGCAGTGAAGAATGCAATCCGGGGACTGAGGGAGGAGAGCCGGAACCTGCGGATCTTTGGAAATTATTAGAAGATATTAAGGAGAGTTAAGAGGGATTCTAAGATGATGAGAACAAAAGAACTGCTATTATACCGTCAGATGGAGGATGGTCAGATCTTAAAGGATATGACCTTTTTGATGGAGAACTATAAGAACGAATATTATAACAAAGAAGATTTAAAAGAGCTTCTTTTTGAGACGCTCAACAGACTTTTGGAACTGGCAGTAAGTCATGGTTTTGCCGGAAATCTGTGGCATACATACCTGACTTATCTTTTGGCCAGCCATGAAAATGCCTACAGCACTTCCTGCGAGATCGTGGGGGAGACGAAAGGCAGCATTAATTGTGCGGCTTTGCATGATTTTGTGATTTTTAAAGAGTTGTTCGATTATGATTTTTCTGATATGGAGAAGGTCTTAAAGACGGGCTGTCTGTCTGTGATCGAGAATTATGAGGGGAGCAACAGCCATGGAAAAGTATTTAACAAGCGGATCAGAGACCGTATCTGTGAGCTTAGTAAATCTTTAGTAAAGGCAGCAGACGGAACTGAATTTAAAACGATCGTTACACAATTTTATAAGGATTTTGGGGTGGGAAAGCTTGGACTTCACAAGGCATTCCGGATAGAGCATGAAAAAGACGGGGCGAGGATCGTACCGATCACAAAGATTGCCCATGTACATCTTGATGATCTGGTTGGATATGAGATTGCGAAGAAGAAACTAATTTGCAATACAGAGGCTTTTGTAAATGGAAAAAAAGCTAACAACTGTCTTCTTTTTGGTGATGCGGGAACAGGGAAATCTTCGTCTGTAAAGGCTATTTTAAATCAGTATTATGATAAGGGACTTCGCATGATCGAGGTGTACAGGCATCAGTTCCGTGATCTGAACGATGTGATCTCCCAGATAAAGAACCGCAATTATAAATTTATCATTTACATGGACGACCTTTCTTTTGAGGAGTTTGAAACAGAGTATAAGTATCTTAAAGCAGTGATCGAAGGCGGATTGGAGCGCAAGCCGGATAATGTGCTGATCTATGCGACTTCTAACCGGAGACATCTGATACGGGAGAGTTTCAGAGACAAGGAGGAGCGGGAAGAAGACCTTCACAGCAATGATACGGTGCAGGAGAAACTGTCTCTGGTGGCGAGATTTGGCGTTACAATCTATTTTGGAAAGCCTGAGAAGAAGGAGTTTCAGGAGATCGTAAGGCAGCTTGCCAAGAGAAATCACATTACCATGCCCGAAGAGGAACTTCTCTCAGAGGCGAATAAATGGGAGCTTAGCCACGGCGGACTGTCAGGCAGGACAGCCCAGCAGTTTATTGATTATCTGGCAGGTACTTATGAATAAAGATCTGACAGGCGGAAATGTAAAAAAAACCATGCTTTTATTTGCCGGGCCGATGATACTGGGGAATCTTTTACAGCAGTGTTACAATATTGCGGATACGCTGATCGTAGGGCAGTTTCTTGGAGCGGGCGCGTTAGCTTCCGTGGGGGCTGCGTATACCCTCATGACTTTCCTGACTTCAGTATTGATCGGACTGTGTATGGGGAGCAGCTCTGTGGTGGCATTTTACTTTGGAAAGAAAGATTATGCACAGATGAAAGAGGCTGTGACGGCATCTTTTCTTTTTATCGCTTTGGTGTCGGTTCTTTTAAATTTGCTGGTGTTTTTAGGCATAGATGAGATTCTTGTGCTGCTGCAGATTCCGGAGGAGCTTCTTGTGATGATGAAGGAATATGTGTGGATCATCTTCTGCGGGATTTTTTTTGTGTTTTTGTATAATTACTTTGCGTTTAACCTGCGGGCGGCGGGTAATTCTATGATACCGCTGTTATTTTTAGGAGTTTCTGCGGGGATCAATGTGACGCTGGACCTTATCTTTGTGGTGTGCTTTCACTTTGGGATCGGCGGTGCGGCGGCAGCGACAGTGATCGCGCAGGTTTTCTCAGGCATCGGAATCGGCATTTATACATGGATAAAATCGCCGCTTCTTTGTCCAAAAGTCATACGGCTCCAGAAGATGAAAGATTCCATGCCGGAAATCGTACGATTTTCGGCTGCCGCCAGTGTGCAGCAGAGCGTGATGAACTTTGGAATTCTCATGATACAAGGACTTGTCAACAGTTTCGGAACGGTGGTTATGGCAGCCTTTGCAGTGGCGGTAAAGATCGATTCTTTTGCCTATATGCCGGCGCAGGAATTTGCCAATGCGTTTTCCCTCTTTATCTCTCAGAATAACGGCGGGGGTAAGAAAGAGCGGGTAAAACAGGGAACGAGAGAGGCGATTAAGCTCGCTGTCTTGTTCTGTCTGGCAGTTTCGGTGATGATTTTTGTATTTGCGCCGCAGTTAATGAAAATTTTTGTAAATGCGAAGGAATCGGGGATCATACAGACTGGCGCGGCGTATTTGAGGATCGAGGGAAGCTTTTACTGCGGAATCGGGATCTTGTTCCTTTTGTACGGCTATTACAGGGGAATCGGAAAGCCCGAGATGTCGGTAGTGCTTACTGTGATTTCTCTCGGAACAAGAGTTGCGCTCGCATATGCTTTTGCGCCGATGCCGGGATTCGGCGTATATGCGATCTGGTGGGCGATACCTATAGGATGGGTTCTGGCGGATCTGACGGGGATATTATATATGAGAAGGCTGCAGAAAAAATGAGCTGTCTGTCTGCGAAAAAAACGGACAGTCAAGTACTACCTACAACACCGGGAATGTCTGATTTGGCGGATTTCCGCAAAAGAAAAACGCTGCAACTGAAAAAATTGCAACGCTTCTTAGTTCCTATTCAATTTTAGCCGGACAGCGGTTATTCTCTCACACCCTCAATCTCTGCAATCTCCCGCGCCGTGGCGGTGACTATCCGTATTCCCGTATCGCTCATATCGTCCAGCAAAGCGTCAAGCTGCCGCCGCTGGGTATTCTTCCCGGCGGGCTGCTCCAAAAGGAATTGGTCTACCGAGATATTGTAACGCAGCATAAGCTCAAAGAATATCTGTAAAATGGGGTGCTGCCCCTTATTCTCAATATTCGCAAGGTAGCGCGGGGATATATACATTTCGTCGCATACCTTTTTCCGGCTTTCCTTGCGCCCTTTCCGGGCTGTCTTAATTGCTTCCCCAAAAGCCTTAAAGTCGTATCGTGGTACTGGTCTTTTTGCCATATTCATTCACCCTATTACATTTTACTGTTCACCTTTCTTTTTGGATATGTCTACACAGTACCTATCAATAGCTTAAATAATTCCTATTTCTGCATAGAAACTTTACATCAATTTTACAATGCCGAGATATTGGATTTGATTTTTGTCCTGTATGATATAGCTGTAAACTTCAAGACAAACAAAAAGCAAAGGAGATTCAAAAAATGAAAACATCAAAAAAATACTTGGCATTTGCCCTTATGAGTGTTCTAATGCTGTCTGCATTAACGGGGTGCGGTAATAAGAACAGGGGCGATTCTGCCAAATTTGACACGGCAAGAGAGATCAATGTACTTACCCGCGAAGATGGTTCGGGGACACGCGGCGCGTTCATAGAGCTGTTTGGAATCGAGCAGAAAAATGAAGCGGGAGAAAAAATCGACTATACAGCAGACACCGCCGCCGTTACAAATTCTACGTCTGTTATGATGACGACTGTTGCCGGGGATTTATACTCTATCGGATATATTTCTCTTGGCTCCATGAATGATACTGTAAAGGCGATTCAGATCGACGGCTGCGAAGCAACGATTGAAAATATCAAAAATGGTACATATAAGATTGCGCGTCCCTTTAACATTGCGACAAAGGACGGTTTAAGTGACACAGCGCAGGATTTTATCGACTTCATTATGAGTGCGGACGGTCAAGCAGTGATTGAAGAAAATGGATATATTTCTGTATCTGACGCGGGAAGTTACAGCGGGGAAATGGATTCGGGCAAAATTATTGTAGCGGGTTCCAGCTCTGTCACCCCGGTTATGGAAAAACTCAAAGAAGCCTATCTTGAGAGAAATCCGGGCGTTACGATTGAGATACAGCAAAGTGATTCTTCTACTGGTATGTCTGACACAATAGACGGAACCTGCGATATAGGCATGGCTTCCCGTGAGCTGAAAGATTCCGAAATGGAAAAAGGACTGACCGCTACCGTAATTGCAATGGACGGTATTACAGTGATTGTTAATAATGACTGTCCCATAAATAACCTTACAAGTGAACAGGTAAAAGATATTTTTATGGGTAATGCGGTTCGTTGGAGTGAAATATCACAGTAGGATTTTAAGGGGCTGCGGTAAGAAAGCCGCCGCCCCTTTTCAATAAGGAGCATGATTATGAAGAATATAAAAGAAAAAGTGATGAAACTGCTTTTTTTCTTGACAGCCCTTGTTTCCATAGCAGCGGTAATTCTAATCTGCATATTCCTGTTTGCAAGCGGTATCCCTGCAATAAAAGAAATAGGCGTTTTCAAATTTTTGCTGGGTACAAGCTGGAAACCCGCAAATAATCTCTATGGGATTCTCCCTATGATCGTCGGCTCTTTCTATGTAACTGCCGGAGCATTGATTATTGGCGTACCGATTGGAATATTGACAGCGGTATTCATGGCAAGATTTGCTCCGAGAAGTATCTATGCGCCTTTGAAAGCTGCTGTTAATCTAATGGCGGGGATTCCGTCGGTTGTGTACGGTTTTTTTGGATTGGTAGTCTTAGTGCCTTTTATTCGGGAAGCCTTTGGCGGGCGCGGTATGAGTGTACTTACTGCTTCTGTCCTGCTGGGGCTGATGATTTTACCTACCATTATCAGCGTTTCGGAAACTTCAATCCGGGCTGTCCCGGAAAGTTACTATGAGGGAGGGCTTGCTCTTGGAGCTTCCCATGAAAGAAGTGTATTTTTTACGGTTCTTCCCGCAGCAAAGAGCGGTATTTTTGCAGGGGTTGTATTAGGGATTGGGCGGGCAGTCGGTGAAACAATGGCGGTTATGATGGTTGCCGGAAATCAAGCGGTTATCCCGGACAGTATGCTTTCCGGCGTTCGGACACTGACCACAAACATTGTATTGGAAATGGGATATTCTACGGATTTACACCGTGAAGCGTTAATTGGTACGGCTGTTGTCCTGTTTGTTTTCATTCTCATTATCAATCTGTCTCTCTCCCTGTTCAAAAGGAGGGTGAAATAAATGGTTGGAAAATTGAAACGGAAATGGTGCGCATACAGACGCGACCCTAAATCTTTTGTTCTCTTTCTTTCTGTATGCCTTGCAGCAATGATTACAATGCTTGCGCTTATTTTTATTATTGCATATATATTGATAAAAGGGATTCCAAATTTAACGCCGGATTTATTTGACAGCAAATATACAACAGAAAATGTGTCCCTGCTTCCGGCACTTATCAATACATTGTTCATTATGCTGCTTTCTCTGCTGTTTGCGGTTCCCGTAGGAATTGGTGCAGCAATTTATCTGACAGAGTACGCAAGACGGGGAAATAAACTGGTTCATATCGTAGGTATTACCGCTGAAACATTGTCCGGGATTCCGTCAATCGTTTATGGGCTGTTCGGTTCCCTGTTCTTTGTAAAATATCTTGGGCTGGGGTTGTCTTTACTGTCCGGGGCTTTGACTTTGAGCATTATGATTTTGCCACTTATTATGCGGACGACAGAAGAAGCCTTGCGAAGCGTTCCCGACAGTTACCGTGAGGGCAGCTTTGGGCTTGGAGCCGGAAAGCTACGAACCGTATTCTCTATTGTCCTGCCCTGCGCCGTTCCGGGTATCTTGTCCGGCGTTATTCTTGGAATCGGGCGTATCGTCGGGGAATCGGCGGCACTGATCTTTACTTCCGGAACCGTTGCAGAAATAGCAACAAGTATTTTTTCGTCGGCAAGAACTTTATCCGTCCATATGTATTCTATTTCGGGTGAGGGACTGTATATCAAGCAGACTTACGCAACTGCGGTTGTATTATTGGTTGTTGTCATTCTGATAAATGCACTTTCTGGGTTTGTGGCAAAAAAGATAGGAGGTAAAAACACAGATGGATAAAATCGTGGTTGAGGATTTGGATTTATTCTACGGAAACTTTCAAGCCTTGAAAAAAATAAATGTGGCGTTTAAGGAACACGAAATTACCGCGCTGATCGGACCGTCGGGCTGCGGTAAATCGACATTATTAAAAACATTGAACCGAATGAATGACTTGGTGGAGGGCTGCCACATCAAAGGGACTATCCGTTTAGACGGTGAAGATATTTATGGAAATATGGATATTAACCTACTGCGTAAACGTGTGGGAATGGTATTTCAAAAACCGAATCCGTTCCCTATGAGCATTTATGACAATGTTGCCTTTGGAGCAAGGACGCATGGTATCCGTTCTAAAGCTGCGCTGGACGAAATTGTAGAGCGTTCCTTAAAAGGGGCGGCAATTTGGGACGAGGTAAAAGACAGGCTGAAAAAATCTGCGCTTGGTATGTCGGGCGGTCAACAGCAGCGTCTTTGCATTGCCCGCGCTTTGGCAGTGGAGCCGGAAGTTTTGTTGATGGACGAACCGACTAGCGCACTTGACCCTATTTCTACGGCAAAGGTAGAGGAACTTGCCGCAGAATTAAAAAAGGACTATACCATTGTCATTGTGACACATAATATGCAGCAAGCACTCCGAATTTCCGACAGGACAGCGTTTTTCCTGCTTGGGGAAATGGTGGAGTTTGGAGAAACAGAAAAATTATTCTCCATGCCGCAGGACAAGCGGACAGAGGATTATATTACGGGGAGGTTTGGATAATGCGCCTAAAATTTGATGAACAGTTAGATTTATTAAATAAAGAGTTGATTACAATGGGGGCTTTTTGTGAAAATGCGATTGCTATGTCCGCAAAAGCTCTGACAGAGGGGAATCCCGCGCTTGCAAAGGCTGTTCCCGATCTCTCTGTTCAGATAGACCACAAGGAGCGCGAAATTGAAACTATGTGTCTAAAGCTACTCTTACAGCAGCAGCCCGTGGCAAAAGATTTGAGGGTTGTATCGTCCGCGCTGAAAATGGTGACAGATATGGCAAGAATCGGAGATCAATCCGCAGACATAGCGGAAATTATCACATTAGCCAATATCCACGCCACCGACGACACACAAGTTATCCATGATATGTCGGTTGCTGTCATTAAAATGGTAACGGACAGTATTGACGCTTTTGTGAAAAAGGATATGCAGATGGCGAAAGCCGTGATAGATTATGATGATGTGGTGGATTCCTTTTTCGATAAGGTGAAGAAAATGCTGATTGAACTTTTCAGCAAGCCCGAAACAGACGGTGAGTATGCCATAGACCTGTTAATGATTGCAAAATATTTTGAACGTATCGGAGATCATGCGGTCAATATTGCAAAATGGGTTCTGTTCTCAATCACAGGGAACAAAGAGGGGTGAACATACCGCCATTGATGAAATATAGGTAATATGGTATGATTGAGTTCGGAATATTGCCACAGGAAAGAAAGGAGCAGATTTACATGATTTATTGTGTTGAGGACGACAGCTCTATCCGTGATCTGATGATATACACATTAAATTCTGCCGGATTTGAAGCAAAAGGTTTTGACGGCGCGGACACCCTTTTTGACGCTTTGCAGACAGAAAAACCCCAGCTTATTATGCTTGATATAATGCTTCCCGGCGAAGATGGCATTTCCATATTGAAAAAGCTGCGTATGCAGGGGACGACAGAGGATATTCCTGTTATTATGGCGACAGCCAAAGGAACCGAATACGACAAAGTAACCGGGCTTGATTTGGGAGCTGATGATTACCTTGCAAAGCCGTTTGGCATGATGGAAATGATTTCCCGTGTGAAAGCGGTATTGCGCCGTACAAGTCCGAAAGAAGAAACTAAAAAGCTAAAAATTGGTAATTTAGAATTGAATTTGGAAACATATATTGTACTTGTAAACAACGAACGGGTTCAGTTGACACTGAAAGAACATAAGCTGCTCCATACTTTTATGGAAAACCCCGGACGGGTGTTTACACGCGATCAGCTTCTTGAAATGATATGGGGCATTGACTACATAGGAGAAACCCGAACCGTAGATGTTCACATTGGAACACTCCGAACAAAATTAGGCGAATGTGGGAGCTATATTGAAACGGTACGGGGAGTTGGGTATCGAATGGAGGGGGAAGTATGACGAAACGAATTTTTCGTTCAATCTGCCTTGTCGCATTGACTGTTTTTCTTGCGTCTGTTGTCCTGTTCATGGGTGTTCTGTATGAATACTTTTCAAATGTTGAACAGACACAGCTAAAAATGCAGACAACCCTTGCCGCACAGGGCGTTACAAATGAGGGCATTGATTATTTCCATGATTTGAAAGTGAAAAATTATCGTATATCATGGATTGATACAGAGGGAAATGTTATTTTTGATAGTGCGTCTGATACTGCGGAAATGGAAAATCATTTAGAGCGGGAAGAAGTGCGGGAAGCCCTTTCTTCGGGCTATGGTGAAAGTAAACGGTATTCTGCTACTTTGATGGAGCGTTCGTTTTATTCCGCGCAGAAACTTGATGATGGCACTGTATTACGGCTTTCCATATCTCAAAATTCTATTTTGACGCTCCTTTTAGGTATGACACAGCCGATTTGCATTATATTTGTGATCGCGCTGATTCTTTCCATTGTTTTAGCTATTCAAGTTTCAAAAAAAATAGTAAAGCCATTAAATGAAATTGATCTTGATAATCCGTTGTCAAATGAGGGCTATGATGAGCTTTCCCCTTTTTTACGGCGTATTGACAGCCAGCAAAGACAGCTACGGGGGCAGAAAGCCGAGCTTCTCCAAAAAGAGAATGAATTAAATACGATTATCGGCAGCATGAATGAGGGCATGATTCTCCTAAATCAAAAAGGGAAAATTATCAGTATAAACCCTGCGGCAAGAAAACTGTTGGACGCTGGCACAGACTGTATCGGTTCTGATATGCTGTCCTTATGCCGTAATCTTGAATTGCAGGAAATCCTTACGAAAGCCTTGCACGGAGAACGGGGCGAAAACATTATCCGGCTACATGGAGAAAGCTATCAAATTGACGCTGACCCGATCACTTCTGAAAACATTGTGAAAGGAGCCGCGCTTTTCTTTTTCAATGTGACAGAAAAAGAAAAAGCGGAACAGATACGGCGCGAATTTACCGCTAATGTGTCCCATGAATTAAAAACCCCGCTTCACTCCATTTCCGGGTATGCGGAGCTTTTGAAAAACGATATGGTAAAGGAGAATGATAAAATACCCTTTGCCGGAAAGATTTATGATGAAGCCGGACGAATGATACGGCTTGTGGAGGACATTATCAGTCTTTCGCACCTTGACGAAGGTGCGGACGATATGCAGAGAGAAAATATCGATCTATACACATTGGCAGAAAAGGCGGTACAGAGCTTAGAGCCAGAGGCAGATACCGTATGTGTTGCATTGGAGCTTTCCGGCGTTCCGGCTCCCCTTAACGGCATACCACAGCTTTTATACAGTGTGATTTATAATCTTTGTGACAATGCGATTAAGTATAACCATGAAAACGGAAAAGTAATGGTGAACATACAGAATGAAAACGGCATGGTAGTTTTATCAGTGGAGGACACGGGGATAGGAATTGCACCCAAACATCAAGAGCGGATTTTTGAGCGTTTCTATCGTGTTGATAAGAGCCATTCTAAGGCAGTAGGGGGAACCGGGCTTGGGCTTTCTATTGTGAAACACGCCGCTAAAATCCATAATGCTAAAGTTGATGTAAAAAGTCATGTCGGAAAAGGCACGACGGTTATTGTAACATTTCCAAAATGAAACATTAAATTGTATAACCATTTTTCAAAAAAGCTGCATACGGCAGCTTTTTTGTTTTACATGGATTTTACAATTTCAAGATATTGGATTTGATGTTGACTTGATAATATCTAAATAAAACAAAAGAAATGGAAATACCTGCCAATGCGGGAAAAGACAAAAACCGCTGATAGGTAGGATTTTTGCGTTCATTTTCAAGAATCAACATAATCGGTGGTTTTGAAAAATCAAAGCCGCCGTTTCTTTTTTATCTTCTCAAGGAATGACGCGGTTTCACTGTTAAAAGCGGCGGCTAAAGGAGGTAGCCGCCATGAAGCACATACCGTATCGACAAAATCCGACGGTCATTGACATATCAAAAAAAGCCCGTCCACCGCCGGGGGAAATTCTACCCACGAATATGAACTGTCTAATCAACTGAATACTGCTTACAATTCCTCTGCGCCCGTCTGCAACTTTGTAGACGGGCGTTTTGTGTTCCCCCGGCAAAATTTTTTCAAAAAGTTTGCAAAATCACCGCCTATTCGGGGGTGCGCGGTTTTGAGGGTTTATGAAAGGGGACATCAGAAAAAATCACCCGCTTTCGCGGCTGCGAAAGGAGGTGAGAACATGAATGAACCGAACCGTACCCAATGGCAAATCCGTTGTGCTTTTAATGGCTTTTGCAAACAGGCATTGAAGCGCGAAGCAATGAACGCCCACAGGGACACAAAGCGGCAGCAGTCAAGGGAAGTAACATTCTCCGATCTGTCACCACTGGAAGAAAGCTAGCTTGTTACCTACGACAGATATTTTGCAGATGATGAAGCTGAACAGTCTTTCATTATTGCGGGAAAAGAGATAACCGCAAAGCTGCTTGCCGAAGCACGCTTACCATTGAAGAAGCGTCAAAATATTTCCGCATTGGGGAAAACAAGCTGCGGAAACTTGCAGAGGAAAACCCTACGGCGGGCTGGGTAATATTGAACGGCAGATCACCATTGACGGTTACAGCAATTTCCTTTTCCTCAACCGGGACGGCTGCCCGAAAACGAATGTGAACTATGCTACCATGTTCCGGGGGCTTGCGAAAAAGTACAACAAGTGCCATGAGGAAGCCTTACCCAAAGTAATGACACCCCACACCCTGCGCCATATATTCTGCACCAACTTAGCCAATGCGGGCATGAACCCGAAAGCGTTACAGTATATCATGGGACATTCCAACATCACCATGACGCTGAACTATTACGCACACGCAACTTTCGCTTCCGCAAAGGCTGAAATGGAAAGGCTGATTGCAGCATAGCCGCAGACGGATTTACTACTTCTTTTACTACCATTGAGAGGGAAAACCTAAGAAGTTTTGAGGGTATATAAGAACTTCTCCCCATATCTAAAATGCCGGGAAAGCCCGAAAATACGGGCTATACCGACATATAAGAACTTCTAAAGAGATAATCTAAATTCACCATAAATTTTTATATAAAATATGGAATGATGGATTTAAGAAATTAAAGGGTATAACGGATGTACAAGGAGAAGTTTTTCTGGACGGAGGGATCACGGTTACCTGTTTTGGGCAGGCATATGTGCAGCCGTGGAGATTTATGGCCAGAGGAAATGGAGGAAGCGCGGTCAGAGTTTTGATTCCCAGATATCATATGACATATTCAGAACTGGTATGGTTTGCGGCTCAGATCAATATGCAAAGGTGGAGATTCTTTTACGGAAGAATGGCCATATTAAAGAGATTAAAGCAGTTAAGGCTCGCTGCGCCTGAAAAAAGGCTTGCTGATGGTCAAAGCTGTATAGCGGAAAAGATTTGTGCCCTTTCAGATAAAGTTTTGGATATTATGAAAGAGTGATATACATTTGATTATGCCGGCCGGATGTATGAGAATATCCAAGATTACTCAGAAGCTGCGGCGGTTACTCCGCCGCAGTCTCTATTCCTGAAATGTCTGAATCAATGACCAGAGAATAATTTGTATAATACACGACAAAGCCAGGCTTTGCACCGTTAGGCTTTTTAACATGCTTTTTTTCTACATAATCGATCTCCACTTTATCGCTGCCCTGTTTTTTGGAATAATAGGCAGCCAGCCGCCCGGCTTCCTCGAAAGTGGAATCCGGAAGTTCATCCCCGTTTGTTTTCACGATCACATGGGAGCCTGGGGTTTTTTTTGCATGGAACCACCAGTCATTGCCATTTGCAAAGGAAAAAGTAAGCTCATCATTCTGGAGATTATTTTTCCCTACATACATATGGTAGCCGTCGCTGGAAATGTAGTGGAGCGGCCGGCTTTTTAATTTCACCTTTTTCTTGCTGAACTTACGGCGGACATATCCGCTCTGTATGAGTTCTTCCCTGATCTGTATGAGGTCGTCTTCGTTTGAGGCGATATCAAGGGCGGTGCTTAGGGACTCCAGATATTCGATATCTTCCGCCGTTTCCTTAATAAGCTGAGTGAGCGCCTCGAAGGTCCGCTTTTGTTTATTGTATTTTGCGAAATATTTCTGTGAATTTTCCTGCGGAGTTTTTGAAGAGTCCAAAGGAATGGTGATCTCCTCATTCGTGTAGTAATTCAGGCAGGTAAGTTCCTTTGCATCGGCGGCAAGATTGTAGCCGTAGGTGTTGATCAGTTCGCCGTAAACCTTATATTTTTCGCGGTTTTTGGTGTCTTTGATTTGTCTGGCCTGCAGATCGTATTTTTTGCGGCTCCGATCCAGAGATGTCTGTACGACGTGCCTGAGGTCCGTGCTTTTCTGGCGGATGCGTGTCTGGATATTTTTTATGGCAAAATAAGTAATCAGAACCTTTGAGATCGAATCGAAGGTTTCTTTTCGGTAGCCGTCAAAATGCGTCAGAGACAGCGCCCCGAATTCTTTCGGAATGTTTCCGGCATAGTAGATCACGGGCTGGAAAGCTTTGCTGCGTACATTTTCAAGATAATAAGAAAACTGTCTGTAAAGATGAAAAAGTGCATCCGAAGAGAACTCCTTTGCAGGTATAGCGGATTCGATCCCCGACAGATGACAGATTTCTTCTGCAACAACGGGGCTGATCCCTGTAAAGCTTACATAAAGCGCTTTCCCAAGAGCCATGGGCTTTTCGCGGAGCACACTTATGAACGTATCTTTACTGACTGTCAGGGGATTGTGTTTTTTCATCGTATCCGGTATAAAGTAGTCTCTTCCGGGCAGAACCTCCCGCACGGAACTCATCTGGGCCGATACGTGCTTGATGCTGTCGATGATCATATCTTTATCATCACAGAAGATAATATTGCTGTGCTTTCCCATGATCTCAACGATCAGTTTCTTTTGGCGCAGATCCCCCATTTCGTCCAGATGTTCGATCTCAAGATGGATGATCCGCTCAAGTCCCGGCTGTGAGATGCCTGTGATCTTCCCGTTCCCGATATGCTTGCGAAGCAGCATACAAAATCCAGGCGCAGTCATAGGACTCGGCTTATTCTCATCTGTAAGATAAATAAGCGGGAGAGAAGCGCTTGCCGACAGATAAAGCTTCTTCTGCCCCTGCGGCGTCTTCACCGTAAGAAGCAGCTCGTCGCTCTCTGGCTGCGCGATCTTCGCGATCCGTCCTCCTGTAAGTGTCCTTCTTAGTTCGTCCGCAACCGCCGCGATCGTAATTCCATCCAAAGCCATATAAAATCCTCCTACTAAACTTTATAAAATATCCAAACTAACATGTGTCAAGTTAACTTCCTTTGATTAAAAATCGCTACCGCCAGAAATATTTTATAGTATACCACAGTTGACGATGTATTCCAAATGACTTATAATAATTTAGAACTACAATCTGTGAAGCAACTTATAAACAAGGACAAAGATAAAGAAGGATTCTGAATATGATTAAAAGTATGACAGGCTTCGGAAGGTGCGAAATCATGGAGGGCGAACGTAAGTTTACCGTTGAGATAAAGGGCGTGAATCACCGCTATCTGGATACCAATATCCGTATGCCTAAGAAACTGAATTTTTTTGAAACGGCCATCCGCAGTCTGTTAAAGCAGAGTATACAGCGGGGAAAAGTAGACATTTTTATTACTTACGAAGATTTGTCAGAAAGTCAGGTGGCACTGAAGTATAACGAGACGCTGGCCAAAGAGTATCTTTCCTATTTTCGGAAGATGGCGGATACCTTTTCACTGGAGAATGATATCAGGGTGTCGTCTCTTTCGAGATATCCGGAGATCCTGACGATGGAGGAGCAGGCTCCTGATGAAGAGAAGCTGTGGATCGGGCTTAAGAGTGCGCTTGACGGAGCGATTGAACAGTTTGTTGAGACGAGAGGTCTGGAAGGCGAGAATCTTAAGAAAGATTTGACGGGAAAGCTTGACGGGATGCTTAAGATGGTTGAGTGTATCGAAGAGCGGGCGCCGCAGATCATCGCGGAATACCGGAGAAAGATTGAGAAGAAGGTAAAGGAACTTTTAGAAGATACACAGATTGAGGACAGCAGGATCGCGGCGGAGGTTGTCATATTTGCGGACAAGATCTGTACGGACGAGGAAGTTGTAAGACTTAAGAGTCATGTGGAGCATATGAAGGAGACGCTGCTTTCCGATGAAAATGGGATTGGGCGTAAGCTTGATTTCATCGCGCAGGAGATGAACCGGGAGGCAAATACGATTCTCTCGAAGGCCAATGACCTTGAGATTTCAAATTTGGGGATTGAGCTTAAGACAGACATTGAAAAGATCAGGGAGCAGATTCAGAATATTGAATAATTTTTAGTATAATAAAGATGGGAGAGGGACTGCCTATGAAAGACAGAGGGATTCTGATCGTAGTATCCGGATTTTCGGGCTCCGGAAAAGGCACGATCATGAAAGAGCTTTTGAAACGCTATGATAATTATGCGCTGTCGGTTTCTGCTACCACGAGAGCGCCCCGGGAAGGAGAAGCGGAGGGACGGGAGTATTTTTTTAAAACGGTGCAGGATTTTGAAAAAATGATTGCGAAAGAGGAATTGATAGAGTATGCTAGATACGTGGATAATTATTATGGGACACCCCGCGCGTATGTGGAAGAGCAGATTTCTGAAGGGAAGGATGTCATTCTAGAGATCGAGATACAGGGGGCGCTCAAGGTGAAGGAGAAGTTTCCGGAGACGGTTCTTTTGTTTGTCATGCCTCCAAGTGCAGCGGTTTTAAAGGAGCGGCTTGCAGGGCGCGGCACAGAGACGGAAGACGTCATTAATTTCCGCATGAAGCGTGCGTGTGAGGAAGCAGAGGGAATGGACAGGTATGATTATCTGGTCATTAATGATGAGCTTTTACCCTGCGTAGAGCAGGTACATCAGATTATTAGAGGAGAGCATAAGAAGACCTTCCGTAACCAGAAGCTGATAGAGAACATCAGAAAAGAATTAATCGAATTAAACAGGTGATTTGAAAGGAGAACAGTATATGTTACACCCATCTTACACAGATTTGATGAAAGTAGTGAATAAGGATGTTGAAGAGGGAGAAACAAAGGTTGTCAACAGTCGTTACTCCATCGTTATGGCTACAGCTAAGAGGGCAAGAGAGATCATTGACGGTTCTATGCCGCTTGTAGGTATTAAAGGAAATGAAAAGCCATTATCGGTCGCCATTGATGAGCTGAATCAGGCAAAGATCAAAGTTGACGGGGAAGAAGATTAAGCAGGCTTAGTCATCAGACAGGGCAGATGCCATCGGGTATCTGCCTTGACAGTTATAGAGGAGAAAAGATGAATTTACTATTTATTTCTTTGGGGTGCGATAAGAATCTGGTGGATTCAGAGGTCATGCTCGGACTTGTGGAAAAAAGAGGTTACAAAATCGTAGATGATGAAAGAGAGGCTGATATCATCGTGATCAACACCTGCTGTTTTATTCATGATGCCAAGGAAGAGAGCATACAGACTATCTTAGAGATGGCGGAATATAAGAAGGGCGGCAGGCTTAAGGCGCTGGTCGTGACAGGCTGCCTTGCACAGAGATACCAGAATGAGATTCTTAAGGAGATTCCGGAAGTGGATGCGGTACTTGGAACTGCGTCTTATCATAAGATAGCCGAAACGATCGAGGCGGCATTAAGAGGCGGCGGCTTCTTAGAACTCGCAGACATCAACGGGCTGCCCTTTGTGGATACTAAGCGTCTTGTGACGACGGGAGGACATTTTGCATATCTTAAGATTGCGGAAGGATGCGATAAGCACTGTACTTACTGCATCATTCCGAAACTGCGGGGGAATTACAGAAGCGTACCCATAGAGCGGCTTTTGAAAGAGGCAAAGGAACTGGCAGAGCAAGGTGTTAAGGAATTGATTTTGGTGGCGCAGGAGACGACGATTTACGGCAGGGATCTGTATGGGGAGAAATCACTGCACATATTACTGAAGGAGCTTTGTAAGATCAGTGGGATTCGGTGGATACGTCTTCTTTACTGTTATCCTGAGGAGATGGATGATCGTCTGATTCAGGTGATAAAGGAAGAAAAGAAAATCTGTCATTATCTGGATCTGCCTATCCAGCATTCGGAGGATGAGATTCTTAAGAGAATGGGGAGAAGGACGACAAAGGAGCAGCTTATTTCCTTGATCAGAAAGCTCAGAGAAGAGATTCCGGATATTGTCCTGAGAACGACCTTGATCACGGGCTTTCCGGGAGAGACGACAGAGCAGCATGAGAAACTTCTGGCATTTGTAGATGAGATGGAATTTGAACGTCTGGGGGTATTCACCTACTCGCCGGAGGAGGATACGCCGGCGGCTGATTTCCCGGGGCAGGTCCCGGAGGAAGAAAAGGAAGAACGGCGTGCGCAGGTTATGGAGCTTCAGCAGGAAATTGTCTTTGAGCAGGCGGAAGAGATGACAGGAAAAGAGGTACTGGTCATGATCGAGGGCAAGGTTGCGGATGAGAATGCGTATGTGGGGCGTACCTATATGGACGCGCCGGGCGTGGACGGGCTGATCTTTATTAATACGGACAGGGAGCTGATGTCCGGGGATTTTGCAAAAGTTACGGTGACAGGAGCAGCGGAATATGATTTGATAGGAGAGTTGAGCGATGAATTTACCAAATAAATTGACTGTACTTAGAGTGATTATGGTGCCGTTTTTTGTTTTTTTTATGTTGACGGATGTGGGCGGCGCCGCAAATAAATGGATCGCACTTATCATCTTTTGCGTGGCGAGCCTTACGGATATGCTGGACGGAAAGATTGCCCGGGCGAGGAATCTGGTGACGAACTTCGGGAAATTTATGGATCCTCTTGCAGACAAGCTTCTTGTCTGTTCGGCGATGATCTGTCTGATTACGACAGGTCAGCTTGCGTCATGGATTGTTATTATCATTATAGCAAGGGAATTTATCATCAGCGGTTTCCGGCTGGTGGCGTCTGATAACGGAATTATTATTGCGGCCAGTTATTGGGGGAAATTTAAGACCGTGGCGCAGATGGCTATGATCATAGTTTTGATTGCGGATTTCGGAGGTATATTTACCATGATTGGAAATGTGCTGATCTGGGTATCCTTAATTTTGACGGTTGTTTCTTTGATTGACTATGTAGCCAAGAATATTGAAGTTTTGACACAGGGAGGTATGTAATTATGGTTGTGGAGCTGATATCGGTCGGTACGGAAATTCTGCTTGGGAATATCGTGAATACGAATGCGGCTTATCTGTCGGAAAAATGTGCGGCATTAGGTCTCTCCTGCTACCATCAGAGTGTGGTAGGAGATAATGAAGGACGCCTTGAAAAGACGCTGCGTCTTGCGGTTTCCAGATCAGATATTGTGATCTTAAGCGGCGGGCTTGGTCCTACGAAGGACGATCTGACAAAGGAGGTTACTGCGAAAGTGTTCGGGAAAAAGCTTACTGAGGATACGCACACGAAGGAGCGGATCGCAGGATATTTTTCTAAAATGCAGAGTAAGAAAATTACGGAAAATAACTGGAAGCAGGCAATGGTGCCGGAGGGTGCGAAGGTTGTGGACAACCATAACGGCACGGCTCCGGGACTGATCATTGAAGAGAACGGCAAGACGGCGATTCTGCTTCCGGGACCTCCGAATGAGATCAAACCGATGTTTGAGCGGGATATTATGCCGTATCTTAGGAGTCTAGAACCGGAAGGAATCTATTCTAAGATGGTGAAGATTTGTTCCATCGGGGAGAGCAAGGCGGAGACGATGGTATTGGATCTGATGGAGAATCAGTCCAATCCGACGATCGCGCCTTATGCCAAGACCGGAGAGGTGCATTTCAGGGTAACTGCCAGAGCATTGGATGAAGCGGAGGCGGATAAGCTGATGGAACCGATGTTAAAAGAGCTTTCTGAAAGGTTCGGGGATAAGATCTATACGACCAGCGAAGAAGTGACGTTAGAGGAAGCAATCGTAGATATGCTGAAGGAAAAGAACCTTACGCTGACGACGGCGGAATCCTGTACTGCCGGACTTCTGGCTGGAAGGATCATGAATGTGGCCGGAGCATCGCAGATTTATAATGAAGGATATATTACCTATTCTAATGAAGCGAAGGAGAAACTGGTTGGCGTAAGTCATGGAACGCTTGAAAGCCATGGGGCGGTGAGCCATGAGACGGCCGCAGAGATGGCAGAGGGCGCTGCCAGGGCTGCCGGAGCGGATGCGTCAGTCAGTGTGACAGGAATTGCCGGGCCAGACGGCGGAACAAAAGAGAAACCGGTAGGACTTGTGTATGTGGGCTGTTATGTGAAAGGAAACGTCCGTACCGAGGAGTTCCGGTTTTTGGGAAATCGGGCGAAGAACAGAGAATATGCGGTCGTGCGCGCACTTACATTGCTGCGGGAGGAATTGCTGAAAGCATAGCAAAAAAAAAGGAGTTGAGTGAGTTTGGAAATCAGAATGTTACAAAAATCAGAATTACTGCCGGCGCTTCATCTTGTGTGGGATGTATTCGCAGAGGATGTGGCGCCCGGTTACGGACCGGAGGGTGTAAAAGAATTCCAGAAATTTATTAAATATGACAATATGAGGGCGATGTCAGAGCGTAGAGAAGTCGTATTTTTCGGCGCTTTTGAAGGTGATGATCTGCGCGGAGTCATGGCAGTGAAGTCAATCGGGCACATTTGTCTGTTTTATGTTAAAAAGGACTGTCAGGGCAAGGGAATCGGACGGATGCTGTTTATGGCGGTTTATCATTTCTGTGCAGAGCAGCTTCGGGTTAATCGGATCACGGTTAATGCGGCGCCCGGGGCCGCGGAAAAATACCAGCATATGGGAATGCGTCAGATAGATGTGGAACAAAGCGTGAATGGGATGCGCTATGTTCCGATGGAAATGTATATCAGTCCGATGGATATGAGCCGGCCGGTGCAGGGTAAAAGGAATCATACAGGTCTGATCATCGGAGGGATTATCGCTGCTGTCTTAGGACTTGTGTTGATTGTCGGAGGAGGAACGGTCCTGATCAAGAATCTATATCAGCTTAACCGCCGGGATACCGTCGGTATAGGAGGGAATACAGAGCAATGGAATGATGATTCGGATGATCCTATGAATCCGGACAGCCCTCTCTGGGATGAGCGTGATGATTACGGCGATGGAGCAGAAGCCCCGGCTGTATCGGGGGCAGCGGCCATTCCGGAATATATTGCGGACGATCTTCCCTATAAGATAGAAGAGGAAGACTATACATATACGGATGACGAAAAGCAGACGACATTGATCAACTTTAGTGTAAAGTATCCCAAATTGCAGGGACTGGATAAAAATGTGCAGGATAAGATCAATGAGGCAATCAAAAAATGTGCTATGCTGACGGTGGATGAGATATATAACAATCCTTCACAGGAGTTTAAGGAAAAGATACTGGGAACGCAGAATCCGATACTTGCCAGCATTGTCACATATAAGGTGTGCTATGCAAATGAACATTTTATTAGTATCGTATTTGAGGATATGGGTATCAAAGGAAGTGCAGAGGATTCCTGTCAGCAGCTTCGTACACTGAATATCGGCCTTAAGGACGGCAGGATTTATGAGGTGAAGGATATCGTAAATCTGGATAGTGAATTTACAGAAGAATGGCTTGAGATTATGCGTGATGAGGCCGGGGAAGTTAATTTTCTCGGAGAACTTGACGAGGAGGATATAAGAAAGACCTTGGGCGGAGAGAGTATTGACGGCAATTACGTAGCTAATTTCTTTGTAGACAAGGACGGAGTTGAGATTGGGTATGACCTGAATTATGTGCCGGGAGATCCGGCAGACCTTAAATTTGTATGGGTGACAGCGCCTTTTACGTTCGAGGAGATAAAACCGTACCAGAAAGATAAAGACTTCTGGCAATTCTTCGATTAGGGATAATTTAGCAAACCGCCCGAAAATACATCTTAAAATATAGCAAAGTAACAATTGACGAAAGCTTAAATATATGCGAAAATATTTTTATATGGTGTTAAAGATGTAACAAACTTTACACGCAGAAAAAAATCAACATAGTTGAAAGGAGTTTTAAAATGATTTATTCACATGAAGTAGAAATGATGTGTCCGGTAGCTCAGGGCGCAAATCACGGGCCAGCTCCGATTCCGGAAGAAGCAAAATGGGTAAAAGCAAAAGAAGTGAAAGACATTTCCGGTCTGACACATGGTATCGGCTGGTGTGCTCCTCAGCAGGGAACATGTAAATTAACTCTGAATGTAAAAGAAGGAATTATTCAGGAAGCTCTTGTAGAAACGATCGGATGTTCAGGAATGACTCATTCAGCAGCTATGGCATCTGAGATTCTTCCTGGAAAGACAATCTTAGAAGCGCTCAATACAGACCTTGTCTGTGATGCGATCAACACGGCGATGAGAGAACTGTTCTTACAGATCGTATACGGAAGGACACAGAGTGCATTCTCAGAGGATGGACTTCCGATTGGCGCAGGTCTTGAAGACCTTGGTAAGGGACTCCGTTCACAGGTTGGTACAATGTATGGAACTTTGGCAAAAGGTCCTCGTTACCTTGAGATGGCAGAAGGATATGTAACCGGCATTGCATTGGACGATAAAGATGAGATCATCGGTTATCAGTTTGTAAGTCTTGGAAAATTCACAGATTTCATCAAAGCAGGCGACACACCAAACGATGCGTGGGAGAAAGCAAAAGGACAGTACGGACGTGTCGCGGATGCAGCTAAGATCATTGACCCAAGAAAAGAGTGATCCATATCCGTACAGGAAATTACATAGCCAAAAATGAATCAGGAGGACAAGTAAATGGCTTTATTTGAATCATATGAAAGAAGAATTGATAAAATCAATGAAGTATTGGGAAGCTATGGAATCGCTTCCATCGAAGAAGCAGAGAAGATTACAAAAGATGCCGGACTTGATGTTTACAATCAGGTAAAGGGTATCCAGCCGATCTGTTTTGAGAATGCATGCTGGGCTTATACGGTAGGCGCGGCTATCGCGATCAAGAAAGGCTGCAAGACAGCAGCGGACGCAGCGGCAGCAATCGGAGAGGGCCTTCAGGCTTTCTGTATCCCGGGCTCTGTAGCTGACCAGCGTAAAGTAGGTCTTGGACATGGTAATCTTGGAAAGATGCTTCTTGAAGAGGATACAGACTGTTTCGCATTCCTTGCAGGACATGAGTCGTTCGCAGCAGCAGAGGGTGCGATTGGTATTGCGGAGAAGGCGAACAAGGTTCGTAAAAAACCTCTTCGTGTTATCCTTAACGGTCTTGGAAAAGATGCGGCAAAGATCATTTCCAGAATCAACGGATTTACATATGTTGAGACAGAGTATGACTATTTTACAGGCGAGTTAAAAGAAGTTCAGAGAACACCGTATTCTGAGGGACTTCGCGCAAAAGTTAACTGTTATGGCGCCAATGATGTACGTGAGGGTGTTGCTATCATGCACAAAGAGGGTGTAGATGTTTCTATCACTGGCAACTCAACAAACCCGACACGTTTCCAGCATCCGGTTGCAGGTACATACAAGAAAGAATGTAACGAGCAGGGCAAGAAATACTTCTCCGTAGCATCCGGCGGCGGTACGGGACGTACGCTCCATCCGGATAACATGGCGGCAGGTCCGGCTTCCTATGGTATGACAGATACCTTAGGACGTATGCATTCTGATGCACAATTCGCAGGTTCTTCATCCGTACCGGCTCACGTAGAGATGATGGGACTGATCGGTGCAGGAAATAACCCGATGGTAGGTATGACAGTTGCAGTTGCAGTTTCTATTGAGGAAGCGGCGAAGGCTGGCAAGTTCTAAGAAGTAATGTAAAATCAAAGGCTATCGCTGATGTGGATTGTCGGCGGTAGCCTTAAATTTTGCCGGGTAGCACACAAGTAACACACAAGTAGCACACATGAGGTAGCACACAAAAAATGCGTTACAAAAAAGGGCATCCGCTGACTGCAAGACACCCTTTCATACGGTTCTATGTAACGGTTATCTTTATTTTAGAATATTGTACCGGCTAATAAAGAATAATCCCTTAAATGGCTCAATACAGTGTCCTGTACGTGCTGTAAGATTGCGTCTGTATCATAATTGAAGTTCTGCTCGTCCAGTACATTATCATTTAGCAAATCCTCTGCTATGCGCTTCGCTACGTCCTCTCTTTTCACGCCGCTTTCCCCCTTTCCGCTTTCAATGCTTCATTTATTGTCTCTAACGCTCTCGTTATTCCCTCCTGCTGTTGCAAAACTCCAAGCAAGATGTATTTGTATCTATCATCATCTATATTGTCCATAACCTCTGAAATTGTGGCGTGTGAAATCTCCGCCGCCGTCTCAATGTCAATACGTGCCTGGAATATCTTGTCATGATTGCTCAACACTAAAAAAGGAAAATTTCAGAAAGAAGGTTAAAAAGTATGAAAAATGAAATCAAACCGAAGGAGTACAAACGATTCACGCCAAAGCCGATAGATGCGGATAATACGCTTGATGCGGTATTGAGCATGACCATTGACAGCTTGAAAACGGGCAGACCGCCGGCATATGCTGATACGGAAGATGGCTTGGAGGAATTTAAACAGACCACTATTGATTATTTTCAGTATGTGAGAGATACCAATGCAAGTCCAGATATTGACAAAAAATTAGTGCCGGATATTGAAGCGTTATGCACATTCTTAGGGATAACCAGACGAACATTATTGACCTATGAACAGCAAATGGGCAGCAGTTGGCAGGATTTCATTAAACAGACAAAGAATGCAATCGCCGCCTGCAAAAAGGAATTAGCGTATCATATGCAGATACCGCCTGTTATAGCAATGTTTGACCTATCTAATAATCATGGTTATGTCAATACTTCGGAATTTAAAATTGAAGCTATTAGCGATAAAACGCCAGTAAAACCGCCAACAATAGAACAACAAATATCAGATGCAGGACTTGTGTGGAATGATGAAAAAGGTGAATTTGTTCCAGCGATAGAGGGGGAATTTAAAGAATGATGAATGCAGAGCAAAGAGAAAAGGCACTTGAAGCATTGGAGAAAAAGAAAGAGTTGGACAGAAAGCAACACAGGGCTATGGCGTTTCATTTAATGGCGTTCGGAAAACTACATTTCAATAAGGTACTGCTGCCATATCGAATTTTATATGATATTGAGAAGCGGATGTTTGAGAAAACATTTCATGAGGTGCCGCCAAATGAATTATACCCTGCTCCTGCAATGACGTTAAAAACAAAGTATTTACAGCCGACAATTTCATCAACGATGGATATAGATGAATTAGAACGGCAGAGAGCGGAGTATAAGAAGATAGTAGATACTGAAAAGATGGATTCTGATAAGTGGGATTATTATTTTGCTAGATTTCTGCTGCCATATGATTTAATACCTAAAATCCCGTATCAATTATACATATGTCAGCCGATGTTAATCCCAAAGAGTTCAATAATTTCTTTTTTAAAGGCTGTTGCCGTTGTGTAAATCTGCTTACGTTTCCCTTCAACAG
>VIQU02000043.1 GCA_010206225.2 Lachnospiraceae bacterium MD308 | reverse complement strand
ATGAGGAGATGGATGCGCTCAGACAGTATGTAAAGGAGCGTGGCCTGGCGGTGGATATGGACCGCCTGGAGGATGGTACCGGCGTGGCGATTCTCCATGACTTTGGGCTGTCGCCGAAGGAAAAGGAAGGGGCGGCAAAGGCTGTGGGGAAACCGGTGTACTTTACAACTATTATGACGCGGGAGAAGAGTCTGGCGAACAGTCGCCTAGAATGGTGGGAGAGTGTCGATGAGGAGCTCTACCCGAAGGAGAAACAGTCGGAGGTCTTTTCGCTGAGCGGCTACTTTGACAGTCAGGAGGAGGACTTTCCGGAAATCCATCGGACCTGGCACGGCGCAGAGGGAATGACGTATTTTTTGATTAGTGAGAAGGGATTTGAAAAGCTGCCGACTGAGAAAAAGACTTTTTGCATGGAGCTTGATGTAGAGGAAGGAAGAGAGCCAGAGGTTAAACGGGAAATCATGAATATCTGCCTGGAGGAGAACCGGAGGCGGGATGAGACTCCCGGAACGGGCGGAGAAGGGGAAGGAGAGGCAGGCATCTTTGTCATTAGTAAGTCGGAGCTTCTGACACAGGCAGGAGAGTATATCCGGGGAAACCGGATGCTTTTTGGGAGCATCAGCGTGGTGCTTTTGCTTGCGGGGGCGGCGAATTTCCTGAATGTGATGGTTACGGGGATCCTGTCACGGAAAAATGAATTTCAGATTATGGAGTGCGTGGGGATGACAAAGAGACAGAAGAAAATCATGCTGACGATGGAGGGGGCGTGCTATGTTTTTGCAGTGTCAGTGGCGGCGGCAGTGTCAGCGGCGGCGCTGATAATTTTTTAAGTTTGCGGACAAGTCCGGCATCCTGTCAATCAAGTCAAACGATACATTTATTGGCTTGATTGACGAGATATGCTGTGGTATGATCAGATAATAAAAATCAGGGAAGATGATTATGACCCAGACAATTAATTGTTTTTAAGAAAATTGTCTGAGTAATGGATTTCATTGTCGTCTGTGATGAAAATGGCGTCCACATTGTCCAAAAGATTTACTAATTTCATGCCTTCTTCATATCCAAGCAAAAAGCAGGTGGTGCTCATGGCGTCCGCAGTCAGCGATGAATCGGTAATGATCGTTACGCTGGACAGGTTGTTTTTACAGGGACGTCCGGTGTTCGGGCTTAGAATATGGTGGTACAGTTTCCCTTTCTTTTCAAAAAAGCGCTGGTAGGTGCCGGTAGTGACAACCGATTTGTCAGCCACTTTGACGGAAGTGATCGGTTCGCCGGTCTCATCGAAAGGACGCTGGATCCCGATATTGTACTTGGAGCCGTCAGTTTTTGTGCCGAGAACCAGTACGTTCCCGCCTAGATTGATGATGGCGTGCTTTACATTTTTAGATACAAGATAATCTTTTATCCGGTCTGCGATATATCCTTTGGCAATAGCTCCCACATCCAACGAGGCTTTGCTGTCCGTGAGCTTTACCCTGTTGTCTACGATCATGATATTGCGGTAGTTTACATGTCTTCTTGCAGATTTAATCTTTTTCTGGGATGGAACAGAAGGCTTTTCGGCATGAAAATCCCATAGCTTTGATACAGAGCCGATGGTAATGTCAAACAGTCCTTTGGACATATCGCCGTAGTACATGCCTTTTTCGAGCAGCGTTATCGTATCGTCAGATACTTCTACGAATTTTCCTTTTGCGTTATTGATCTGGGAGATCTCACTGTCTTCATTGGACTTGGAAAACTTTGCGTCGTATTCTTTACAGAGCTTTTCGCAGCCTTTTATCACACTTTTGTCTACCGGATCAAGAATCTCTATGCTGATCACCGTGTCAAACAGTGTGTCGGTGTATGTCAGATCCTCTTTTTTAGTCATGCCGGAACATCCGCTTATAAGCAGGGCCGCTGCGGATATCAGGGCAGTTAGTTTTTTTATCTTCATATAACACTCCTTGAGTTAATATATTATGATGCCAGAATTCTAAAGACATGTTTATTCATGTAAGCATGGATGATATGACTTTTTAACGCTTGTATCATATTATAACAGTGAAAAAGAAGATATGCAATCGAACATGTGGTTGCGAAAGAAGATTTATTGTGATAGAATAAGTTTGTAATCAGAGAGGGCGTGTGAATATGAAATTGGAGTTAAAAAAGTTTCATTTGAAAGAGAAGATTGATCTGCAAAAGAAAGATTGGGTTCTGATAGCTATCATTATATTCGTGGCGGGGCTTGCCTTCTTGATGCATCACTTTATCGGCGGAAAGGGCGCCGGCTGCGTGACGGTTAAAGTAGAAGGCGAGATACAGGGAGTATACAGTCTTGCCGAGGATCAGGTCATTGAGATCAATGACGGGACGAATATTTTAGAGATCCGGAACGGTACTGCGGATGTGACGGGGGCGGACTGCCCGGATAAGCTCTGTGTGAATCAGAAAGCGATCTCGAAGAACGGGGAGAGTATTATCTGTCTTCCGAATAAAGTGGTAGTGACGGTGGACAGCAGCGAGAACAGCGAATTTGACGCAGTGGCGCAATAGAAGATAGTCCGGACAGGAATGTAATGGATCATAAAGAAAGAATCAGGCGGGAGGAGAGCGGGTTGAGGAACGAAGTTGCGTATTTTGGCGTGTTTACAGCGTTGGCGCTGATTTTCAGTTATGTAGAGACGCTGATTCCCATATCCTTTGGAGTACCCGGAGTAAAGATTGGACTTGCCAATCTTGTCGTTGTGATAGCGCTCTATAAGATTGCGCTTAAGGAAGCTTATCTGTTATCTGTAGTGCGGGTTCTTTTGGCGGGCTTTTTATTCGGGAATTATTTTAGCATTATTTACAGCCTTGCGGGAGCGCTTCTAAGTCTCACGGTTATGGCAGTCTTAAAGAAGGCGGGGGGTTTTAGCATAATCGGAGTCAGCATTGCGGGAGGCGTATTCCACAATATCGGGCAGCTTTTTGTCGCGATGCTCGTAGTTGAGACGTTCCGGGTGGCTTACTATGTTCCGGTTCTTTTGATCGCAGGGCTTTTAACGGGCTGTGTGATAGGGATACTGTCTCAGGAGATGCTGCGCCGGCTGACGCACTGGAGAGTGGACGGCTAAGGAACTGTCACGGAATAAAATAAGAACTTCAGGAGGAGATATGATTCAGTTTATAAGAGGAAAGCTTGTATCTGTAGAAGAGGACAGGGCGATCGTGGATGTAAACGGTGTGGGATACGGGATATTTATGTCAGTGCAGTCTCTGAGCCTGCTGCCTCAGACGGGTTCGGAGGTAAAGATACATACCTATCTGAATGTAAAAGAGGATGCCATGCAGCTTTTTGGTTTCCTGACAAGGGATGATCTTATGATTTTTCGTCTTCTGATCGGTGTGAACGGGATCGGGCCGAAGGGAGGACAGGCGATCCTGTCAGTCTTGTCGCCGGATGATCTGCGTTTTGCAGTGCTTGCCGGTGATGTGAAGGCAATCTCAGCGGCGCCGGGAATCGGGAAAAAGACAGCGGAAAAGCTGATCTTAGAACTCAGGGATAAGCTAAAGATTGAGGATGCGCTGGAGCATAAGGTATCAGAGACAGTCGATTCCGGGAGGACGGGGAAAGGCGCGGATCATGTGCAGAGTGAGGCGGTTCAGGCGCTGGTTGCGCTGGGATATGGAAGCACCGAAGCTTTGAGGGCAGTGAAGCAGGTTCCGTCAGATGAGGGAACGGATGTAGAGAGTGTGCTGAAAGCAGCGCTTAAGATTTTGCTTTGATGGGAGAAGTAAGGGATAACTATGGGCAGAAGAATCATTACAACAGAGAATCTGGAAGAAGACGTTAAGATAGAGAATCATCTCCGTCCGCAGATGCTGGAAGATTATATCGGACAGGAGAAGGCGAAGGAGACGTTAAAGATATATATTAGGGCGGCGAAGGAGAGGAAAGAAGCGCTTGACCATGTGCTGTTCTATGGCCCGCCGGGGCTTGGGAAGACAACGCTTGCGGGGATCATCGCCAATGAGATGGGGGTTCATATTAAGATTACCTCTGGTCCTGCGATAGAAAAACCAGGGGAGATGGCGGCAATCCTCAACAATCTTCAGGAAGGAGATGTTCTTTTTGTGGATGAGATACACCGTCTGAACCGGCAGGTGGAGGAGGTCCTGTACCCGGCTATGGAGGATTATGCCATTGACATTATGATCGGCAAGGGAGCCACTGCCCGTTCCATTCGGCTGGATCTTCCGAAGTTCACGCTGGTAGGGGCCACCACAAGGGCGGGGATGCTTACGGCGCCTTTAAGGGATCGTTTCGGAGTGGTGAACCGTCTGGAATTTTATACGGTAGATGAGCTAGAGACGATCATCCGGCGTTCGGCCGGGGTGCTTGAGGTTGAGATAGACGAGGCGGGCGCATATGCGCTTGCGAGACGTTCCAGAGGGACGCCGAGGCTTGCCAACAGACTGTTGAAGCGTGTCCGGGATTTTGCTCAGGTCAAGTATGACGGGTATATTACCGAGGAGGTTGCCAATTATGCACTTGATATTCTGGATGTCGATAAGGAAGGACTGGACCAGACGGACAGAGACCTTCTTGTCACGATGATGGAGAAGTTTCAGGGGGGACCTGTGGGGCTGGATACTCTGGCCGCATCGATCGGGGAGGATGCAGGCACGATCGAGGATGTGTATGAACCGTATCTTTTAAAGAATGGATTTATCCAGCGGACACCGCGCGGAAGAGTAATTACAGACAAAGCATACACGCATTTGGGGCTTGTCAGATAGACGCTTCATGAAATTTTAATGAAAATCTGGAAAAATGGTGAAAAATAGTTGGTTTTTGGAGCGGTTTAGTTTATAATAAATGAAGAAGTTGAAAAAGGATTTTAAGTCGGGGAGGCTTTTATGGCATCATCAAAGAATTATACAGAAGTTTTAATCGGCGGAAAAGTATTCAATCTTGGAGGATTCGAAAGTGAAGAATATTTGCAGAAGGTTTCAACTTACCTGAATCATAAGATTGATGAGCTGGCCAGTAATGACAGCTATCGCAAACAGAGTTCAGAGACAAGGAGTATACTTTTAGCACTGAACATTGCGGATGATTATTTTAAGGCAAGAAAGCAGGGCAGTTCTCTGGAAACGGATATAGAATCGAAGGATAAAGAGATGTATGATCTGAAGCATGATTTGATATCTGTGCAGATTAAGCTTGAGAATGCCGAGAAAGCGATGGACAGGCTGAAAGAGGAGAACAAGGAGCTTCAGATGAAGATTGTAAAACTGGAGACCGAGATGAAGAATAAGCGCAAGTAATAAAGGCTGTCTGACGACAGCCTTTTTACTCGCAGGGAAAACATAAAGGAAATGATACAGATTATGGAAAACCAGATTGAGATACTAGCGCCGGCAGGTTCGAGAGAAAGTCTTGAAGCAGCAGTGTATGCGGGCGCTGATGCGGTATATCTTGGCGGAGAAAGATTTGGCGCGCGTGCCTACGCGGATAATTTCGGCGGGGAAGAACTTCTTGACGCCATCGATTATGTGCATATCCACGGAAGAAAGCTATATCTGACAGTGAACACGCTCCTTAAGGATGCGGAGCTCTCAGAGTTGTATGATGATCTTGCGCCCTGTTACCACCGGGGGCTTGATGCGGTTATTGTACAGGATATCGGAGCTATGGAGTTTATCAGGAGAACTTTCCCAGAACTTCCGATCCATGTCAGTACACAGGCGGCCGTTACAGGAGCGCCCGGAGCGAAGCTTTTTAAGGAAAAGGGCGTAAGCCGTATTGTTCCCGCCAGAGAGCTGAGCCTTATGGAGATAAGGAAGATGAAGCAGGAGTCAGGGCTTGAGATCGAGTGTTTTGTACACGGAGCGCTTTGTTACTGTTATTCTGGGCAGTGCCTGTTAAGCAGCATGATCGGAGGAAGGAGCGGGAACCGGGGACAATGCGCCCAGCCCTGCAGACTTCCCTTTTTGGCCATGGACAGGAAGAAGCAGGATATCCTGAGTCTTAAGGATCTGTGTACCATTGATATGATTCCAGAGCTTATGGAAGCAGGGATTGACTCTTTTAAGATCGAAGGACGTATGAAGCAGCCCGATTATGTGTATACTGTCGTAAGTATGTATCGTAAATACGTGGATTTATACAGGAAGTACGGAAAAAAAGGCTACGCTGTTTCAGACAGGGACAAAAGAGTTCTTAAGGGAAGTTACCAGAGACGGGGATACACGGAAGGGTATTATCAGCAGCATAATGGGAAAAACATGCTGGCTCTTAAGCGCCCGAAGGAAGAAACGGAAAATGGATTATCTGTGCCCAGAGATAAAATGCAAGAAAAAATTAATGGTAAATTAATATTTTCTGAAGGAGAACGTGTTAAACTGTATGTTGAGATGCAGAATACGAAGATTTTCTGTGAAGGCGCCGAAGTCAGCCGGGCAAAAAAGCAGCCGCTTGACGCAGAGCGTATTCAGAAACAGATGAGAAAGACTGGTAATACGGAATTCGTGTTTGAACGGCTGGATATTGAGATGGAAGGGGAGATATTTCTTCCCATGCAGGCGCTCAATGAACTGCGGAGAGAGGCGATAGAGGAACTTACCCGGCGGATACTGTCGGGTTATCATAGAAAGCTGCCTGCCGGAGAAGGGCAGAGGCTGTGCAGTATGTGTGGGGAAGAGGGTTTGTCAGGGATTCACGGCGGGAAGCGGGAGCATCATCCGGAATTGTCGGCGCTGGCGTCAGATGCAGCGCACGCAGAACTGTTGCTTGGGGATGAACGAATTGATACTCTGTATGTGGAGGGTGAGTCCGGTTTTGCGGCAGCGAAGAAGAGAAGGATATGCAGGCAGAAGGTGTTTCTGGCCATGCCCCATATTTTTAGGGATGATACGCTAAAAAGGTGGGAAGGGTGTTATGAAGAACTGGTATCTTTCTTTGACGGTGTGCTGATCCGTAACTGGGAGAGTCTTCAGTGGCTTAGAAAGCGTCAGTATCCGAAGGAGATTCGGTCGGATCATAATCTGTATGTGTTTAACAGAATGAGCAAAAAGATTGTAGGGGAGATGGGAATCAGCCGTTTTTTCGCTCCTGCAGAGCTAAACTTTAAGGAGCTTAAAGAACTCGGGATCACCGCAGGAGGATTGATCGTATATGGGAACCAGCCGGTGATGGTGAGCGCGAACTGTGTCCGTCAAAATACGGGTAAGTGCGGCAGAAAAGATGGCTGGTTAAGTCTGACTGACAGGTATCAGAAGAAATTTCCGGTGAAGAATTATTGCAGCGACTGCTACAATGTGATCTATAATTGTCATCCTCTTATGCTGCTTGCGCAGTCAGAAGAAGTGAAGATACTAAGTCCGTCGGAGCTTCGGATGGACATGACTCTTGAGAACCCGGAAGAGATGGAACGGATGATTTTACTATATTGGAAATGTTTTAAGGAAAACTGCCCGGTGAAACTGCCGGATATGGATTACACAAAGGGGCATTTCAGACGGGGAGTGAAGTAGGTGAAGGCTTGGCGAATATCATAATACAATTATCAAAATATTTGATGATCTTATTGATCACGGCATATGTGTTCTTTTGTTTCAGTATCTTTGGTTTCCGGGATCCGGACAGGAAGAGAAGGATGCTGTGGAAACAGACTGTGCTCATGTTTCTGATACATGCACTGGCATTTGTGTCTATGTATCTGGCGACGGACGATATTAAGATGCTGGCATTTTATCTGATGCAGGTATCGCTTTTTGCTGCGGTTTTACTGCTGTATACGATCATCTATCCGAAGGTGTCGAGACTGGTAGTCAACAATATGTGCATGCTTTTATGCATCGGTATGATCATGCTTACAAGGCTTGACTATGCCAGCGCGGTGAAGCAGTTTGCGATTGCAACGGCGGCCATTATAATGAGCCTTTTTGTCCCGGTTATTATAAGGAAATTTAAGCTTCTTTCCGAATGGAGAAAATTTTATGCCATTGCGGGCATCGCATCGCTGGCTGTGGTACTTGTATTTGGGCAGGTGGCAGGCGGCGCCCTGCTGGGCTTTAAGATAAATGGTATCAGTATACAGCCGTCGGAGCTTGTAAAGATTATATTTGTATTCTTTGCGGCTTCCAGTTTTAAGATGTCTCTGGAATTTAAGAATATTGTCATTACGACAGCGATTGCGGCGTTCCATGTTCTGATACTGGTGGTGTCAAGAGATTTGGGAGCGGCGCTTATCATATTTGTCGTATATTTGGTTATGCTTTATGTAGCTACAAGGCAGCCGCTTTATATCGCAGCCGGACTCGGCGCGGGAAGTCTTGCCTCTGTGATGGCATATCATCTTTTCGGTCATGTAAGGGTGCGTGTAGTAGCATGGCAGGATCCGCTGGCGGCATATGATAACGGAGGATTCCAGATCGTCCAGTTTTTATTTGCCATCGGCAGCGGCGGATGGTTCGGCATGGGGCTTTTTCAGGGGGCGCCGGAGACCATACCGGTTGCTACATCAGACGGTATCTTTGCAGCCATTTCCGAGGAGATGGGGCTGATATTTGCGCTGTGCATGATATTGATCTGTCTGAGCTGCTATGTGATGTTTTTAAATATTGCCATGCAGCTTCACGATATGTTTTATAAGCTGGTTGCACTGGGACTTGGGACCTGTTATATCTTTCAGGTATTTCTTACCATCGGCGGTGAGACGAAATTCATTCCTCTTACGGGTGTGACGATTCCGTTAGTCAGCTACGGGGGAAGTTCACTGATCAGTACAGTGGTCATGTTTGGGATTATTCAGGGACTTTATATTTTAAGGGAAGACGAGGAGCAGGCGATTGAGAGACAGAGACAGGAGAAGCTACGAGCAAAGAGAGGCTATAAAGAAGCAGGGACGGCGAGAAGAAAAGCGCCGGATGACGAGAAGAGACCGCAGAGAGGCAAACCGCGAAGACAGGCGAAGAGCGAAGAAAGAGCGCGTTCGAAACAAAGAATTCGCTAGGGTTACGTATACATTTGTGACACTTTTCCTTGTGATGATGGGATATATCGTATACTTTCATCTGATGAAAAGTGATGATTTTATACGGAGTCCTTATAATCAGAGGCAGGACTCGCTGGCGGACCGCATTGAGCGGGGAATGATTCTGGACAGGAATGGCAGGGTGCTTGCCGAGACTGTGACCGGAAAGGGCAAAAAGGAGTACCGGAAATATCCGTATGGGGATATGTTTGCCCATGTGGTAGGATACACGGCAAAGGGTAAGACAGGCATTGAATCCATTGAGAATTCAGCTCTGCTTACCTCTAACGCGTTTTTTCTGGAAAAGTTTCAGAATGAATTAAAAAACGAGAAAAATGCGGGGGATAATGTAGTTACGACGCTGGATGTAAATATTCAGGCGGCGGCTTATGACGCGCTGGGCAGTTCAAAAGGCGCCGTAGTCGCTATCGAACCAAATACAGGAAAGATCATAGCGATGGTGTCAAAACCTGACTTTGATCCGAATACGATTTCCGAGGACTGGGAAGAATTGAATGAGGACGACAGCGGCGTGCTGGTAAACCGTGCAACACAGGGGCAGTATGCGCCCGGTTCTACTTTTAAGGTTGTCACTACACTTGAATTTATGCGGCAGGAATCCGGGTATGCCAGCTATTCCTACAAATGTGACGGAAAGATCAAGGCAGGGAGCAATACGATCCACTGTTACGGCGGGAAGGTGCACGGAAAAGTAGATTTAACGGACAGCCTTGCCTATTCCTGTAATACTTCTTTCTGCAATATCGGGAGTGAACTTGAGATTGACAGCTTCCGAAAGACTGCAAAGGAGCTGCTGTTTGATTCGAAGCTTCCGTCACAGCTTCCCTATAACCAGAGTAAGTTTGCACTTGACAGGCATGCCGGTACAGCGGAGCGGATGATGACGGCGATGGGGCAGGGGCAGACGCAGGTGAGCCCCTATCATATGGCGCTTATTACTTCGGCGATTGCCAATGGCGGGACGCTGATGAAGCCGTATCTTGTAGATTCCATCACCAATCATACCGGCACGATTGTCAGTAAGAACAGGCCGGATAAATATAAGGAGCTTATGACTTCCAAAGAGGCGGCGAAGCTTAAAAAATATATGGAGAGCGTTACGGATTACGGCACAGCATCAGTCCTTTCCGACGCCGGCTACACGACGGCTGGAAAGACGGGAACCGCGGAGTACAGTTCTGATAAAGGAAAGGACCATTCCTGGTTTATCGGTATTGCGAACGTGGATAATCCGGATCTTGTAGTGAGTGTAGTGATCGAGGCGTCAGACGGCACTGCAAAGGCCGTCAATGTGGCAAAAGAAGTGTTTGACGCGTATTACTAGGAGAGAGCTGTATGAGATATTACAAACATCTGTATGTAGCAGAGAGTCTTAAGAAGAAACGAAAGAAGATCATTTCCAAACTTAATAAAAGGAAATTCCAGCTTGAGATCCATCTGCTGGTGCTCCCTGAGACGAAGAATAATCAGCTTGAGATTATAAATCCGAATCTGTTTCTGCAAAAAAATTATCCAAGGAAGGATTATTTTGTGGTAGGAATTGCAAAAGGTTTTGAAGAAGCTCTGGAAATACTGGAAGAAATTGTACAAAACGTGTATAATGAGACAAAAGGGGCAGATATTCGTTCCTATATTCTGAATAAAGAGCAGGAAGGTTAAGATGCTACATATATTGTTGTTGATCTTAAAAGTGATAGGGATTATATTGGCAGTAATACTGGGCATACTTGTATTACTGGTTTGCATTGCTGTTTTTGTTCCTGTTCGGTATGAGTTGAGCGGCAAGTGCGGCGGCACGCTCTCTACGCTGAAAGCGAAGGGCAGGGTCACGTGGCTGTGTTCTCTTATAAGGGCGGATATATATTATAAGCAAAATAAATTAAAATGGAGACTGCGGATCGCATGGAAGGAGTTTTCAGGAGGCAAAAAGTCCGGGGCGGATGTTCTGCCGCATGAGAGACTGCCGGCGGATACAGGTACGCAGATAAAAAAAACGAAAGGTGAAGAAGAATATGAAGAGATTTGGAGTAATGGATTTGACGAAAGCGGCGAAGAAAAAGAAGAAGATGAGGAAGTTCAGAAAGGCGATGAAGAGATTGGGCCGGACGGCAAGAAAACTGAAAAAGAACTCATCGAAGATGAAAAGATATTTCAAAAAATTCAGGAAGACATGGAAGAAGAACGCTCCGCTGATGAAGAAAGAAATCGGAAAAAGTGCGAAGATGATAAAGAGCGCAGCCGGAAAAAGCGCAAAGGTGATAGAAGGCGGGACCGGAAAGAGTGTGAAGATAATAAAGAACGGGACCGGGAAGGCGGCGGCCGGATTAAAGGCTTTATCAGGAAGATTAAGGAACTGTATGGCAGGATAAAATGTACAATCCAGAATATTTTTGATAAAATAAAAAAGTTGTTGGAAAAAAAGAACAAAATTCTGGGATTCATCCGGGATGAGACTCATGCGGGGGCATTCCGGAAGGCTAAAAAGGAAGTGTTTAAGCTTTTTAAGAGGCTGAGACCGAAAAAATTTCTTTTGGAAGCGGAATTTGGATTTGACGATCCGTCATGGACGGGGCGGACGTTGGCGGCGATCGCGCCTTTTTATCCGTTTTTCGGGAGAGTTGTTTCATTAAAGCCGGATTTTACGGAAAAAAAGCTGACAGGAAAGCTGTATGTGAAGGGAGGCATCCGCTTTTGCCATTTCGTGATTATGGCATGGAACCTTTTCTTTAGCAGGAACGTACGCAGAACTTACAGGGATATCAGGAATTTTGAAATATAATGCGAGAGGAGATAGCATATGGCAGACAATAGTTTTAAAGGGACGGTAGAGTCTTTATTCAAGGGTGTTGACGGGATCATTTCATCCAAGACGGTCGTGGGGGATGCAATCCACATTGGGGATACGATTATCCTGCCGCTGGTTGACGTATCCTTCGGTCTTGGCGCGGGCGCGCTTTCCAGTGACAAGAAGGAACAGGGGGGCGGCGGAATCGGCGGTAAGATAACGCCATGCGCTGTTCTGGTACTTCAGAATGGGAAGACGAAGCTTGTGAACATCAAGAATCAGGATACGATCACAAAGATTCTTGATATGGTACCGGATGTAGTAGATAAATTCACAAAAGGAGACGACGAGCTTACAGAGCAGGATGTGTCTGACATCTTAGATTCGGATATGTAAAGATAAGAGATTGACGCATAAAGCAGGCGGGGCGCGCATAGAATACACAAAAGAGGAACGGGTGCATGACTATGAAGCGTGTGATCGGGTTTGCCCTGTTCTGGGTTGCCGTGGGCTTGATTCTCTCACTGATCCTGCCGAATACATTCATTGAAGTAATCAGTATTATACTGTGCATTCTGGCAGGATATAATCTGTTCTGCTGTTAGTAAGAGGCAATTTGGACGTGTTTACAAAATTATACTTGCATTATTAAAGCTTGTATGCTACAATACCTAGTGTTGTGAGTCCGTTTCAGGGACTTATTTTGAGCGTTAGGAGGTGCAGTCATGGCAAAATGTGCAATTTGCGAAAAGGGTGCTCACTTTGGGAATAATGTAAGCCATTCTAATAGAAAAACACCAAAGATGTGGAAATCAAACGTAAAATCAGTTCGTGTGAAAACAGAGAACGGCGGAACAAAGAAGATGTATGTATGTACTTCATGCTTAAGGTCCGGTAAAGTTGAGCGTGCATAATTAAGAGCGTATGAAAGAATCAGGTTCAATGGAATCTGATTCTTTTTTTTCAGCATAATGTTAAGATTTTACAGATTTGATTGTAAAAGTCTGGAAAACAGAGTATAATACATATGTTAGATGTTAGTTTGGGTTATGATAACTTTAACGATAGGAAGATGGAGGTTTCTGGTATGAAAGGATGCATGAATACTGATCTTGGCATTATTACAATTGATTCGGAAGTAATTGCCAAATATGCAGGTACGGTAGCGGTTGAGTGTTTTGGTATTGTTGGCATGGCGGCAGTGAATATGAAAGACGGTCTGGTCCATCTGCTGAAGAAAGAGAGTCTTACGAGAGGAATTCAGGTGTCGATCTCTGAGGAGAATCATATTGCTCTTGATTTTCATATCATTGTTTCATACGGTGTAAGCATTTCGGCTGTTACAGAGAATTTGATCAGCAATGTACAGTACAGGGTAGAGGAATTTTCCGGTATGCCTGTAGATAAGATCAATATCTATATAGAAGGCGTAAGAGTCATTGACTAAGCTAAGGAGGAAGGTAAGAAGTGGCTACAAAATCTATGAATGTGGAGATGCTTGCAAAGATGTTTCTGGCAGGCGCGCACAATATCGAGGCAAAAAAGGAAATTATCAACGAGCTGAACGTATTCCCGGTGCCGGACGGTGATACCGGAACGAATATGTCGCTTACGATCATGGCAGCGGCAAAAGAAGTTGCCGCACTTAATAAACCGACGATGAAGGATTTGGCAAAAGCTATTTCATCTGGTTCCCTCAGGGGAGCCAGAGGCAATTCGGGAGTGATTCTCTCCCAGCTCCTCCGTGGGTTTACAAAATCAATCCGGGAGGAGAGCGAGATCGATGTGACAGGTCTTGCCGCTGCATGCAGCAGAGCAAGGGAGACAGCGTACAAGGCAGTCATGAAGCCGAAAGAAGGGACCATCCTTACGGTTGCCAGCGGGATCGCCCAGAAGGCGGCCCAGATGGCTCAAGAGACTGATGATCTGGAGGTGTTTCTTCCGGCTGTCATTCAGTATGCGGAGGAAGTGCTTTTAAAGACGCCGGATATGCTTCCGGTGCTGAAGGAAGCAGGGGTTGTGGACTCTGGCGGACAGGGGCTTTTAGAGGTGATCAAGGGGGCTTATGACGCGTTCTTAGGCAAAGAGGTTGATTATACTGAGATTACCTCAAGTGTAACGCTTAGTGCGGTGAAGAGTGCGCCCGCAGAGGAAGTGGATATTAAATTTGGTTATTGTACAGAGTTTATTATATTAGTTGAAAAAGAATTTACAGAAAAGGATGAGCAGGAGTTCAAGGCGTATCTGTCGTCCATCGGCGATTCTATCGTATGTGTAGCGGATGATGATGTTGTAAAGGTGCACGTCCATACGAACGATCCGGGTCTTGCAATCCAGAAGGCATTGGGCTACGGGCAGCTTTCCCGCATGAAGATCGACAATATGCGGGAGGAGCATCAGGAGAAGTTGATCCGTGATGCCGAGAAGCTTGCGAGGGAGCAGGAGGCTGAGGAGCAGCAGATCAGGGAAGTTAAGAGCACAGAACCGAGAAAGCCCATCGGATTTATTGCAGTGTCTATCGGTGAAGGGATCAATGGAATCTTCAGGGAGCTTGGCGCGGACTATATTATAGAAGGCGGACAGACGATGAACCCGAGCACGGAGGATATGCTCAATGCCATTGATCAGGTGAATGCCGATACGATCTTTATTCTTCCGAATAATAAGAATATCGTTCTGGCTGCAAATCAGGCGAAGGAGCTTGTGGAGGATAAGGAGATCGTCGTTATCCCGACAAAGACAGTGCCGCAGGGGATTACAGCGATCATCAACTTTATGGCGGACGCGGATGTTAAGAGCAACGAGGAAGCCATGTTAGAAGAGATCGGGAATGTGAAGACCGGGCAGGTAACCTATGCAGTGCGGGATACTCATATAGACGACAAGGAGATTCATGAAGGAGATATTATGGGTATCGGCGATAAGGGAATCCTTGCGGTTGGTAAGGATGTGGAGGATACGGCCCTTGATCTTCTCGGTGAACTGGTGGATGAGGATTCTGAGCTGATCAGTATCTATTACGGCGAAGAGGTCAGTGAGAAGGATGCAGAAAGCTTTATCGCCAGAGTGGAAGAGGAATATCCCGACGTGGACGTGGATGCTCACTTTGGAGGTCAGCCGATTTATTATTATGTACTTGCAGTGGAATAGTGCAGCAAATAAAATGGTGAAATAAAGCGAGAGAATCATGAGTGAGCGTTTCGCTGCTCGAAGTGCGAATCTAACGGTGGGGCGGGTTTTCCGCTCCATTTTTGTAACAGGAGGATATAAGTTTACTGGAGACTCAAATAGTAATTTTAAGTGAATCGGGAGGAAAGAAGAATGACAATTGAAGAAATCAAAAGTGGTGAATCTAAAAATGTTGAATTCAAAATTATGCTTCCGGATGACAGTAAAAATACATGAAGACAATAGTTGCTTATGCTAATACATCAGGCGGGAAAATAGTCATTGGAGTAGATGATGCCACAAGAGATATTGTTGGCGTTGAACCAAGTTCTGTTTTTGATATTATGGATAAACTGGCACAGAAATGGATAAAATGGCAGAAATCATGGGGATGTCAAAAAATGGAGTCAGATATGTCATGAACAAGTTAAAAAATAGGGGAATCCTTGTGCGAGTGGGGTCTACCAAGAGAGGAAAATGGTATTTAAGAAAAAAAGTAAGTCATTCAAGTAAGGGATAATTATGATAGAAGCAACAAAAATTAAAGAATTAAAGGGAATCGGTGAAAAGACGGAAAAGCTTTTTCAGAAGATAGGAGTCGACACGGTGGGAGACTTGATCCGCTATTATCCGAGAGGCTATGATGTCTATGAGGAGGCGGCGCCTATAAGCGATATTGAAGAGGGCAGGATCATGACTGTGACGGGCGCCATCTACGGGAAAGTGCAGGTAAGCGGGACTCCGAGGCTGCAGATTACAACGCTGCATGTGAAAGATCTTACAGGGACGTTGAAGGTGATCTGGTTTCGTATGCCTTTCCTTAGAAATACACTTGCCGGAGGCGGAGTCATCACGCTTCGGGGGCGGATCGCAAGCCGGAAGGGCGGGATCGTCATGGAGCATCCAGAGATTTTTTACCCTTCTGTAAAATACGAGGGAAAGCTGAATACTCTGCAGCCGATCTATGCCCGCACCACGGGGCTTACCAATAATGCGGTGATCAAGGCAGTGAAGCAGGCTCTTGATAATCTGGATCTGTCGGCGGAGATGCTTCCGTCAGAACTTCGGTTAAAATACGGACTTGCAGAGTATAATTTCGCTTTAAGAGGGATTCATTTCCCGGAGGATAAGGAAGTATTCTACCATGCCAGAAACCGTCTGGTGTTTGAAGAATTCTTAGAGTTCATCCTTGCCATCAGAAAGCTGAAGGATGGAAGCGACAGGTTAAGAAATGAATACATGATGGAGGTTCATCCGGAGGTAAAAGAGTTTATAGAAAAGCTTCCTTTTACTCTTACGGGAGCGCAGCAGAAAGTCTGGAGAGAGATTGCAAGAGATATGTCCTCCGATACGGTCATGTCCCGGCTGGTGCAGGGAGATGTGGGCTCTGGAAAAACGATCGTGGCGGTGCTGGCTTTGATGAATGCGGCGCTTAACGGCTTTCAGGCAGCGATGATGGCGCCTACGGAGGTGCTTGCAAGGCAGCACTACGAATCCATCACAAAATATTTTGAAGACTATGGAATACCTGTCAAAACGGTGCTTTTAACCGGCTCTATGACAACGAAGGAAAAGCGCAGGGCATATGACCGGATTGAGTGCGGGCTTGCAAAGGTGATCATAGGAACTCATGCGCTGATCCAGAATGCAGTGAATTATGATAATCTGGCTCTTGTCATCACAGACGAGCAGCACAGGTTCGGTGTCAGGCAGCGGGAAACATTTGCGGAAAAAGGAGGCGCGCCCCATGTACTTGTTATGAGCGCGACGCCCATACCAAGGACGCTTGCGATCATCCTGTACGGCGATCTGGATATCTCTGTCATAGACGAGCTTCCGGCAGACCGGCTGCCCATTAAAAATTGTGTGGTCGATACCGGCTATCGGAAGACGGCGTATCATTTTATGAAAAAACAGATTGCGGAGGGAAGACAGTGCTATGTCATCTGCCCGATGGTGGAAGAAAGTGAGAGTCTGGAAGCAGAAAATGTAACGGATTATGCAACAGCTCTGAAAGAAGAGCTGGGAGAGGGAATTGTAGTTGATCATCTGCACGGAAAGATGAAGCAGAAAGAAAAAGATGCGATTATGGATCGATTTTCACAGAAAGAAAGTCATGTCCTTGTCTCGACCACGGTTATCGAAGTGGGAATCGATGTTCCCAATGCCACGGTGATGCTGATCGAGAATTCCGAGCGTTTTGGTCTTGCGCAGCTTCATCAGTTAAGAGGCCGGGTAGGGCGCGGAAAGCACCAGTCCTACTGTATCTTTATGAGCGGTTCGAAGGCGAAAGAGACAAAGGAAAGGCTTGATATTTTAAATAAAACGAATGACGGTTTTAAGATCGCAAGCGAGGATTTAAGACTTCGCGGACCGGGCGATCTGTTTGGCATTCGTCAGAGCGGCCTTATGAATTTTAAGATCGCAGATGTGTATCAGGATGCGAAGATCCTTAAGATGGCAAATGAAGCAGCAGACTGGCTTTTGAAAACGAATCATGAATGGTTGAAAAAACTTCCAAAATATGAAGAACCTTCTAGTGTAATAATCTGAATCCTCCATATACTATGGTTGTAACAAAACAAAAGGTTACAAAGTTACAAAAAGGAGGAGAGTAAAAATGGCAAATCGTTCATCTAACAGAACAGCCGTACCTGAAGCAAAGGGTGCACTTGACAAATTCAAATACGAGGTTGCAAGCGAACTTGGAGTACCGTTATCAGACGGTTACAACGGAGACCTGACATCCAGACAGAATGGTTCTGTAGGCGGATATATGGTTAAGAAGATGATTGAGCAGCAGGAAAAGCAGATGGCTGGCAAATAACACGTAACATGTGAGAAAAAGCGCCTGACGGCAAATAATAACCGTCGGGCGTTTTTTTCATAGATTGAAGGAAAGTCAGGCCGAAAGAGAGCCGCTGTGAGCGGGATATTATGCGTTCTGGATCAGGACTGTCACGGTAAAGGTATCTTCGGTATAAGAGATATCCAGAGTGCCGTTATATTTTTCCACCATTTCCCGCACATTTGACAGGCCAAGACCGTGGGAAGAAGTATCTTCCTTATCAGACTTTAGCTGTCCATGCTGTTTTGTGATCTCATTATTTTTTGAATTGGCGATTTCATAAGTAAAGTATCCGCTCTCCGTCACCCGGGCCTTTACGGATATACGCCGCTCCTCCGGATTTTCAATCTTTTCAGAAGCTTCGAGAGCATTGTCCAGAGTATTAGCAAAAAGGCAGCACAGACTGATGGCATCGATTCCTATGAGTTTATCAAGGTCGATATGGAAAAAGCAGTCAATGCCCTGTTCAAGCGCCAGATTATATTTGGAATTGAGCACGGCATTGACGATACTGTTTTTACAGAAGACGCGGCTTTGTGCCGTTAGCTGTGCTTCCATGTCTTTCATGTAATGTTCGGCTTCCTCTTTACTCCCGGAGTAGAACAGAGAATGGATGACACTCAGATGATTGTTCATGTCGTGGCGGATTTTCCGGATCTCTGCCTGATTCTGTTCCAGCTCTTTACAATAGCTTTTCTGGAGCTTCAGATTTTTCCGCTCCAGATTCTGCTGGATACTGATGACAAAATATTTTGCGAGAGCAACACAGCCCAGGTTGGTTGCGAAGCATGCAAAGGCAGCGGGCCACATCTTGTAGGTATCCTTGGGCGTAAAATAGATACAGGTCGTGATATTTACTAAGGATGCCAGACAGATGATATCTAAGAGCATCCAGATCTTATCGTTAAACAGCCGCTTCATCTGGCTTAAATATTTTTTGAATATTTTGTAAATGCCCAACCAGATCAGCAGATGCAGGATGGGGTCTGCGAGGGAACAGAAGATATCTATAGCCGTGGACCAGCCAAGCCAGGTGCCTGTCACTCCCAGTATGTCAAGGATAAAGAAGTTCTGACTGACCATCAGCGGATAGAGGACTGCAACAGCGGCCAGTCTTTGCCAGATGCTCCCTTTAAATGCAAGCAGCATCATGACGGCAAGCCAGATGAGATCCAATGTAATATTAAAAAAGTCATTTGGAAAAATAACCATACAGGTACATGTAGTGCAGGAAAAGTAGATAATGATATCCCAGATCCTCCCAAACTGTTTATCTGCGAAGAGGGAGAGGATCCGGAAGACGAAAAAGCCCTGTACAAAGGCCAGTGTATTGTCAAAACAATTTAAAATAAATGATTGATCCATGTCATTCTCCTTTTACTGAAGCAGCAGGCGGGCAAAAGCAATCTCTAATGTCTGGCGGTATGCGCGGCTTACGGGAAAGGTATGCGTTTTGCAGATGCACCCGTCCTTTTCCAAAGCGGTAACAAAATTTAGATTCACCAGATGCCGGTTATGGCACCGGACGAAATAATCTGGAAGGTCTTTCGCCACAGTATCAAGCTTCCCATAAAAATCAAGCTTCTTACCGTCTTCCAGAGAGAGCGCGACCTTTCTTTTATCGCTGGAAAAGGCGACTATTTTTTTCATGGGGACTTTATAGGTCCCGGACTTATTCTCCAGAGTGAAGGACTGTTCCGCGCTTTTTCCAAGCTCCTTCAGCGCCTGCTCCAGTACGCTTTTGATCTTCCGTTCTTCATATGGTTTTAAGATGTAGTGAAAGGCGTGGACCTCATACCCCTGAAATACAAAGTCGGGATACGCTGTCACAAAGATGAGAAGGGTATGGGCATTCTGCCGTCTCAGGGCTTTGGCGGTGTCCATGCCGTTTAAGTCTTTCATCTCTATATCTAAAAACAGGATATCAAGCCATTGTGCTTCCGGTTTCTTTATAAAGGCCTCGCCAGAGTCATATTCGAAGATCTGGTAGTCTATGCCCATTAGCTGCAGTTTTTGCTCCAGAGAAACGCGAAGGCTTTTTCGCATGGCTGCTTCATCATCACAGATACCGATATTTATCATACAAAAGTCCCCTTCTTTAATATGCTGTATTCAAAGCGGCGCAGGAGCCGAAAATGCTTATGTATGGGAAACTGCGTTTTGATCAGTTCCTGCAGCCAAGGTTATTTTACAGAAGAAATGCGGTTTTGTAAATGCGGTTTTGCTCCTTTCGGTACAAACGTTACAAAATCAATGCCAAACATGACATTTTCCGAACTGCGGTCTGAGGGAGATTTCTCTATAATAGAACCATAACATAAATGCAGGGAGGAGATCATTATGCTGAAGGTAAAGCATTTATCAAAAAGTTATTCATCAGGAAATCAGATATATCCGGTACTGAAGGATGTATCTCTGGAGGTTGGAAAAGGAGAATTTGTGGCTGTCATGGGGCCTTCCGGTTCGGGAAAGACAACGCTTCTTAATTGTATCTCCTGCTTTATTCCTCATGAGGAAGGGGAGATTCTTCTGGCAGATAAGGATATTTCCAATCTGAATGAAAAGCACCTTGCCAGAGTCAGAAACCGTCAGATGGGATTCGTTTTTCAGGATTTCATGCTGTTAGATGGTTTGAGTATTTTTGAAAATATCTGTCTTCCACAGATCATTGCCCATCGTCCGGTGGTGCAGATGGAGGAAAAGGCAAAAAATATCTGCCGGCTTTTCGGTATTGACAAGATCATGGATAAATATCCTGCGGAGGTGTCCGGCGGGGAGAAGCAGCGAACCGCGGTGGCAAGGGCGCTGATGAACCAGCCTTACGTGATTCTGGCGGATGAGCCGACGGGGAATCTTGACAGTAAATCCTGCAAGGCGGTCATCGATGCATTTATGCAGGCAAAAAAGGAAATGGGAGCAACTATATTCATGGTGACTCATGACAGCTTTGCGGCCTCTTTTTGCGACAGGGTGGTCGTATTAAAGGACGGACAGGTATACGGGGAGCTAAAGAGGAAGGGAACCAGACGGGAGTTTATGGATGAGCTTCTTGATACGATACGGACACTGGGAGGTGACGGCGATGACGATGAGTAGCATTACGGCGAAGCTTAGAAGGAAAAATCAGGACCAATACCGTCTGCTTGGAATCTGTATCTTTTTATCCGTGCTTTTAGTCTCTTCGTTTACCATAATGTTTTTCTCGCCCTCCATACAGGAATTTCTGCCGCAGGGCGGGGATACAAGGAAGCTGATGTGGCTGATGCTTGGCGTGGTATCGGTGGGGTGTCTGATCTTCACCCTTTATGGAAGCAGCCTGTTTTTCAGGAAGAAGAGCAGGGAGTTCGGAGTGATGCTGGCTTTGGGGCAGGAAAAAAGGGAGCTTTCCCGTCAGCTTTCGAGGGAGCTTGCCGCGGTCGTGGGGAAATATGTACTTTCCGGCCTGGCGCTTGCCATACCTGTTTCTTATCTGATCTGGAAGTTGTTCCAGATGATGGTGATCAGTACAGAACGGCTGCGCTACAGACTGGGAATCGCGGGAGCGCTTGCAGGACTTCTCTTTGCGGCGGCGCTTTCTGTGTGTATCCTGATTCTGGGGATTCGGTTCATCCGCCGGGCTAATATTATGGATATCTTAAATGCCAACCGGAAGACAGAGATGGTACGGGAGATAAAGCCATGGTATGGAAAAGCGGGAGCGGCCCTCATCGTTGCAGGACTTTTTCTCGCCATGGCAGTTCCGCAGCTGACGGTCCGGCTGTTTAAGCAGGGGATGCCCGGAATGTGGAATTTAACCTATCTGCTGGCACTTTTAGGACTGTATATGGTCATCTTAAGTGCTATCGGCCATTCAAAAAGGGGAAAGCATCCGGAAAAGTACTATAACCATATCATCTCTACCAACTTGATGCGCTTTACCGCAAGACAGACGACCAGAAATATGTGTGTTATCGCTTTGCTTGCGTTTGTGATGGTAACATCGGCCTTCTGGGGAGTGATGTATTATTTCAGCGCCATAGAAGGCGGGATGGATGCGCCTTATGATTATTCTCTGCATTTCCCGGCAAAAGAAGAACAGATCGGACAGGAAGAGATCGAGACGCTGGCAAAAAAATACGATGTGAGTCTCACCGATTATGAAGAGTCTCAGTTATTGAATCTGATCATCCGCTATACGGGAAGGGATATGAATGACCAGAAGCAGTATTTTGACGTGGAGTATGAAAAAATGGCTTCTTTCATATCGGCTTCGAATCTTGAGCGGATCTTGGGGAAATCTGTTTCTCTGAAAGCAGGAGAGTACAAGACGGTCACTGCCGCAGACTTTCGGGAGGCCATCTGGGTAAGTGCGGACTGTCTGGATGAAATTACAGATCCCGTCACGGGAGAGAGCATGAAGCCGGAATTTAAAGGAACGGTGGAGTTCGACAATCTGGCTGTTAACAACAGTCATCCTTTTACTTTTGTTCTGTCCGACGAGGATTATGACAGGTTCGAAAAAGACCTTGCCGATGACTGGAAGGAAGATCACATTTTCTTTAATACAGCGGATGTAATGGAAACATATGGTTTTGCGGATGCGGTGAAGAAGGAATATATCTCTCGGGCGACGTCTCTCTCGAACCATTATGGTCTGTACGATGCCCATGAGGAAGAGCTGGCTTTGGCGGCGGGCAATGAGTACAGCTATGCCGGAGAGCTTGACCTGTCAGCGGATAACCCACAGATTCTGGATGAGTGGAAGTATTCACCTTTTTCCAAAGTGCTGCTGCAGGCGGGGGCTATGGAGCTTACGGCAGTATTTGTGCTCCTTAGTATCTATATCTCCGTCATATCACTGACAGCAGCGGGAATCATGAGCTATGTAAGAAGCATCACGATCGCGGTGGATAATTGCCAGCTTTTTGAAGACTTAAAGCGTCTGGGAGCGAATAATGCTTACAGAGAACGGGCGATCCGGGTACAGCTTCGCAGGATCTTTGCGTACCCTGTGGCAGCAGGATGTACAATAGTTGCTGTATTCTCTCTGTTTCTGACATATTTTAACGATATGAGGATTCAGGTTTTTGAGGTGAAAATGCTGCTGATGGAGGTGTTGCTGATGATAGTGATCGCAGGAGTGATGTATGCAGTGTACCGGGTGGCATATAGTAGAACGAAGCAGATTGTGGGGATTGGGAGATAGGACGCGAATCAGTGAAAACTGTCCGTATCGTCCCGCAAATATGACGTGCCGGATTACTGGGACATTGGTGAAGTGTTTGAACGATTGGTTGAGGATGTATATGAGAAGACGGATGTAATAAAGGGAATCTTTGAGGTGTACCATTCATGGATGGCAGAGCGGATCTTGAATTTTAACTCCGATCTGTATTACCAATCAAGAGAATATATAGCAGTCTGCTATAAGGAAGGGGAAATTCTGACCTGAAACAAGCGGAAAAGAGATGCCGAAGAATTAATCTTCGGCATTAGTGCTTTCTGGTCCATCTTTCCCATCTATAAGATAGTCGTAAGACACATGGAATACTTCTGACAGTGCTTTCAATTCCAGATCTGTGACATATCGTTTATTAGTTTCAATTCTTGTGATCACATTTTTATCCATATCGTATCCGGCAAGCTGCAGCAGGTAGGCTAAATACCGCTGGGAATAATCGTTTCGCCTGCGAAGTTCGATCAACTGCTGGCTGATGAGGTTCTTCTCGCCGGTCTGTGCCCTTGGTCTTGGCATAATTCATCATCCTCCATATGCAAGATTGTTTGTTTGTCTCATTTTTTGCACCATGATTATTGATTTTACCAGTGAAAACATGTAGAATCGGTTGTAAAAGTGAGACGAACAGGTAAAAACTTAATCAGAAAACGATAAGTATCATATGGAGATGTAAATTAGCGGCCGGAGCATGAATAAAAAGGTTACTGTTTAGAGATAATCTGCGAAGAAGGCGTTAATATCCGTTTTGAAAATATGTGCCAGAGCAACAAGCTCGCTGGCTTTGATGTTCATTCGGTTGGTTTCCAGCTTGGCATAAGTACTTTTGGATATAGGAATGCCTGCAAGGTCCAGCTTTGCAACTACCTGCTCTTGTGTCAGGTTATTTTTGTAACGAAGCGTCTGGATGCTTTTTCCAATATTCGGGTCGGGTCTGATTTTTTTGCATGATATGGTCTCCTTTGTAAAATAATGTTTCGCAATAACGAAACTTTGCTTTGATTTTACAGGGTATGTATTTTGCAATGTTTCGTAATAACGTATTATTGCCGGGAAAGAAGGAAACTATGCGCCAAAAGGATATGGAGAGATTTGCTTTTTTATATTTGTGCGGCCAGAGGGACAAAAATCTGCTGGCCGGAGAGGAAAGAATGACATTTCAGGATTTTGACAGACTGGTTTATATTACAGATGTTTTAGGGCTTGACCAGATGAATCTGGAGCTCTGGAATCGTTTTTCGCCGCAGTTTAAGGAGCAGTTTGAGACATTGGAGGGGCTTCTTAAGGAACATTGTAATAGTCTGGGACTCGGAGGATATGAAGATGATATACAGATTCATAATAAGTGGTTCGCGGACTTTTGTGAGAACGCCCCGAGTGACGCGTCAAGAGAGTTTCTGGTAGATATATTTGATGTTTTCCATGAAGAGGAGTAAAATACCGGATGGAGTGTCCGGCGCCGTTTTTGGAATCTGGCTTTTTAGGGTGGGATTTTGGAGAGCGGCAACCTGAAGTTGCGTAATAGAAACTGTATTTTGGTGGCGTGATACCAATAAAAATAGTAAATTTGATGTGAAAGGAGGAGCATGATATGACATTTGGAGAAATAAATAAAAGCTGAGAAGGGAAGCCCACTTGTCATTCGTGATGCGGTGTGGCGGTTTTTTGTTTATCCAAAGCAGGAAATCTTTCGATTGAAAATTATTGTCCAAGACTGCATAAGCGAAATATGTTTGATGTTTTTCATGAAGAGGAGTAAAATGTTTTATATATAAAGTGATGCAGGAGTAAAGAATAAAGTCGGAGGTACAAAAGATGTTGCCGGAGAGTGCGAAAAATAAAATAGAGCAGATATGGCTTGATGTGATAGCGGGAGGCGTCTCGCAGCCTACAGAAGTAATAGAGCAGCTAACGTATCTGATGTTTGCGAAGCAGTTAGATGAGATGGAGGCTGATATTGAGACTTCAGAACTGTTATCAGGGCAGAAACAGGAGCATTTGTTTGGTGAGTCGGATGAAGAACAGGCGGTGCGGTGGAGAAACTTTAGAAAATTGGAGGCAAGGGAGCTTCATGAAGTTTTCTCACAGAAGGTATTCCCTTTTATTAAATCCGTGAATAAGGACAAAGATTCTTCTTTCTCGCGTTTTCTGTCAGATGCGATATTTAAGATCAATGAGCCGCTGGCATTACAGAAAGTAGTTTCGGGATTGGACGATCTGTTTGAGCATGATATTAAGGGTCTGGATATGCAGGGAGATCTGTATGAGCATATGCTGGCAAAACTGAACTCAGCAGGCCGGCTTGGCGCTTTTAGGACGCCGAAGCAGATCAGGGATTTGATGGTGAACCTTATGCAGCCGACGGTTGATATGCTGATCTGTGATCCTGCTTGTGGAACAGCCGGGTTTTTGATTTCCTGCGCTGAATATATACGGAGCCATTATGAAAGAACAATGTCTGACGTGCAATGGAAACATTATCAGACTTCTTTGTTTACAGGTTATGATACAGATGCTACCATGTGCAGATTATCCTGTATGAATCTGATGCTGCATTCTGTCAGCAATCCGAAAATAGAGAAACGGGACAGTGTATCCAAAGATTATAATGAAGAGGGGACCTATCATTTAATTCTGGCAAATCCTCCGTTTAAGGGGACGTTGAATAAAGAAAATATCAGAGATCGAACAGAATAGCTATGATTTATCTATCAATAAGTATAAAGAGATTGAGTATGTGGCGAAGGAGTATCCACCAACAAGTGAAATTATAAAGGATATTGAAGTTCGGCATCAGAAAATCGGAGAACAGATCAATATAATCAAGGAGCTGCTCAACAAAGATTGAAATGCATTTAAGTATAAAATTTAGGAAAGGGGAAGCAAATTCGGATTCATATGGATGAATGGAGGTTGTATGGAATAGAGAATACGGCACATATCAAAGATTTTGTGATATAGAATGGGTGTTCTTGACAGAGACAGAGTGGAATGATATTATATTAATGTAAAGGCGCTGCCGATAGACGGTTAGCCTGAAAAATGTTAAGTAAAAAATAACCGCTCAGTTGTCAGGCTGTCTACTTGACAAGGGGCATATCACTGGAGGCGGTTATTTTTTGTGTGAATTGCTATTTCAATCAATGGTGTAACCAAGACCAAAACAGCTAATGCATAAGCTAATAACTGTAATAAAACTTTCAATGGTTAACATTGGTAAAATCTTCCTAGATATAAATCGAGCGGTCTCGGAAACTCTTTAAGCCTGAATTTCCGCTCTTTTTTCATGTTCTTCTTTTTTGCTTTCCTCCATATCCCGGCAGTTTCCACCACCAATATGTGCCTGGACTCTGCAATGGACAATTACCCCACCTATCGGATCCTTAAAAACAGGGGGATACGGGCCTTTATCGACCTGAAGGACAAATGCGGCCGGCCAAAAACAATTCCTGATACCATCATCATTGACAAAGATGGAACGCCCTTATGTCAGGAAAAACTGCGCATGAAGCCTAACGGTTATGATCCAGCGGTTACCTCATGTGGCGCTGCCCCTATGGGAAAGATCACTGCTCCAAATGTAAAAACTCCTGCATCGGTTCCAAATATGGGAGAGTCGTCAAGACCTGGCCCGAATGGGATATACGGCTTTACACCGATGTGCCCCGCGGCACAGATACTTATAAGAAGATTTATAATCAACGCACCGCCACGGAACGTATCAACAACCGCATCCTCAATAATTACGGCCTGCACCGCATGTTCATACACACAAAGGAGCATTATTCTTTCATGGCAGCCATGATTGGGATCTGTATCCATTTGGATGCCCGCTATAAACAGCACATGCAGACAGCCGTATAAACCAAGTTTCCTGCTTCTAGATTCTTTCAGTCCTGTTTTCCAACAGGCTTTAAAGTCATACACATTTTTTTATTCTTTATGCTCTCCGAACTGCTCAAAACCCACAATCATCCATCCCTTATCCCTCTCATTTCTGAAAATCAACCTTTTCCTGCCTATTCGCTATTGAGTTTCCGAGACTACTCTCGTGTATATGATTAATTTGGGATATATCTAACATCTTCCTTTCCTCCTCTACCAGATCATAACCTCTCGGAATCTTCAGCCCTTATTTCATGGGGCTTTCAGAACCTATTTTTCAAAAATCACCCACTTTTTTTCTCAAAAACACTTGACAAACCAATCAAAAAATGCGGCGCTTCGCGCCCTTGATCAAAAAGTACATTTTTTTGATTGGAGGCGATTTTTGATGTTACCTGATAACTCTGGCGGTCATGCCGCCTTTCAGGATACTTTCGTATCCCAGTTCCATAAATTTTACCCGGACCCCTTTGTGCTTCCCAAAAGCACTTGGGATTATATCGTGCAGTTCTGGTATCTT
>VIQU02000042.1 GCA_010206225.2 Lachnospiraceae bacterium MD308 | reverse complement strand
TATTTGCTGCGGAGCAGTTCATCTGTATAAGTCAGGTCAAGAGTCCAGAATCGTTCCATAATATCCCGGGTGGAAGAGGGAAAAGAGGAAGGGTCAGGATAATATTTACGGAGATTTTCAATAACAAAGTTTTGATAGGCGGAATGACCGCCAGAATTAACAGGTAACATAAAATCGCCTCCAATCGAAAAATATGTCTTATAAAAAAGGGCGCGAAGCGCCGCATTTTTCGATGTATTTGTCAAGTGTTTTTGGCAAAAAAGTGGGGGATTTTAATAAAAAAGGAATCTGAAAGCCTGATATTTACTGGATTAAAGATTCCGAGAGATTATTTGACTAAATAGGGAGGTAATTTCTGAATCTAAAACTGTAATTTTTGCTTATGATTATGCACAATCTTTATCAATAACAGAAGAAGAGAGAAATATTCCAGCTAAGTTGCAGAAGATTGATGGATTTACGGAATATACGTTGTCAGATAAGATAAGAACAAGTAAAGAAATAGCTTCTTTCACAAGAACAATGATGAATTTGAATAACCGAGCTAGATGATATATGGATTATTCGGATATCGATGTGTTATTTGCGAATAATATAGAAGAAGCAAAGAGATTGATTAACTTGTATGATGAGAAAGGCTATATATTTATATCATATACCCAATCAATGTATTATAGGAATTCGATTGACCTATATCCAAATAATTATGATACACATCATGTTATAGGACAAGAATATGATAAAGTTATGATTATGATGGATAAAAATTTTAGATATGACAAAGAGAGAAGAATACAGGGAAAAGAACATCCCAATCCAGATTTGCTTTTTTATAAGTTATTGTACCAAGCGATTTCTCGTGCAAGAGAAAAGTTATGTGTGTTAATAGTGGAAAATTACAAATTATTTTCTGATATTTTAAACATAAAGTTTGACATGCTATCTAGATATCAGTACAAAGGAAATAATACCAATATAACCCTATCAGTAAAAAAATTAAATCGGCTTACAAAATCGATTAAAGATAAGCTTTCAGAGGTACATGATAACTATTCCCTTACAATTTCAGAAACAGTAGATATGATAAATGATGAATTAATGGGGGCTGAACTAAAGAAAAAAGTTATACGAAATGGTATAAAGCTATTGAAAATAATACAGAATGAGTTAGTATCTGAAGAAATTTGTGAATTGATTTCAAAGTATTGTGATTATGTAGAAGAGACTACAAGAACTGCCAATACCGAATTATGCCTTTTAGGTGATTAGGCTAATAGAGCTTAGGGAAAATGCAATTGATGGATTGGTTATTTAATGGTATACTGTTAACATAGAATAATCTAAGAGGAACGACCAAAAATGAAATTTGAGTGGGACGAAGAAAAAAATATTATTAATAAGGAAAAACATAAAATTTCTTTTGAAACGGCAGCATATGTTTTTGATGATCCTTATTACATTGAAATGTTTGATTTTGAGCATAGTGTTGGTGAGGATAGATATATTGCGATAGGGAAAGTCGGCGATGTACTGTTTGTAGTATTTACAGAACGAAAGGAAACGATTCGATTAATTTCAGCCAGGCTTGCAACTAATGCAGAAAAGGAGCTTTATTATGACCAAAACATTAATTATTGAAAGTGGACAAAAACCAACGGAAGAACAATTAAAAGAGGTTGAAGAGGCGAAAAAAAGCCCAATTAACTTTGATGAGGATTGTGAGGAGTTGTCGTCAGCCATGATGAAAGCGTTTAAGAGTGCGGTTGTGCAAAGAAATCGTAAGAAAAAAGCTTAGAAATATTGGGGGAAGAATTTTATCCCCCAATATCCCCAAATGGAAAATGGCTATCCCCCAAATTTGAAAAATAAGAAATCGGAAATTTTAGAAAGCAAAATGAATTTTCCCCCAAAATAAAATTTGGGGGATACGGTTGAAAAGCCGCTGGCTTAGAGCAGTCAAAAATCACTGCAAAGCCAGTAAAATACATAGTTCTGGGGATATGCGACCAGAACACAAAAAGAGGAAAGTTCGCAAAACAGATGAAATCAGTAAACTTTTGAATGAAATTGATTCATGAACCCCTGAAAATCCCATAGAATGGGCATTTTCAGGGGTTTTTTGCGTTCTAAGGAGAGGTTCATAAATTAGTGTCTGCTTATTGAACAATAAAATTTGTTAAAGACGTTGATATTACTGCATTTATGGTAAGCGACACAAAACATACCGTAGTGAACCTTTCCCAGTCAATTGCTATACTTTCCTTATATCACAAGGAGGTATTTCAAATGAGTACAAAGTTTACCGATGATGAATGGCTGCTGATCTTTCAGCAGAGAACGCAGAGCGGCCTGTCTGTCCGAAAATGGTGTGACAGCAATCAGATCAGTTATGACAAGTATAAATATTGGGAAAAGAAACTGATGCATAGAACGGATCTGGAAAGAACGGTATCTCCTATGGATTTTGTGGAACTCCCACAGGCACTGCTTCCTTCACTTTCACTTGAACAGGAGCAAGCCTATCCTTTTGAACTATCTTTTCATGGATCGCAACTAAAGATCGCCAGTCATGCACAACTCTCACAGTTAGCAGGGATCCTTAAGATCCTGCAGTCCTCATGCTGAACCTAATCACACAGGGAGCGGAACACATCTATCTTGCCTGCGGGCCTACAGATTTCCGCAAACAGATCGAAGGACTGGCCGCTCTGGTCAGCCTGAGATATCAACTGGATCCCTATTCCCCTGCCTGTGTGTTCCTATTCTGCAATCGGAAAAAGAACTGTCTGAAAGCCCTGCGCTTTGATAAAGATGGCTTTCTTCTTGCAACAAAAAAACTGCTTCCGGACATGGTCTTTCAATGGCCAAAGTCGAAAGAAGAGATCCAGAACATCACGCCCCAGCAGGTCAGATGGCTGCTGGAAGGCTTATCTATCGAACAGAAGAAAGCCCATAAGACAGTACAGATCCGTCCGGAAGATACGTGTTTCTAAGATTCGTGAAAATGCCGGTAAAATCGTGCGGATCCCTTGTAAAATCAGCATTTTTCAAGCCTGTTCAGGATAGAAAAATGCTGATTTTTCGTACAAAAGATGGTATCATGAAACCAGAGACCATCAAGGAGGGATCCGCCCATGCTGACCGGACCAGAATACCAGGAGCTGCTCGAACTGCGCAGGCTTGTACAGGAGCAGGAACAGAAAATCGAACACCAGAGCCAGCAGCTCAGCCAGCAGCAGACCCAGATCGAGAACCTGACACAGGCGCTCCTTCATGCAAGGAAGAAGCTGTTCGGCCCTTCCACGGAAGTCACACAGGTAGAGGGACAGATGAGCCTGTTCGGCCAGGAAGAACTGCTGCATTCCCTCAGACAGGGCCAGGAAGAGATCGTCATTACAGAGCATAAAAGGAAAGCGTGGCAGCCGGGAGTCCGGGCGGAAATGATCGCCGCTCTTCCGGTCGAAGTGGAGAGATGTATCGTAGATCCCAAAGGGCAGTGTCCCGTATGTAAAAGTCCGCTCATAAAAGTAGGGGAAAAGTCGGTCCGTACAGAAGTGATATTTCAGCCGGCACAGTTGAAAGTACGTCAATACATACAGGAAGTCTATAAATGCAGCCAGTGCGGGAAAGAAGGAAGCGGGCATCCTGCTGATGTATTTGTAGGTGGAAAAGTACCGGTATCCCTGCTCCCCCATTCCCTTGCGAGCGCATCTTTAGTGGCAGGGATCCTGTATAAAAAATATGATATGGGGATCCCTTTGGCAAGGCAGGAGCGGGAGTGGTACCGTCTGGGACTGTGCCTTTACCGCTCCACAATGGCAAACTGGGTGATCCGCAGCAGCGAAGAGTATCTGCTGCCCATTTATGAGCGGATCCACCAGAAACTGCTTGGCTGTGGAATCCTGCATGGGGATGAGACCCGCATCCAATGCAACAGGGAACCAGGGAAAAAGGGCAGCAGCGAGTCCTTCATGTGGGTGATCCGCAGCGGGCGGGAAGAAGCAGTACAAGCCAGAGAAAATATCTGGAGACGTTTCTGGAAGACGGTCGCATTCCGATCTCAAACAATGACTGTGAGGCCAGTATCCGTCCATTTGCAACCGGACGCAAGGCATGGCTGTTCGCAGACTTGCCGGCAGGTACAAGAGCCAGCGGCATCGTATATACATTGGTAGAAACAGCGAAACTGAATCATCGGGATGTATTTGGCTATCTATGTTATTTATTAGAAAGTCTGCCGGATCTCGATCACCGAAACCATCCTGAATTACTGGAAGCATATCTTCCCTGGTCTGAAACATTGCCCGAAAGCTGCCGACTCAGGGAACATAGAATAAATAAGAAGTGTATGTTTTGATAGAGTATATCACAACATGCACTTCTTTTCATTACGGTGTGTTTTGTATCGCTTACCGGATATACAGGAAGTTATGGCTATGGCATGAAAGAAGAAAGAAGCGTTTTGGAAGATTGAGACGCAGAATAGAAAAAATGCCTTGCGGATATAGACTGCCTGAAAAGGGAGTATGAGAGCCTTGCACGCGCAATCAGAAGATAGATGATGCCTTTATAAGTTTATATGCGGATAAAGGCAAAGGAGATACTTACAGAAAACGTTTACTGAAGCTGATGGACGTAATGGAGGAGCAGGAAAGCAGCCAGAATGCAAATTCCGCACGAATGGCGTAGTCATTCCGCTTCCAGCGGCGTAATCATTCCACAGTAGCGGCGTGCTTATTCCGCTTCAAACGGCGCATTGCCTTAGTCATCTAATATCATCCTATGAAAGCCCCGTCAAGGGTGAATTAAAGCCATTTCATGGCCCCTTGACTGTTCTTCCATAAGATGATTAATAGCGGTCAAGAGGCAATGCACAAATCACGCTGTTTGTACTGAAACTCTTACGCCGCTAGAGCGGAACGGTTGCTCCGTTTTTCCGAAATTTGCAGCCAGAACTGTATGCAGGAAATAGCGGTGCTCATTAGTGCGGAAGAATATTTTGATGGGATGTGTGTGCAGATGTTCATGAACGAAATCAGGCGTTATGCCGCCATTATGGAGTTTAACGAAAAGTGCGGAATCGGATGATTAACCACATACTGATAGAAGAGCCTAAGTAAGCGGACGGTGTAAAGATGCAGGAAGTACGGATTTTATACAATTTTGTTGGGAATTGTAAAAAATTTAGAAAGCATATCTGCAGTTATCCAGCAGATGCGGTTTCTTTTAACATTAGGTTTTCAAGCCTTGAAATATCAGGGAAAACAATCTTTTTTCCTCGTGCATGGAGTTGTAGTATACGTTTCATTTTTGTGCTTATCTCAGTCTGTAAGGAGTATTTAACAGGAACAGGGTTATTATTACGGGTATGTATATGATCAAGATATTTTTCTGTAATTGGAAACATATTCTGTAAAAGAAATGCAGCCTGCTTTCCGTCATATTCGCCCATAACAATAGTCAGGCAGTTTCCATATTTTTCTACCTGCTTATTATAAATAGCCTGAAACTTTTCAACACGACTGCTGAGTGGAACCAGCCAAAGCAAAGATGTTTTTTCATCACGCATACAGTAGAAGGTTGGGCGGTAGCTGCCATTTTCCTTATTTTGCATGAGGTTTGGATCATTTGCTTTCGTAAAATATTCGTCCTTAATATGATAGACATACCCTTTTTGATAATCCATAATATTTTCCTCGTAAAAATAGCCTTATCACTTAAGCGATAAGGCTAGAATTTTCAAGCCGGACATTTATTAGACGCTTCCGGTAAGCGAGCAATATTTTCGAGCCGTACATTTGTTAGTCGCAGACGGTGTGCGAACAATATTTTCGATGACGGATTGCTCCGTCTCTGATAGTATTATATGAAATTGCTTAGAATATGTCAAATAGATTTTTTAAAGTTGAAAAAATATGGAGATTTGAAGTAAACATGTAAAGAAAAAATGCGCCCTTTAGCGAAACGACATGCAGCATATTTAGTGAATAGATGGTTGCCAAGCCCTACCCATATATTGCCTGTTATGCGGTAAAGAAGCCCCCATTTGATTCCCATAATTCCGGTAAGAATAATATGATACCCATTAGAACCATTGCCGCAAAAACGTTTTAATAAACAGACCACGAAAAACACCCTCCTCCATCCATACATTGACGACATTGAACAGTACGCATAACAGAAAGAATACGAAATCAGTATTTTTTATTTGAGAACTGGTTAAAGAAAAACTGCTGATATATATTTTTAAATGTGCTGGATTGCCTTGCAGGGCTAAAACTGCCAATTCCATCCCATATGAAATGGCAAAGCAAGCGCTTACCAATAACAAGTCCTTCAAAATTCTGCTTACAAAACCGTTTCTTTGAAAACCAATATCACTCCATGTAAGATTGATCCTTTTTAATATCAGCGCCAATAGGATAATTCCAACAACTTTGTGAAGTACATTTTCTCAAATAGCTGTTTGATCTGTTTCAATCAGAAAATATTCTGCAAGCCTTACAGACAAACAAAGCGTGAACATTGCAAAGCACCATAGATCTTGTTTGCATTTTCTTCCCATATAGTTACCTCGATCATCTTGCTATTTTGTATCCTATCTCGATAGGAATTTGTGCCGTTCTTTTACTCCTTTCGGATTCAGATTACACTGCTGTGAAATGCTTATCTGTTGTCGCGAAATGCTGTATAAAATCCTATCGATCACTCCAGCGCACGCATACTGCCGCCCCGCCAGCGGCATGCGTTGCGGGATGCTCGGACAGGTATAGTGAACGGCAGATTTTTCCCTTTAATATCCATATCTTTTTCTATATTTCAGGAACATAAAGACAGACAAGGCAAGCGCCATCAGCTCTGCAGCAGGCGTTGCCAGCCAGACGCCGTTCACGCCCAGAGCAAGGGGAAGTGTGAGCATGGCTGCAAGCATAAACACGAACGATCTGGAAAACGCAAGGACAGCCGACACAATTCCATTGGATAATGCGGTAAACATTCCGCTGGCAAAAATATTGAACCCGATAAAAAGCAGGGCGGCCGTACAGATCCTGTTCCCCGTTACTGCCAGCTCATAAACCGGATTATCCGGGCGGGCGAAGACAGAAACCAGCGGCCTTGTCAGCCACAGGGAAGCCACAACCGTAATACCGGAGATCGCCGCGATCACCTTCATGCTGATCCCAACCAGCTTTTTCAGTTTTTCATGCGTTTGAATGTGCCCTTCATCCAAACTGCGTTCCCCATAATAAAAACTCAGCATGGGTGCAACCCCATAAGAATATCCTGTATACAGGGAGCTTGCAAACATCAGTACATACATGATGACAGTGAGCGCCGCGACCCCATCTTCCCCAGCAAAAGCAAGCATCATCCAGTTAAACATCATTGTAACGATCCCGGTGACAAGTGCCGTCGCCATCTCAGAACATCCATTTGAGACAGCATTTGCAAGGACTTTAAAGCGAAATACCGGAAATCCTCCTTTGCTTCCTCACGCCTTCCCCCATTTTCTTCATAATGACAGCGCTTCCTCCCGTGGCAAGCATGGTGGAGATGGCTGTGACGAGCTGTATGACCGGCGCAGTCAGATTGATAGCCGAAAGGGCATTGGTGCCGATCAGGTTCGACACAAACAGGCCGTCAGCCATCGTATAAAAAGACATAAACACCGTCATGACAATCGTAGGCACGGCAAATTTCAGAATATTTCCTAATGTCACGGGCTTTTCATATACGTTTTGTTTTTCCATATATTCCTCCTGTTAAATTCGCTGCAGATATTACTGTTCACACAGGTTTATGCATTTACTGCACAAAGCCGTAAGAAACTGATACAAGAAAGCAAAAAACCCACCGCAGACGGCACGAAAGAGCATAATCCAGCTTCCCGTCTTGCATTTAACTGATTCATACAATATAATAGACCGTACAGTAACAGTACGGTCAATAGGGAACTGTAGATTATTTCCCGGAGAGAAAAATATGAATAAAAAAAATAAATTACTTACCATCGGGCAATTCGCAGCGCTCCATGGCATAAACAAAAAAACGCTGATGTGGTATGATGAGATCGGTCTGTTCAAGCCTGCCGCCATCAATCTGGAAAATGGATATCGCTGCTATAATTACCACCAGAGCCCCATACTGGAAACAATCCTCCTGCTCCGGGAACTGGACGTATCCGTCCCGGAGATCCAGAACTTCATGAAAAACCGTTTTGCCCAAAACCTGAAATGCCTTCTGAATGAAAAAATCGCAGAGCTGGACTTACAGCTCCTGCACCTGCAGGCAGTCAGAAAAACCCCTATCCTGCCACCGTCAGGACATGGATACCCTTCTGACTATGGACTTATCGGAGATCTGTATCGTAGAAAAAGAAGAGCAATGTCTGGTAACAGTAGATATAGACAAAGATGTTACATTTGAAAGGGAAGTAGAGCTGATCACCGCCGAAACAGCCAGATACCAGCTTTGCCGCCTCCATGATGCCTCCTACGGCTCCATGGTCCCTGTCGCCAGCCTGCTTAATGGAAATTTCGACGGTTACACCAGACTTTTCATTGAAATTCCATGGCTTGGCCAGAGAAGCGGCCTGCATATACAGCCAAAAGGGAACTACCTGCGGGCTTTCCACAAAGGGGGCTGGGACCAGCTCCCCCTGCGGTATCAGGAAATTCTTGCATTTGCCCATGAAAAGGGGCTGGCGCTGTCCGGCTATTCTTATGAAAAAGGGATCAATGAAACTGTCATAGACCGGATAGAGGACTATATCGTGCAGATTGAGATCCCAATCTCCGGTATGGTCTGAGTATGATAAGCAATGCGCTACTTTAATGAAAAATAAATATTTCTTCAATCGGCGCTTCTACAACTCTGGAGATATCAATTGCCAGCTTCAATGATGGATTATACTGCGCTTTTTCCAGACGCATGATCGTTTCCCGGCGCACGCCTACTTTTTCTGCAAGCTGCTCCTGTGTCAGATCTTTCAGCTGCCGGTATTTTTTTAATTTGCATTCAAATTCTGCCATACCTTATTTCTCTCCTTCATCTATTTGATCGTCATGGTCATACCGGTACAGCAGATATTCAGAGAGGAACATCCCCAAGGCCAACGCAAGGGAAAGCATAATAATTACAGCGATCAGGGTGTACTCAAGGCTTCCAAAAAGTTTTCCCTGACAAAGGATTACCAGCGCGAAAAACATGATATCAAAAGTTATCCTATACGCTTTCAGCTTGGCGCGGGCTATGTTCTCACGGAAGCGCTCATCCATAAATGTCCCTGACATCCTTCCCTCATAGAAAAAACCAAAGAATCCAAAGAAAAGGAAAAACGCAAAAGGGAACACCGTGCCGTCCGCAGAATATGTCCAGAAACCGATAAAACCCAAAAAGCCTGCTATGCCCAGCCACCCAAGCCCCGGATTGACTTTACGGGTGATGCCTGATTCTTCCGCCTGCCTCTGCTTTTTTTCTTTACGGATAACAAGCATGACAAACAGCGCGGTCAGATAAACACAAGTGGCGGAAACTGAAATGAGTATCGGCAGATCCCTTATATCAAATGTATAATTCTTAAAATCCATTAGCCTCACTAGGCGGGAATCATTAAATGTAACCGCATACCACGACGAAATAAGTATACTCAACACACAAAATATTCCACAGCCAATCCAAATTTTCATTTTGCTCGTTTTCATACTATTCCTCCTACTGTTGTGATATATTTATCTCTTTATGTGATAAATATATCGCTTGCTTTGCTTTATGTCAATAGGAAAGAGATATTCGATTCTATATCTTTGAGGCATAAAGGGTATTTCAGGTCACGGAAAGCTATTTCCTCATTCCATCTTAGATGATATAAATCCTTGAAATCATCCAAATCAAAATCAAGGTCAGGATGAATCGTAATAAGATTTTCATAACGCCCTTCCGACAATTCAATCCGGATGATGCGCAGGACCAGCCCATATTCGGGCTGGTCTTGTGTAAGATGATCCATAACGCTGCCTAGAGAATAGCCCAGAATTTTTTCGATCTTAATATATGTACAGCGAATATTCCTTCTATTTTTTTACAGCATTTTTGTATTTTTCCACTTCTGCAAGGACACTACACTCCCTATTATCTATATCTGAATCCATATTCCCGTTTCAAACATTCATAAATCTCAAATGCTACCGGACAGACTTCAACTGCATCCAAAACACTATATAGGCTTTGTAAGCAAACGTTCCGGTTGGTTCGTATAACAGGCTTCCAAAAAATCACACGGCTTATGTTTTGTTTGATATCCTTCTTCAAATTCTTCTCTTACGAGATGCTTATCTAAAAATTCTTCTTTGCTCATATTCAGGTATAAAGCATCCCGTTCCAAATCTTTTCCAGAATCACACCATGATACATCTTACAGCAGTTTCTGTATCGGCTGCAATCATAATTAGCAAACAGCTCATTATGTAGTCTGAAAAATTTCATCAGATTCCCTATGCTGCTTGCAACATCCTGAGACGGATACGCCTTAACGCATCAACCTCTTCATGCATAATTCATTTTGCCGGACATTCAAAAACTTTCTGGCAAATTCCAGACTTTCATCATGTCCTTTATCTATAAGCAGCGCTTCCAGCCAATCATAACCCATTTCATAAATACTCATAGACAGCTCCTGTTCCCTCTCAGCATCTGCCGCCGTAAACGGGGAATCATCTTCAAAATCTTCTGAGTTTTCAGCTTCTACAACCTGAACCCTTAAAAAATCATTATGCACAATAGCGTTAATCAATACTTCCTTAAATAACCTTTGTGCTCCCACACAATCAATCCGTAATATAGCTTTGTTTTACCATTTTTTTAAGGTCAATTGATAAAACATCTAACCAACTATTGTTAATAAACTTTGCAACATAAGCGGATGAATAACGTGCCTGCCGGCACATATAAAAGTGCTTGATTCTTCCTTTCATACCTAGGAGAACTGATTTTTAAAAATAATCAAAGATTGAAAAAAATTTTTGATTTTTCGTTTGTGATTGTCGGCTCCTTTCATCCATTTTGGTTTCATATGGATGGGAGGAGCACGACATCTGATTTCATGACGAAAAATGTCGAAGTAAAAAACACCGAGACGCTTATCAGGCTTCCCGATGTTTTTTGTTTTAGAGAAAATAGATGATGATTTTTATGATAGTTTAATAAAGTCCGAAAAAAGAATTTCACCGGGGGGACCACGAAGTAAATTTTTCTGAAATGACAGAAAAGGAACTGGACAACATTTTTGTAATGGATAAATATAATCTGGACAGTTTACACTTCCAAGTCCTTGGATATGACATTGAGGTAAAAGACACGCTGCTTGTAGAAGCACTGCAGACTCTGACTGAGAAAAAGTGGAATGTAGTCCTTCTGTCTTATTTTCTGGAGATGATGGATGAAGAGATTGCAAGGGAAATGAAACTGGTACACAGTACGATACGGGAGCATAGGACACGATCGCTTGAATTACTTAAAAAAACTTATGGAGGAGAATATGGATGGAGCAGAAGAATAAGCATACAGAAGAAAGAAATTTGCTGCCTTTTCAGATTATTAAGGCGGCATCAGAAGGGAATGCACAGGCGATTTAGGATGTACTGAAGCATTATGAGAGCTGCATAGTGAAATTATCTACTAGAAAAATGTATGACGAGTTTGGGCAGACATATTACTGTGTGGATGAATCATTGCGCAGACGGCTGGAAACAAAGCTAACTCTTTAGAAATGGTGCTGGGATCCTTGAAGAGGAAACGTGCGATGTCTTTGAATGAGAAGCCGGCATTCAACTGGCGTTCGATGTAAAGTCTGTCTGCTGCGGTAAGATGTTTATGGCTTTCCGGAATATATTTACTCATGATAGCTCCTTCCATTGCTGTCAGGGATAAAGACATCATAAAGGATATGTGGGATTAAATTCAACTTGTGCATAGGAAAGTTCTATCAAAGAAACAAGGAGTAGAATTTTCTTTTGCAATTTAGGAATTTATTTGTTTTTCCATAAAATGATAGTAATATTTTCATACAGATGCTATAATATAATCAATAATGAATATGCTGCAAATAGCAGGAGAAAGGATGTGGGAGAGCATGAACAGAGTAGAAGAGATCATTGCAACAACCAAATTAAATGAGTTATTGAATAAAAAGGAAGAAGAAAAGCAGGCCAAGACTGTATTGTGGATACTGGCTATTATCGGTGCTGTGGCTGCTGTAGCTGCGATCGCTTATGCAGTGTACTGTTTCTTTACACCAGATTATCTGGAAGACTTTGAAGAGGATTTCGAAGATGATTTTGATGACGACTTTTTCGATGACAAAGATCAAGTTTAAAAGATGATAGTTAAGATAGCATGTTAAAGCAGGCTTGCGGCCTGCTTTTATCATATTATAATATGTTAAATACCAGCGGCAGGATTTTGTATGGAGATAAGGAGTTTAGAGAATGGATGGACAATGCTTTGCATTATTGATTGATGCTGATAATGTGTCGGCAAGATATATTAAGCCAATATTGACAGAATTGTCAAAATATGGCAACATTACCTACAAAAGAATTTACGGGGACTGGACGAATACTCAGAATTCTAGTTGGAAAGATGTGCTTTTGAAGAATTCGATCATGCCGATTCAACAGTTCAGCTACACACAGGGTAAAAATGCTACGGATTCGGCAATGATTATAGATGCGATGGATATTTTATATGCTCATGATGTGGATGGGTTTTGTATCGTTTCAAGCGACAGCGATTTTACGAGGCTGGTCAGCAGGCTTAGAGAGAGCGGGAAGATGGTGATCGGAATGGGTGAGAACAAGACACCGGAGCCGTTCCGTAAAGCATGTGATAAATTTACGATTTTAGAAAATTTATTAAATGAACAGGCGCTGGGAGCATCTTCTGGTGAATCACAGAGTGTTATTAGTAAAGAACGGATTGAGGATGAGGTTGTTCAGATGATTCTGGAAAATCAGGATGATAACCGCCAGACAGGGCTTGGAGAAGTTGGCAGCCGTCTGGTAAGCCTTCATCCTGATTTTGATGTCCGCAGCTATGGCTACAATATGCTCTCAAAGTTTCTCGAGGAATTTCAGAGAATAGAACTGGTCAAAAAGGGGAATTTTGTATCAGTTACATTAAAGGAAGACAGGGGGCGCAAGAAGGATATAGACAAATATGTTATGTCGCTTGTGAAGGATGCCGGCAAGAACGGGATTGAGTTAAGTGTTCTGGGGAACAAGGTTTACGAGAAATACAAGGATTTTAAGATAGGAAGCTATGGATATTCTCAGTTTAATCAGTATGTTAAAAGTATTGTGCATATGAAGATTGAAAAAGACGGAACAATCCTGAAGGCTAAGTACGTGGAATAGATTATGGTTTGTGTTGCAGAAAAATGATAAAGAAAGGGAAAAGGTTATGAAAAAGGGGAAGATATATGAAGGGGTTATAAAGACAGTTGATTTTCCGAATAAAGGGAAGGTTTTTCTGCCGGAGGAAGGAAAGACTGTTATAGTGAAAAACGGAGTGCCGGGGCAGAAGATTCGATTTTCTGTTAATAAGATTCGTCAGGGGAAGGCGGAAGGGAGGATTCTCAAGATACTTGAAAATGCACCGACAGAGATTGAGCCAGCTTGTCCACATTTTGGGCAGTGCGGGGGATGTACCTATCAGAATCTTCCGTACAAAGAGCAGATTGCTTTAAAAGAAAGTCAGATAAAGCGAATGATGGATGAGGCTGTAAATGGTGATTATGTGTGGGATGGTATGAAAGAAAGTCCGGCAAAGGAAGCTTATCGCAATAAGATGGAGTTTTCTTTTGGGGATGAGTATAAAGAAGGACCGCTTGCACTTGGAATGCATAAAAGAGGCAGCTTTCATGATATTGTAAATGTGACGGACTGTAAGATTGTGGATGAGGACTACAGGAAGATTCTTGGCTGTACATTGGATTATGCTAAGAAATCGAGATTACCATACTTTCACCGTATGAAACATATCGGATTTTTTCGGCATTTACTGGTGAGAAAGGCAGCGAAAACAGGAGAGATCCTTATCGATCTGGTAACTACCAGTCAGGGAGAGGAAGAATTTGAAATTTGGGTTAAGGCACTTCTTAATCTGCCACTTGATGGAAGGATTGTAGGGATTCTTCACACAAGGAATGACGGAGTGGCAGATATGGTGAAGGATGAAGGCACAGAAATCCTTTACGGACAGGATTATTTTTTTGAAGAATTATTAGGAATGAAATTTAAGATTACACCGTTTTCATTTTTTCAGACAAATTCTCTTGGTGCGGAAGTCCTTTATGAGACAGTGAGAGAATACATTGGTGATACGAAGGACAAAGTGATTTTTGATCTATACAGTGGAACCGGAACTATTGCGCAGATTCTTGCTTTGGTTGCCAAAAAAGTAGTCGGAGTGGAGATTGTTGAAGAGGCTGTGGAGGCAGCAAAGGAGAATGCAGAGCTTAACATGCTTGATAATTGTACCTTTTGGGAGGGAGATGTGCTGAAAGTGATTGACAGCTTAAAGGAGGTTCCAGATATTATTGTGCTGGATCCTCCGAGAGACGGAGTGAATCCGAAAGCACTAGAAAAAATCATTCAGTTTGGCGTGGATAAAATAGTGTATATCTCCTGTAAACCTACCAGCCTTGCAAGAGATTTGGAGATGCTTCAAGGATGCGGATATCAGGCAGAACGAATAGCGTGCGTTGATTTATTTCCTGGGACATATCATGTGGAAAGTATCGTGTTGCTTTCAAAACTTCATACAAAACAGAATATAGAAGTGGAATTGGAAATGAGCGAGCTTGATTTGACGGCTGCGGAGAGCAAAGCCACTTATGCGGAAATTAAACAGTATGTGCTTGATAAATACGGATTGAAAGTATCCAGTTTGAATATTGCTCAGATTAAAGCAAAGTGTGGTATTATCGAGCGTGAGAATTATAATACGGCAAAGAACGAAAATGTTAAGCAGCCAAACTGTACAGAAGAAAAAGAAAATGCAATAAAAAACGCGTTCAAATATTTTCAAATGATTTAAATGGGAGGATAAAATGCTAAAAAAGATAAAGTTTAAAGGGGGATTTTTTAATGAAGAAAAAGAGCTGAAATTATTTATGAATGAAGATAGAATATCAGTTCTTTATGGGAAAAATGGCTCTGGAAAAAGTACTATTTCTAATGCTGTGCGTAAGGCAAAAGGGGATGTAGTTGATGATATAATCCAAGCCACATTATTTGATGAAAAAGATATGGCTTTTGTGGATACGCAGTGTATTCATGTGTTTAATGAAGATTATGTGAGTTCACGTGTTAAAATACGAGACGATGGGTTGAATGCAATTATTCTTCTGGGTGAATTAGGTAATCTTGAAGATAAAATATTGGATTTGGAACTTAGAATTGAAGCTGAATCTAAAAGAAATGCAGAACTTAAAACAGTTGCTGGCGAATATAAAGACAAAGATAATATAAAGTCTCCAAGCAACTGTAAATTTCAGATTAACCTTGGATTGTCTGGAAATGGACATTGGGCTGAACGAGAAAAGATTATTAATAATGGTAAACGCAATTCCAGCGTTACGGATAAAGTAATGGATTCTATTATCGCATTGCAACCTGCTGAAACATTGGCGGATTTGAGAAAACGTTATGAAGAGAATCTTCAACTGTTAAGTCAGGTAATAGCTAATGAAGCGGCTCAGATTAGAAGTACTGTGAAATTGAATGTTCCATATGATGAAAAGGTATTACAAACTCTTCTTTCACAGAAGGTTGAAAGACCTACGTTGTCAGATCGTGAGCAATATCTTCTTCAGCTTATTGATGACGGGAAATTAGATCAAATTAGTGAAATGAAGTCAGTATTTTCGAAAGAAAAGACAAAGAAATGTCCTTTTTGTTTTCAAGAAATATCAGATCAAGGTAAACGAGATTTGATTGGTAGTATAGAGAAAGTATTATCGAAAGAGGTTGATATTCATGAGGAAAAACTCAAAAAATGCATCATACAGGAATTGAATGTTGATTTTTCTGGTATGGATGTCTTGAATTCACCTAATTATATAAAGTGTAAAGACGTAGTGGAAGAAATCAATAAAGAGATATTTAAGATACGAGAAATTATTCTTAAAAAGATTAATCATCCGTATACACCTATTACTGAGTTTGAGAGCTGCCTGACTGATAAACTTGAGCAATATGAGTTGTTTAGGACTAAGATACAGCAGGAAATAGAAAATTATAACAATGCAGTTAAAAAAATTGGAACGCTTAAAAGGAATCTCACAAATGATAATGCAGCCATTGCACATTATGAGGTTTCTAGCGATATTAAGTTATGGAAGCAAGCCTTGGGGGAACAGAAGAAAGCTGATGAAGCATTAAAGGAATCTGACGAGAAAATCAAAAATCTCAATGATGAACTGAATATCTTAAAATCTCGAAAGAAAAACATAAAAATAGCAGTCAGTTTGATTAATAAGAGCCTTAGATTTGTGTTCTTTTCAAAAGATAGATTAGAAATCAAAGTTGAAGGTGATAAATATGTATTGTATGCCCACGGAAAAGCGGTAAAGCCTAACAATGTGTCTGTTGGTGAAAGAAATATTATTGCTTTATGCTATTTTTTTACAGAACTGATTATGAATCAGGAGGCGAAAGACGGGTATTCAAAAAAACTAATCCTTGTTATTGATGATCCCATATCAAGTTTTGATTTTGAAAACAAAGTGGGAATTATGTCACTGCTGAAAGCAAAGGTAGCCGATATTATTAAAACCAATCCAGAAAGCCAAATTCTAGTGATGACACATGATATTCAGTGTTTATATGATCTTCAAAAAATTGGAGAAGAGGTTTGCATCGAATATAAGCGAGAAAGCAACGGGCAAAAGAAAGTTACATATGCTTGTTGTGAATTAAAAAACAAAGAGATTATTCCATTCAGTTACACAAAACGAAACGAATATTCTGAGATTTTGAAAGCTGTATATGATTATGCTTGTGGTAAGAATGCGAATGACACTCTGATTGTTGGGAATTTAATGCGACGAGTGATGGAGGCGTTTTCAACATTTGTGTATAAAAAGGGAATAGCAGAGATTTCCTGTGATGATACGATTTTGCAACAGATTGGAGACAAAGATTACATTGATTATTTCAAGAATCTAATGTATAGACTTGTGCTTAATGGCGATAGTCATATGCTAGAGAGAACAAATAGTCTGGATGACATGGATTATTTGAATTTTTTAAGTGATGAAGAGCGACGAAGAACTGCACAGGAAGTTATTTGTTTCGTTTATTTATTAAATAAAAGGCATATTTTGGCACACTTGGAAGGAAAGCAAAACATTGAAACCAACATTCAAAAGTGGTGTGCAGATATAAAAAGTTTTTGTGCAGGTGATGAAGTGACGGTGTGATTATGATTGCATTATATTCCATGGGAATTAAGGACGTGGTCTATATTTAACCAAAGACAGGTGATAAAATGATTTCTATAATTAAGGTATTTTTAAGATTATCGGGGAAATACAATTTGAATGTAAGGAGAAATTGTAATGTATCGAAGTAGTCGATACTGACTTTGCCTAAAAATACACCTAAAACAATTTATGCTTTGCCAAATGTGGTGTAAGAATAGGATAAATATGGTAATTGGCAAATAGGAATATAGGAGGTGTTTTATGGATAAGCGCAAGCGGATGGGAAAGGATAAAGAGGGAGTGATATTTCCGGTTGCTCCGAATTTTTCTGAAATGGGTGATAGTTATTTGCAATTTATAGAAGAAATTAAGAAAGAAATTCAGAAGCAGAGAGTTTCGGTTGTAATGAACGCCAATACAAGCATGATTTGCCTTTACTGGAATATTGGCAGGGCTATTTTGAAAAAACAAGAGGAAGAGAGATGGGGTGCAAAGGTTATTGACCGTATGTCAAAGGATCTGAAAATTGCTTTTCCAGAAATGTCCGGCTTTTCTCCACGTAATATTAAGTATATGCGAAAATTTGCCCAGTGTTGGGGGGATTATGAAATTGTGCAACGGGTCGTTGCACAAATACCATGGCGGACAAATATTACTTTGATGGATAAATTAAAAACACAGGAAGAACGCATATGGTATGCTGGTAAAACGATAGAAAATGGTTGGAGTAAAACGATACTTGAGTTACAGATACAAAGTAAATTAATGGAACGTACTGGAAAAACAGTCAACAATTTCCCTGTGGCACTGCCATCGCTTGATTCTGATATGGCGAATCAAATATTTAAAGATCCTTATTTGTTTGACTTTTTGGGAACCGATATGCCAAGACGTGAGGTGGAAATAGAACAGAAACTAACAGAACATATTCAAAGTTTTCTATTAGAATTAGGACAGGGATTTGCATTTGTTGGGCGGCAGGTTCATTTAGAGGTTGGAGGACAGGATTTTTATTTAGATCTTTTGTTTTATCACTTGAAATTACGTTGCTATGTTGTGATAGAATTAAAAGCCTGTGATTTTGAGCCGGGATTTATCAGTCAGTTAAATATGTATCAGAATATAGTAAATGATATTTTGTGCCATCCTGATGACAAACCGACAATCGGGCTTTTGTTGGTTAAGGGTAAGAATAAAACTGTAGTGGAATATTCTTTATCTGGTTATCAGAACCCGATTGGTGTTGCAGATTGGCAGAATCAGCTCACACAGTCTTTGCCAGAGGAGTTCCAGAGCAGTTTACCTTCTATTGAAGAAATAGAAAAAGAATTAGAATAATATCAAAATTAACAGCAAAAGTGCAACGACCGTTGCACAAATAGGATAATAGCCATGATGAGTGGTCAGCGGCTTAAATCAATTCGGTTTAAGCTGCCGATTATTGAAAATGATTTAAGTATAGGTTTGGACAATGGTGAACATGTTGAGACGTGCGTCCTTTTGGGTAGGAAATAGTAACACCGCTGATACTGTCTATGCGTATGTTGATTTTGAGCCGAAAGACAACGAATATCTGAAAGACGTAAAATGGTGTGCAACTTATACGGAAATCAAAGAATGGATAAAATCAGAGTATGATTTAAAAGTATCATCCTTGTATGTGGCACAGATAAAAGACAAATGCGGGTTTGAAAAGCGTCTGAATTATAATTTAGGCGATAATAAAAGCCATGTGCCGAAATGTCCGCAGGAGAAAGAAAAAGCGATTATGGAGGCGTTTAGGCATTTTAATATGATATGAGATAGTTTATCGGAGTTCAAAAAAATGTTGATTTTCTGATTCGGAAATGATATATTATAGAAAAGGAGCAACCGCCCACAAAGTGGTTAGCCTCCAGAATGGACTATAAGCCTGCCTGAACCGCCAAGTACAAGGTAGGCTTATTTATTTTCGCTTGTTGTTCCTATCTATATAGGCAAGCAATGCAACGAGGAACGAACCGCCCAAAAACATCAGGCTTAAAACTTCGTATGTACTCATATGCATCACCTCCCCTCTTCTGTAAAGTTGGGGAGGCTACCACCTTGTAACACGGTTACTCCATTTACAGATTGTAGCATATTTTAAGCTATTCGGCAATTGGTTTTCCTAAGATTGCGTTTTATTAGGAAAACACACTGCCAAAGGGATTTTATGCTTTGGCGGGGGTCAGCCCGCCTCGGCGGTGTCAGTGGTATTGATTTCAATGTACTCGGCAATCCGGCGGAACTCGTCCGAAAACTTAAAATGAACGCTGATATTGCCGTTTTCGTAAATCTTGATATGGTCTACCAATTCAATCAGAATTTCGCGGGTCAGCTTTTCAATGTTCTGATATTTCGCAAAGGCTACCAGTGCGGGATGCTGCTGGTCAACGCCGCTTGAAAGCTGTTTCCGTTCAGCCGTCAGCCGGGCCAGCAAATCCGAGAGCCAGGCGGCCTGCCGCTCATAATCGGCTTTCATTTCCCGGTATTCCTGCTGGGAGATTTCTCCGCCTTTCCAGTCTTGATACAGTGACTGCTTGTAGCGGGTGATTTTCGTCAATTCCTTTTCCTTTGCGGCTATCTGGTCGTTAAGGCGGTGGGATTGACTTTTTTTCAGCGGGGCCGCATTGATACGGGCTACTATTTCCGAATAGGAAACGGCGGTACTCACTTGATACTGGATAGCGAACAGAACGGCGGCCTCTAAACGGTTGTGCTTGATAGAATGCATGGAGCAGGCTGTCCGGGAGCGTTTCTTGTAAGTGGAGCAGGAATAATATACATTCTTCCCGCTCTGGCTCCGTGTCACGGCCTTGCCGCAGTCAGCGCACCTCAGAAAGCTGCTGAATAAATGGAGCTCCCGCTTTTTAGGGGCCGTCCGGGTGTCACGTTTCAGAAGTTCCTGCACCCGTTCAAAGGTTTCGTGGGTGATGATTGCCTCGTGGGTATCGGGGACGCGCACCCATTCATCCTCCGGCACAGCCTCGATCTGGTGTACCTTGTAGCTTTTCACCCGGCGGCGGCCCTGCACCAAATCCCCGGTGTAAATAGGATTTCTGAGAATATCGGTTATAATCTTGTTCCCCCACATGGGAGCGTCCGATATAGCCGGGGAGTAGGGCAGGCCCTTTAGCTTTCTGTATGCCGTGGGGCTGGGTATTCCGTGGTCGTTTAGATACATCACAATTTGAAGTTTGGCCGTACCTTGCAGGCACATCTCGTAAATCTTTTTGACGATTTCAGCGGCGTCCGGGTCAACGATTAGCTGGTGCTTGTCTTTGGGGTCTTTTATGTAGCCGTAGGGAGCAAAAGAGCCTATGTACTGGCCGTTGCGCCGCTTGTAATCGAAAACCTGCCGGATTTTCTTTGAGGTCTGATAACAATACTGGTCGTTCATCACGTTTGTTATCGGAACGATGATGCTGTTCACGCTATCCGGGTTCAGGTAGCTGTCTACGCCCTCGGCCAAGCTGATAAAGCGGACGCCCATCTGCACAAAGAGGTTGTCAATCAGACTGCCAGCATCGCTGTAATTCCGGGCGAAACGGGAAAGGTCTTTCACCACAACGCAGTTGATTTTCCCGCTCATCACATCGCCCAAGAGCCGCTGGAAACTTTCGCGCTCCGTATCGGTTCCCGTGTGGCCGTCATCCACATACTCGACATAGCTTTCAAACTCGTCAATGTGGTTATGGTGAAAATCGTTGAGGATGTCGCGCTGGTTTTTCACGCTGTTGCTATCGTCAAGGCCACGGTTGATTTTCTGTAAATCCTCTCGGGAAAGCCGGATGTAGCCGCCCATTTTCCAAAGCCGGGCTGTATAGGTAGGAGCCAAAGTCTGCTGATACCCTCTGTTTTTTGTTCGTGCCATTGTTCCTCCTTCCCTATCACATTACACTTATATTATAACTCTGTTCCGGGGTATCAGCAAGGATGTCGATGCCTCGGGACATTTTGTCTCGAAGTGGGAGCAGGCCGCAACAGCAGTCACAGCCCGCTCTTTTGCCGGATAAGAAAGGCCGTCAGCGTCTCCTGGAGGGAGGGGCCGCCCTCGGCAAACTCGATTTTCACGCCCACGCCGCCCACGCTAAAGCAGTAGGGATTGACGGCCCGTTTCACGAACCGGGCCAGCCGCTCCTCCCGGGGGAGGGTGCGGTCAAAGGCCATACTGCTCACGTCAGCCAGCGCATCCGCGCTCACCGCGCCGATGTCCACGTTTTTCATTTGTTCCAGCTCTTGTGCGGTCAGTTTCACGGCAAAACCTCCTTTTGCGTTTTTGGTTGGTGGGGAAACGCGAAAAGGCAGCACTCCGAAAAGTGCCGCCCTTTGGCCTGTCCTCACCTTGGGACAATTTGTCTCGAACTTGTTTGAAATGGGGAGCGCCGGGCCCGTATGTTTGGCCTGTCAAAAGACAGCGAGTAGCGGCCCGGCGTTCCCTTGTTTTGTGCGGCGGCCCCAAGCGGCAAGTGGCCAGCTTGTCCCTCGCGGATCGTGGCCGTGGGGCTGGCAGGTTCCCCACTCGCGGCGGTGGTGTTGGTCGCTCGTCCTCCCGTGGGAGAAGTCACCGCGCACCCGCCGCCCGGCTCCCCGCGTTCACTCGGGGCCGCCCGCTATTCAGTTGTGGAGAAGAAAAAACTTCCTCTCATATACCGAGACATTTTTGGATGGTTTTCGGACTGGTTCAGCGGGAATTTTTCAAAAACTTTTTCATGTTCTCCAGCCCGCGCTCCACGGCCCGCCGCACCGCGCTTTCGTCAACGCCCTCGGCCAGCGCAACCTCGGAAAAGCTCTTGCCGAGGATAATGCAGGCATCCACCCGGCGGCCCTGGGCCGGGGGCAGACTGTTCAGCGCGTTCCACAGACGGCAGAACCGCTCCTTGAGCTCCAGAACCTCGTCCGGGGTGGGCTCGTGCAGGCAGGCGGAATATTCGATGCCGTCCTCGCAGTCCAGCGAATACTGCGCCTTGTGGCGGGAGAGCCGCCGCTGGTAGGCCGCCTCATAACGGACGCTGGCCCGGAGCGCCTCGGCCACATCGTCAGTAACTTCCATATATTCGTCCTGGGTGTACCAGTAGTAAAAGTCGCGCAAGTTGATGATAGTCATTGTATGTACCTCCATATCGTTTTTTGTGGTTGGGTTGCTGGGAAACGATATGGAGGGCGGCGGGGAGCGGCACCCTGGGGAGCTGCTCCGTACCTCGGGACACTTTGTCTCGAAGTGCAGATAACAAAAAGCGCCTGCGCGACACAAAGCCACGCAAGCGCATGAAATGACAAATTCATTTATGTACTGCCAAATTTCGCATCCACCGCCGGACTGATCCTGCTGGGCGGGTGGGCTTTTTTTGACAGGTTAGGGGGATGGAAAATGAGCGAGAGCACAGCGACACCTCCAAGGCGACCGCCGCACTCCGTTAGATTATATGCTCATAAAGAAACGGCGGCTTGATAGACTCAAAACCGCCGTTTTTCTTGCACCGCAGGCCATTCAACAACGGTTTCGTTGTGATGGCTCTGCGTCTGTGCGTCTGGCTCTTTTCAATATTTACTTAAATTGATCGATACGGCCCGATCGGATTGCCGCAAGATTGCGAGCAATTTTTTCTTCCGGCCAGTCCCACCACCGCTCTGTCAGCAACGCCGAAATAGTTTCATCAGAAAAGCGTTTTCGGATAGGTTTAGCCGGAACACCTCCTACAATGGTATAGGGCGGGACATCTTTTGTTACAACAGCTCTGGTGCCAATAATGGCACCATCCCCTATGGTAACTCCAGCGAAGATCACGGCCTCATATCCAATCCAGACATCACTTCCAATAACAATATCGCCTTTGTTGTCCCATGCCTCGGTTATGTGGCTAACATCCAGCTCCCATTCCTCAAAGAAGATAGGAAATGGATAAGTCGCAAGTGAAGTCATGCTGTGGTTGGCGCTGTTGAACAAAAATCGAGCGCCACAAGCGATAGAGCAAAATTTACCAATAATCAGCCTGTCATGGTTAATGGGATAATGGTAAAGAACATTATTCTTTTGAAAATCAACAGGATCATTTACAAAGTCGTTATACATGGTGTAGTCGCCCACGATGATGCTGGGATCAGTAACGACATTTTTCAAATATACAGTTTCCCGATCTTTTGACCGGGGATAAATTTTTTGTTTGTCCATCATAATTCGTTATCCTCCTTAGAAATCAAGTCAGCCATGCGGATGACAGATAGTTTTGATTTTTTGACATTCACTAAAGTTTCCTGTTTACATTTCGGGCAATACAGTGGAAAATTGATAAGCTCTGTATCTTGACGCACTTTAAGTCTGGTCTTGTTCCCACATATGGGGCATAGAAGCCATACCATCCGATCCATCATAGACTTTCCCCCTTGTGGCTTGATTGAATGAGCGTTTTGTGTTCCCATTTTCTACTTGTGAAATAGAGTAAACCTACAATAGCAGGTAAGACTGGAGAAAGCGCCTGGCCGTAATAAATCCCGGAAAAGCCCATATTAAGTACAAAGGCCAAGAGCCAGCTCACAGGCAAACGCACAATAACCGCGTCCAGTAAAGCGTTAATCATAGCAACATTTGCCGCACCGACACCAATAGCAAAGGAGTCCAAAGTGTACATAACGGCATAAATCAAACTATTTATACTGCAACAGACACGCAGATAGTAAACTCCATCGTTTACTACTTCCGGGGTGGTACTACCAAAAAGCAAAATCAATGGTTCAGCAAAAAACTGTACGCCAATTACGACAACGAGCGTTACAGCAACATTCATCACTAAACTGATTTTTACTACTTTACGGGCGCGTTCAATTTGTCCAGCTCCCATGCACTGCCCTACCATCGCTGTAACTGCCTGTCCAATAGCCCAGCAGGGCATACCAGCAAAGGTGTTGATTTGCAAGCCTACATTCGATGCAGCAGATACAGCAGTACCAAACTGATTGAGCATCCCTGCCACAAGCAGATAGGCCGTGTTGACTACGACCATTTGGATGGCCGTGGGCAGTCCGACTTTCACGATGGCGGCCAGCTTATCCCATTGAAGCGTAAACTTTCCGCGATTTTCCATAGAGAAAAATATTTTATGCCGCTTCAAATAGAATAGAGAAATCACAAAGGAAATTCCCTGCGCGGTAATCGTTGCGTAAGCCGCTCCTGCCGTTCCCATTCCTAATGGGCCCACCAAGATAATGTCTAAAACGATATTGATGACGGTAGCAATTCCCACAAAATAGAGGGGAGATTTAGAATCCCCAAGCCCCTTGAGTACAGAGCAGACAGCATTATATCCAAAGATGAACACAGTTCCACAACAAATAATTTTCATATAGTCGCAGGCATCTTGATATGCGTCTGCTGGAACATTTAACATCTTGAATAACGGCTGGCAGGTTGCCAGACTCACAATAGTCACAAGCAGGGAAGATACCAGCGAGAGCAAGGCCAGCATTTGAAAAGACTCCGTCTGTCCCTTTTTATCGTCTGCCCCCTTATATTGAGCAATCAACACGGCTCCGCCCATCGTCATACCAATACAAATTGAATTGATAATATAGCACAATTTAGAAGCATTACCAATGGCCGCAAGACCCGTATCGCCTACAATTTGGCCGACTACAAGCATATCTACTACATTGTAAAATGATTGCAGTGTATTTGCTAAAAGCAACGGGAAAGCGAAAGCGGCCAGTTTTTTCGGCACACTTCCGGTCAACAAACTATGTTCTTCAGTCATATCTATTTCCTCCAAAAAGAAAAAGGGCACACTACATCGTGCGCCCTTTGCATAGTCACTTAACAAAATAAGCATAGCAAAAGGCCACAAACAAAACATTGTCTGTGGCCTAAACAGTCAATTATCTATCGTTGATCTGATAAAAAGGGTATAAAAGCCAAAGACAGTCCTATCTCTGCCTTGGCCTTTCCGCTTTATAGATCAACTTTCCGAAAAGGCTCCGCACAATGTTTCGTGGTATAAACTTGTGTGGAGCCGAAGTCAATACAAAATTTTCCGAACAACATCGTACTCACCTCTTGCATAGTCATATTATTTTTATTATAATCAGTTCTCCCCTTGTTGTCAAGTCAGCAAGGCCATCTTAGATTGCAGGTTAGGTGAAAATAATTAGTCAGTGGTATGAAATACACAATCGTTCAAATAATAACACCTGAAATGTAAAATTACATTAGGTGATATTATGAAGATTGAGAGAGATAATCGACGATTTGATTTTCACGATATAGGGCTCGCCATCAAGCGGGCAAGCGAGGCCAGCGGAATGACGCAGGAGCAACTGGCCTATATTGTTGACCGGGCTCCGCGCACCATCATGTATAACGAGAATGACGGCCAGCACCCCAGCCTCAACACCTTTTATCAGATGGTGACAATGTTTGATATATCGGTAGATCAATATTTCTATCCGTCCAAGAATAAAGGGAGTGAGTGCAGAAAGCGGATCGACGCCATTCTTAACGCCCTGGACGAAAAAGAACTAAAAATTGTAGAAGCCATGATCCAAGCGATGAAAGCGGCTAAAGAAACGGAGGATGCGTAAAGAGAAGCACGCGCCTCCGTTTTTTCGCGCCACTTCCGGGGTTGCGCGTTTCGGCAAGCAATTCGGGTGTGGCCACACCCGAAATTTTTGCTGGGCCGCAGGCCCGCAAAAATGCTTGTTGGGGAGCCTCCCCAAACCCGGCTCTTTGGGACAAAATGTCCCAAAGAGGTTGGCTGCGTCACCGCCGCTATCGCGTCTGTTCCTTATCAGTGCGCCCGTCCGTAAGGCCGAGCAGATGGTCGATGTTGGCCTTGACCGCCACGGCCTCCCGCATATCCCGCTGGGCCTGCCGATACTCGGCATAGAGGGCCTTTTTCTTATCCGCCAGCTCCCGCCGCTGTTTTTTCAGCGCGTCCATTTTGGGGAGCTTTTCACCGCCTAACAATTCATTCATAGCGGCCCGGGCCGCCCGGTAGGTGGCAAGCTCCGCCTCGTGTTCGGCCAGATACTTTTTCGAGTACCGGGCCGCCTTGTAGCCGTCAAATACGGGCCGGGCCTTTGCATAGTCCACCACGGCCCCCATCAGCCCGGAGACTTTGGAGAGGGCGGCCTCGGTGGTCTGGAGCTCCCCGGCCAGCGCGTGGGCCCGGTCAACCGCCGCCGTGGTCTTTGCCGCCAGCGCGTCATAGTCGGTCAGATTGTTCTCCTGCAAGAACTGGAGGGCGGCGGCCATCTGTTTCAGATTGTAGACTTTCGCCCAGCGTTCATAAGCCGGGCCCTTGCCCTCGGCCATGCGCTGTTGAATGTCAATGATAAGCCCCGCCTGCCGGATCGGGGGCGGCGCCGCTCCCCGGCGATAACCGCCCGGATGTCCTCGGGGTCAAAGCCCGCGCCGAGGGTGGATGCCCGGAGCCGGGTGTACTTGTTCTGCCCCGGCGCGAGGAACGACACCACGCCGCCCCGCCCGCGCTTGACGGCAAAGCCGGACTCTTCCATCAGCCGGAGGAACGCGGCAAAGTCGGCGGGCTTTTTTTCAAGGGCCGCGATGATTGCCAGCCGCACCCGCTGTTGAGCGGAGGGCGGCTTGTCGCCTATCCACTGGCCATAGTGGAGGAAACGGCCCTTGCTGTGCTGTTTGGGATTTTGTATCACGGACAAATCATGCTCCAGACATACCCGGTCAGACAGCCGCTGGAGGGCAAAGCTGGAGCCGAGGAAATTATGGAATTTCCGGGAGCAGTCAAAGGCCGTGGAATTGAAATAGATGTGGTTGTGAATGTGGCCCTTGTCGGTATGGGTGCAGACAAAAAACTGGTATTGGCCTTTCGTCCAGCGCATCGCCGTTTCAAAGCCCAGCTTATTTGCCTCTGGTGTTAGTATATAAGTGTGGACAGGAAAAGTTGAACAACCTATACTATCAAATGAAAGAGCAAAGGAGATGAAAGGCATGGCGAAAAATCAAAAATCTTACACTCCGGAATTTAAACAGCAGATCGTGGATCTGTATAATGCTGGAGGAACCTCGTATCCACAACTGGAACGTGAATATGGCGTAAATCGGAGTACGATTAGCGGTTGGGTAAAGCAGCTTTCCCCTATCAAGGTATCAGAGGAGGAAACGGTTACCCTCAAGGAGTATAAGGCTCTCCAAAAAGAAATCCAGCGCCTGGAGGAACCTCGTATCCACAACTGGAACGTGAATATGGCGTAAATCGGAGTACGATTAGCGGTTGGGTAAAGCAGCTTTCCCCTATCAAGGTATCAGAGGAGGAAACGGTTACCCTCAAGGAGTATAAGGCTCTCCAAAAAGAAATCCAGCGC
>VIQU02000041.1 GCA_010206225.2 Lachnospiraceae bacterium MD308 | reverse complement strand
AACAGGGCTAAGCCCACATCTGTTCTTAGATTCCGAGCCAGAGGTAATTACCTAGCCATCCCGAAGGGACCTGCCCTTGATGGCACGCCAAAACAATGCTACAATGCTGTGAATCAGACGGAGAAACTGGTATCTGTTCTTGAGTTCTTCGCCGTCGGTAAGACGTTCAGAGCATTGTTTTGGTGTGCCGTCAAGGGTGGCGGACACTGCCAAAATCTATCGTATCTACAATTATCAAAGTTCTAATGGAGCCTATTTTTTTGACTCCAGTTTTTCATAGGCTACTTTACACTACCTACTTTTCCGCAAAATAAATATCATTTGCAATAGCAACTGTCTGTCTTGATTTAAGTTTCCGAAAATACTCTGTCTTTCCATCTGCCACAACAACATCGTTTCCACATATTTTAATATCTACATTCGGATTTTTAATACCTCTCATAACTTCTCCTTCCATGAATCCATTGTTTCAACCATAAATTTTGTTAATGGCTTCTAACACCTTTTGTCGTATTTCCTTTGTTTTTTCTCCCATTTCTACATGCTTATCAAGATCAATTCCTTCAATCATATCCATGTATGCCATAAACTGTCCCATACAATATTCTGCATTTAAAATTTCCGTTGTTTTGTTTTTAATTCCGTTTTCAACATTATTTGCGTGTTGCAACGCTTCATTTATCTTCTCTTCTGCTTTATTTATAAGATTTTCCAACATACTATCACCATCCTTTATATTCAACATTCATTCCAAGTAGCCACATATCTTTTTCGCCATTCCAAAAGTGATCCGCTAAATCTTCCAGCGACTTCTCACCACTCTTTAGCGCTTCAAAATCCGCTTTTACATCATCATTTGAATATTCTCTATACTGATTCATAGAAATATCAAGTCTAAATGTTTGACCGCTTTCTATCCATCTATGTTTTCCTGTGTTTTTTGCTATCGGATATGCTCCGATTATCAATCCGTATAAATCAGGATATTCTTTTGTATTGTTTTCTCTCCAATCCTCTAACTGAATTTCTGTTCCGTTTGGCATTACTGCTCTTTCTACAACATTCATATTATTAATCATCCTTTCTACTCTTTATTTCTCCATTTACTCAGCGTTTATAGCCACTATAAAAGGCACTAACGAATATTCCCGCTAATGCCTTCTAACTGGACATAAATTTTTATTTTATCTTTCTAAAACGCCACTATCCAACATCATCTTGTATAATTTCCGCTTCTGTGAATTTGTAAGATTTAAAACCGTTCTGTCTAAATCATCGCTGTGATATGATACATTGCAATCATGGACAAATTCTTCTAGTAGTTCGTTAATGTCTCCATCTGCATATCTGTCATTTTTCTTTGAAATACATTTAAACCAGTATTCCATAATCTGTAATCCTAATTTATATTCCGTTGTTTTCTGTATATTTTTTGCCATATTTATATATCCTCCCATCTTGAAACGATTCTTTCATTGCCTTATGTATTATGATAACCTGTAGGTTCCTCTCCTCTTCTTTCTAATTCCATCCTCAACGCTTCCACTGAAACACATCCGGGAATAGGTTGCCCACAAGAAACATATGCCCATATACTATTTTTAATTTTGTTTGTTGTCCAATCCTTCACTTTTTCCAATTCCCATGAATAAACCATTATTAAATTCTCCCTATCCTCTGATCATCTCAGAATCTTCTAGTTCCTTCTGTGTCAATTCCCGGTTATAATACAACTCAGCCCATATCATACGCCCATTTACTTCCGTTCTGGTATCATAATTAATGAAATCCACCATACCAATTTTAGGATGTGTTCCGATGCTTACAGGACGCATAACGGAATAATATTTGTACCAATGGTATTTATTTGCTGATTGCCTTATGTAGTCGTTTGTGCTCATGTTGTGCGCCTCCTCATGCTGCGTAAAATGTTCCGTCTTCCAGAAACTCCCATCCATTAGCTTCGCAAGTTTCTGTTATCTCTTCCTCGTCCACTTCATAGAAATACTTGTAACCATATTCTTCATACTGTTTAGCAAGCATTACAAATATATCAGCAACTAATTTTTCCATTTTACGAATTGTATCAACCTGGATATTTTTATATTGCTGATACTCTAATTCTTCTATCCATTCTTCTGCAAAATCCGTCTTATCAGACACACAATAATTGTAATGCCCGTCATTGTAAGGCAATGCAACACTTCTTCCGCAAACTTCCATGTATGCCTCTATGGCTTTCTGCTCATGTTCTGTCATAGCGTTCCAAAAATCTTTGAATGTTTCCCCACAATATGACTTGTTACGGATTGCCTTGAATACGTCCATCAAGTCAAGTTTCCCGTAAATGTTCAATCCGTCTCCCTGACAATATCCTAAAGAATATTGTATCTTTAAATCACTGTTAGGGAAAAGGTTGTGTAAATCCTCTGTGTAAATTTCCGAAAATTCGTCATTTCTGCACAGATCATCAAGATACCACTGATTTACTTTTTCTTTTGCTTCTTCTGACAACTCAGGATAAGTATATACATTATAAGTTTCTGTTACTGTACGCATAAAAATTTCCTCCATTCTATTTAATTTTCCAATAATAAAAGCAAGCAACATTTCCACTTGTCACTTGCTTAATACTTCTCTTTCTATGATGCTTATTTGCCTTATTTAAGGACTTAATACAGCGCATATAAAATTATGTATATGCGCTGATTTAAGGCTTTAAATGGGCTTGTATGGACTCGAAACAGTAGTTTCATTGCTTATCCAAACAACGGAATACATTTTCCCATTAATTCACTGTTATATGCTTCTCCGTTTACTGAATTTTCATTATTTATGCTCTCCTGTAAATGCTGTTCGCAATATCCAGAAATTACCTTCACATCAATATAATTTCCAAGCGCCATTCTTTCTTTTGCGGTTACATATCCATGCCATCCAACCGCTTTTTTTCCACATATAACGCAATTTTCAGTTTTTAAATGTTGCATTATTATTCCTCCCTCCATGAAATACACGATTTATTACTACTTTATAAATCCAACCTGTACAAGTTCTTTTTTGCTTCCATCCGTCAAAATTTTATGTTCTTCATCCGTAAAACCCAGATAAAACCCTTCTTTAATTCCATTTAGAAAGTCCTTATCCTCCAAACTGATTGTAACATATCCTATTATTTCATGATTTTTCCATACTGGACGTTTTACAGGTTTATTAGTTGTATACATATATTTTTCTCCCTTCTAAAATATCATAACTTTTTCTTTTGTCAGTAACAAAAATATTCCTAAAGGCAATGTAAATAATGATACTGTCGCATCGCCATCCAATACAAACTGCGTTACAATTCCGATAGCTGCCATCATTGCACCTGATATGCGTTGTTTCATATAATAAAGATGTTCTGTCCTCTGTCTGATTCTCCGCTTTGTTTCCCGGCGGTTATATTCTTTGAGCCATTCTTCATATGTATAGACTGTCTCAATGGCTTCTGATCCGCTACTGTATGTCATTACTATTGTTCATCCTCTCTTTATGCCATATATTCAAAAATTCTTCTATGGTTCCATTAATATACTAACAATGCTTTCTTATAATCTTTTTGTTTAAATGACTTTCTATTAGTAATTACAACACTTCCAACAGGTGAAGAAATTCCCAAAAGTTCATACCATCCTTCAGGTTTTTCGGTTATAATTTCAAGCCCGTTTTCATCGGCATATTTATTACATCTTTCCATTTTTTCCTGTGTTGCGCTTTTTCCTGTTGCAGATTCAAACAAGCGGATCACTTCATTGATTAATTTCTGTTTGTTTTCTTCCGTGTTCTCAAACATCCAGTCAAAATTGATAACATTTCTTTTCCCGTCATCACTTCTTTTTGATTGCGGATTGTATCTACCAAAACAATTTCCTTCAGAATCTTTACAATAAGTATGAATACACAAATAAGTATCTAAAATTTTATTTGTGCATCCTGCCTTATACCATAAATAAGGAAGCGCATTCTTTCCACCTGGATTTTGGCACTCTAATAATTCGATTGTGAGTGTTTCTTCTTTCTGGTTAGGTTCTGTTATATAAATCCATGTTAAACTGCCGTTTCTTTTTTCAATAGTGTATTTCATCATAACAAATACTTCCTTTCTATCAATTTTCATCAAACCATTTTTCTGTTGCTTCTCTTTCCTTCTGATAAGTTTCCCTATCATTAAAAAGGGTTAATGTTGTATCACCTTCACACCATGTATAAATTAGCATTTCTTCGTCATTAAAGCCGAATCCAGAGTAATAAAATCCATACGGTGCATAATTACAATGTAATTTCTCTTTATCTCTATACCACTTTTCCAGACTATCACCAATAAATCCACGCAACATATAATTTCCGTTTTTGTCCGTGTCTTCCTTATCAAAAACAGCATTGATATATTTTGCTGTATCCTCTTTGATCTGAGGATATGCGAAAAAATCAAGAGGAACGATTTCAATTTTTTCATCCTCCTGCATATAATCGACCATCGAATAACTGTCATTTTGATCCCATATTCTTGATACACACTTTTGTTTATGTGCATGATACTCATTTCTTGTCATTCTTAATTTATCCATCATGATAATTATCCTCTCTTTCTTAAATTCTCACTAAATAGGTTACGTTTCCAACATCTACTGGCTGCCATCCATCATTTACAGATAAGCAAGTGTAAATCTGTGCAAAATCCATATAATCAATCATTTCTTCTGGTATAGGCTGAGAAAATAAATTGTTGTAACCCTCTTCATTTAAAACCATTCCAAAAATCTCTTCACGGTCAAGTGCAACACTCCATCCACTTGAAACTTCATCAACATTAATAATGTCATAAGTACCGTTTTCGATTGCTTCCAGCACTTCATCATAATCAGGATTCACTTTAAATAAAGCCGTCAACATATCATCATCAAGCCCACAATCTGAAATATTTTCCAGTGTTTTATTGAATGCAAAAATGTTTTCATACTCTGAAATATTAAAAGGCGCATCATAATCAAGAATGATGTGTTCCTGATTTTTCCTTACAATATCATTGTAGATGGATTGTAACTTGTCTGAATCCATAGGAAGTTGTAACCATCTTCCGTTCTCTCTACCTTCTGTATATCTTGCTAAATTGCTTAAATAGATTTTAGCTGTCATAATCTCCACCATTTAACCTTTCTTTGATTGTCTATGTATCAACAACTATTTCTCTATTGCCTTCTTGTTACCCTCTGCATTTTTCAGGCTTGGGACTGTCTGAAAGTTGATCAGGCTTTCAGGCTGCATTATAACAACGCTCAACTTCCGTTTACCCTTCCTTGCATGTTCATTGGTTTATTCCCTCTATGCGTATTTCTGTATAACCCTTATGGCACTATCCATATGTTATCTGGGGCTATAGTCTTATTATCAACGGTATGAGCTATGAATTTGTCAATGTGCGAATGCCCAAACGGGAAATCGAATCCCGTGTGTGTTGCTTGCGTCCACGCTGGGCGGTTGTAACTACCATTGAAATTTATATATTTGAGGGTTATTTTTCCGATACCTATTAAAATATCGTCTACTTTCTGTTTTAAGCGGATTCAAATTATTTTTCTTACAAAAATCAAAAAATGTTAATCTCATTGCCGTTACCTCCGTTTGTTCGTGTTGGTTTCTTTAACTGTCTCTATTGTATACCGGTACCGTTATATATGCAATATCGGAAAATGCAACAAATATAACGGTACCACATCACACTTTATTTATGCACATTATATAAAGGTACCGTTATAATTAAAAGTAATAAAAAAGCAAGGGTCATTTCCCCTCGCTTTCTTCCTTTTCTAATTTTTCCAGTGTTGCAGAAACAATAAAACCGTTCACTGTTTCGCTTACATTTTTTATTCTTTCTTTAGTACCTTTGGGAAGCCTTAAATTCACACTGTCATAGTTACGCTTTTCCCATTCTTTTGTAGCTTTCTGCTGAGCCTTGCTAACTGTAATCTTTATCGCCCCCTAATCCCAATTTATAGCGTCATGTGAAACCAACCCATTTTACGTAATATCCTTTTCGGCTTCTTCCAATATCTTTCTTTCTACTGACGTGACCTTTGTATAGTCCGGATTCCATGCAAGAACAAGTTTCCTTATAAATTCAAACATATTCATTACACCTGCATAGCCGAAAATGAAGGTTTAGGGATTTCCCTTCCTAACATTTGCGCCGTTTCAATCCATTCAGCAATAATTACCTGTGCATTTTCCACTGCCTTTTGTGGTGTTTCACCATCTGCCATACATCCAGGAAGATCAGGTACAGAAACAAGATAACAATTATCATCATCAGACCATGAAACAATCATAGAATATTTTGCCATTCTCAAAACCTCCTTATATGCCATATTGTCTAAATAATAGGCGTATTTGTTTTACTTCATATCCCTTTGCTTTATTTCCTCTTGGTTGTATATTTATAATTTCTGGTATATCATCCCTATAATATATGAAGTGATCTCCTTTTACTCTATACCCGAAATTTAATGAATCAAGCATTTTCCGCAAATCATTAAAGCGAATGTTATTATCACTTTTCCCACTCATTACCATATCATATGTATTATTCGCCATTCTGATTCACTCCTTTGTACATTTTTATTATATCAGATTTCCCGGCATTTTCAAGCCATTTATCCACACTATAAAGGATACCATGCTTTAATGATACCCTTTTACTATAGATAAAATATCCCTTCTATTGGGATAGAAAAGGCTTATACTCTTTGACAAGTACAAGCCCTAAAATGTGTCATTACTAACACTCAAAAATTCATATGTGTTTTTATAATCTCATTTTTTAGTAGAGATTCTATAGATTTATCCTTTTCCTTCCTTTATAGGATGCTTTAGCCGTTCTATAGTCCGCTGTTGTTTCTCTGGTTATTTTCAGAAGGTCTACAACTACCCTAGAAACTTCTTTTTGGCAAGTTTCCATGCGCTTATGACGTACCTGTTCAGTTATCAAAGTTCGCTGTTATTGGTTCGTTGCCGTTCCTTTAACTGTCTTTATTATAAACCATTTAGTTTATATTGTCAATAACTTTTTAAACCTTTTCTTTTATATTTTAATCTAAATAGTTTATATTGTATCCATTATAAAAGCACCTACTGTTTATAAGTAGATGCTTTAAAATTCTGTTCCATCCGGATAACGAAATAATGAAATATAGTTTCCTCCCGTTTCCTTTGCTATTTCTTCTAGTTCTTCTTGTGTAAACTTTCCTGTATTATATCTTTTTTGAAATGCTTGTGGTGTCGCATATCCTAATTTTCGTGACAATTCTGCTTTACTGATTCCAGCATGAGCACAAGCCATATCAATTTTCTGTTGTATAGTAATATATATCACTCCCTCTTATTCACCAAATAAATCAGAATGTGTTCCAGTATTGATTAATGTCAAAACTAATATATCTTCTTCTATAAGATACACTAATAACCAATCTGGTTGAATATGACATTCTCTATATTTTGACATTTTACCTTTAAGCTGATGATCCTGATATTTTTCTTCTAGCGGAATTCTATTTTTTAATTTTTCAACGACATTTTCTAGCAAAGATATATCTAAACCTCTTCTTTTCGCTAATTTCAATCCCTTTTTAAATTTGCTAGAATACTTAACTTCAAGCTTCATCTTCTAAAATCTCCCTAAACATTTCTTTTACATCTGTATAACTTTTTACATTAGGATCTTTGCTTATTCTCTCCGCTTCCTCTAAGGCTTCTAATGTTTCTTTGTTTAGTTCTGCTCTGCCCCCGTCTGTAAGTCCTTGTAAATAAGTTATAGCATAACATAACTTATAATCTGGTATAGCATCTACTAACTGATATAATTTTTCTCTATCGCTCATATGCTGTTACCTTCCTTTTTTATTGATATCTATATTATATGCAATATTCCCGATTTTTTCAAGTCTTACAAAAAACCGTTTGAAATAATTGTTTTATTGGCTTTAAAGGCTACTTTCAGGCAATCGCTTTATTTCAAAACAATTTGATCTGTTTGATAATTTTTCAGCAGCCCACAAAAGAGCATCTTTAGAACTTTCAAAATCTTTTTCGATTCTTCGCCCATTATAAAGCGGCGCATACTCTGGATCTGTGTCCTTTAAAAAGAAATCAATTCTATACTTTGCCATATGCTTACACCTTCTCTTTCTACATTTTTTTACATTTTATTGAAATGAGCTTGCAACTTTTGACGGATGCAAGCCCTAAAATCCATATATGTTTATTTAGTCTCATTTTCTTATAGAGACTTTAACAGTTATTCCCACTTCTTTTCATTATAGGGAGTCTAAGCAGCCTGTTAATGCTCTGTTGCTTCTCCGGTTGTTTCGGAAAGTCTGCAACTACCTTAACCACTTCTTTTAGGCAAGTGATCTTGACGCTTTACGCATTACCTGTGAAATTGTCAATGTACAATCTGTAAAGTGGATTTTTCGATTGAATAATCTTGAAAGAATTGCTATAATAAGATTGTCCAATCGTGAGTAGGCTTAAAACCTACGTTTGCAGCGTTTGGCGGTTGTGGAATGGCGGTTTTCATTGTTTGGTAGACGTTGGAACCGCTATTCTCTTTACCCTTTAGAGTTTAACCACTCTATAATAATTCGTCTTATGAGCGATGAAACGCTATCACCTGTTTTTGTTGCTTCAGATTTTAGTTTTTCTAAATGCTCATTTGATAAGAAAGTGGAAACCCTGTTTTCATTCTGTTTAGGTTTCGCCATTTGCTTTATCTCCTTTACACTTACTATTATAACACATAACACGTACATGTCAAGTACATTTTATGTATTTTTTAAAATTATTTTCCCAAAACAAAAAGGACTGGAAAAACCAATCCTTTTATACTGTCCATACTTATTTCCTCACAATTCCATCATGCAGCACTGCTATAATTTACAATAGAAATTTCCTGTGTAAATTGTTTCGCCTGTTCCGTGATCTGCTCCAGTCTCTTAATAACATCACCTGTATAAATAATCTCATTACATTCTGTACACTTATAACAAGGGACATTCCGCACGATTAAAAGGCGGTTCCCTAAATCTGTTACGCTTGTTGTATATCCCTTTTCGGCTTTTGCTCCGCATTCCATACATACCATGATTAACGCCCCTTTTACTGCTTATTCTCAATCGGTGTGATTGAAAGCGTATACCCCAATGGTGCAAGTATTTTTAACAATGTGTCAATCTGTGGCGTTGATTTCATACTTTCCAGTCTTGCTATAGCTGGTTGTTTTACTCCGCTTAATTCCGCAAGATCACGTTGTGAAAGTCCCTTTTTCTCTCTTGCTTCAATCATTTTTCCGATTAAGGAAACTTGAAAATTAATCTGTTCCCTTTCTTCCGGTGAAACAATCTTATCATCATTGAACATTTCATCAAAGGTTTTATAATTGTTCATGTCAACTATTCCTTTCTAACCAATCTTTAATATTACTCATTGCTTTTTTAATTTCTTTTTTCGGTGCTTTCTGTGACTTCTTTATATAATAATGTACCAATACAAATTTGTTATCTTTCCAATAGAAGAAAAATATACGGTTGCTTAATGGTCTTAATTCCCACAAATTGCCGTCAATGTGCTTTACTATCGGATTTCCTATTCTTGTGCCATACTCTTCCAATGCTCTAACATAGGAAAATATCTTGTTTTTGTTTATTCGTGCGTTTTTATCTGTTTCCGCTTCTTTTGCTAATTTCATAAAGTAATCACGTACTTCAGACACGCCGTTTTTATCCTCATAAAATTCTACTGTATACATATTGTTTCCCTTTCTTGATTATATGATAACACATAAGTTATCAAAAATCAATCTTTTATTACTTATCCATGCCCACAAAAGAGACTTTTCAAGGGATACAGCTAAATGCATCCGGCTTTAATGGCTATGTCCTCATTGTATTGAGTGGTTCACCAGCTTTCCGCATCGCCTCACGTTTGATTCTCGTTTTTATGGGTATGGTAAATAATAAAATTATGTATTGCTTTTGTTGCTTTTTATTTCTCGTTTGAACATCACATTCCTTTTGAAAAGCAGTTGACCGCTTTTAATATAGAAGAGAGTGCCAATATTGCTTGACACTCTCTAAAGGTTCTTATATATCAATATGTATTTGTTATCCCGCTTTTTTCTTTTGACAGCGGTTAGAAAAGTCTTTGTGATCGATTTACGTTTTCGATTCTAGCGTTGATACCGTTCATTTACTGCAATCCATAGCGATTTTCTGAAGTTCTCACTGTGCTATGCTGGGCGCTTCTCAACTACCCCAAAGACAAGTTTAATTAAACTTGTCCGCCTCCATCGGTCGCAATACTGCCTCAAGTACATGAGTGGTCTAATTCCGTGAAGTAAGTTTTATCTGTTAAAACTCTATAAAACAGAGATATTATCTCATATGTGGCAATGGGTAACGAGTGCGATTCTCGACAAGTTTCAATAAACTTGTAAGGAAATGTACTACCCTGTTATTTGTACGTGCTATGCCGTATAAATTCATCGGTCTTCTTTTAAGTACACCGCCATTAAGTCTTTCTATGTCGGTCTTTTGCTTGTGCCAAGCAGCCTTAATTGCTATCGTTTGATTTCCTCTTTTCTGGTCATTACCCGGTTTTTATCCTCCTGATATTGTTTTCTATTTTCGTTTTGGGAAATTTATCTGCCGATTGACAGATACAAGAAAATGTGATAGCCTCAAACTGTCTAGGAATGAGGAAACATTTACTTGTTTTCCCTGAAAAGTCTGGTGCTGGTAACACTGGACTTTTCTTTTTCGGTATTTCTACCGGATAGGCAAGTTAGAATTGAATCCCACGGCTTTACCGCTTGCCTGAATGCTTTAATCTCCTATTATTGCACGAATTTTTCTTTCTTCTACTGTCAAGTAATTATGTATTACTATCTCTCTTGCATCTATGATCTTGCCTAGCATCTTTTGGGCTTTATTGGATTCCCAATTCTTGTAACCTTCCCAGATTGAATATGCAATTTTAATTTTTTCAACAGCTTTATCATATTTACCAGCGTTATTATAATATTTTGCCCTGTCCAGGAAATGATTTATATTTTGTTTGCGTGACTGCTTTTTTGATTTTTTCATTTTGTGGTTATCTCCTTTCTTTATCTTATGTACTAAGTATATACTATTTATTTCTTTTTGTCAAGCATTTTTCTTTCTTTTTTATAAAAATCTTTTCTTTTGTCAAGCATTTTGATATACTATTGTAAACTATATGTAGAATAATATATCAGATAATACAAGAAAGGATATATTTTTATGAATGAATTAGCTTTACTTGTTGATGAATATATCAATAATAAAGGAATTAAATATAATTTTATTGCTGATAAATTGGATATATCACGACAAGCGTTATATCAATTATTCAGGAAGAAAAACTTTAATATTGATGACGCTAACCGTATTTTGTCAGTAATTGGCTACAAAATCGACTATGCTATAAAACCATTATGATACAAAATTTCAGAAAATCACAGACAGAGCAACAAAAAAGAGTATAAACTATAATATTTATACTCTTAAAGCAAAAGAAAGGTTATAATATTATGGCACGTCATAGAGATATAAGCAAGGCACACGCAAGACTAGAGGGTGAGGGATGGCACATAGAATACCATCGTGAAGCTGTTGTTACATCCAGTAGCAAAAAACCTAAAAAGAAACATATTCCCACTAAAAGAGATAAACGGCGTTGTATTCACTATAACAAGACAAATAAAAGTTGCTACAAATTAAAGTGTGCTTGTATGGGTTCTAGTGATTGTGCTTCATATCGTGATTGACTTTTCAAGGTACATTAGAGCATGTAACTAAAATATTAAAAAGGTGTAAAGCCTTAATAATTCAATAGACTTTACACCGTGATTGTATGATATATAATTGTTACTTACTCTTTAATCTTGTCAATATCTGTCATATTCACGCCTGACACTTGCAAGATTGCTTTCAAAGAAAGATATTCGTCTTTTAGACTTGCATACGTTTTTGTTGCACCCTCTTCTTTTGCTATTAACATATGTCTTTGTATTTTTGCAAAATCGTCAATAGCTTGTTTGGTTACTTCAATACCAGATGGCATATAATCACCTACTTTCTATGTTGTGATTGTGCTTTGTATTGCTACAATGTAAGTATATCACAACTCAGGTATAAAGTCTATTCAATTATCAATGTGCTTGTGGTATTTGTTTGGGTTGTGTTGCTATCCCGACTACCCTTGTTTGGGTAGTTTCGTCTTAATTCTCAAAGACTCTTCAGGGGATTTTATTCGCAAATGTTGATTTCTCGTAGTGCTCTAGTAATAAAATCAATTTCGTATTTACCAAAATTTGCATTTTTTAATGCTTGCGCTACTCTTTCAGCTGATACTAAATCTTTAGCCTCTACCTCTTTAACTGCTATTACTTCACCGTTGCCCTGTACATACTCACGTGCTGTCTTTTCATCTTTTGCTGGAATTGCTAATTTGTAAACGTTGTCGCCATCGTCTAAATAAACCATAAATCTTTTCATTGTCATTTTTGTTACCTGCCTTTCGTTATTGTTGATGTTATTAAATAGTCTCAAACACGCCAGACTTAATCATGTCATGTAACCAGTCTGTAAAATCGGGATATTCTGACTTGTTTACGTCTGTGTTGTAGATGTTGTGCATTTTGGATTCTGTAAATGTTTGGTTTGCGTAGGGTTCTTCATAGGTGATGTATTGTTTCATGTTGTTGCCTCCTTAATTTTAATTTATTATAGTATTTCTTTTTTTTAAGCAATGGCACATCTTGTTTTTGCAACTACGACCAACAAATGTCGGATGTGCCTATGTAATGTTGGACTTTCACCCCGTATATATTTAGCCGTACACGGTTGCTGTTGATATACTATACGCATTACCAACCACGCGATAGATAAGGGATTGGCTAGTGGTGATTGCCTTACCTTTATCTTGATATAAGTATGCACTATTATTTAGTGGCTATATATTGACAATATGCACAATGTTTTAGTGGTTGTTTTGGTTATTTTATACACCGTTTTTTAGTGGTTGTTGACAATGAAAAATGGATAATATATAATCACTGGAAACAAGTGTTTGTTTTAGATTAGAAAAGGAAATGAAAGAAATGATTATATATAAAATAGATATTATGGAAGCACTGAAAGAAAAAGGTTATACAAGTTATAGACTGAGACAAGACAAGATATTTGGTGAAGCTACTATGACAAAATTCAGAAGAAAAGAATATATTAATTTTGATAATCTGAATTTGCTGTGTGAATTACTGGATTGTCAGCCCGGAGATATTATTGAGTATGTAAAAGAGAATCAATAGAAAGATGGTTCACAGATAAAGGACAGCGGAGTTTTAATGAATGTTGCATAAATATACAAGTGTGCTTTAATTTTATGCATATTATTCATTATATGTTAGCATTTGTGTATATTTATTCGTTATGTATATTTTGTTTGTTTTATGCATAAATAGTGTATAAAATGGGTTATATTTGTATAAATATACATAATTTATGCATAAAATATTAATTGTATAGCCGAACAACTGGACTTATTAAAACAGTTTAAAATAGCAATATTGATAATACCAGATATGATCAGATAAACATGTAAACATATGTTTGTATTCAGTTGCAGAAATGGACAATTCATAACTTAATCATACCATAATACTATACTATTATTGTATGTTTTACATTATGGGGGTATGTTTACATTTTAAAACAAATTGACAATATACCAAACAGGGGAATGAGTTCTATCCACACATCAACCTCAAAATTTGTTCGGTACTGAGTTCGGTAGACCCTTGATTTTCCTAGCTTTTTACTATTTTCATATCAGAAAAAATCTCTAAATTTCTCTCTAAAAATCTCAAAGCCCCTTGGAAATTCAGCATTTTTTCGAACTCACTTAAAAAATCAATTTTAATAAGAAAATATTCAATCAAATTCCATTCAAAAATCCAAATCAAAAACCTCAAAATATCCAGTAAAATCAATACTTTTTCCGCTCTCTTACGATATCAAAATCACTCTCCTACCGAACTTAATTTAACCACATTAAAAATTATTATTATTTTCATTATTAAAAAAAAGAATATGTAAACGTAACAATATACGATACAGAATTAAAAATTTCAAAGGAGATCGCATTATGATAAACCAAAAACTATATTTAATACCTACGACACCATCATATGAATATGAACCATATGACCACATTTATTTAGTAAAAGCATACTCAGATCAAGACGCATATAACAAAGCAAAATCTGAACTTGATGCGAATATTCCGAAAAAGCTACACGAATATGAATCGTATAATATAGTGGTTTATAATCTGCCAACATTTCCGTTTCATGAGTCAAAGAAATATGATATACTAAATCCAATATTTCTCAGCACGAAAGGATTTGAGCATATGGCTTATTTTAACGTAAACTGGAATGACTATATCAATGATTTATCAGAATTAGCTGCCAAAGAAGAATGGTCAAGCGTTACATATCCAGACAAAAAAATACTTACTAATTATATGGTACATACTTACAGAAAATTATCATCGGAAAAAAATATCATCATCAACAAAGAGTATGCGCTTTTCAATACAGGGCTGTTTACAGAATTTTATCAGCCAATATACGCATATAATGATAAAAATGGATTACAATTCCTTACCTCCTATGAATTAGGAAATATGAATATATCTGAACGTCCGCCAAGAGCAAATTATTTTGAAGATCCGTCACTTTTATTATTTGACTGGCACTATGAAATAAATATAAATTACAAGCACATTCTAAAAGACATAAATAACCTTGATAGAATACCTGAGAAATTAAAAGACGGCAAAAACATTCTCAATAATCTTAATGGTTCAATTGAAACCATGAAGAAAAAAGTATCGTCTAACTACAAATTAGCCATACCACAATACTATGAAGGAAAGATACAATTATTATTACCATTATGTTTAGAAGATGATGAAACTCCTTCACTGGCATTAACAGTTACTAAAATAGGAAATTATTATCAAGGACATACATGTTTAACCCTAGATATGGCATATAATAATGCCAGATTAATTGCTAAACCTGAAAGCAACTGGCTAAAGCCACTATAAATGAAATAAATTATATTTTTAGGATACAAATTTCTTGTATCCTATTTTTTTGTTATACCTATTTCTAAAAATCATATCTAAAAATCAATTTATTTCCATATCCTAACAATTTATCATCTAACTATAAAAAATAGAAAATAGAATATCAAAACTCAAAATCACCCCAATAATTCCAGATAAAGAAATATCAATTTATAATCAAATTCATTTTTAATGGAATACTAGGAAATTTTATTTTTAAAAACCAATTCATTACAAATGTAGAAATAATAAATATACCATCAAAGCTTTCCAAAATTCAAAGCACACTTTACATACCAAAGAGGTATATTTTACATATTTTACAATTTACTAGATAATACTCTCCTACTAACTACAAGTATGAAATCAGAATTTGATTTAAACACTACAACATATGCAATAGATGTGAATAACCACTATGAAAATATACGGGTTATGTTTACATTAACACTAGATTCTATTATGGAGAAGTTACATATAACTGAGAATATTGATTGTAATGGAAACGAAATTAATAGAACAAAAAATATATTTGATGAATTAGCTGTTAAAGCTAAAAGGAATTTGGAGAAACAATAACAAAGGAGAAATCACATAATGAATATCACCAATACTAAAACAGTTTTACTTATGTCAGATCCACCAAATAATTTTGAGATAAGAAACATTACATTGAGAATTCTAAAGACAGAGATAACAGATATGAAATACACCCAATATACATACAAGGAATTTTTATATCCAAGAAAAGAGAATATGTAAATAGCCGCTACTACTATATCACTTGTAACCTATACCAACCGTAACTACTATCGCCATCAACAATCAAAAAGTTTTTATAAGAGAGTAATTTATTGACGTTAGGAAATAAATTACGAATATATCTTCTCTTGATAATATGAGTCTATTTAGATATTGACTGACACAAAATGACCTCTGTAGCAGACCCAAATGAAGAAAAGATTTATATTTGGGTCTTCAGTAGCAGACCTAAACGCATTTGATAGAAATTGAGGTACTGTTTTGTTTTTTGAAAGCATGAAAAAATTGAGGTGATTTTCTATTTGAAATGTAGAAATACAAGTTAGAACAAAATTTTGTTCTATGTAACTATAAATAATTTTTATAAAGAAAGGAAACCAATGAAAGAACTTAAAATCGATTCAGAATTAAAAGATTTATTACCACCACTTACAAATGAAGAGTATAAGCAACTTGAAAAGAATATTATTGAAAATGGTTTTGACAGAAATTTTCCAATTATGGAGTGGCATGGATATATAGCGGATGGACATAATCGATATTCAATCTGTAAGAAACATAATATTGAACCTGCGATTGGTACGCTTGCTTATGATACAAAGGAAGAAGTAATGGAGTGGATGTTGGACATCCAGTTAGGAAGACGTAATCTCTCTCCTATCCAGAGAATTAAAGTTACTGAGAAGTATAGACCTATATATGAAAGAAAAGCAAGAGAAAATATGTCTTTAGGAGGAAAAAATTATTCTCCAAAGGAAGGTTTGAAGAATTCTTCAACCCTTTCTAAAGAAGAGAAGATTGATGTGCGAGCAAAATTAGCAGAAACGGCAGGTGTATCTACTGATACATATTCTAAAGGGAAAAAAATTCTTGATTCTAATAATGAAATATTAAAGCAAGAAGTATTATCTGGAGAAAAAAGTATAAATGCTGGCTATAAGGAACTTATACAAAGTAAAGAAAAGAAAAAAACAAGCATAAATGGAGAAATAACTAATATATCTTCTTCTACTGCTATCAAACCAACCATACCCAAAACCCAGATAAGTGATGAGGTCAAACAGATATGCGCCGATTTAAAAATAGAAAAGACAAAAGAATATCTTGATTCTATCTGGGATTATAAAGTTGCAATTATTGAATGTATGAACGCTGACTTTGAAATGTATTATGACGGATTTGTGAGTATTTTAAATGATATGGAAAATCGTGTAACAAAAAGAGAATTAAATGAGTGTATTAAAAATGCTGAAAATATAGTTGAGAAAATGTTATCTGCTATTGAAGAAGCAAAAAAAACAACAATAAAAACGGAGGATTAAAAACATGAAATTAAAAGAAGTATTAAAAGTAACTGGGAAAAACGAGAAAGTAAAAATTGAAAGAAAAAGTGTGCCTATTGATAAACTTGATTCTATGCTTAATTATCAGAGAGACATTGATATGGCTTTTGTAGAAGAAAAAAGTAGAGATGATGTTTTTAGAGAAAGCGAAGTTAGTATTGTTCTCGTCAGTGTTAGAGCTGATGGTTCAATGAAAGTGTGTGATGGGCAACATACTATCGCTATTTTAAAAAGGCGTGGATATACAATGGTTCAGTGTGAACTAAGATATGGATTAACAGAACAGGAAGAAAATGATTGGTTTAATATTGAAAATACTAAACGAAGAGGACAGTCAAGAAAACGTACTTTGACAGCACAGATTAATGGTACATATGAAAATAATAAAGACGAACAGGATTTCAATAATTGTGTAAAGTCTCTTGGATTTAAATTAGACATCTATGGTGAAGAATCTGGGAATTATTTTAGAATTGGATGTCCAGCTAAATTACTTGGAATTTATAAAGAATATAACAAAGATGAAAAGCAGGATGAATTCATTGAATGCTTAGACATTGTAAAATCTTGTTTTAATGGAGATCCTATTTCTTTGCATTGGAGTTTCTTACGAGGAATGTTTGATTTTTATGAAACTTATTCGGTTGAGTTTGATAGAAAACGTTTGGTAGAAGTTTTATCTCGTGAAAATATTCGAGATATTAAGAAAGACGCAGAATCAGACATTCGCACAAAAAAAACTTCTATTAAGTATGCAAAATTATTTGTGGAAAAGTATAATTATAAACTTGCTAAGAAAAAGCAGTTGAAGATGAGTAAATTAGATGATTAGGCAGGTGATAATTTGCCTAACTATGTAAAGATACCACGAGAAACAATCTACAACAAAGACATTGGTGACAAGCGTGTAATCATATTTGCTTACCTGTGTTCTCGTAGAGCTTTGGATGATACAGTGGCATTTAGTATTTCAGAACTGTGCCACTGGTCACACCTAAAACCAAATTATCACGATGGAAAGATAAATCATAAATATCTGGGTGTGTTGGAACTACTCTCCCACTATGGATATTTTGAATCTTGCCCAGATTTTGGAAATTTGGCAAAAGAAAAGAAAAATTCCACAGATTATTACAACATCAAAATTAATATAGAGAAATTTGATATACCTGACAATTTTGGAATTATCTACTTTGATGAATTAGAGAAAATTATAAATTTCAAAGAAGAGTTAAAAGGTGTAGAAATAAATACAACTAGAATATCTTCAGCTCAGATTCTTTTATTGCTTTCATACTTGCGGCTAAATATGAATCAAAATCAAGATAAGCCTTTATGCTGCTATCGACTTTATCAAAAAATTTCAAAGGATATTAATCTATCTGAACGATACATATCTAGGATTGTTCAAGTATTAGATTTGATGAACATCGTTAAACATCAGGAAGGAAAGCGAATCAGATATAAAAATGGAAATAAATATAGATTTATTACTGCTCCAAAAGTATTTGCTAATTATACCCGTTATATTAAAACCGAAAAAGGGATACAAATGGTTGATTCAAATTATGACTACAAATTTGAAATACAAAAACAATTAGAAATTTTAGAAAAAAATTGCCTTAAATAAAGAAATACATAATCATCTTTTTTATCATTATACAAAGGAGAAAACTTTATGAAGAAAAACAAAATTTTAACGAAAACAAAAAGGAGAAATTAATAACACATGACAAAATTTTATGGAGCTAAAAACAATCACACGGATTACACAAAATTTGGAGGTATTGTATTTCCTACAGATTATAATACTGAACATCGAGGTAAGAACAACACGCATGGTTCACCTATTGCTGCTCGTATTATGGCGGACAGAGCATTTGACAATCAATGTAGAAAAAATATAGAAATCTTAAAACTAAAGGAGAAAACAAATAATGAATAGATTAAGAAAAAAAGGTTTTACAGTAGAGATTGATTTAAAAGAATTTGGTTATGAAGATTACTCAGTAGAATGTACATACAGATATATTAAGAAAAAAGAGAAATATCTTCTCCGTATGGGTCTGGTTCCAAAAGACTTTAATTCCAGAATTAAAATTGAATTTAATAAGATAGATACTCAATTAATTTCTGGCACACGAGAAACCATTGAAGATCATATTGATAGAATTATTGAATATATGGCTACAAATGGTAGTTTTGATAAATATATCAAACAGTTTGAATATGAATGTAAATGCTTCGATTTGGGAAATGAGATCCTTGAACAGGAAACCATTAAAGAAATTAATGACAAAATCTGATTACAAATTTTTCAACAAAGCAAAAGAAAGCGCAATGTTTTCCGATTACTACAAAACACAAGTGGGATGTGTTGCCGTTTATCACGGGCAGATTATTGGTGTGGGTTGTAATTGTAATAAAACACATCCTACTCAAAAATATTATAATAGGTATCGTGAATATTCAGAAACAATGTTACCTAAGTTACACGCTGAAATCAGTTGTATTAATTCAATTAGACACTTGGATATAAATTTTTCACGAGTAAAGTTATACATATATCGTATCAGGAAAGATCGACCATTTGGAATCTCACGTCCTTGTCCTTCTTGTATGGCTGCAATTAAGGATTTAGGGATCAGAGAAATATATTATACATCAAATACTGAGTATACTTATGAACATATTTTTGATTGTACAAAAGGAGGTGTTGCATAATCTGTAATTTATGCATGAAAAATACATGTCCCCCAAGTTGTCCTAATTTTGCTCCAAGAAAAGCAATACATTATTGCTCTGTTTGTAGTGAAGGAATTCTAGACGGCGACGAATATTTAATCAATGATGATGGTGAATATCGGCATTATGATTGTTTTTATGGAATGAGAGACTTACTGGAATGGCTGGGATATAGAGTAAAAACTATGGAGGAAGAATGTTGAATATGTTACAAAGTTTTTGGAAGATAATACCACATATACATAACTTGCCTCAAGTAATTTATATTAACTGGCTAGGTTATGACTGGTTTATATATAAAGTGAAATAAATTAGAAATTTCATTGAAGGAAAGAAAGGAAAAGAAAAATGGATTATAAATATACTTATTATTTTGCAGTAGGCGAAGTCGATCATAGTATGGATGAGTTTTGGGATGATGAAGATAATTGGGGAATTGCTTTGGCAAATAGTGCTGAATGGATATATATGATTTTCAGCAATATTCCGATCACATATGATGATTTTGGAAAAATGGTATCACAATGCAAAACTAATATAATTAATGGAAACAGTAAAGTTTTTGATTATCCTGATGACTTAGAAAAATATGATATTGAAGATTTTATTGATTATGATGATATTATTTTTGAGATGCAAGAATTATATGAATTATCAGTTGGGCGTAGTTGCGTTCCTCTTATGTGGGGGAATGATTGTTGGGAAGATGACAAAAATTATGACGAAGATAATCCACCTATTTTATGGAGAATGTTCATTTACGATTATGGGTATTAATTGGGAGGTTCTTAATTGAGTAAACATTTAACATCGCAAAGATTCGTCTATAAAATACATACTTCTCGCCTCCGTAGAGCAAAATGGAATTTAGTTTTAACTGTCCATCAAGCAAGAGAAAATAAAGAACTTATTGCTTTAAGTGAAAGTCAGATGATGAGATTTATAGATGAACTGAATGGTATTACAAATCCAGAAATACATATTTCTGATATCAAATTGCAAATCAAGAAACTGAAACTCGAAAAAAATTTAGCTTATTCTCGCTCTAAAATCAAGAAATTGTATGAAGAATTAGATAAATATCAGTTTAAAAAAGATTACGTCTGTGTGGTTATTGATAACAATAAAGATTATATGAAAATCTATAAAAACGGATTCAAAATAAATGGAATTACTTATAGACGATTACTTGGTACAACTGGTGGCGTAAAAAATAACACCATTGTTTTTGTAAATGAACAGTTATTACCAGAATTAAAGAAAAGAATTGATAATGGAAGAGATTTAACAAAAGAATTTACACCAGCAAAATTAGAAGCATACAATGCCTTAGTATGTAGCTCTTCCACTCCTGTCTCAATGCCAAATGGCGTTGTAGTAGTTCATGATTGTATTACTCATTTTAAGTCTGATGTCATCGAATTAGATGATACTGATTTGCGTCAACCTAGTATGAAGTATATCAAAGATAAAGATATAGAATTAAATGATAGTGATGGTTATGGGTTAGCTATTCCTCCACTCATGGAACGATGGGGAGAAGAAATTGGTGAGGATTTTATGCTTCCAGGGTGTGTGATTAGAAATTCGTTTTGTAAAGGGGCTATTTTCCCTGTCGATTTTCAAAAGTTTGCCAGAGAACATAATGTCAATACAATCACTGATGTATGGGGATATACTTATGATATAGACAAAGTGGAACTTGTATTAACAGAATCCATGCTTAAGTTATGGGACTCTTATTCTTCTATTGAAGACTATTTGGGAAACTGCGAAAAGAACCATTATACATTCGCCATTACTAAGTCATCTGAAGAAGAACTGGAAAATGTTAGGACAATGAATTATCAGTTCTTACAAAGTTATGATTTTACAAATGAACAGATTGATGAATTGATTGCACCAACGGTAACTGAAATAAAAGATATTCTTTCTGATGATTATAGAAAGACAATTCTATATACAAAGGGTATTGGCTTAAATGAAAAAAATGTTCAACATTTAGATAGTTCATTTGCTACTGCCCTTATGATTGATTCAAAAATGATGAACGATCCTTATGTAAAGAGTCAATTATATACAATGATTAGGAAACGAATTGACGATGCAAAGGTTGGGGTCTTAAAAGTTCCTGCTAATTATTCTTTGGTGTCTGGTGATCCATATTCTCTTTGTCAGTCAATGTTTGGATTGGAAGTAACTGGTCTATTAAAATCGGGACAAGTTTATTCTAAATACTGGATTGATAAAGGTATAGATAAGATTGTAAGTTTTCGTGCACCAATGACTTCACATAATAACATAAGATTGCTCAATGTTGTACACAATTCAGAAATGGATGAGTTTTATAAGTATATGACTACCCCTACTATCTTTAACAGTTGGGATACCTGTGCAGATGCAATGAATGGTTTTGATAAAGATGGTGATTGTGTAATTAACACTTCATTTCCGTTATTAGTCAATAATACCGTTGAATTACCTGCTGTTGTATGTGTGCAGCGTAAGGCTCCCAAATGTATTCCTACTGAGGATGATATTATGCAGTCAAACATTAACAGTTTTGGAAATGCCGTTGGAGAAGTTACTAATAAAATTACATCTATGTTTGAAGTACAAGCAAGATATGAAAAAGATAGTCGTGAATATAGAATTTTAGATTATCGCATTAAGTGTGGTCAGCTTTTCCAGCAAAATTCTATCGACAAGACAAAGGGAATTGAATCTAAAGACATGCCTGATAAATGGTATAATTGGATTTCTAACAAAATTAGCAAAGCGAAAACTTCATCCGAGAAAAAAGAAAATTGGTTCAATAGAAAACTTATAGCTGATAAGAAACCATATTTTATGCAATACATATATCCAACAGAAAAATCTAAATTGAATGAATACATAAAAAAGAATAATGAAAAATGTATTATGCGATTTAGACTTACATTGGATGAATTATTTGCTAAAGAGGATAAAACGCTGGAAGAAGAAAAATTTATTTATTGTTACTATCAACGACTACCACTTGGTATTGCACCATGTACCATAAATAAAATTTGTTGGAAGATTGAAAATATTTTTGACCATTTCAAATTTTGTGGATCTGATGAATTTGATTATTCCATTTTGAAAAGTAATACTGAATACTCAAAACATTTATACACACAAATCAAAAAGATTTATGACAGATATAGACGTGAAACATCTAATTATATGCAATATGCCAAGTCTGAAAGAATTAAACCTGAAGATAGGCAAATACAAAAATATATTTTTAGAGAAGAATTTAAAAGGCAGTGTTTAGAGCAATGTCCTAATGAAGATATATTATGTAATATTGTACTAGACTTATGTTATTCAAAGTCAAAATACAGTAAACAATTTGCGTGGGATGTTTGTGGTGAGACATTTATTAAAAATTTGTTAAAAAGAAATAATTATATTATTTCATATCCTACATTAGATAAAGATGGAGAAATCGAATTTAATGGATTACATTTCAGTATGAATACTACTGAAATTAAAGTAATTGTAGATATTAATGAGATGGAGGATGATGAATGTCAGTTGTATTAAATGAGGTAAAGCAGGCTGAATATATTATTGAAAAAGGAGAAGTTGGAAATAAACCAACTTCTACCCTCTTTCTTTTGGGGAAATATTATAGACTCAAAGAGAATTTGGATAAAGAACACACCTTTAATAAACTGAATGAATTTATGGAAAATAATTATAAAAATTATAATTCTGCTTTATGGGAAGATATTATTGAAGACATATCCAAAAAAGCAAATAAGTATTCATTAAGAGAAATAACTTCAATCGGTATTACTCAACAAGAATTGAATGAAATTTCTGAAATAAATAATTTAAAATATCAAAAATTGTTATTTACTATGTTGTGCTATGCAAAATTATACAATCTTATTTCTGAAAATAACAATGGATGGATTAATACAGATATTAAAGAAATATTCAGAGTAGCACAGGTATCAGTAAAGTATCGAAATGATAAATTTTTATATTTGAATGATCTTGAAAGAACTGGTTTGATTTCTTTTTCAAGTAAGAATGATAATTTAAATATTAGAGTAAATTTTGTTAATATAAATGGAGTGTTTGTTATTAATATTGATGATTTTAGAGAACTTGGATATGAATATTTAAACTACATAAAAAAGGGACGTTTTATTAGATGCACAGAATGTAACCGTCTTGTAAAAAAGAAGAGTAAACATGATTATTCAACTAAATATTGCTCTGAATGTGCAAAGAAAAAATTCAATGAACAATGTAAACAAAACATGCGAAAACTACGACATAAACAAGCGTTATAAAAGCCTATACCTCTCAATCCCTTGATTTATAAGGTATTTTTAAAACCTTTCCTATTTTTCTTATTATGTATAGGATATATAACGTTTTTCGCAATTTTCTGTACATATAAATATATTGATTTACAACCTATAAAATTTATCTTTTCTTGTATCATACTACAATGACCTTTGGGTTTGTGGTCTTAAATAAACAAATTCAGAACAGTGATTTATCGCTTCTATCATACTTAGCGAGAATAAAATTGTATGTGGTGCACGCAGCCATAAATGCGAATTTTAAATTTATATTGGTAAATATATGTAAATGTCTATACTTCCAAAAGTAGCTTGACATGCCCGTAAGATTCCATCGGTACTAATTCATTGCCGGTTCTGAAAACCATAAAGAACCCTTAAGTGGGCAATCAAAATTTTTCGTCTGACATATAACTATAAATTAGTTGGCATGATGTTATATGAAAAAACTTGTGGAACGTGATATAAACCCGTTAAGTTTGCCAAGAGAGACGGTACGACTCCACTTACTCCAGAAGATATACATGGTTCTAACTCCCGATAATATTTACGAGAGTCGTCCTGAACCGAAGGTGTTTATAAGGAGTAATCTATTTTTTCTTATACAGGTGGCGGTGCTGCTATTCTAGCAGTATCGTCATTTGTTCTTTTTAATCCAAAAAATATTATCGCAGGTTATTGTAAAAGTAGCATACGAGACTCATTCTCTCGTGGAACACGGGCGGTTCGTGTACTTGCAATCTAAGAATAGGACAAATCAGAGTAGCTACTGATTTGAGTAGAGTCGCCTACCTCTTTCCTATTCTTTTTTATTGTTATAAATTTATGTAGGTGAGAAAGTAGGAATATATGAAAAATACGAAACGTGGTAGTGCTGGTGGTCAAAAAATGGCTATCATACAAAAGGAACAAGCAAAACAAAGAATAGATGAATACAATAAACATCCTAATATATGTATGTGTTGTGGAAAATCTATATTAGCACAATATGGTAAACATTTAAGTGATTTTAAAAGAAGAAAATTTTGTTCAAGAAAATGTTCTTCTTTTTATAACAAAAAATATTTAAAAAGAAAAACTAAAACTAATAATGTTATAGATTCTCAGTCATTTATTTCTAAGATTCCAGACGATAAAATAATTATGATATTTAATGATAGTAAATCTTTGAAAGACTTTGGAGAAAAATTAGGCTATAAAAAATTGCAATACCGCAATAAAAGTGTTTGTAATAAATTGAAAAGTTTAGGATTAAACATAAATGATTTTAGAATAAGAGAAGATGCAGATATTATAAATAAAACAAAAGATGAAATATTTAAAAAATATTCAAATTGGCAAACATCAAGATCAAAAATCCAAAGTCATGCACGAAGTACATACGAATGCTCTGACAAACCAAAAAAATGTATTATATGTGGATATGATAAACATTATGAAGTAGCACATATAAAATCGGTTAGTTCATTTAATGGAAATTGTTTAGTATCAGAAATTAATCATATAAATAACCTTATGGCATTATGTCCAAATCACCATTGGGAATATGATAATAATAATTTAGATGTAAAACCATATTTAAGTAAAATTGATTAATTTTGTCTGTTTAGTACAAACAGTCCTCCGTTGCTAGGCTCATCGTCAAAAGCCCAACAAATTTACAAAACATATAGGATTTATAATAAAAAAATTATTCATGAAAGGAAAAATTTATGGCAAAATCTAAGCTTACTTTTAAAAGGAATATCACTGATAAATTATCAGTAAAAGGTGTTTTATCAGAGGATGGAACATTTATTACATATACTGATGAAAATGATGTAGAACAGGATGTAAAAGTAGCTGATTTGTTAAAAGTATTCATCAATCAGCCAATTGAATTTGGAGTAAGTCTTAAATCAGATGAAGATTTAGACTTAATTACGTCGGAAGATGATGAAGAGTAAAGGTGGTGACCACTCTGTTTGATACAACCAGAAAAGAAACAGAAAATGAATTTCAGTACCTATGGCGATTAGGACAAGCAAAAGATTCTGGTTTATTAGATATGGATTGGAATGGTATAGCTGATCTTATGAATAAATATTTTGGCGATCCAGATAAACCATATTCTGAAGCTGCCTGGCGTAAGCCTTACCAAATGGCAAAGAAATTCCTAGAAAATGGCGTTTTTAATAATTTGAGTGAAGATGAATACTTTAAAGAACTTCGCCTACAAAAGCAAGAAATTCAAAAAGAAAAACGTAAATTATATGATGAAAGACTCGATATTAACAGAAGACTCAGGGAAGAATCACGATTAGAAACAACAATAGAGAAATTTGAAGATATGCTATCTAATGTCGCAAATGATAGATATGTAACATACTCTCCTGCTGTTTCAAATAGCGAAAATGATATGATTGTATGTTTATCTGATCTTCATATAGGTGCAACATATTATGGTTTTGATGGTGCATATGATTCTCTCATTGCCAAAGAACGATTGGAGAAGTATTTATCCGAAATCATAGAGATTCAGAAAACTCATAATACAGAGAATTGCATTTGCCTTCTTCTTGGAGATCTTATAAGTGGTTCTATACATAAAACCATTTCTGTCACAAATAAAGAAAATGTTATTGAGCAAGTAAAACTTGCTTGCGAATACATTTCTGATTTTGTATATGAACTAGGGAAATATTTCAAAACAGTTGAATTGCGTGGAGTTGCTGGAAATCATAGTCGTCTTGAGGAAAAAGAAGATGCATTACTTGGAGAACGGTTAGATACTCTTATTTTATGGTTTATCAAGTCCATGCTTAAAAATGTTAAAAACATCTCAGTTATTGATGAAGATATTGATGATACACTATCTATATTCTTTGTAAGAGAAAAACTATATTTTGGAGTGCATGGTGATTTTGATTCTACAAGTGACACTTCAATATCTAAGCTAATATTATGGGCAAAAATGACACCATATTGTGTTGTGTGTGGACATAAACATTATCCTGCAATGACTGATGTTTCTGGAATTAAAGTTGTACAATCAGGAAGTCTTGGTGGAAGTGGAGATGAATATACCAGGCAAAAGAGACTTACTGGAAAACCGTCACAAACAGTATTGGTAGTAAACGATAAGGGAATCAAGTGTTGTTACCCTATTGAACTGGATTGACTATGAATTACTAATTTCAATGACAAAGTAGGCTGTGTACGAGTGACACAGTTTTTATATTTATATGCACATAAGTGACTATGGAGAATGGGATTGTTCTTCTACTTTTGAGCAGTCCGCTTCGACTAAGCGATATAGTGTCACTACTGTATCGTATTACATTAATTCCAACTAGCAGAGGTGGTCATTAGTCGTACTATACCCAAATTAATAGACGGCTCGGAGATAGGGAATTGTTGGTGCCGCTATTTCACTTTTAAAAAAGATTGAAAATCGAAAGGAATAAAAAATTATATGAATAAAACAGAATTGATCGCAGCTATGGCTGAAAAGGCAGGAATTTCTAAAAAGGATGCTGAAAAATCACTAACAGCTTTTACTAATATCGTTGCTGATACATTGATTGACAGAGATAGAGTTTCCATTACAGGTTTTGGAACATTCGAGGTTGTAGAACGTGCTGCTAGAACTGGCAGAAACCCACAAACAGGTGAATCCATTCAGATCCAGGCTTCTAAATCTCCCAAGTTTAAGGCTGGCAAGGCTTTAAAGAATGCTATAAAAGCTTAATCTGATCGGTGGTGACACTATTGTATAATGAAATTGTAAAATCCGTAGACCTCACAGACGATGAATTAACAATCCTCAAAGAACTACTTTTCTATCGCTTAGATGAGTGTGTATCTATTGGAGAGGAAATTACTGTGAGAGATTTACTGGGAAAGTTGGGAAATTAAATTGAAAGTATTTGATATTTAATCAGACTGTTATGAAAAGGCTTACACTTAGAAAATTGAGTGTGAGTCTTATTTGTTTGAAGAAGTATATAGTGTAAACAATTTATGGTCTGTCAGTTAGACAGGTAAAGAGAATTACAAGGATATCCCTTATCTCTACCTTCAATTTAAATATAAAAATTGGAGAAAATTTGAAATGAAAGATGAAACCAAATGGTATAGATGTATTACCAGAAAAGAAATGAAACAACTTATTGAAGCCGGATTTGATTATACAAATTTTAGAAAAGACAAATACAATAACGGCAAAATTACTTATTTTTTTGAAAGAACAAAAGAATTGGAAAAATATTTAGCGTCTACTGCTATGGTGTAGAAGAAAGAAGGTATATATGAATAATTATGAAATATTAAAACATCACTATAATGAAATTTTAAAATCAGAAGAATTTGGCAATGCAGTAAAGTCTATAAAAGCTAATAGAATTCAATATTATAATATTTTGAAAGACTATTTTCTAAAAGATTGGAAACCTTATGGTATTTTTACAAATCCGGATGGATACTTTAATTATATCGTTGATTATTGTTTTCGCTGTATGGTTATGGACGGAAAAATATCAGGATTTTCTAATACAAGTGTTGTTTATTTCATAAGGAATGAATATACTGGATTATTAAAAATTGGAAAAACAAACAATTTAAAAAGAAGAATAAAAGAAATAGAAAACGCATTCAATTTTCTTGGATTTGATACACAAAAACTTACACTTGAAGCAATCTCATATTGCCCTTTTGGATTAAATAACTCTAAAGTTGAAACTTATTATCATAATAAATGTAAAAACTATAGAATTAATGGTGAATGGTTTGATATCTCAACTGATTTTCTATATGATAATTTAATCTTATGTGCTGATTATATGGTAGAAGGTATTC
>VIQU02000040.1 GCA_010206225.2 Lachnospiraceae bacterium MD308 | reverse complement strand
GCCCACATCTGTTCTTAGATTCCGAGCCAGAGGTAATTACCTAGCCATCCCGAAGGGACCTGCCCTTGATGGCACGCCAAAACAATGCTACAATGCTGTGAATCAGACGGAGAAACTGGTATCTGTTCTTGAGTTCTTCGCCGTCGGTAAGACGTTCAGAGCATTGTTTTGGTGTGCCGTCAAGGGTGGCGGACACTGCCAAAATCTATCGTATCTACAATTATCAAAGTTCTAATGGAGCCTATTTTTTTGACTCCAGTTTTTCATAGGCTACTTTACACTACCTACATGGCAGCACTAACTATATGTCTTCAAAATCAATTCTAACGTAATCCTTACTGACTTCCGGATACTTTATTTATCTCTTAATTCACAAGACTTACTTCATATTAAAAAGCATTAAAAGTGAACTATTTATTAACAATTCCAACTTTAATGCCCTTTCCACAAGAAAAAAGTAAGCGAACATCTTGCAAAACAAGATTAATTTTGTGCCACCTAAAATGCAGGTGATTATTTTCCTGCCTTCTTTTTTCCTTTTACCTGGGCATCGTATCTCAACTTACTAGAGGCACAGCCACAGCCACAATAACAACCTGCATATGTCTGAACAGTATTATCGTTATTGATATTGCTTTTTACCAGTTTCTTCATCATATACACCTCCTTCCCAAAAACATCTTAAAACACTTACATACTAAAAAAATTTTTTATTCATTTAGTATGTAATGTTATATTATCAAAAAATTTTAGTGAAATAATTTGCACGTCATTTTTGCTTGTTTATATGTCATTTTGTCCAAACATTGACATGGTTCGCAATTTTCTTTCAACCTAAATGTAAAATTATAGCAAAATCCCAAATTCTCTAACTATCTTTTATGGTCTTCCTCCACCTCCAGATCCTCTATAATATATTTCTGGATTTTCTGATGCAAGGCAGACGCTTCACGATATACTTCCCACATCCTATAACTAATTGCCTACTCCCAAAAGATTACATCTTATCTCATTAAAAAGTACAACCTACATAAATCAAAAAATTTATTGTTTTGTTAAATACCTTACAGCGCCCTACATTTCAATATCAGCCTAGTATTCGAAGAAACACTACACGTAGATAATATCATTTCCTCCAGATTTCCAGACTCATCCTGTATCCCCAAATCATATACTGCATTACTCATGGACACTCTCTTACACTCTATCACCTCCATATACAAAGTTTTTTCTGGCAAATACAGATAGACAGTCTTATGATTCTTTTGAAAATCAACATTCTCAAACTTCTTCAAGTTACTAAACATACTCCCATCTTTCATATTATGCCCATATAGAATCACCTTGCTGTCTGTAAAATCCGGCCGGTTCCGGTAATCCAGAAAAATACTGCCCGCCTTATTCGCTTTCCCGTCAAAGGTATAATGCAGATAATGTTCATTGTCCTTTCCCTGCACCACCGGATAATCCACCGCTATCCCCGGGATCTGTATCCATGCCACGATATCCTTATTGATTGCCCGAAGCCCGTCAAAATCTATTTCTGGCAGTTTATCCTCCGGTTCTTCCTGATCATCCGGCTGTCTTTCATGGTCTTGCTCTACATCCGGACGCTCTATGATATATTTCTGAAGCCTCTGATATCCGGCAGATGCCTCATGGTAACCCTCCCACACCCCAAACAGATATCCGCCTGCTGCCAGAACAATTACACCCAATAGTACCAATAATACATATTCTTTTTTCCTTCCCAAAACACATCTCCTCCTAGTCTTCATGAATCTATAAAACCTGCTGCCATCCTGTTCTTATACTGACACAACGAAAAAAAGCCGCCATACCAACATTTCTTGTCAGTACGGCAGCCTTTTATCCTTTTGCTACTCTTTCTAATTTTACCCTATCTTAGAACTTTTTCCTGCGGATCCGGATAATCACCACAACTATCCCTGCGAGTGCCGCCACTAAGACAGCAATCGGAATCCACAGATTTGTCGTATCCCCCGTCTTCGGAGCGTCCGGCGTCTTTTCCGGTGTTTCCACAGGCTTTTCCGGCTCTGTCGGTACTTCCGTCAGCTTTACGGTCTGGCTTTTTGCCTCGATATCCTCATGGCTCGTCAGCTCTACTTCTTTTTCCTTGTCCCCGTCTTTCGTAGTAACATAAAGCTTTTCAAAAACAACCACATCATGCCCCTTCAGTGCCGTAGCATCAAAATTAAAAATGACATCCGCCGTTCCCTCTTCCTTTTCCGGCTGGAAGGTCGTTTCTGCAGTCACCGGATTTCCGTCAACCTGTACTTCCTTCCCGGTCTCCTTATCCATCAGGGTTCCCACAAGCCGGTAAGTCATATTCTTAGTAACCAGTCCTTTGTACTCGACCGTATCTACAAGCTGCGTATCTTTCTGTGCAAATGCCTCCTGGTCCCCATCCTTCCCGTCTTTGGCTGTCGTTCCAATCTCCGGGAAATAAATGCTCTGGGGCGCGGATTCGATATCCGCATGGACTGCCACTTCCTTCTCCTGATAGGAAACGGATTCAAAGGCAACGATTGTTTTCCCTCTTAAGGCGCTGGCATCAAAGGTAAAGGATAATTTCACGCTTCCTTCCTCTTCCTCCGGCGTAAACATAAGTTCGGAAGTCACCGGCTTCCCATCCACCAGCAGCGGCTCCCCCGTCTCCTGATCCATCAGTGTTCCGGTCAGCTTATACTCCTTTCCTGGCACCAGACGATAGGAAACCGTATCGGTAATGGTCAGCTCTTTTTTCGGAACCGCCATCTGGCTCCCGGTTTCCGGGCAGTGTGCCTTCGTCCCAATCTCCGGGAAGAACATCTGCTGATCCTTGAAATCCGGGTCTGCATGCATGCCAATTTCCTTCTCCTCCTGGGTGATGGATTCATAGATCACTGTATTCTTCCCCTTTAAGGAGCTGCCGTCAAAGGTGAATACGACATCTACCGTCCCCTCGCTCTCCTTTGGTGTGAACGTCGTCTGGGCGGTGATCGGCTTCTCCCCGTCTAACAGGGGTTCTTCCGTCTCCACATCCACCAGCCTTCCGGTCGCCACATATTCCAGATCCGGAACTAAGCCCTTAAAGAAAATGGTATCCGTAAGCCTCACCTTCTCATCTGCGCTGGCGATATTTTCTTCCGTATCCGAATCCTTTGCCTTTGTGCCGATCTTCGGGAAGGAAACCTGCTGGTCCGTATCCTTTAAGTCCGCATGGACCGCCAGTTTCTGCCCGTCCTGAGAAAGTTCCTCAAAAATAACCGTTGTCTTCCCCTCCAGGGAAGTCGCGTCAAAGGTAAATGCCACCTCTACCTTCCCGGAAGATTTCTTGGCGGTAAATTCTGTCTCGGCCGTTACCGGCTTTTCACCAATCAAGATCGCCTCCCCAGTCTCTGCGTCCATAAGCGTGCCGGTCACTTTGTATTTCTGCCCCTTTTTCAGCCCGGAATATTCCACCGTATCAATCAGCGTCACTTCCTTTTCCGGCTTGCTCATATGGGTGCCGGTCTCCTTATCTAACGCAGTGGTGCCGATCTCAATCTGATCATCTGTAAGCGTTCCTAAATCCACCATAATGGAATCCTTATAGATGGTTACCTCAAATTTCAACAGCTCCATTCCCTCATTCGCCTTACAGCGCTGTTCCTCTACCGTATAAGTATCGTAAATCAGCGCCCCTTTGGAATCATCCGGCTTGGAAGTCCCAAACCAGATCCCATCCTCCGAGGTCTTCCCCTGGTTAGTGTTGTGGGTATGCTTATTCCATTTCGCGGCGGTGCTGGCATACCCATTCTTGTCCGTCACAATGATATGGCTCTCCCCGGTAGTCACAGAGGTAATGGCAAATGGGATATCCGAAAGCCGTTTCTGCTCCCCGTCCGATACCTTTACCAGTTCCAAATCCCCGCGGATGACCTGGTTTAAAATCGCCTCATCCTCCGAAGTCAAATCCACAATCTCCCCATTCTTTACAATATCAAATTCTGTGGAAAGCTTCCCCTCATTCAGATAGCCCTCCGGAGCCTTCGTCTCATCGATCCGGTAGTGTCCGAAAGGAAGCGCATCCTTCTTTGTGGAGGCCGTTCCCTTACTGTCTGTTGTCAGAGTTAATACAACCTGGTTTTTCGTATAAGTTTTCCCTTCCACAATCACCGGATGGTCATTTAAGGAAGTGACGGTAAATACAACTCCTTCTAAAGTTGCACCGCCCTGGGCTTCTGCCTTCTTCGTTTCCAGATCACGCTTCTGTACTTTGACCCCGCCCCGGTAAACCTGCTCTTCCACGGAAGACGCATTATAACAGGATACCGTTTCCTTTGCTCCGCCTGCGGTAATCTTCTGTACAAATACCGTATCATTGGCAAAATATCCGGCCGGAGCCTTCGTTTCCTGTACTGTTACCGTCCCAAGGGGAAGGCAGGGCGTTTTCCCGTCTGTCTGGGTATAAAAGGCATCTCCGGACACCAGATAATTTTTAGAGAAATGTACTTTCCCCTCTGCATCCGTCTTAAAAATCCAGGTGCGGGCAGGCTTTGCGCCGCCAGCGGCCGGATCGGTATCGGACTGCCCGGTATAAAACTTCACGGTAAACTGTGCTTCTGCTAAGGAAGCGCTCCCCTGGGGTTCTGCTTTCTTCCTCTCCTTATCTAACTTCTGAAGGAGCAGGTCCATCGGATTGCTCTGCGGAACCTCCGTTACGGTAACTGCCGCCGTCTTTTCCGGCTCCACGGTGACCTTATGCGCGGTCACGTCTACGATATAACCTTTTGATGCGGTCAACTCCTTCACCGTATAGTTTCCTGCCTCCAGCTCCCCGGACTTTGCATAGCCGTTCTCGTCCGTGGTCAGTTTCGCCACCTGCTTTTCCCCTTTGAAAATACCGTATTCCGCGCCTTTTAAGGAGTAATTGCCATTCCCATCAGAAACAGCACCATTGGCAGAGGACTTGCAAAGTTCGATGTATCCGTAAGGCACCTGGTACCAGCTCCCCACAATCGTCTGGCTTCCCCTTCCCGGAACGATGAAGGCCCGGAAGGTCTCCGGAGGCGCCGGGAGATCCTTGATGGCATTCGCTACTTCCACTGCCTTGTCAATATAGTTCTGGGGAGCACCGTAAAAGGCGCCGGTAGATGCGGAATAATCCGCATAAATATGAGCGACCACCAGATGTCCGATCACATAGGAATTGTCATCAGACCAGCCGTTTAAATACTGCTTCTTGATGTGCTTGTCATACCCATACCCGCCGTTTAAGTAGTAAAGCGCCTTTCTAAGGGGTGAGTCGTTCCCTAACAGGTTATAGGAATAGGTGCCGGATGGCGGCGTGGACTCCTTCGGTTCCACACAATAGGCGGTATTGCTCCCGTCAAAGGTCATTCTGGAAGTTGAATAGCTCCCGTATGGAATATGCGCCCCGGCATGATAATTGATGGTGCCGTCTGCCGCATGGACAGGCATTACATGAGAAAGCAATGCGCCTGCCAGTACAAGGGCTGCCAGCAGGGAAGCGGACAACCGGTGCAAACACTGTTTTGCGTTTTGTATCATAGATTTCCTCCCTTGAATCTTATTTTGTTTCAGTACCATGGATTTCCAATATTAAGACCGGCGGACTGCGTGTTCCCATACTTCCTCTCCCCTTTCTTTTATATTAAAAAGGCCTGCCAGACCTCTTTGACGTATGTATGGCGGACTATATCAAGGCATAGAAAAACGGAGCTGTATAAAACAGCCCCGTTTTTCTACACCCTGATCGGTTTTAAAAAAATCTAAACTGCCACTGACCGCTTTTCTCTGTCAGATGGCATGAAAAAAGCCCTGAAACATATCTGCCCCAGAGCTTTCATTTGCCTTTCGTATCTTTTATTTATTTTTCTGCCAGCATGACCTTACAACGCTTTTTATAACATGCAATTCCATATTTCAGGATATTCTCTACCCCATCATCTTCAAGGTCATCTTCATACTTTGTATATTCGATCTGTTTTAATGCTTCCCTGCATGCCCCGTCCAGATTCCCGTCATGGGCATATTTTACTTCTATGATAATCCCCATATCCCCGGTATCCGGTTCTGCAAGGATATCCGCATAGCCCTCTCCCATTTCCCGGTTGGAGGAAATCCCCCACCGTGTCTTCACTCCCAGAATTCCTAAGAGAATCCCGTGGTAAAAATTCTCTTTCATATCCGTTCTTACCGCTGTATCCCGGATACTGATGGTCTTCCTTAAATATTCCGTGAAAATCTTTTCTACATTTTCTGCATCTTCATTCTGCAAGGCATCACAGAAACGGTTCAGCGTATCCCCGTCTTCCCGGACATTCTCCTTAAAGAACTCCATAATCTGCGTCACATAAATATCCCGAATTTCCAGATTAGGAATCGCCAGTTTCATCTGCCTTCCTTCTGCCTTCCCACGCTGGGTCAGATACCCTGTAGTAAAAAGAAGGCTCCAGATATTGTCAATGCTCTGGTATACTTCCGCATAGGTAAGCTCCTGATGGATTTCCTTTGTAATGGCTTCCCCCGCCACCAGACGCTCAATCTCCCGTTTGGTCGTCGCATTGGCCGATTCTTCTATAAACCGTTTCACCGCGTCGTTGCTGCTGGTGTTGATCCAATAATTTTCCGGCTGTACATGCGGCTCGCTTCTGATCCTGTCGCAATGGTTCAGCACATCCCACGGACAATACACCTCTACATTTCCAAACTGGTAACCGTCATACCATCTTTTTACTTCCTTATAATGATCTATTACCCCATAATACTCCAAAAGGTTTTTCACTTCCTTGTCCGTAAAACCGAAGTATTCATCAAAGCGCTCATCTGCAATCGTCAGCACCTTCAGGTTATTAAGCCCAGTAAAGATACTCTCCTTTGAAATCCTAAGACACCCGGTCAACACCGCTAATTTCAGACTGTTGTTCGTCTTCAGCGTCTCTCCAAGCAGGCTTCGGACCAGGGAGATCATCTGGTCATAGTATCCGTTCGAATGGGCTTTTGCCAATGGGACATCATATTCATCGATCAACACGATCACTTTTATACCATAATGTTTTTCCAGCATCCCCGACAACTGCCTTAAGCTGCTGCCGAGCGTACCTTCATTCATATTTTTATCCAAAAGGTCTTTGTACGCTGCTTTATCATGTTCATTCAGCTTTTCGCTTTCCAAAAGAAAGTAGAACTTTGCCGCCGCTTCCATGATAACCTGAACTGCCATTTGATAAGCGATCTCATAGGATCTCGCGTCAATCCCTTTCAGGGAAACGGAAATCACCGGATATTTTCCCATATGTTCCTCACAGAGCGCAGTTTCCTTTGAAATATCCAGCCCGTCAAAAATACGTTTATCCCCATTCATAGAGAAAAAATGTTCCAGCATACTCATATTCAGCGTTTTCCCAAATCTTCTGGGACGGGTAAACAGGTTCACTGCTCCCCAATTATGGAGTAATTCCACAATCAGCCCGGTTTTATCAATATAGTAAAAATCTTCTTTCCTAAGTTCTTCAAAATTTTCAATCCCAATCGGAAGTTTCTTTTTTCTCATCTCCATCTCTTTCCACGCTCCTTCCGTCATTTTCAAACTGTTTTCTGCCTCAGATTCTGCTTAAATACATTATAGCAACTAAGCGGCAGCTTTTCCACAGAAATCTTCCGCTTCCCGAAGCTCCCAGTCATCAATCCCTTTATACTGCTCCTGCCACATGCCTTCTCCGTCCATATCCCACGCCGCACGGCTGCAGCTTAAGGAAAGCTCCTCACAGATTTCATAAAGCTTCACGCACCCTTTGCGGATCTGCTCCCGCTTTTCCTTCTTTTTCGGACATTCCGTTCCGACCTCGCCGCAAGTCCGGCATGCAGTTCCATAATCCTCCCAGCAGTCAAGGCGCATTAACTTATCCATGTCGTTTGCTTCTACCACCTCCCGAAGTCCGCGCTCCTTTAGCTGAACCAGCATCTGCCGAAGTTCCTTGTAGTTCATGACTCCCGGATTCCCGATATAAGTCTCCCCGGTCCGCTGGTGTGTGATTTCTGCCTTCAGAATCCCTTCCGTCACAAACACCCTTTGTGCATCCGGATTCCCTGAAAGGCTGACCGGGCTCCCCGGTGAACATCCTTTGTTCAGATTCGCGCTGCTGAACCAGACATATTTCCGTTTCTGGTAAGAAACGTCAAGCCGGATCTGGAATGCCGTCAGGAGACCCTCCCCAGACCAGACCGGGCAGAGATAGCCTCTGTTCTTCTGATAGAAAGCAATTTCCCAGTTCCCATTCCGATTGACAAAAAATCCCGGCACACCCTTCAGGTTACAGCCGGACTTGATGAGCCTCCTTGCAATCGACACAGAATCTTCTGAGCAGGTGCTTTTGTAACCCAGACTCTCCATCCGCAAAATCTCATCCTCCTTAAGGCCGCGCCACCTTAAATCTTCCTTGTGGGGATGGGATAGTGTTAACAGCTTCATCATTTCCCGGTAAACAGCATCCCGATTTTCATAATCTGCAGGCTCTGCCAGTTTCTCCTTACACCGTCTTTCTCTTTGCATCACTTTTTTCTGCCGCATCTGATATTCCTGCATCCCCATGGGCAGTTCTTCCTGTATCCTCCAGTAGGCCTTCTGGTAACGGTTCGCCCCGTAGATCCCATTCAGCTCTGCATACAAAGTCAGCATGTTGCCGCCTGCCCCACAGTGGAAACAATGGTAGACATTCACAAGCTCGCCGTTCTTTATTACCATAAAATTGCATTTCCCCCGTTCGTCCCCGCAGAAGGGGCAGACCACATTGTAGGAATCCTCGTCTCCGCCAGGGAGTTTTTGCACGCCCAGCAGCGCGCCCACCTCCGTAATCGTAAATGGTTTTGCTTTCATTTCCTCACTCCTATCTGCAAGGATCCGCCGCCTGCAAATCCTATTGCATACTGTGTGACAAAAAACATGGCCCCGCAAAAGGACCATGTCTGTTCATTCTTATGCTGTCTGCTGTTCTACCACCAGATCCTGGTTCTCAAGGAGCAGCTTTGCAGCCGCTACCATGCCCTGATCCGTTCCTTTATAGCGGTTGGCAATCCACTTCACAGCCTCCCTGCACTTTAACCCGGAATGCATCATTTCCCCAAGGGTTTTCCCATTATAAAGCCCAAAGGTGCAGACATACTTTTTGGCTGCTTCCAGGCCAGAATCCGCATCCTTCGTCTGCTGTTCCATCTCCTGCTCCAGCTCATCCAGGAAGCTGCCGTCTTCAAACGGGACCTCCCCTTCACTGGCTGTATGAAAGCTGTCTTTTGTTTCTTCCGGCTGCTTATCTGCTTTTGCCTGCTGATTTCCCGTTTTCCTCTGCTGATCTGCTGGTTTGCCGTCTTCCGCCTGCAGATTTTTCTGTTCAGACTCCTGATCTTTTACAGAAGGGTTGACTCTTTCAGCTCCCTGCATGGATTCCTTCCTGTCCGCGCCGCCTTGTTCCGGCGCCCTTCCCTCATCTTTTCTGGCATCTGGTTCCAATTTATCCGGTTCTGCCGGTTTTCGGATTTCTTTCTCCCCTGCTGCTCCCTTCGGTTCCGGGATGGCATTGCCGGAGATCTGATTCCTTTCCGGTTTTGCTGCACGCTGCCGTTCCTTTCCGCTTTCCCGCTCCGGCTTGGAAGTTACCATCATGCTCCCCTTCCCATTTTCGTTCCGGGAAGAAGAATTTCTTTCAGCATCGGCATCACCCTCCTCCGTACCATACTCCATGCCGTCCGGATCCTCCTGCACGCTGCCGAGCTGGCGCATGCAGAATTTATTCCGGAAATAATATTTAAGCCCATACGTCAGAGCCGTGCCATGCGCCTTATCCGGGATTTCATGGGTTCCCACGATATGCATCACCACATGGTTTACTTCCTTTGGATTGTCAATATTAGTCCAGCTAAGTTCCAGATCCGACTCTACCGCCAGTAACCGTCTTTATCCAGTGACATATAAACCGGATTTCCGCCAGCATCATACTGCCCCGGCGTCTCTTTTACGATATCAAAATTACCCCCGTATTGATTGAGCGCCGGCGTCAGGCTTTCATAGATATCGTCCAGTGTGGCGAAATCATAGTTTTCCTCGTCATTGTGGTTTTTCTTCAAAAGCAGCGGCATCTTTTTTCTGATCTTCGCAAGCTTCTGTTCCAGATTCATATACTGATATTTTCCCATCATTCGTTTCCTCCTGTTCTATCTGTTTGTTTTCCTTGTTTCTGCCTTTCGGCTGCTTTTTTGATCTCCATGAATTCATTCCGGACACATCCATACCAGATTCGCTGTCTGGAAATATAAGCTGCATTCTCCAGTACCCATTGCCTTGCAATCCTTGCGGCCACCCATTCCTTGTTGTCCAGAAATAGAAGGTAGCAATGCTCCGAAAAATACTGTGCAACCGGAACCTCCGGGCAAAAGCAGATCTCTCCGGCTGTCTTTCCGGCTTCATAATACTCTTCCGCTAGCTTTCTAATCTCACTCCGGGTAATCTTCGGGATCATCTGCTCCTTTTCACAGCGAACCTCTGCAAGGATGGCTCCCCAGTCGCGTCCAGTGAGCACAATGGCCTTCTGGCTGGCAATCGCTTCTGCCTCCTTAAGAGCCTCTGCCTTCTCCGGGAACCGGAGCTGCTCCGGAATCCCCAGCAGTTTCCGCAAAGGTTCCTTCAGGTCATACAGCCCGCAGTCCTTCCACCGGAAGATGCCTGAAAATTCCAGGCTTTCCTCCATAGGAAGCAGTTTCCCTCTGCCACGGCCGATGTAGAGGAAATAATCCTTCCTCTGCTTCACTTTTATCAGAAAGCAGTCTCCGCATTTCAAAGGAGAAAGATGCTCTTCCGTCAGCCACTCAAAAAGAGAAACGGTACAGTCATTCTGCCCTACCCATGCCGGCAGCATGGCCAAATCCGCTTTCGTGAGCCACTTCATGACAGCGCTCCCGGAATATCGTAATCATGCCAACGCGCTGCGATACACCTTGCAATCTTTTCCTCTAACTTCATCATGCTTGCCGTACTGCTGTCATGCTTCTTTGCAAAGAAAAGGGATTCGCACAGCCCACAGTAAACCTCATATGCACTGCAGGGTTCCTCCCCGAATGCCGCCTTGAATCGTTCCACCGTCTCGGCAATCAGCTTTTTGCCAAAATTCTGCTTCTTCATGAGCTCTGATAACGTATTTGCCGGATAACGGATCTGGATATCACAGAGACGCCCAATGTCCTTTAGTTTCTGCTTATAATACTGGAATAAAGATTCCATGTTGCAGGTAAATTCCTCCAGACCCCGCTTGTACTGGTGCTTAATCCTTAATGCTTCCCCTAAGATGATGGTATGGTTCCCGTCCATCATGGAATAGAAAATATTCGCCCCGGATGCGCCTACGTCTGAACTGACCACACGGATGAATACCCGGATCTCTCCAAAAGGCTTTTTCCCATGCTCCTCCATCAGCTCCCCATACGTCTTCGTCAGATCACTGCTGCTCATCTGCCAGGTAATCTGCGCCAGATAGTGGTCTGCATATCCATGGCAGAACAAAGCGTCCTGCCCTGCACTGATATAAGCCGACGCAATCATAAAGAGCTCCGGCATGGAGATGATCGCATAGTCTGCCTCATCCCCGGACAGTACGCCCCTGCCCTTTCCTTCCGAGATCCGAAGCAGCGCATTTCCCTTTGCCACCTTCAGGCATTCATTTAAGATGTCGGAAAGCACCGCCGTTTTCACTTCCAAAAGTGCGGTTCCCTTCACCCTTGCCCGATCCTTTAATGTGTCGACTGCAGTTGTACCAACGGGGAAGACTCCCTGGGGGCACTGTAAGAGCAGCCCGGTATGCTTCTTCGTATCTGCCAGTACATCACCCATCCCCGGCGTTTCCTTTAAGGCATCCGGTGCTTCTGCCATAGTCAGCACCCTTAACTTCTTTACCGGTATACGAAGCCACTGTGCCCGCCCGTCAATCTCATCCAGATATTCATGGAAATCAAGCTCTGTTTTAAATGCTTTTCCAAAATCATCGTAATAATACATAGCACTCCTTTCCGGGGGATCTTCCTAAGCCGCGCATGCGGCAGACATCAGGATGTTCCGTATCCTGCCGTCATTCACCTCAAAAAGATAGCCGTCCTCCCCCATGTTCTGGAGCATCCAAAGATCCAGCTTGTTAATGTCATCCCACTTCACTTCCACCGTCTGCATACTTTTCCTCCTTCTTTCCTTTCGTATCGTTTCATTCGTGTACCTCCTTTCTTCCTGCGGGCATGGCGGAAAAGCCTGACCTTTACAGCCTTTCCCGTATATCCCATACAAAAAAAAGACACAAAAAGAATTCTCTGCTTTTTGCGTCTTTCTAACATATAAGATATCTGTGCCCGTTTTTCTGAAGCGCCCTGCGCTTAAAAGTTATCTCCCGGCAAATGTAACCGGAACAAAAATTAAAACTTCCTGTTTCCTATCCGGAACCAGCAAACATTTAATTCACCATAAGGATAGCACAAGATATAGTCTGTGTCAATGTCTTTTATACTATATATTGTGTTTTTTATTCCATTTTAAAAAGTAAAACAACAAGATAAAATCCGCCAGGTTCCGGTAATCCAAAAAAATACTGCCTGCTTTATTCACCTTTCCACCAAAAATATAATGAAGATAATGCTCATCATCCTTTCCCTGCACCACCGGGTAATCCACCCCTATTCCCGAAATCTGTATCCATGCCACAATATCTTCATTGATTGCCCGAAGCCCGTCAAAGTCTATTTTCGACAGATACGTGTTAATCTTCCAACAGATATCTGCCTACTGCCCTTAAAGTTTGCGTAAGATTCCTGCCGCTTTTCCAGAAAACTTTTTGAAACATACAGCCGTTTATTCCCTTTTGCCCTGGTACATTTTTCTTTGTAAGCGCATCCCGTACAATCCTCACATTCATAGACCGTCTTCCACTTTTCATATGTCTGTGGTTTGATATATGGTGTTTGCTGCTTCTCTCTCAGGTAACTGTAAGCTTCTTCGCTTTCGTAACCGGAATCCGCTGTCACACTGGGATAGCGAAACTCCAGTTTTTCTTCCATCATTTTCAGAAATGGAATCAATGTCCATACATCATTTCTGTCCTGAAAAATATCTGTCGCTACGATATCCTCACTATTCACCGCTATTTGAACGTTATATCCCGGCTTCAGTTGGGCATTCCGCATATGGTCATCCTTCATGTGCATGAAGGTCGCATCCGGGTCGGTTTTACAGTAATTATTTCTTCCTTGAAAACTTGTCGTATGCCAATCATACACCCTTTGGCGTTCCAAAAATCCGTGGAATAGTTCATAATACTTCTGATTTTTGCTTTTTCGGTTTCCTTAGAAAGTTCACCTGCTTTTTTGAGCCGGCTTACCATCTGATAAAAAAGATCTTCACAGGCTTCTGCAAGGAAGCCGGTACGAAAGAATCTTGAGCATGGTCTTAGGGTCTACTGCCGGATTTCTGCCTTTGGCAGAGTAAGCCTGATACAACAATGTGTAATCCAATTCCTCCAGTTCGTGGCTCAGCAGTCGGACAGAATCATCATCAGGAACCAAACCTTCCAAACTTAATGGCAAAACCAGTTGATAAGTCTCGCCGAATTCGGTATAATTTTTATGGTATTTGAGATATTTAGTCATATCTAATTATACCATGGATTGCGGACTCTTCGGAGTCCGTTTTCTGTTTTTGAACACAAAAATGGAGCGCTGCTCCAAGATGATTACTCATCTATTTTGCAATGCCCCCTTTCTCGTAGAGAAGATATCAGGAATGGTGTTTGCTTAGATGAAAGTTCATATTTTGTGAGTTGATATTATTCGTTCAAACGGATATAATAAAAACAGTACCATTTAGGAGGACAGAAATGTTTGAGTATATGACGGCACAGGAAGCATCAGAGCATTGGGATATATCGGTACGGCGGGTGCAAAGACTTTGCAAAGAAAAGCGGATTGAGGGTGTTATAAACATTAACCGTGTATGGCTTATTCCTAAAACAGCGAAGAAACCTGCTGATGGCAGATATAAAGAAAACAAAAAACAAGATGGAGTTGACCCGCTATGAAAAGAATTTTAATTATTGATGACGACATCCATATTGGAAATGTGCTTGAAGAAACGCTTTCCAAAGAAGGGTATCAAATCTTCCGTGCTTATTCTGGAACAGAGGCATTATTCGTTTTATCAAAGTCAAAGCCAGACCTTGTATTATTAGATTTAATGCTGCCGGGACTGAATGGAGAAGATGTGCTTCCCCAAATAAAGGGAATCCCTATTATTGTGGTGAGCGCCAAAGTTGATATTGATAATAAAGTTGATGTGCTGCTTGGCGGTGCGGTTGATTATGTGACGAAGCCGTTTAACATGAAGGAACTTTTAGCCAGAATTTCCGTACATCTCAGAAATTCGGAAAGTGTGCTTGTTTCTTCAGAATTGACATTTGCAGATATTGTACTCAATACCAATACCCATATTGCAAAAATCTGTAATACGGAAATAAAATTGACAAGGACAGAATATGCCATTTTGAAACTGCTTATGCAAAATCCCACGCAGGTTGTTACAAAATCACTGTTGTTAGACCGTATCAGCACAGACACGCCAGATTGTACGGAAAGTTCTCTGAAAATGCATATTAGCAATTTGAGGAAAAAACTTCGAGAGGAAAATAACAAAGATTATATTGAAGCGGTCTGGGGAATTGGCTTTAAAATGAGGGCAGAATAAATCTTTACGATTTCTTTACTGTTCTCTTTACTGTTTTCTTTACCAATTACAGATATAATGCCAGTACACGAAACAAGGAGGTTATGCTTTTATGGATTATGTTCTTAAAACAAATGCTTTGTGTAAAAAGTACAAAGATTACAAAGCATTAAACGGACTATCTATGAATGTTCCCAAAGGAGCAATCTATGGCTTTGTAGGGAAAAATGGTGCTGGCAAGACAACACTTATCCGTCTGATTTGCGGCTTGCAAGAGCCTACATCTGGCGAATACACGCTATATGGAACAAAAAGCACAGATAAGGAGATTTTAAAAGCACGCAGACGGATGGGGGCTGTTGTGGAAACGCCCTCGATTTATCTTGATATGACAGCTGAGGATAATCTGAAACAGCAGTATCGTGTTCTGGGACTTCCATCTTACGATGGATTGGCGGATATTTTAAAGCTGGTTCGATTGGAGTATACAGGAAAGAAGAAAGCCAAAAATTTCTCTCTTGGTATGCGGCAACGATTGGGTATTGCTATCGCATTAGTCGGTGACCCTGATTTTTTGGTTTTGGACGAGCCTGTCAATGGCCTTGACCCGCAGGGAATTATCGAAATGAGGGAGTTAATCTTAAAACTCAATCGGGAACAGCAGATTACTGTATTGATTTCCAGTCATATCCTTGACGAATTATCCAGACTCGCAACGCATTATGGATTTATTGATAAAGGGCAGATTGTAAAAGAAATTAGTGCCAAAGAGCTGGATACTGTCTGCCGCAAGTGTATTCGCCTTGAAGTGACGAATACCCGGACACTCTCTCGTGTGTTAGACGGAATGAATGTTGAATACACCATTGTTTCTGACAAGACGGCTGATGTGTATGCCAGAATCAATGTTTCCAAATTAACACTCGCTTTAGCAAAAGAAAATTGTGAAGTGATTTCCATGCAGGAAAGGGATGAAAGTTTGGAAAGCTATTATGTCGGTTTGGTAGGAGGGAAAGAGAATGACTAAAGTGTTATCCGCAAATTTTATGCGGTTGAAAAAGGACAAAGTTTTTTGGATTAGCTTAGCTTTTATGTTTGCGGCAGGCATATTTTTCCCTGTCATGCGATACATGGATATGAAACATACAGGCACAATCAATCCGATAGATAATGCATTTTTGGGATGCGTCTTGTTTATTGGCATTATAATGGCGGTATTTTGCAGTCTGTTTATTGGTACAGAATACAGCGATGGGACTATCCGAAACAAAGTAATCGTTGGGCAAAATCGAAACGCAATTTATTTGGCAAATTTTGTTACGTGCGCAGTTGTGAGCCTTATTATGTGTATCGTATTCTTTGTTCCTTATCTTTGTATTGGCATTCCTCTGCTTGGCTTTTTTAATATGGCTACAAAAATAGTTATGTTATTTGTATTGACAGCATTTCTGCTTGCTATTGCATTTTCATCTATTTATACTTTGATTTCGATGTTAAATCATAGCAAGGCGACAACTGCCGTTATATGTATTCTTTTCGCCTTTTTGCTTCTATTTGTGGGAGGGCAATTAAATAAAATGTTAAACGAACCTGAAATGAATATGGGTTTGGTTGTGACTGAAAACGGACAAGAATATGAAGAAATACCAAATCCGCATTATTTGAATGAGGGAGAACGGAAAACAGTTCAGTTTATTTACGATTTTATTCCCGGTGGACAGGTAATTCAATGTATATCATTGGAAGCTGCAAATTTGCCATTGTTACCTCTCTATTCATTTATCATTATTTTATCAACTACAGGCATAGGATTAATTGGTTTTAAGAAAAAAGATTTAAAATAGGAGTATGTTATGGAAATATGGTTATGGGTATCTATTGGCATTTTGATTGCAATTATCATTGTCTTATTAGTAAAAATACATATTTTACAAAAGTCAGTAAAGGAAATTGAAATTGCTTTTGCCGATAGACTCGTAACCGATACGAATATTTTGATTGATATTTCCAGCAGCGACAAGAATGTGCGTCGTTTAGCGAATACTATCAACGGACAGCTTCGCAAACTCCGTACGGAACGCCGCCGATTCCAGCAAGGCGATTTGGAGTTGAAACATGCAGTCACGAATATTTCACATGATTTACGGACACCGCTTACGGCTCTCAGCGGTTACTTGGAATTGTTAGAGCAGGAAGAAAAGTCTGAATCCGTAAATCGATATATCGAAATTATGAAAGACCGTGTGAATATTTTGACACAGCTTTCAGAGGAACTTTTTAGGTACTCTGTTATCATTTCAACAAAAGACAATATAACCAAAGAACAGGTAATTATCAATACGGTATTGGAAGAAAGTATTGCAGCATTTTATACGGTTTTAACCGAACGAAATATCGTGCCAGACATACAAATATCTGAAATAAAAGTAATGCGGATGCTTGACCGTTCCGCATTATCCCGTGTATTTTCCAATCTGATAAGCAATGTTATAAAATACAGTGATGGAGATTTGAAGATTGTTCTGTCAGAGAATGGAGAGATTGTCTTTTCTAATATGGCTTCTGGATTAGACGAGATACAAGTAGGAAGATTGTTTGACCGTTTTTATACTGTAGAAGCTGCCAGAAAATCAACAGGTTTAGGATTGACAATTTCTAAAACACTTGTTGAACAAATGAAAGGAACTATATCCGCAATATACGAAAACAACAGATTAAGCATTCATATCTTTTTCCCAGATATTAAAGAATGAAAGGATTGACTTATGCAAGATGCAGAATGGATACGCTGTCCTGTTTGTGGCAACATATCCATTCTAATTTCATTTTTCAAATACCTCTCTATTATTTTCGAATAATAAGCTATTTCTCTTGTGTGATTGATTCGCATATATTTACATATTCTTTGCATGGCTTTTTCAATCTTCAACCATTTAAGCTCTTGCGAAAACTGCGGTGACAGTGATGATGTCATCGTCGATCTTCGCAAAAATTTCGCCATTCATTTTGCGCATGAGCTGTCTGCAAATGTAAAGCCCCAGCCCGTTACCACCAATGTTTCCCGCATTTGATCCGCGCCAAAAGCTCTCGAAAATATGCGGCAAATCGTCCTTCACAAGCGTACAACCGCCGTTCATGACCGCAATTTGGACGCATTCATCGTCTTCTGGGAAAATCAATTCCACACGGCTGCCATCGCCGTATTTGAGGGCATTTTCCATAATGTTTTGCATCACTTCAACGCTCCTGCTCAAATCCCCCGATAGCAGACAGTTTTTATATTTTCCGATAATAAAATCTGTTTTGATAAGTGCCAGTTTTTCCCTATAATATCCCGCGATTTTTTCAACAAGTTCCGAAAGATAAAACTCGCCCATATTCACTTCAAGGCTGAAGAAATCTTCTCTTGAAGCCGTTATAATCTGTGAGACATAGCCCTCGATCTCGTCCGCTTTTTCGTTGATGTTTTCAGCGATTTTGTGCTGCTTTTCCGCGTCCGAATACAAATTTTTCGACAGTGCTGCCGAGTACAATTTTATAGCGGAAAGCGGCGTTTTAATATCATGCGAGAGCGATAGCAGCAGTGTTTTCTTTTCTTTCTGCATTTCCAGTTCGCGCTGCTTTTGCTGTTCTATATTTTCACGGAGAATATCAATCCCCCAAAGAAATTTTCCGAAAAAACGGTTTTTCGTTTCCTTTATCGGCGCGGCGAGATTACCCTTTGAAAGCTCGTAAGGGATACCGCTCAGACGTTCAAAGGGCATAAGAATTGCGAATTTTATATAAAGTAAAACCGTTATGATTAAAATCGCCATAACAACGAGAACGGCATTTACAATTCCTGTAAGCTGCGTTTTTTCGGAGCAGCCATTTGTATTGTAATCAAAACGATAAAGTTCTCCGTTTATTGCACAAATAACATAGTCGCTGTCCGTGCTGTAAAATTTTTCTCCGTATCGCTCAATATTTGTTACATACTCACATTCGGAAATGTCGGCAGAACCATTCGCTTCTATTTCTCGAACAAGGCGGCTTATCTCTACACGGTATGGTCTGCCGTCGTTGGTTTTGTCGGCAGCGAGAATCAGATTCACGACAGCAAACAATAAGATCACGGCAACCACAACTACCGATAAAATTCCGTTAAACGCTTTCATATTTATAACCCACCCCCCATACAGTAACTATTTTTTTAGGATTTTTGGGGGAGTCCTCTATTTTCTGCCGCAGCCATTTTATGTGTACCGTCAGTGTCTGTTGTTCTGAAAAGCTGTCGCTGCCCCAGATCTGTTCAAAAATGTATTCCTTGCTTAAAGCCCTGCCCTTATTCTCCATTAAAAGCAGAAGCAGCTCAAATTCCTTCGTGGTCATTTCAAGTTTTTTTTCATTTTTGTAAACGACACGGCTCGCCTTATTTATGCGTATATTGCCGTTGGTAATTTCATCAAGAGCGTATTGTCTCTTAAAAATCCCTCTTATTTTTGCGAGCATAATATCAATATCATATGGCTTTTCTATATAGTCGTCTGCGCCGAGATTCAGTCCGTTCAGCTTGTCTTCTTTTTCCGTTTTCGCACTTACAATCAGTATGGGCGTATTGCTTGACCTGCGGATTTTTTCCAGAACATAAAATCCGTCCCTATCGGGCAGCATGATATCAAGCACGACAAGCCTTGCGCCGTATCGTTCGTACAGCAGCAAGGCTTTTTCGGCTGTTTGAACCGCCGATACCGTATAATTTTCCGTGCGGAGAAAATCACACAGCAGATCAGCAAGCTCCTTGTTGTCCTCAACAATAAGAATATCCATACTACCACCCTAATTCCAGAAGCCAGTTATTCAATGCACGCTCCCGTTCTCTCATCTGCGTGGAACAGTCGCTTAAGTCGTACTCTCCCTTTATGTTCCCATCAACAATGTACATGACCCTTGTACATTTTGCCGCGACCTTAACATCGTGAGTAACAAGCATGATTGTTGTTCCCTCAGAATTTAATTTTACAAGCTCTTCCATTACCTCGTCGGAGGAAGCGCGGTTCAAAGCTCCTGTCGGCTCGTCGGCAAAAATCATTTTCGGGTCGTTTATCATACTGCGGCAGATACATGCCCGCTGAAGCTGACCGCCCGAAACCTCGTTGATGTCGTTGTCGGCAATGTCGATAATGCCGAGCCTGCGCATTAAATTCTGACCGCGCCGCACCGTTTCCTTGCGGGGTTCACGAAGCTTTTTGGATTGCGTTGCGGGAAGTATGATATTATCCAATATGGTGAGGTTTTTCAGCATATACATTTGCTGAAAGATAAAACCCATTTCGTCAAGGCGCAGGTCTGCAAGTTCTCTTTCGCCCATCCCTGCAATATTTTTTTCACAGAAATTCACATCTCCTGCGGTAACATCATCCATGCCCGAAACTGCGTACAGTAACGTGGATTTTCCAGAGCCAGACGGTCCCATAACAGCGACCATTTCTCCTTCGCCAATCGCAAAATTTATGTTTTTCAGTACGTTGTTCTGCCGCTTGTTTACGATATACGTTTTGCAAAGGTCTTTTACTTCGAGAATATTCATAATTGCTTCTTCCTTTCATTATTCAATACTTGCCGTATCGGAGGATTTGATTTTTCTTGTGTACAGAGAGGTCAAAAACGCGCTTATGGCTGTGGCGGTAAGGACGATAGCGGGGAATACTGCGTATATCTCCACAAGGTTTTGCATATATTCTACGCCCATTTCAAGACCCATTGATCTGAAAATAGGGTCGAAGCAAAGCTTTGTAAGGGGCATACCCAAAAGCTCCGCAATAAGGACAGCCGCCGCTGCCGTAATAAAAAATCTTAACGTGTACTGTCCGTATATCTTGGTGTTCCTTATGCCTATGGCTTTCATGAGGGCGATCTCCGCCAGCTCCTCCGCGATAAAGGAACGCGCCATAAGCACGGTGATAAGCGCGGCTAAAATTACCATAAGGATGGCGGACATTTTTTTCACCGCGTCTATGGCATCGCCGACTCCAGTGGTATCATTTACAGTTTCGCCTGCTGTTTTAACGCTTGAAAATTCAGGGTAAAGCTCCTTGATCTTTTCCATTCTGCGTAATACTTCCTCATCGTCGGGGTCGTCGGTAAATTTTATCTGTGTACCAGGGGAACCGCTTGCTGCGAGATAGTTTATATCGCAGTCGGTATAAGCCCTCACGGAAATACCCTGATTAACCATTGACTGATACAGAGCGGTTATGATGAACTCCGCCGTTTCGCCCGTTGGGTAGGACATGGTAACAGTATCGCCTATATCTGCATCCAGCTTTTTTGCCAAAAGGGTCGTCACTGCAATTTCGCCGCTGTTTTGGGGAGGAGTACCCTCTAAATATTCGTACATATCCATTGTTGTTCCCGTACCCTGAAGTATAGCTGCCTTGTTTTCATATTCACTGTGTCTTATCATCGAAAAAATATAATATTCCGTCATACATTCCGCGGACATACCGTTTTTTGCAAGGGTCTGCTCCATATCCTCAATATATTTTTTAACCTTTTCATGTCCGTCCCCGGTCATAAATTTCATAGCTTCGTCGCCGATGTCCGTAACGACGTGGCAGTCCGCCATACCGAAATATTTCACCAACTTTCCGCTTTTAAGAGATGCCGTAGCATTGGAAAGTATTATCAGCAGCGACATACACAGAAAAAACGTAAAGATAATGACAGCGTAGCGTTTGGGACTGCTTACAATATCGTTTGCGGCAAGGAAAGCCGCCCCGCCAAGCCGCGATCTTCCAAGGCTCATAACGTTTTTTTTGCGGAAGCGTTCCCCTGTCTGCCCGTTTCTTACAGCGTCGATCGGAGACATTTTGCTCACCCTGCCCGTGCAGCCGAGACAGAACAGGAGAATGACAGCCGCTACCAGAACCGCGCAGCCAATATTGACAAAAGCGTTACTGCCGCTGTCTATTATAATAAACTCCGTGGAACGATTGATAAGCATTTTCCCAAACGGGTAGCTGAGTATCAGGCCAAGTGCTGCGCCGACAATGGAAATAGCGGCGTATTTTGTAAGGTACAGTCCCCGAATTTTTATGTTGCGTATGCCCATTGCTTTCATAACACCTATCTCGCAGAACTCCTCGGAGATGGTAAAGGTTATGGTGAACCGTAGCACCACAAAGGATATGATGATAAGAATAAGGCTTATTGCAAGGATAAAACTCATGATTATCATATCAAAAATATAGGCTTGATCCAGCATCTTTGCATCGCCCGAAAAGGTAAAGCCATCGGATAGATCCGCGATCTGGGACAGGGTTCTGTCAAGGTCGGCGGTGTGTATGTATAAGAATTTTCCGCCATACGTATTTTTTATCGTCTCATCGGACATATATTCGTCAAAGTCCTCGCCGTTCAGGATAAACCTTTTAATGCCCATCAATTCCGTGCCGCAGACAGCGTCCCTGAAACTACCCGCAAAGGTAAATTCGCGGCTTACGCCCTCTATTTCGACAGTAATTTTGTCGCCTACCTTAAGTCCCATGTTTTTCTCTATGAAACGAGTAGCGTAAATTTTCCCTTTCGGCACGCTTTTAAGAATACTTTCGTCGTCCAGAAAATAATTTATCCCCCTATCTCTGTCGCTCTGTAATACTAATTTCTGACTGAGGTTGGAAGCGTTAAGCGGTTCGCCGACTCGCGTAATATTGGATTGGGACATCGAGACAAACTCCTCGATACGGAACTCGTCTATCGCAGAGGCGTTTTCAAGTGTCCCGCAAATATCCTGATCGGTGGATTTGTTTTCGCTAAATGCAAAATAATCGGGCACGTCCGCCATTTCAAAATAGCTGTCCAGCGCAGTCGTCACGGTGATGATGTTGCTCACGCCGGAGGACATGAACATCGATGCGAGTATAATAAATACCAGCAGTATCACGTTCATCGCCCTTTTGCGCTTAAGGTCTTTTTTCAGTATTTGTAAATACATTTCCGCTGCTCCTTTCGCTTTGTGATTCGATTGTAGCATAGAAGTTATTAAATAATCCTTAAATCGGTTTGCGGCAATCAAATTATATTTCTTCGGCATATTGACCTACTTTATCGGTTAGCACAATACGGACAGAATTAATTCCCTCTAATAGCAAACGGACAAATCCTTTCTTTTCAAGAGTTAAAGCTAATTTTTTTATATTCTGTCTGTTATCGCTTGTACTCTGTGTTCGGTATCACAGTCGTATTCTTCAATATATGTAGTTGTTTCATCTATTGAACTTGTAATTATCAGTACCTGTTTCATTTTATGGTCTCTCCTTCCATATTTCTTATAACAATATAACTCAAACTTCGCATTTGAATAAGCGCAGCTGCACCTTGAAAATTCGATAAAAACTGGCAATAAAATAGCATGATTCACTGCCCTTCTCCCAAATACCATTCGTCAATATCATCCGTCTACATCGGAATAATCATACTTTTTTATTCCGCCATTATCTTTCTCTATACTTTCCTTTTCTTTCTGCAAATCAACCTCTTCCTGAAACATTTCTTTTAACATCTGTACGTTCGCACTATCATATGGATGGACATCTTCGATAAGTTCTTGAATTTCTTCTTCACAATCTTCGATAATTGCCTGCATATCCGTATATGTATCTACTGTTACAATAGATTTTACATATCCCATTGATACGGCAACCGTTTTTTGATTGACATTATTTTTCATCAAAAGCGTAGCATATGTATGCCGTTACGGTATAATAACGACCAACGGAAAAAGCCTTTATTTTCAAGGGATCCACGCGTTTGCCGTCATTTATTCAATTCCTTTTCTAAGTTGAAATATGACGAGAAAATTATCGAATAAAGGAGGCTGTTTCATTAACGACAAAAACAAGATGGTTAGCCGGGTATTATTCCGTTTTCTATTGTATTTTTAATTCATTCTACTCATTCTAACAAAATAATTGACAAGAATGAGTAGAATAAGTAGAATGTGGGTAGAATAAAATTAGGAGGCGGTTAAATGATTTTTCAGGAAAGCGAAACGGTTGAACTAAAAGCAATTGTAGTGGAGGATATAAAAAAAGAAGTCATTGCTTTTGCAAACTGTGAGGGAGGAAAACTGTATATAGGCGTTCAGGACGACGGAACCGTGTCAGGACTGGATAACCCAGACGAAACTTCTTTGCAAATCAGCAATATGGTTCGAGATGCAATTAAACCGGATCTGACGATGTTTCTTCATTATGAAACAGTAACGGTAGATGGAAAGAAAATCGTTACAGTCGATATTCAGCAGGGAACAGAGCGACCATATTATATAGCCAAAAAAGGCTTGCGTCCTGAAGGCGTTTATGTCCGTCAAGGTTATTCCTCTGTTCCGGCTACAAATACTGCAATCCGTCGCATGATTAAGGAAACTGACGGAGATCATTTTGAAGAAATGCGGTCTTTGGAACAAAATTTAACCTTTGAAAGTGCAAAAAAAGTATTTGTTGAACGAAATGTAAAGTTTGGTCTCACACAAATGAAAACATTGGGAATGGTAACACAGGATGGTGTCTATACAAACTTGGGGTTACTGCTTTCGGATCAGTGTGTGCATACAATTAAAGCCGCTGTTTTTCAAGGTACAACGCAGAGTGAATTTAAGGATCGGAGAGAATTCTCCGGCTCCCTCTTTCGGCAGATGGATGAAGCATATGATTTTATTGATTTCCGTAATCAGACACACTCAACCTTTGATAAGTTATATCGTATTGACAGACGGGATTATCCGGAAACAGCAGTCAGGGAAGCTCTTTTGAATCTTCTTGTGCATCGTGAATATTCATTCCGCGCCAGTACTTTCATCAGCCTTTATGCAGACAGACTTGAATTTACCTCTATTGGCGGTCTGGTAAGCGGCGTGTCCTTAAAAGATGTAACAATGGGTATTTCCGTCTGTCGGAACTTCAAACTGGCAAATGTATTTTACCGTTTAGAATTGATAGAAGCCTATGGAACCGGAATTATAAAAATCATGGAAGCGTATGAGGGAACCGGAATGACACCGCAGATTGAAACATCTGATAATGCATTTAAAATTATTCTCCCTAATCTGAATGCAATGCCTGAACCCACAAGGCAAATGCAAGTAAATCCAGAGAAAAGCACACCAGAAGAAAAAGTGATTGCTCTGACAAAGCAACGGGGGGTTATTACAAGAAAAGAAATAGAAATACTGCTTGGTATAGGTCAGTCATCATGCGGACGGCTGCTAAAAAAAATGATTGAAAACGGTCTGCTTATCCAAGAAGGAAAGGGCAAGAACACCCATTATCGTCTTCCGCAATAAAAAATAAATAATTTATAATAAAAGGCAAGGACTTAACTATCCTCGTTTTTTCGCATTTAAAAAATAATAAGAATTAATACCGGATTTCAAAAAAGGGTACATGATTTTAGCGGAAATCTACCCACATAGGTGAAACTGATGACAAAACCACATTTAATAGCTATTTGGGTATAATTTGAACCATAAACACAGGAAAATAGCTCAAATATCGTAAAAACAGTAGCAAGAATAATGTAAAAAGAGTAAAAACAGCCAAAAAACAGTAGCACGGGTATGCCTAAGTCATGAAACTTGCTTTTGAATTTATATTGCACTATTTCTTTGATTTTTGAAATAAACTCAATAAATTGCACTTCATTTATTTCAATATTAATGATATCCTGAAAATAGATTTTTACTATTGAGGTATATGAGATGATTCCTTATACTGGAGATTACATTGAACATATTGATGGTAGCATAAATAATTTTAAATATTACACATTTACCCCACGTCCTCTGATGCATGGGGATATGTATAAAATGGACGATGAACTATCTGCCTTGCTAATTGAAGTTCATCGAAATATTGGATTTTTAAAGGGACTTTTTAAGTATGCCCCAAATAGAGAAGCGTTCGTCGAATTAATGCTATTAAAAGAATGCACATATTCCCGAATGATTGATTACGATACTCTCACTTTTCACGAGGTACTTGCCAGTCGCGGGAGTGGTAAAAACGATATTGCATCAATTACTAATCTCAAACTGGCATACAAGAAAGCGATAGATAGGACAATTTCAGCTCCAGTTCTAAGTGAACTTTGCGGAATTGCATTATATGGTGATGTAGTTAGCAAGCCAATTGATATTAGGGACAAACAGACTTTTTTATTGGGTGTCAGGACGAACCTTATATCTTACAACCCTACAGCCCCTGACGCAGTTTTGCCAGCGCTGGCCGATATTTCTGCTTATCTATATAATGACAAAGACACTGATCCGTTAATTAAGGCTGCATTAGTGCATTATCAGTTTGAGATGATACATCCATTTGAGAGATATAACGGGATTGTAGGACGAATCATTGTTCCAACGATATTGTGCAATATCGTTGGAGAAGCAAGACCGCTAATATGTCTGTCCGAGTATTTGTATCACAACAAGAATGAATACTTCGACTTGCTTCAAACTACTCAATACAGTGGTGGTTATATTCGGTGGATCAAATTTTGTGTAAATGCTATAAATGAAACTGCAAAACGGTCAGCTCAGTTACTGATACAGTATGAAGATATTGTAGCAAAAGATATAAAACAATTAGAAGATATACAGTTGCTACCCAAAAGTACTTGGCGTGTATATAATTATCTTAAGCTTTTTCCTGTAACTAGCATTTCCCATGCCGCCACACAGTTGGGAAGTTCGTTCAATTCAATCTCAAATGCCCTGCACTTGTTGAGTTCGAATGGCATCGTCACTCAAGAAAACGACAACATGAGGAATCGTATTTGGAAGTATACTGCGCTTGCATCCCATTTGATATAAGATTAATGTTCGTTTTAAGGGAATATTCGATAAGATTAAATTATTGGCTCTTTATTCCTGAACTTTAGGCAGCGATAAATATCTAAGATTTGGAGGACATAATGACGCAATCAAATATCATCATGTACACTACAGAAGATGGAGTCATAAAAATAGAAGTTACATTTGACCATGATACAGTTTGGCTTTCTATAGATCAAATGGCGGAATTATTTCAACGGGATAAAAGCGTAATTGGAAAACATGTAAGAAATATTTTTAAAGAAGGAGAATTGGAAAAAGAAGCAGTTTGGGCAAAATTTGCCTACACTGCTTCTGACGGCAAGACCTATCAGGTGGATTTCTATAATTTAGATGTTATTATTTCCGTTGGTTATCGGGTAAAATCCCTGAGAGGAACACAGTTTAGAATATGGGCTACTTCTATTTTGAAGGAATATATGAAAAAAGGGTTCGCATTAGATGATGATCGGCTTAAGAATCTCGGAGGCGGAAACTATTTTGATGAATTGTTAGCTCGTATCCGTGATATTCGTTCTTCTGAAAAAGTATTTTGGAGAAAAGTTCTGGAAATATATTCAACAAGTATTGATTATGACCCAAAAGCAGAAAGTTCAATTATATTTTTTAAGCAGGTACAAAATAAAATGCACTGGGCGGCTCATAAGCACACGGCGGCAGAAGTAATCTATCAGCGGGCAGATGCAGATAAGGACAATATGGGATTAACAGCGTGGGCTGGAAAGGAAATTAAACGTTCTGATGTAGAGATCGCAAAGAATTATTTAAGCGAAAAAGAAATAGATGCGCTAAATAAAATTGTTACGGCGTATTTAGATATTGCGGAAGTCCATGCCTTGAATCAAGAACCCATGTATATGAAAGACTGGCTAGAAACAATTGATGACTATCTGAAAATGACAAGAAGGGATATTTTAACCACAAAAGGAAGAGTTACACATAAACAGGCTCTTGAAAAGGCGCATGGAGAGTACGAGAAATATCGGAAAAAGCAGAAGGATATCCTTTCTCCTGTGGAATGTCATTTTCTTGAAAGTATAGAAGAATTACAAGAGTTGGAAGAAAAGAATTAAATCCATTACCTTATACTCTTTGATGTTATATGTATCAGATGGATGACGAATTGGCTGTTTTACTGATTGAAGCCCACAGGAATATTGGTTTTCTGGAAGGGTTTGCTAATACATTCGATAGGAGATGAAATAAATATGAGCAACTATGCAATTATTCTTGGTGTTGATAAATATAAATATGCTTCCGCATTACCATCTTGTGAAAATGATGCCAATCTTATGGAGGGATTACTAACAGCAACAGGAAAATATAAAGTGTTGCGAATAGCAAATAATGCGGCAAAGCATCAAATACAAGAAGAAATATCTTCTTTTTTACCCATAGATTCTACAGATATTGGTGAGGTTTTGTTTTATTTTAGTGGTCATGGAAAACAGGATGAACAGGGTATGCATTATGCATTGTGCGATACCGATGTAAGTAAAATCAATAGTACTTCTCTCAACAACTCTGAACTTGATGATATTATTCGAAAATGTGCTCCTAAGCTATATGTCAAAATCATTGATGCTTGCCAATCTGGGGTTGCCTACATAAAAGGCATTGATGAAATAGATGGCGATTTCAAGTGCATTGAAGCAAAAGGATTTGAGAATTGTATTTTCATATATTCGTCATTAAAATCTCAATCATCTTATGCTGAGGATCTTTATAGTAAATTTACAAAAGCTATCATAGATGCCGTTGAAAGTATATCAGCACCAGCCGTAAAATTTACAGACATTCAAAATTACTTGAGTGACATTTTCAATTCAGCAGGAGGCATACAGACTCCATATTTTAGCACGCAGTGTGATGGCACGGAGTTGTTTTTTGAAAAAAACTCAAATGTATTAGCGTATTTACAAAGCCTTCATCCAGAAACTTCTGATATCAACGATAATTCGCAGTCGAACATTGATGCTGTTAAAGCGTATTTAGGTAAATGCCGGGATGATGGTGATGTGAAATCAATGCTTGAGAAAATTCAAGATGCTCTAAATAATTGGAAATTGGAACACAGCTTTTTGAATGAGTTTTATGAATGTGAGTGCAAAACAAATTTTCCTTATGAATACCATAGATACCATGAAGATACCAGTCTTGTGAAAATGTTACATGGCAGGATGGAAAAGGAAAATTTGTTTATTGAAGTGGAGTATACCTCCGTCAAAAAACAAAGTCCTCTGGTGGAATCTCTTTTTTCAGGCTATAAGGATATTCCTGTATCATATCAATCCGTGGCAAATCAACTTCCATCTGTTTTTGCTATCCACTTTAAGGCCTCGGATAGCAATTTGCCCGACTATGTAGTACCATTTATTTTTGTATATAGCCCTACTTTCTTCTATGTTTTTACATGCACAAAACAATTTGTCCGAAAGGGCTGGAAAGAATATGAAAATGGTCGTTACACAAAATATGTTTACACAAAATTTGAATATGATAGTTTCAATGAATCGGATTGGTATCGTTATCAGATAAAGCGTTTACAGGAAACTGTTGACTTTATTGAAAAAACATTACTTGAATATATTGAACCCAAATAACTTTTCTACTCAATTAATACTTTCCCAATCTGCCGGACTATAGAGCATCGGCAGATTGGGATGAATTCTTTCTAGGGCGACCACGTGGGCGCTTTGGCTTCTGCTCGGACGGATCTTTGGGCTTGGGTTTACGGCCACGTTTTTGGGGTGCTGGCTTTGGTATCGGTTTTGACAGACCTAAGGTCTCAAGTTCCTCAAATACAATCCGCAGTGTGTGGACCCAGTATCCATCATCTGTTGCCGGTTCTTCCGGGGCATCTGTTCTACGCCAGGCTGATGATAGGTCATCCATCAGTTCTCCATAGGACCTCCATAGGACAT
>VIQU02000004.1 GCA_010206225.2 Lachnospiraceae bacterium MD308 | reverse complement strand
CCCCCCCCCCTCAGACCGTCTGAAAACCCTGATTTCCAATGGGCTATAGCGTATTTTTTGCATTAAAAATGCCAGATATATTTCTCCAAAATAAATATCTGACCTTGGCAACTGAATAAAGTGTATATTTTGTTATATCAGCAGATTCCTACTTCCATAAGTTCCAGCATTTTTTCAAATCCCAGCAATTTTTTCGCCCGTTTTATATTATAACCCAGGCACATAAGCGCAAACTCCCCCGTCACTTTCTTTAAACCTCTCAGTAGAAAGTAACTAAATCCCATCGCTCTTTTAATTGTTCCGAAGGGATGCTCCGATAAGCACATCCTCTCTGCCGTTTTCTTTCTATCCGGCTTCAAGAAAAATCTCACCACCTTCTTTGTTTCAAAGTGATATTTTCCTTTGTTGGCTCCTCCGATATCCGGCTTCTTTCCTTCTGTTTTTAGCCAGTCCTTACATGGTTTCTCCAGACAGTCCTTCGTGAAATCTATTTCCTTCCACTCATTCTTGCCCTTATAACATTTGTTTCTGTTAGGGCAATGACGGCAGGCATTCTTGTTCGCGTATCGGATGTTGCCGTTTTTCTTGATGCATTTCTGACGTAGGATTTCACCATTCGGACAATACACAAGGTTTCTCTCAGGATCCCTGACAAAGTACCCTCCTTTTGCTCTTTCCATCATTTCTTCCGATGTACCATAAATGGATTCGACAGACACTTTAGCCTCCTCCTCACTGACTTTTCTCCGTACTTCCTTAACTTCAATATCAGTTATGACATCCTCATATGCCTCTGGTATTACTCCAGCATGAAGGGCTTTTTTCAAGTCCTCGGCATCAGTGGATTCCGCATTGATATCATCTGCCTCTTCGTACCAGATTTCCAATTCGTATCCATCTTTTCCGTCATCCGTGATTACGTGTGGTATTATGCCATCTTCAAGGCTCTTTACCATATCTTTTTCACTTTCATAGCCTTTGTCTGCCACGGTCTCTATAATCCCTTCGGATTCTTCCCTGACTCCTTCAAGTGTGGAATCCAGCAATCCATGATCTGTCACCTGATTGGTCATCTGGAAATCTCTTATGAGATGTGTTTCTGAATCGACTGCGGTCTGAGGATTATAAGCCACCACAAAGCCGTTTTTGCTTTTCATCAGCTTTGCGTCGGCATCAGTCAAGGACATCTGGGACTGCCCGTTTTCTTCCATGATCTTCTGATATCCCTCATACTTTTTAAGGCGTTCCCGTGCTTCCTGCAGCTTCTCTTCAATAACCTCTCTCGTCAGCCACTCCGGATTGTCCTCAAAATCCTCCTGCCTGTCAGTATCATCCAATATCCGCAGGTATTCCTCAATATGTCCGTTCAGCCACTTAATCCTGTCATCCAGTTTATTTTTTGTGAAGTTGTTATTCTTTGAATTACATGCTGCAAACTTGCTGCCGTCTATCGAAGTAAATCCCCACTCCACAGCTCCGGTAAGCCTCTTATTAAACTCATTGAAAATCTTTTTGAGGCTGTCTATGTTATCCTTTCTGAAATCCGCTATCGTTCTGAAATCCGGCTCCACTCCGCCAAGCATCCATTTTACTTCCACATTTACCCTGCAACTTTTAGCCAGCTTTCGTGAAGACTTGATTCCGTTATCGCTTCCATAGACATACAGTTTAAGAAGCCCCTTCGGGTCGTATGGAGGTCTGCCCTCCGATGCCAGTTCCTTCACTCCATAATCAGAAAGATCAAGACTGTCTACAAAAGCATCTATAAGCCTCGCCGTACTTTCTGGATCCACCATGGAATCCCATGTAGTCATCATAAATTGGTCTCTATCAAAAGCCTGTACATGATGCATCATAATTACCTCAAAATGTAGAATTTACAACATTTTTATTATACTACATCTATAGGCTTACGGCCATGATTTTATACACTTTATTCAGTTGTCAACGAATCATGAAGGGTTATCACAGCCTATAATGAAAATAGGAGGGGGCTGGCTCCACTACTGTTTTAGCTTCCTGTTTTGATTTATAATAGTTTTAGGCAGGATTAAGTTTGGACGCACCTTGGAGGATCTGCACCCCGTTTTTCAACGTAAATGTTTTGCCCTTGAGCACAGCATATTGTCGCGCCTTTTATGGTTAGCACGAGTAGCAAAGTCCGTATCACCTCGGGCAAATCTCCTGCCCATTCTATTGCAAAGGAGATGCTCTGTATGAAAGATCTTCTGGAAATTTCCTGCGGGCTGGATGTCCACAAAGATAAAATTGTTGCCTGTATCCTGACTGGTCCTTTGGGTAAGCCGACAAACTCTGAAATCCGGGAGTTTACCACATTAATCCCGGATATGATTGCTTTACGGGACTGGATCGTTTCTCAAAACTGCCATCATGTCGCTATGGAAAGCACAGGTATTTACTGGATGCCTATTTACGAAATACTGGAAGAAGCGTTTGGCGGCGATATTACCTTGCTGGTTGTAAACGCACGCCATATGAAGAATGTCCCTGGCAAGAAAACAGACATGCGGGATTCTGAATGGATTTCCACCCTGTTACGTGCCGGGCTTTTGAATGGCAGCTTTATTCCCGAAAAAAGAATCCGGGAGTTCCGTGACTTAAATCGTTACCGTAAAAGTGTCATCCGTGATATCACATCCCAGAAAAACAGAGTTGAGAAGTTCCTGCAAAGCTCTGGCTTTCGCCTTTCCTCTTTTATTTCTGATATTTTTGGCGCTTCCGGCAGGAACATCATCCGGCATCTCACTGAGCATGGACAGATTGATCGGTCTGCTTTGGATTCCTGCTTAAAAACAAAGACAAGAAACCGTATAGATGAAATCCTCATGTCCGTAAATGGAACCCTGTCAGAACATCAAAAAGCCTTCCTGAAGATTCTTATGGACCATTATGACTCCTTAAAAGAACATCTTGTTGAAATCGAAAAGAGTCTTGAGGCGGACATGGCCCCATTTGCTTTGCAGGTGGAGCAGTTAAGCAGCATTTATGGAATCAGCACAACGGCTTCCTGCGCAATCATTGCTGAAATCGGCATTGATATGAAACCGTTCAAAACCGCGGAGCATATCTGTTCATGGGCAGGCCTGTGCCCCGGCAATAATGAAAGCGCCGGGAAACGGAAAAGCACATCTGTCACGAAAGGCAATCCTTACATAAAAAGTATGCTTTGTGAAATTGCCTGGATAATCGCGGGAAAACGAAATACCTATCTGTCCGCCTGGTATTGGAGAATCAAACAGAAGAAAGGGGCTAAAAAAGCTATTATTGCCCTTGCACGAAAACTTCTTGTAATTATTTACACCATGCTAAAGCAAGGCACTCTTTTCGATGAATCCTGTTTTGAAGCCAGACGTAAAAGCAGCGAACAAAAACAGCTTTCCCGATACATACGTGAATTAGAGAAGCATGGCTACCATGTGGAAGCGCAAGCCTGATTTTTTGTAATACCAATATTTCACTGACGGCAGCCATTTATATGACTGCTTTATCGTGATGCTTCCATGATTGTTGAAAACATTTGTTGTCAAGGTTCAGTTCTTGGCTACGAGTTTTATTTTCGTAGCAAGATGNTGCACGAAAACTTCTTGTTATTTACACCATGCTAAAGCAAGGCACTCTTTTCGATGAATCCTGTTTTGAAGCCAGACGTAAAAGCAGCGAACAAAAACAGCTTTCCCGATACATACGTGAATTAGAGAAGCATGGCTACCATGTGGAAGCGCAAGCCTGATTTTTTGTAATACCAATATTTCACTGACGGCAGCCATTTATATGACTGCTTTATCGTGATGCTTCCATGATTGTTGAAAACATTTGTTGTCAAGGTTCAGTTCTTGGCTACGAGTTTTATTTTCGTAGCAAGGTACGCATTTTTATATGTAAATCATCCTAACTCTCAGGATGTATCTACCCAAGTCATCTGCATCATATCAAGGCAGGTTTTCGGACGGTCTGCCCTATTAATTGTCAATCTCTGGAACATTTTTTTCCGTTTTCGCCTATGCAATCGGAAATCTATTCACGATGTACTACCCTCAATTATTTCCCCTAAGAAATCAGCAAACAAATCAGCCATATGTACTTCTTTCACAGACATACAGATCAGGCAATTGTGTAACTCTAATTTTCCAATACCATATTGTGCAGCTTGTATATTCCAACACAGACATGCTTTCGCTCCGAATTTACCGCAGCGGTACATAGCCGTCAAAATACGGCAGCCAAGTACCGGCGGTAAACAAAAGTCTGCTTATGGAATATACAAGCTGCACAATAACCTCGGTTAATCATTGAGTTTCACAATTGCGTCTTCACTGCTCTTTTAGCACATCCATTCTAAAATCACTTGTGAACATCCGCACCTGTTTTATCACTTACATATGCAATTTTGAATTTCTATTGCAATTCTATCATCCCTATAGTTAACTTTGAATAATAAAAGAAAGGGTAAGGAAAATGTCACAAAAATCACAGGCTCTAAAACCGGATACTATTTTAAAAAATTACTGGCGCAACAATGAACGGTTCGCTGATTTTTTCAATGCTGTTTTATTTGAAGGCCAACAGATCATCAGCCCGGACGAGTTAACGGATATTGATACAGAGGAATCTTCTATTCTGGAACATAAGAATTATGCGGAGACGATTGAAGCCTCCAGAGACAATAAAATCTGTAGTTATGGCTGTTGCCGGAGCCACAGACAGTAACATTGATTACCACGCTTTTGAGAAAGGAGACGGACGTATGTGTACTTTATTTGAGGAAATTGCAAAAGAAAGTGAATCAAAAGGCAAAGCTGAGGGCAAGGCTTAGGAAATTATAGATTCGGGCTTTGAATTCGGCCTGTCAGAGAACGATATCCTGAACCGTCTGCAAAGGAAGCTTAATATTCCACTTCAAAAAGCTCAGGAATATTTTAATATGTTTAAGAAACAGACTATGTGATCAACCCCCTGAAAAAAGGAGAAGCCTATCACTTCTCCTCCGCGCTGATCGGGTTGATCACTACATTTTCCGCCGTCACGCCAGTTTTTCTTGTGACGATGTCCGTAATCTGCGCACGGTTGGCTTCTGTGAGCTCCGCGGCATTTACGACTACATCCGCCGATTCATCGCCGATACTCACCACCGCGTCATTGAAGCCTTTTGACGCGAGCAGCGTCTCGGCCGCCGCCTCTTTTTCGGACAACTCCGTCATCTTTACCATCTGCGACACGGCATCTTTTTTCTGCTTATCACTCAGCTCCTTATTATCAATGATCTGCTGGAGCGTCTCTCTGTTTTTCGCGCGTACCTGCTCCCTCGTCACTTTCGCCTCTGCGACAACTGCGTTGGCCTCGCCGCTTGTCAGCACTGCCTCGCCGGGCGTTCCGTCTACCGAACCGTCCTCTTTTCCTTCTGTATCGCTGTCCTGGCTTTTAATATCGCCGGATGCGCTTGCAAGGTCTTCCTCCGAAATATCAAGAAGCTCCTGATTAGCAAGCTCCGCATTCATCTGCTGCGCACTTTCTTTATCCCCGAACAGCCGCCCCGAATAGTTCAGATATCCTGCTGCCGCGATCATAACTGCAAGCGCGGCAATGATCACCTGATTCTTCTTAAAGATTTTTTTCACCATATTTCCTCCTCTTGCTTCGATTTCATTCTTTCTTTACTATTCTAATCTTATGCGTGTCTATTCCAAATAATGCCTGAACAGACTCAGTTATATTCTTAACTACCACCGCATCGTCGCCGCCGCCGGCAACGACTACCACTCCCTCTACCCTTGGAGTAAGTTCCTTGCTCACGTACGGATTCTGTCCTGCTCCCTCGTAGCTGCTCCCACGAAGCCCTCCGGATCCTCCGTCCCCAAAGTATACCGTTGTCTCCCCGCGGCTGTCATTCTCCGTTTTCCTGACGCCTCCCTGACTGTCTTCCTCGTCCACCGTATCGCTTGTGGTCGACACATCCTTTTCTACTACCTTTTCCGCGGATTCCTTAAGCGTAATCATGACTGTCACCTCGCCCACCCCTTTCATCTGGGCAAGGATCCGTTCCAGATTCTTTTCCATGTAAGAAACATATTCCTCCTCTGACCGACTGCCTGACGCTATGACATTCTCATCCCCTGTCTGAACATCCATCTCATTTTCCTGCTCCCTGTTCCCGTCCGGCAAGGCAATGACTAACAGAAGTACCCCCAAAAGGAACAAGATCACAATCTGATCTTTCTTGATCCGCCGCCCCTTAAGCATATCAATCAGCTTCTTTTTTTCCTTCAATCTGAATCTCCTCCACTTTAATACTGTTGCCTTCCTGTCCTTTTGCATAGTCCCCTTCCGAAGTTTCCTGCGGTCCTGTATTTTTCAGTGTTTCCTCAAGCATTCCCGGCGAATCTATATCTTTCAGATAATCCGTCGCCTCCTCGATTTCTTGAAGCTTCGCCTCGTACTCCCTGCTCTTGTAAAAATTCACGATCTGGCTGTCCATCCCGAAGATTTTGAAAATGGGGGTGAGGATCATGAGAATCAGCACCATACCCGTAAAAAAACGGATATATTTTTTATAACCCGAATCTGGAACCGCATGGAGCACGACTGTTACAAGAACCATATAAAACGCCAGATTCTGCGCCCATTCATAAAAATACCGAAACATCCCCTGCCTCCTTATACACTGCTTGTCACAAATGAAACAACAACAATCGTCAGTAAGAATAAAAGTCCTGTCGTGAAGACCACCCGCATCAGCAGCCGGCATCCTTCCCCGACACACTCCACACACCCCACGATCCGCTTGTCCGAGACCGGCTGGATCACAGCCGCCGCCAGCTTATACATCAGTGCGACAGCGCCCATCTGCACAAGCGGCACAATGCACAGAGCCAGACAGACAACCATCCCGACTGTCCCGATTCCGTTTTTCACCAACACCGCCGTCCCAAGCACAACCTCCGCCACGCCTCCGACGGCGTCCCCTACCCCCGGTATTGCCTCCGCCGTCCGCGTAACCGCGCTTCTTTTTACGGTATCAATGGCAGGGCTTATCATCCCCTGCATCACATTCAGTCCCACCACGCAGGCCACAAGCGTTTTTAAAAGCCATGACACGGCTACCTCTATAAGCTCCGCGAATTTGCTCAGATATTCTTGCGAGGACAGAAAATCAAGTACCTTTACCATGATGTAGATGTGGATGACAGGCAATAAAAAATATACAATCACAAGCTCGATCACATAGATAAAAAACAACACCAGATTATAAAACGCAACCGCTGTCACGCTCCCCTTCGCAATCGAAACCGCCAGAAAATAAACCGGGCAAAATACTGTCATGAACCCTGTCAGATTCTCAATTCCTGCGCTCACCCAGTCTATCACCATCTGAAATGAACGAAGGCACAAAGCGATCAGCAAAAGATACAGGATATAAAAACTGATCTCGCAGATCTGACGGCTTTTAAAAACCGTGGAAAAATTATGAAATACTGCCGCGATCACTGCGATGATCAGGATATGAATGAGATTTTCCCTGCTCACTGAAAATGCATAGGTAAACTGCCCGGAGATTAACTGCCACAGCACCTTCGCCGAATATCCCTGCTCTCCGTTTATAACGGCGGCAACCGTATCACGAAAATCCATCTGTTCCTTCGGGAACATACTCTCCAGCGCTTTGTCCACATCCTCATAATGAAACTCTCCCAGTATCAGATCTCCCATCCCCTGTGAATCCGCAGGCTCAGCTTCAGAAGACAGATTCTCCTGCGCCTCCACTCGCGCTTCCGCAAAGACCATCGCCAAAAGCCCGGAAAAAGATACCGTCAGAAACACAGCCAGAAAGACGGCTAAGATTCTTCCCGCCTTGTCAGATTCCCTTCCCCGCCCGCTCATAACAAAAAGCCTTTCACGGTGTCAAGCAGCGCCATAAGAATCGGCATACTCAGCACCAATACCGCCAATTTCCCGAAGATCTCAATCTGTCCGGCAATCGTCTGATATCCCGCGTCCTTGCATATGCTGGAAGAAAATTCCGCAATATATGTAATCCCAAGCATTTTAAGCAGCGTCCCGATATATACCGTATCCATGCTGATATAATCACCTATGGTCCGCACTATCCTGACGATCATTTCCAGATTCTTTATGATACTGAAAAAGATCAAAAGGCTCAGCGCTATGCTGATATAAATCCCGTACTCTGCTTTTCCGCTTTTAAACTGTACCGCCAGAAGCGCTCCTGCAACTCCGATAATTCCCACTTGGACCATGCTCAAAGTAACATCTCCTCCTATCTGCACCGCATAAAACTCAGCCTGCCTTTCGCTTTTATCATCAATACTCACAGGGAAAACAGCCGTCTGATATCCTCAAACAAGTCATAGATATAGGGGACGATCCAGAACAACACGAGAAGGAGCCCCGCAAGACTGGTCAGAAAAGCCTGCTCCTCCCTGCCGCTGTGCTTTAATACCTGACTGAGCACCGATACTAATATCCCAACCGCCGCTATTTTAAAAATAATATTTACACTCATCCTCTGCCTCCTTCTTGCCAATCTTCCCTGCTCTGATGCCGTTTCTGCAGGAGCGCAGCCGACGCAGCTTCCTTATGCACCTACAGCAGCAGTACAGCCACCAGAAGCCCGCTCATCACTCCCAGACAATGGCACAGCCTTACTTTTGTTTGCATCCCCTCCCGCGCTTCCTCCATATTTAAGCTTAACTGCTCCTGATACAGCGTCAGCACCTTTAACTGAAGGTTCAAGTCCATCACTCCAAGCTGCCCTCCAAGCTGTGTAAGCCTTTCTAATTCCCGCTGCGGCAGACCACTGTGCCTTAGATTTTCCTCAACTGCCTGTCCCCATATCGTCTCAAAAGCGCCGGAATCCAGTTGTCCCATCTTCCTTCTCATAGCCAAAAGCCATCCCTTATACGGTTCCTGTACGCGTCTGGATACATGAAGGAAGATCTCGCCAAGATGTGCATGAGCATACCGGATCTCACTCTCAATCATATACATAAGCCTCTGCAGATAACGGATCTGCCTGTACTGCTCCTTCAGGCTTCCTGCATACACCATTCCTCCAAGCGTTGTAGCTGCTATGACCAAAAGACAGCCGGATAATTTTAATAACATCTCACATCACTCTCCCGTCACTGTCAAAAACATCCTCGATCTCACCTTTGTTTTTCAGGAAAACATACCGTTCAAACCTTTTTTCTTCTATCATGCGGGAAAATATTGGTTTACTCTTTAACTCCTCCATAGATTCTCCATGGGCTGTGGCAAGCATTTTTAAGCCGCAGTGCATAGCATAAGAGATAGCCTGTACATCCTTTTCCCCGCCGATTTCATCTACCGCGAGCACCTGCGGTCTCATAGAACGGATCATCATGAGCATTCCCTCCGCCTTCGGGCATGCGTCCATCACATCCGTACGGATCCCCAGATCATTCTGAGGAACCCCGTGATAGCAGCCCGCTATCTCCGAACGTTCATCCACTACCCCCACTGTCATCGCCTTCGTGTAGGAATTTCCATCGGATATCTGCCGTATCAGATCACGAAGAAGCGTTGTCTTCCCACATCCCGGCGGCGATACAAGAAGCGTGTGCAGCGGACGCCGGCGCCGGGTGATAAAGGGAAATACCTTGTCCCCGCAGCCGGGTATCTCATGGGACATCCTGACATTCAAAGAAGTGATATAGCGAAGGTTTTTAACCTTTCCGTTTTCTATGATCGCCTGTCCCGCCATTCCTACCCGGTGGCCTCCCCCGACCGTGATAAACCCCTGCTTCATCTCCTCCTCAAACGCATACAAAGAATAACTGCTGACGTACTCCATCAGCTCATCAATCTCTTCTTTCGATACAATATACTTCCGCCCCTTTTCTTTCTCCGGCACAAATTCCTCGCCCCGGCACAAAAAGATCAGCGGCTTCCCCGCCCTAAGACGGATTTCCTGAAGATCTCCGATATCCGTGATCTGCCCCTTTACTATCCTGCGGATACTTCCGGGCAATAGATTGATCATCCTGTTTTCCTGCATATTTGTCCACCTCTTTAACTCAATATATGTCCATGCTCCCGAATTATTCCAAAAAATTCCATCTGTACGATTGTCAATCCAGCCGGCGCCTAAAAACTGTCCATAACAAAAAGCTGCAAAACCAATGATTGATCACTTCCGTCATCGCTGGTTTTGCAGCTCTTTTCAACTGCTTCTTTGTCTTTCTCTTTTTATTCTGCTACATCTTTCATGCTGAAAGAAAATCTTCCCATCTTGTCCTTGCCAAGACAAACAACTTTTACTTTATCACCCAGAGTCAGCACGTCTTCCACATGGTTGACTCTTTCTTTTGAGATCTTGGAGATGTGGATCATGCCCTCCTTGCCTGGAGCGAACTCGATGAATGCTCCGAATTCCTTAATGCTGACAACCTTTCCTTCAAGAACCTGTCCTGCTTCAAAATCGGTAACGATAATATAGATGATCTTTCTCGCCTCATCCATCATAGCCTGATCTGTTCCGCAGATGGATACGCTGCCGTCATCTGTAATGTCGATCTTAACACCTGTCTGCTCAATGATCGAATTGATCGTCTTGCCGCGCTGTCCCACAACGTCGCCGATCTTCTGCGGATCGATCTGCATCTGGATGATCTTCGGCGCATATGGGCCGACCTCCGGTCTCGGCTCTGCGATCGCCTGATTCATGATCTTATCAATAATGTAGGTTCTCGCTTTCTTCGTAGCGGCAATCGCCTCTTCAATGATCGGTCTTGTAAGCCCGTGGATCTTAATGTCCATCTGAATGGCTGTAATCCCCTTATGAGTACCAGCCACCTTAAAGTCCATATCTCCGAAAAAGTCCTCCAGACCCTGAATGTCCGTGAGCACCAAATAATCATCGTCGGTCTCTCCGGTCACAAGACCTGCGGAAATACCTGCCACCGCAGATTTGATCGGCACACCTGCCGTCATCAGTGACATGGAAGAGGCGCACACGCTCGCCTGAGAAGTAGAACCGTTGGACTCAAAGGTCTCCGATACGGTACGGATCGCATACGGGAATTCTGTCTCGCTCGGCAGCACCGGCACAAGGGCACGCTCCGCCAAAGCGCCATGACCGATCTCACGGCGTCCCGGCCCTCTGGAAGGTCTTGTCTCACCCACGGAGTAGGATGGGAAATTATAGTGGTGCATATATCTCTTAGAGGTCTCTGCCTCATCAAGTCCATCCAGTCTCTGCGCCTCCGCAAGCGGCGCAAGCGTCGTAATCGTACAGATCTGCGTCTGTCCGCGGGTAAACATGGCAGAACCGTGAACTCTCGGAATCAGATCCACCTCTGCCGCCAGCGGACGGATCTCATCAATCGCTCTTCCATCCGGACGCTTGTGATCCTTTAAGATCATCTTGCGGACTGTCTTCTTCTGATACTGGTACACAGCTTCTGAAAGAACTGCAAGCCATTCTTCGTTCTCAGCAAAAGCTTCTTCTAACCTTTCAGTGATCTGACGGATATTCTCCTCCCTTACCTGCTTTTCATCTGTGAATACCGCCTCTTCCATCGCCTCCGGCGGGACGATCTCTTTGATTGCCGCAAATAACTCCTCCGGCACCGCGCAGCTTTCATAAGTGTGCTTCTCTTTGCCGCACTCGGCTACGATCGTATCAATAAACGCGATCACTTCCTGATTGAGCTCATGCGCTGAAAAGATCGCCTCGATCATCTTCTGCTCCGGAACTTCGTTGGCGCCGGCCTCGATCATAATCACCTTATCTCTCGTAGAAGCAACGGTAAGCGCAAGATCAGACGCCTCCTTCTGCGCCGCCGTGGGATTATATACAAATTCTCCGTCAACCAGCCCTACCTGCGTGGTAGAGATGGGTCCGTCAAAAGGAATATCCGAAATCGTCGTAGCAATCGCAGCGCCAAGCATCGCAGTAAGCTCCGGGGAACAATCCTGATCTACAGACAGCACCAGATTCTCCAATGTCACATCATTGCGGTAATCCTTCGGAAACAACGGTCTCATAGGACGATCGATCACACGGTCCGTAAGAACCGCATTCTCCGATGCCTTCCCTTCTCTCTTATTGAAGCCGCCCGGAATCTTTCCTACCGAATACAGTCTCTCGTTATACTCCACACTGAGCGGGAAAAAATCGATCCCCTCTCTTGGCTTCTCCGATGCAGTAGCCGTACACAGAACCGTAGTGTCGCCGTAATGCATAAGAACCGCCCCATTCGCCTGCTTTGCAACTCTATCCACATCTACACGAAGCGTCCTGCCTGCCAGTTCCATTTCAAACTTTTTGTACATATTCTTCTCCTTTTCTTTACAGAACTATTATAATTTCCGTCGCGGACAAGAGCTTCCGAAACTACTGAAAAACATACTTTTATCGGCAAAATACGCTTTTCAGTGGTCTCGGTACATGCATACTTATCCGCAAGCTTTAACATTATAACACAACTGCGCAAAAAAAAGAAGTGCCTTTTCGCAAAACACTTCTTTCTCTGCATACATCTTAACGACGCTGTTATTTTCTTAAGCCTAATCTCTCAATCAGCGTACGATATCTCTCGATATCCACCTTCTTCAGATATGCAAGAAGTCCTCTTCTCTGTCCAACCATCTTAAGAAGTCCTCTTCTTGAATGATGATCCTTCGGGTTCGCCTTAAAATGCTCTGTCAGATCATTGATCCTTGCCGTAAGGATTGCTACCTGAACCTCCGGTGAACCTGTATCTCCCGGTGTTCTTCCATAATCTGCCACAATCTTTTCTTTCATCTCTTTTGAAATCATAGTAAATATCCTCCTTTAAACTATATGAAACCGCCAAGTATTAAGTAACGGCTGGAGTATCCGATTACCGAACACTGGCTTACATACTGAAAAAGTATATCATAAGTGTTCCCTCATGTAAAGAGAAAATTATAATTCGTCTTCGATCCGCTCCTCTTCCCGGCTGTCAAACGGTTCTATGATCGCAAACGCTATATTCGTCGCATGATCTGCCACACGCTCAAGTCCTGACACCGTATCCGAGAAGATCATACCTGACATAGGAGTACATTTATTCTTGGCAAGACGCTTTACGTGTACTTTCTGAAGATTTCTCTCCTGCTCGTCTATCTGATCCTCCAGCGCAAGGATTTCCTTCATATGACGCTGGTTGCTGTTAGTGAACATATCAAGAGAATATTCAAACAGTGTGATCACATCCTTCATCATATCCCGAAGCTGCCGCTTCGCCTTATCGCTAAGCTCCACATTATCCCGGATCCGGGTTGAAGCAGAATCCGCAAGGTTCTCCGCATGGTCTCCGATCCGTTCGATATCGTTTACCACATGGAAGAGCCCGCCGAGCTTTTCCGCGTCTGCCAGAGGAAGATCGATCTCATTGACCTTCACGAGATAATCTGTGATCTTACTGTTCATAAAATCAATGTAATCCTCTATCTTATAAACTTTCTCAAGCTTCTCTTCGTCTTTTTCACACAGGGCATCCATTCCAAGCTCAAGATTGGCAATCGCCACCTTGCCCATATGTTCGATCTCATGGATCGCATCCATCACTGCTGTTGACGGGGACATCAGCGATTTCTTGATATACAGAAGATCATATTCGTCCTTCCCTTCATGATCTGTGCCCGGAACTGCTTTGTAGGTAAGCTTTACGATCCAGCCCATGAACGGGAACAGCATTGCCACTTCAAACACCTTCATCAGCGTATGTACATTCGCAACTGCACGGGAAAGACTACCGCCCGATATTGCAAGCAGCGCATCCGTGATCGGATCCAACGCCGCCATCAAAATTACAAACATAATCGCAGACCCGATGACATTGAAGAAAAAATGTATCAGAGCCGCGCGCTTCGCATCCTTTTTTCCGCTCAAGCTTGCCGCCAGTGCAGACACACAGGAACCGATATTGCATCCAAGTATCATAAACGGACAGATCCGAAAATCCAAAAGTCCCTGTGAAACCATCAGAAGAATGATGCCCACCGTCGCGGAAGAGCTCTGCAGTACAGAAGTGATCGCCATTCCAACAAAGATTGCCGCAAATGGATTCTTCAAAGAAGCAAGGAAATTCAAAATTGCCGGAGATTCTTTGACCGCCTCCATACTCTCTCCCATGATCCGAAGCCCCATGAACAGAATACCGAAACCTAAGATCACTTCTCCGATTTTCTTCACGCTCTGCTTTTTACAGAACATCGTCATGACTACACCGACGATTACGATCAACGGCGCAATATCCGACAGATTAAAGGCAATCAACTGTCCTGTCACCGTCGTACCAATATTGGCTCCTAAAATCACTCCCGAGGCCTGCATCAGATTCATCAGACCAGAGTTAACGAAACTCACCACCATTACCGTAGTCGCATTCGAAGACTGTATGATCGCGGTAAATACGATTCCCACTACCATCCCGATAAAACGGTTCTGTGTAAAAAATTCAAGAATACTTCTCATCTTGGCGCCGGCTGCCTTCTCCAGTCCTTCACTCATAAGTTTCATGCCGTAAAGGAAAAATCCCAGTCCGCCAAACAACAAAAATACCTCTGTTATACTCATTTGTAATTCTCCTTCGCTACTCTATCCCAAAGTATCTTTTCCCGTATGCAATATCTTTATCGATACAGACTTTCATTTCGTCTATACTGCCAAACTTTTGTTCCGGTCGCCGAAATTCCAAAAACTCGGCCTTTATCTTCTTCCCATACGCGTCGCTGCCATAACCAAACAGAAAACTCTCCAGCACCACCTTGTCATCCTTCGATACCGTCGGCTTCACTCCCACATTCGAAATCCCCGGATATTTCAGTCCATCGACCGTGATCTCACTGACATATACGCCCCTCGGAGGTACAAGCTTATATTCCGGCCATGCCACGTTCATCGTAGGGAACCCAAGAGTCCTTCCAAGCTGCCTGCCGTGCTCCACCCTTCCATTCACCTCAAACGGGTATCCCAGCAGATAATTTGTCAGGCGGACATTCCCTCCCTTCAGAACATCCCGGATATAGGTACTGCTGATAATATTTCCATTATAACGTTCCTTCTCGATCACCACAGGCTCATATCCATACTCTTTTGCATAATACTCAAGAGTATGGACATCTCCGCCCTGATCACGCCCGAACCTGAAATCCGTTCCAACCACCACATAATCCGCGTGGAATACCCCGCATATGACATCGCGTATAAAATCTTCTGCCGTCATACTCCGAAAATTTTCTGTAAACGGACATTCTACAAGATAATCTATCTCTTTATCCAAATGATGATATCTCTCTTTGCCCGTCATCAGACGTTCCATGCGCATCTGCTTCGTTTTCCACAGAGGACGCATGTCAAACGCACATACTGCGCCTACGATATTATTTTCTTTTTTCAGCTCAAGTACCCTTTCGACCAGTTTCTGATGCCCCAGATGGAGCCCGTCAAATTTGCCGAAGGTAACTGCCGATCTTCTTCTGTCCAGATAGTGGGACAGCCACTTCACATAGCGCATAGATACTCCTTGTAACTTTATTTTTCAGGGAAAAACATCTTTTCCAGATGATACTCCCTTACTTCCTCTTTCCACCTGTACAGAGCAATAAAATGCCCATCGCTGTTGTAGAGCCTTACTCTCTCACCGTCTTCTCCCATTGTGCATTCTCTCACAGCCTCTCTGGGCAGTAAATTCCCATTCCTTGCAGATGTTTCCCATTCATCCTCTACATAAGCCTTCGCCGCCTCGCTGAACATAACATCCACCGGCACAACAAGCTCTGCCAGTCTGTTTCTTTCAAAAGCGGTTCTGATCTCTTCCAGTGTCCGGGAATCACTCACAGTAAAACGTCCTGCCCGGGTGCGCGTCAATTCCTCCATACATCCGCCGCAGCCAAGTTTCTCACCAATATCATCGCATAACGTCCTGATATAGGTCCCTTTTGAACAAGTCACTGACATGCGGACTCTTGGAAGACTCACCTCCAGCAGCCGGATATCATGAATCTTTACCCGACGGGATTTACGCTCCACTACCTGACCGCTTCTGGCCAGTTCATAAAGCTTTTTGCCGTTTACCTTAAGCGCCGAATACATAGGCGGAATCTGAGCATACTCTCCCAAAAAAGAAAATACTGCCTCCGTCACAGCCTCTTCTGTCAGCGTTTTTGTATTTCTTTCTGCCAGAACCTCACCCCAAATATCCTGTGTATCCGTCTTCTTTCCCAGTAAAAGAACCGCCTCATAAGTCTTATCCTCATCCGTCAGAAGTTCGCAAAGCTTCGTTCCTTTTCCGAGGCATACCGGAAGCACTCCTGCCGCCTTTGGATCGAGCGTTCCCGTGTGGCCGATCTTTTTCTGCCCGATAATCCCCCGAAGCTTTGCCACTACATCATGGGAAGTATAACCTTTTTCTTTGTAGACATTCAAAATTCCATGTATCATGCTTCCTTCTCCAGCTGAAGCTCTATCTGTCCCGACAGATTATTAATGACATCATAAGGAGTTCCTGTCAGCGTAAAGCCCGCCGCCCTCTTATGTCCGCCTCCCCCGAAATACTGGGCGATGACGCTTACATCCACCCGCTCTCCGGAACGAAGGCTCACTTTATAGACATTGGGACGTATCTCATCCATAAAAATTGCAACCTCTACTCCTTTCGTGTTGCGAAGCTGGCTTGCAATACCGTCCAGATCACTCCTGTCAACGCCGAAAAATTTCATCTCCCGCGCCCGTATATAGGAGGCGATACATTTTCCGTCCAAAAACATAATGCTTTCCAGAAGTGCCCGCCCCAATACCTGATGCTGCGCGTAAGTCTTTTCATAATAAGTATCTCTGATGATCCTCGGCGCGTCCACTCCCTTCTCCAAAAGCTCTGCCGCCGCACGCATAGTAGAAGGGGATGTACAGGAATACTGGAACACTCCCGTGTCATGAGCGATCCCCACATACAGGGCTTCTGCCGCCTCCCTGCTCACAAGCTCTTTATCTAACAGATAATACACAAGCTCTGAGGTCGAACTGGCATCCGGCACAATGTGATTCTCCTCCGCAAATCCCGTATTACTCACATGATGATCTATGCACAGTGTATGTTTTGCATTCTCACACAACGGTCTGGAAAAACCGAGACGTTCCGTATCGCCGCAGTCCAGACAGATAAAAAGATCGTAGCTTTTCCCGTCCGGGATCTCATGTTTCACATTTTCTGTCTCTTTGATAAACCGAAACTTCTCCGGAATCTCCTCCAAATATACTTCCACTGTCTTATCGCTGTAATTTTCTTTTATATACCGGCCAAGGCCCATACAGGAACCGATACAATCTCCGTCCGGTCTGATATGTCCGCCTATAGCTATGGTATCCGCCAGTTTAAGCATTTTATTCAGCATCACTATCACCCTCTATTTTTACATCGCTATCTGCCGTCTTCAGATCTTTTGTAACCTCATCTATCCTTTTGGACATATTCACACCATATTCAATAGACTGGTCCAATATGAACCGGATCTCCGGTGTATTGCGCATATTCAGAGTCCTTGCCAGTTCCCGGCGTATATATCCGACTGCGCTGTTAAGTCCTGCCAATGTATCTGACTGAGCCTTTTCATCCCCAAGCACACTGATATACGCCTTACACGTCTTAAGATCCGGCGCAACTTCCGCTGCCACCACTGAGGTCCACGAAGCGACTCTCGGATCTTTCAAGCCGCCCCGGATAATATTACTCAGTTCCCGCTGAACCTCTGTGTTTATCCTCGTATTCTTAATGCCTCTCTTTTTCATTCCATCGCTCCTTTACTTCAAGCAAACCAAAATCTTATCTTGGGATCTCCACCATCTTAAATGCTTCAACATGGTCTCCTTCCTTGACATCATTAAAGTTCGCGAATACAAAACCGCATTCATAACCCGTTCGTACTTCCTTCACGTCATCCTTGAAACGTCTAAGCGATGCTAACGCGCCCTCAAAGACAACAATACCGTCTCTCATGATACGTACGGAACAGTCTCTTTCAAATATTCCGTCAAGCACATAGGAGCCCGCGATCGTCCCGACGCCGGAAGCCTTGAAAAGCTGACGCACCTCCGCATGGCCTAATACCTTCTCCTCAAATACCGGATCAAGCATACCCTTCATAGCGGCCTCCACATCCTCAATCGCATTGTAAATCACACGATACAGGCGGATATCCACGCCTTCGCGGTCTGCCGTCTCTTTTGCTGACGCATCTGGACGCACATTGAAGCCGATTATGATCGCATTGGAAGCCGACGCAAGGCTTACGTCCGACTCATTAATAGCGCCAACGCCGCCATGTATGATCTTAACGACCACCTCATCATTGGAAAGCTTCAGAAGACTCTGCTTAATCGCCTCCACAGAACCCTGAACATCCGCTTTTACAACAATACCAAGCTCTTTTAAGTTTCCTTCCTGAATCTGTGTAAACAGATCATCCAGCGAAAGCTTCGACTTCGTATCCTCCAAAAGCTTCACCTTGCTCTGGGAAATAAATGTCTCCGCAAAGTTTCTTGCCTCTTTATCATTGCCGCAGCCTACGAATACTTCTCCGGCATTCGGCACATCGTTTAATCCTAAGATCTCGACCGGAACAGACGGGCCCGCCTCCTTGACGCGTCTTCCTTTATCGTCCATCATTGCTCTTACTTTACCGAAGGCGGAACCTGCCGCTACAGCATCGCCGATGCGCAAAGTTCCCTTCTGTACCAGAACAGTGGCTACAGAACCTCTTCCCTTATCAAGCTGCGCCTCAAGCACAAGACCTCTTGCGCGGCGGTTCGGATTCGCCTTAAGCTCCATAACCTCTGCCGTAAGAACGATCATTTCCATCAGATCCTCAAGACCTTCCCCGGTCTTAGCAGACACCGGAACAAAGACAGTGCTTCCGCCCCAGTCCTCGGGTATCAGTTCATATTCTGTAAGTTCCTGTTTTACGCGCTCAATATTCGCGCTCGGCTTATCGATCTTATTGACTGCAACGATGATCTCAACGCCTGCCGCCTTCGCATGATTGATCGCCTCCACGGTCTGAGGCATAACACCGTCGTCCGCCGCAACTACAAGAATCGCGATGTCCGTAGAGCTCGCACCTCTCATACGCATAGCGGTAAATGCTTCATGTCCCGGCGTGTCAAGGAATGTGATCCTCTCCCCGTTCACCTCCACAACATAGGCTCCGATATGCTGGGTGATTCCGCCTGCCTCGCCGCCGATTACATTCGTGTGGCGGATCGCGTCAAGAAGAGAGGTCTTACCATGGTCAACGTGCCCCATGACACAGACTACCGGAGGACGCTTTTTCATCTTCTTTTCATCCTCTTCCTCTTCCTTAAGGAGTTCTTCTATCACATCCACAACTTCTTCTTTTTCACAGAGAATATCAAAATCCAGTGCGATCTCTTCCGCAGTTGCATAATCAACCTCTTGATTTACTGTCGCCATCTTTCCCTGCATAAAAAGCTTTTTAATGATCACTGACGGCACGATCTTCATCTTATCTGCCAGTTCTTTGATCGTAAGCAATTCAGGTATCACAATAGACTTAATGGTCTCTTCCGCCTTCTGCTGCTTCTGCTGCGGTTTTTGCAGCTGCTGCTTCTGATCATTCTTCCTGCCTTTATTCTTTGGCATTCTCTCTTCATCATCACGGCGGTAATCCTTCTTTTTATGGTCGTCCTTACCTTTCCCTTTGCTTCTCTGGGTCTTTTGTGCCTCGATCGCCGGCGCCGGAATCGCGGACGAGTCACTTCTTCTTCCGCCGCGTCTGTCATCAGACCTTGCACCCTGTCCCTGACTGCGGTCCCTGTCACCAAAGCGGCTTCTGTCTCTGTTGTCCCTGTCTCCAAAACGGCGCTCTCCTGAGCGGTTCGGTTTCTGGCGGTCTCCCTGTCCGCGCTCGCCATTTCTGTCAAAGGAACGATTCTGGCGGTCTCCCTGTCCGCGCTCGCCATTCCTGTCAAAGGAACGATTCTGACGGTCTCCCTGACGGCCCCCTCTATCGCCCGAATGATCGCTCTGACGGCCTGTTCTGTCACTCTGGCGGCCCGTTCTGTCGCCCTGACGGTTTGCCCTGTCACCCTGACGGTCATTGAACATGCGGTCTCCTCCGGCTGTTTTCTGACGTCTCTCCTCCGGTGCCTTCTGAGGTGTCTGAGATGCCTGAACGTTCTGTACTTTGTTCTCTGCCGGTTTTACAGCTGCAGGTTTTACAGCTGCAGGTGCTTCTGCTTTCTCGACGCCCTGAGGCTTCGTCGTGTTTTCTGCCTTCTCCGCCGGTTTCACGACCGGCTCGGCTTTTTTCACTGCTGTCTTTTCCGCCTCCGGCTTTTCCAGCACTTTTTTGGCAATCGGTTCTGCCTTCTTAACAGGCGTTCCCTTAGCGGGACGTCCGTTGTTAACCTGCATAAGCTTCCCCGGCATGCGAAGGCCTTTCCCCTTCTGCCTGTTTCCTCCCTGCCTTACGCCTTTCTGTGTATTCTGCGGGCGGAATACGTGAACGATATTCTTCTTCTTCGGAGCTTCCTCGGACTTGGCTTCCGCCTTCTCCATCGGCTTTTTCACAGGCTTTTCTTCTGTCCTTTCCACCGGTTTTGCTTCCGGTCTCTTATCGGCCGTCTTCTCCCCTTTAGAAAACTTACTCCTAACTTGATCTGCCTGCTCATTCTCAATCGAACTCATATGGCTCTTAACTTCTATATTCTTTTTGGCCAGCAGCTCCATCACCTCTTTGCTTGAAATCTGAAGTTCTTTCGCTAACTCGTATATTTTAATTTTTGACATAAACACTACCTCCTCTATGCAATTGTATCCTCTTTCGTATTCATAGCTTTCTCCATTCCTTTTGCAAACCCCGTATCAAGAATTGCAAGGGACGCTCGAAACTCCTTTCCCATTGCATGCCCCAAGGTATCTTTATCAGTGTAAAAATAGATTGGCACTTGATAAAAATCACACATATTCTTAAACTTCTTTTTCGTATTATCCGATGCATCTTTTGCCACAACGACTGCCGACGCCCTGCCTGACTTTACTTCCTTCTCCGTAGAAAACTCTCCGCTTACGGTCTTTCCTGCTTTCGTCGCCAGACCGATCAGCGACAGTACCTTATCCGGTCTCAATTCCGATCATCTCCTTTTCCAGAGACTCATACACTTCGTCTGGTATCGCCTGTTTAAAAGACCTCTCCAGCCCTCGGTTCTTCACTGCCTTATAAAAGCACTCTCTGTCCGGACACAGATACGCTCCCCTTCCGTTCTTTTTCCCGGTTGCATCCAGCACAAATTCATTATCTGCAGTCCGTATAACACGAAGCATCTCTTTTTTGCTCTTCATTTCCTGACATCCTACGCATTTGCGCATAGGGACTTTCCTATTTCCGCTCAAACTTTCACCTGCTTTTTCTATTACACTTCAGAATCTTCTACCTCATGAAACACGATTTCCCCGCCGTCATAATCATTATCGGCCGTATCGTCTTCAGACCTCATGACCTCTGCTTCCAGTTCCGAGTCAGAATAGTTCTCCTCCGAATACTCTTCCTCATACTCTCCCTCGTAATCCTCATCATACATCTCTTCTTCATACACGCCTTCTCCAAGCTCCATGTAGTTCTCTGGAAGCTCTCCCGATTCGATGGCCTGCGTCTCGCTCTTGATATCAATCTTATATCCTGTAAGCCTTGCCGCAAGTCTTGCATTCTGCCCTTCTTTGCCAATCGCAAGCGATAACTGGTAGTCCGGCACGATCACACTCGCCGCTTTCTCATCCGGATCCGCCATAACGGAGATTACCTTCGCCGGACTCAATGCATTCTCAATCAGAATAGCCGGATTATCGCTCCAATTGATAATATCTATTTTCTCTCCCCGAAGCTCCTTCACGATCGCGTTGACTCTTGCGCCGTTCATACCCACGCACGCTCCTACCGGATCTACATCCGGATCGTTGGACCACACTGCGATCTTCGTCCTGCTGCCCGCCTCTCTGGCAATACTCTTAATCTCTACGATTCCATCCTTCACCTCGGTAACTTCCGATTCAAACAGACGCTTTACAAGTTCCGGATGCGTGCGGGATACCAGAATCTTTGGTCCCTTTGTCGTATTCTTAACCTCTACCACATAAAGCTTCACACGCTCCGTAGGCTCGAATACCTCGCCCTTCACCTGCTCGTTTTCCGTCAGCATGGCATCCGCTTTGCCCAGATTGATACTGACATTTCTTCCTACATAGCGTTGGACGATCCCTGTCACGATATCTTTTTCTTTTTCAAAATACTGGTCATATACCACCTTGCGCTCTTCCTCGCGGATCTTCTGCAGGATCAGATTTTTTGCATTCTGCGTTGCGATCCTTCCAAAAGATTTGGATTCGATCGGAATCTGCACGACATCCCCAAGCGTATAGGATCCGTCAATCTCCTGCGCTTCTTCCAGACTGATCTGTTCCAATTTGTCCTCCACATCTTCCACAACCGTCTTTTCTGCAAACAAACGGTAATCACAGGTTTCCCTGTCCATGATGACTTTTACATTATCTGCTTTTCCGAAGTGGTTCTTACAGGCATTCAAAAGGGAATTTTCAATTGCATCAAGCAGCGTTCCTTTACTGATATCCTTCTCTTTTTCTAAAATATTCAACGCTTCTAATAATTCTGTGTTCATTTTTGTCTCCTCCTAAATTAAAAATCAAACGCAAGGCGAATAAGCGCAATGTCGCCCTTATCAAATATCCTTTCAGTTCCGTCACAAAAGACCACCGTCACGCTGTCTTTGTCATAATCCTTTAAAACACCGGTAAACTCTTTCTGCTTATCTATCATGCGGTAGGTCCGGATCTCTACTTCTTCTCCCAGACTCCGTTTGAAATCCTTCTCCTTTTTCAGAGGACGCCCCAGTCCCGGAGAGCTGACCTCCAAAATATAACTGTCATCAATAAAATCCTTCTCGTCAAGAATGGTTGACAGTCTTCTGCTGACCGCCTCGCAGTCGTCAATGCTGATCCCTCCCGGCTTATCTATGTAAGCCCGCAGATACCACGTGCTGCCTTCCTTTACATATTCCACATCCACCAGCTCATAACCGTATTCTTCGGTGATGGGAATCAATATCTCTTCTGTCTTTTGCTCGTAGCCTTCCCTTTTCGACAATATTACGCTTCCTTTCTTCATATGGAATTTTTTGTTACAGACCTTTACCAGCAAAGAAGAGTGAACTTTCCGTCCACTCTTCTGCCAATTCCCTATGCAACTGTATACCAGTATAGCACCGTATCGTTGGAAAATCAAGAGATTTTACGTTTTTTTTACTTTATATCCCATTGATCTGGTATACGTAATTATCCCTCTGAAATTTTCTGTACTTTACTTTCACTTTTTTCTTCTTCTCTTTCCCATCCACTACAACCTTCTTGACGACATTTTTGTAATACGTCTTATAGTAAGAGCGATAAAATCCTGCATAGTACTTACTTCCCACATGATAAATACTTTCTATTTCATAGCCTTTTTTTACATTGATCTTGGAAATATAATTGCCGTCCCAATCGTAGACCGTAATGATATTATATTTTTGTTTTGAAGTTTTCGGACTTTGAGCCAGCATAATGTAATCGTCGGTAGCGTCTATTCCCTGAACAACATAATTATTCTTCTTACGGACCTTCACATACCTCACCGGATCCAGATCAGAATCCAGAACCACAAAATTATAATTATGGCTTAGAAGCACCGCATACTGCTTTCTGCCGCTGCCGTATGCGATCCCGCTGAATGCCGTAGCGCCTGTTGCGTCGGCCACGCTGCCGCCCGCAAGCTTTTTCGGTATCTTTACATGCTTGCTTTCCGTCACTTTCAGTGTCTTCGGATCAACAGATGTGAGTCTCTTTGGATCAGCGCCTGTACTGTGGACAATCACAATACGCTTTCTATGATTATCATAAGTCATATCGTTTCCATGCGCCACGTCCAGAGCACCCGATACCTTAACGACCTTCAAACTGGAACGTTTCACCTTCACAAGCTTGCATTTCTGCACTCTCCGATTGTGCAGCAGATAATAAGCGTACGTGCCGTCCGTACAGGAGCCCTGCAATGTATCATACTGATACATCTTCTGCTTTGCCCACGTACGTATCTCGAATATCTTTTTCTTCTTTGACAGCGGCGTTGCTTTTGTGGTTCTTGTTTTTTTCACATTGCCTGCCGCGCTCCATCCGGAATAATAGACCTTTCCTCCTACTTTCTTATAAGCGCGGATCCTCGCATAATAATTCTGCTTTTTCTGAAGCTTTGACAACGTATAACTGGAGGTTTTCGCATTCTTGACTGTCGCCTTCTTTGCGCCCACAAACATACCGTTCCTTGCATACTGGATCTGATACCCCGTCGCAGAGGTATTCCTTTTCCATGTAAGCTTGAATTTTGTGGATGACACTCTCTTAAAACTTTTTACAGACGGTGTTGCCACTCTTACATAGCTTTTCGTCTTCGAATAGGGACTCATTGAATTTCCCTTATATGCCCTTACGGAATAAAGATAGGCGGCGCCGTTTCCCGCCGCTGTATCGCGCCATGTGATCTCGCCGGGCTGCGTGATCTTAGAAACCGTTGTCCAGTTATTCTGCGAAGACTTTCTGCGGTATACATAATATCCCCCGCAGCCCTTTACCCTATTCCATTTCAGTTCCGTACCTGTCGCTGCGACCCCGACACTTAGAGCCGGCGCCGCCATGCGGACAATCTTCCTCGAGGCACTGGTCAGCCCTTTCTTTCCGGAACCATCAAGCGCCCTCACCCTGTAATAGTATGACAAACCTTCTGTTACCTGCGTATCAATAAAAGTAATATCATCTTCATTGGCGGCAGTCTTCACCTTGCTCCACGGCGATCTTCCGGTTGTACTTCTCTCCAGACAATATCCCTTCGCGCTTTCAATCTTCCTCCATTTCAGACTGATACCGCCTGCCACATTCTCGACACTGGTCAGCGCGCTTGCCGGAAGCAGAGACGTCGCTTCCAGCGGGACAGCCCCTGCAAGCTCTCCTGTCTCTGCAGGATTTTCTGTATCTGTCGCATCTGCAGGCTCCGCGGTATTTTCTGTATCTGCCGCATCTGCAGGCTCCGCGGTATTTTCTGTATCTGTCGCATCTGCAGGCTCCGCAGGATTCTCAGCATCTGCTGCGTCCGCCAAAGTCTCCATTTCAGCCGCTGTGACATGGAGGAGCACCTGCGCTTTTGCTTTTTCGTACTGCTCAGTCTCAGGCGCAGTAATCGTGATCACTGTGTCGCCGACTCCAACTGCCCGGATGGGCACCTCTCCGGATTCCCCTTCCTCAATAACCGCAATTTCAGTATTGGAAGATTCATACTGTAAGACCTCTTCCAGCCCGCTCTCCTGCTGCTTTGCTTCTGTGTCTTCCTCCGCTTTTATGTCTTTTGCTTCTTTTGTATCTTCCGCTCCCTTTGTATCTTCTGTGTCTTCCGCTTCTTCCTGCACAGATTCTTCTTTGACATCGTCCGTTTTCACACCGCCATCCGTTTCGTTCTCCTCCCCGTCAAGGACCTTTGGCCGCTCTGACAATGTTACATCAAGAAGAAATATCTCTCCGCACACCTTTGTCACTTCTTCTTCAACTTCTATCACTCGCATCCGCTTCTGCGGCGCCTCTTCACCGGCAGGCGTCTCATCCTGCCCTGCCGCTCCCTCATTTATAATATTCTCCTTTGGGCTCTGCGGCTCCGTTGCATATGCAGAACCTGCCGGAACTGTCAGCGCCAAAAACACTGCCAGTATCCTTTTTACTGTCTTTCCTTTACTCAGCCTCATCGTCAAATTCATCGTCCTCCGGGGAAAAATCATCTTCTTCCAGAGGCGCAAAACCTCCCTCAAAATATTCTGCCTGTTTTATCTCTTCATAATCTTTTGGAAGTTCATCCATCTTTGGGCAGTCCTTTCCGCTCATAATGTTCTTTGTCACAACAATTTTTGTAACCGCCGCAAAATCATCGATGCCTTCTTCCCCGTCAAATTCCTCTCCTGCCTCCTCGGCGTCGCCGGCCGTCTCTACCGGCTCCTCCATAGCATTCAGATCCGCTTCCAGTGCCTTTTTAGCCTCTTCCTTCGACATCCCGTCTTTTATGCTCTGATGGATCATGTCCACTTTCCAATATTCGTTGTTAAAAGTCTCCACCGCCATTTTCGACGCATCGTCTTGTGCGTCGCCGATATTTGTCTCCGAACGGCTCTTAAGCAGCGTCCGGTCTTTTGCGTCTATCCACACGGTAAGGACTGCCTTCACCGTCGTCTCCCCCACGCTCTGGTTGCTGGCTGCAATATAGTTATCAAGAATATCTGAAAAGCCGTCAACAAGTTCTACCTCTTCTTCACTCCATTCATACTCCTCCAGTACGCTCTTTCTGGTCATCTCTTCAGCCAGTTCCTCGCCGGTATCATAAGCTTCATCGGCAGTCACCTTAATTTTGACCGTCTTTACGCCGTTTAGCTCGTCTTCTCCTTCATTGCTGAACACAATATTGCTGTATCCCTTTTCCTCCGTATAAGCTGGGTTGAATTCTCCAAGCCAATACTCATACTCGCTCTCATCGCCTCCCTCCAGCTCTTCTTTATAGTGCTTCCACTTTCCGTCTGTCAGCCTGTCATTTACATAAACACCGTATCCGTCCTTCTCCTTTACATTAAAATAATAGTAGTCCGCCTCCTCCGACACATCCTCGGAAATCCGTTCCACAATATTTTTCTTAGTATCGATGATACAGGTATAAACTTCCTCATCTTCCATCTCATTATCATAAGAAGTAACACTTTCCGTCTCAATGGCTTTCTTCGTCTCTTTCTCAAGCTTTTCAACCGCTTCTTTAAATATCATCTCCGGATCATCTTCCTTCGTCACTTCTTTTTTTGATGACGTGTTCTCGGAACATCCAAATATAACTGCGGTTACCGCCATCAATAAAATAATAACGCCTAATCTTTTTCTCATCATGTCCTCCTTTATATGCTTTGTTAAAATCTATTGTAAAAATATTCCCACTTTACATTACCACATCCCTAATTTTTCTACAACAGATTATAGCATAAAATGGAAATGTTAAAACAAAATTAAGCATTTATAAATTTTTAACAATGAAAAGGGACCGACGTTTTGCGCCAGTCCCGTCCAAAGTTTCATTATTCAGTTTTTCAGCCTAAAAATACTGCTTTGACCATACAAAGAACCGTTCCCTTGTCTCATTCAACTTATACCTGCTGATTGGGATAATACTCTCATCATTCAGCACAAAATCTGTTCTGGTAAATTCCCGTACGGCCATAAAGTTTACGATGAAGCTGTTGTGACAACGCACGAAGATAACCGGATTCAGTTTCTTCTCCAACTCGGACAATTTTTCTGAGATGTCTATCGTGTCTTTTTTGCAATGTATCCGGGTGGTCCGCCCATTTCGCTCGATATACAGAATCTCTTCTTCTCTGATAATGAGTTCTTTCCCTTTTGCATGTATATGAACAAAACCTCTGTTACGTCTTGCAATCTCAGAATGCAGTCTGGAAAAAATACCTACAAGACTCTGCCCCAATTCTTCTTTTTTCGCAAAATATAACTGCCTTGCATCATATACCTCCGTAGCATAATCCGTATACCCTGTCAGGAATACGATCGCTACCCGCGGAGCAAGAATGTTGATCTTCTTTGCAATGTCAATCCCGTCAACACTCTCACCAACGCGGATATCAAGAAAAACCACATCCAAATCCTGATGTTCCTCAACAAATTTCAAAAGTTTCGGTTCTTCAAAGATTGTTTCAATTTGAAAAGACATCTGGTTCTTATGAGCATACTGTTCCAATATCTTCCTAGTTCTCTCACCGCTCCGTCTTTCATCAAAAACTACGATTTGAAACATATTGTTCTCCCCATTTCTAATTGTCTTACCTCTATTCTATAGATATAACAGAAAAAAATCAATCTCAACAACTTATTTTGCAAAACTATCATAGTTAATGCTATAAATGGTAACATATTCCGCGCATACAGGAAGAGACCTGAAAATATCCTTTCAGGTCTCGCTTTTTATCCTCTCGGCTTTGTACCCATACCGTCTCTTTTCGCCGTCTTCAGACGGTTTAACACAATCTCTTTCTCGCCATATGCTGCTTTACATTCCATGCCTTCCTCAAATAGATGCACCTTAAAAAGTTCATCTTTCTTTTTCAGTCTGATCCCCCGCACGCCGACAGCGCCCTTTTTCTTCTCCGGCACTTCTGACGCTGGAAAACGCAAGAAATATCCGTCCTTCGACTGCAGCACAACCTGCAGATTATCCGTAATCACATCGACCGCCGTCACCTCGTCCTCCTCCGAAAGCTTCGTCGCTGCAATAGTACGCTTTGAAACCTGAAATTCCGTCCCCCCCACTTTCTTTAACATTCCCTGCTTTGTGGCAAAAAGAAGTTTTGCAAACCGAAGCTGCTCCGCATCGCAAAGATAAACGATCTGCTCTTTCGTGCTGTCATAGTTGCTCACATTGTCTATCGGAATACCCTTATCCCGAAACTTTCCGAACGGAAGGTCTAAGACCTTGACCTGATGCATCTTTCCCGTGTTCGTGAACACACACAATTTTCCGGTATTCATACAGCTCAATATGTACTTATTCTCCGAATCAGCCGCCTCCTTATTCCGCTCATAGGCAGCAGTATCTATTGTCTTCGCATATCCGAAACGATCCATCAGAAATACGATTTCCTGCTCTTCGATCTTCTTTTCCTCGTAAACCGCTTCCTCAGCGTTCTCAACCGCCGTCCGGCGTTTTCTGCCGTATTCCTTCTTTACCCTGTCAAGATCCGCGATGATGACATTCGCCATGGAATCATAGTTATTCAGAATATCTTCATATTTTGCAATATGAGCTAATGTTTCTTCATGCTCCTTCATAAGCGCTTCTATCTCAAGGCCGATCAGCTTATAAAGACGCATGTCCAAGATCGCCTGTGCCTGCCGGTCCGTAAACCGAAGCATCGCCGCCATCTTCTTTGAGATACCGGACTTAAACTTAATATTCTCTGTCTTTCCTTCCGTCAGACATGCCTTTGCGTCCTTCACCGATCGGCTTCCCCTGAGGATCTCAATGATCAGGTCGATGACGTCGCAGGCTTTCATAAGGCCTTCCTGAATCTCTTTCTTGTCCTGTTCTTTTTTAAGGAGCGTCTTATATTTTCTCGTCGCCAGCTCAAACTGGAAATCCACATGATGCTCGATAATCTTCTTAAGTCCCATCGTCTCCGGCCTTCCGCCCGCAACTGCCAGCATATTCACTCCGAAAGTATCCTCAAGACGGGTCTTTTTATAGAGCATATTCGTAAGATTTAAAACATCCGCGCCGCGCTTCAGTTCAATAACGATACGAATTCCTTCTTTAGAAGACATGTTGGAAATATCTACGATGTCAGAAGTCTTCTTCGTCTCCGCAAGGGCGTAGACATCGTTTAAGAATTTTCCGATTCCGGCGCCAATCATCGTATAGGGTATCTCAGAGATGACAAGGCGCTTCTTTCCGCCCTTCATCTCCTCCACATCTACCTTCCCGCGTATCTTGATCTTACCCGTTCCGCTCTCATAGATACTGAGAAGATCATCTTTGTTCACTACGATTCCCCCTGTAGGGAAATCAGGACCTTTGATGTATTTCATCAGCTGCTTTGTACTGATCTCGTCATTCTTCATATATGCCTTGACCGCATCAATGACTTCACACAGGTTGTGTGTCGGAATACTGGTGGCCATACCGACGGCAATTCCCTCCGCGCCATTGATCAGGAGATTGGGAATTCGTACAGGAAGCACCTCCGGCTCCTCTTCCGTCTCATCAAAATTCGGCAGGAAATTGATGATGTCCTTATCCAGATCCGCAAGATAGACATCCTGCGTAAGACGCGCAAGACGCGCCTCCGTATAACGCATGGCCGCCGCTCCGTCCCCCTCGATCGAGCCGAAATTCCCGTGTCCGTCTACCAGTATCATTCCTTTTTTAAATTCCTGCGCCATGACGACCAATGCTTCATAGATAGAGCTGTCCCCGTGAGGGTGATACTTACCCATCGTATCGCCCACAATACGTGCACATTTTCGGTAAGGCTTATCATACCGGATACCAAGCTCATGCATATCATAAAGCGTACGCCGCTGCACAGGCTTAAGGCCGTCCCGCACATCCGGCAGCGCCCTCGCGATGATAACGCTCATAGCATAATCTATATATGATTTTTTCATTACCTCCGAATATTCGGTTCTGATAATCTGTGAATCCTGCATATTCTTTTCTCCTTAATCAGGCAGAGTTACGCCGCTAAATATCCAATTCGGCCTCCGTCGCATTTTCATAAATAAACGTACGTCTCGGCGGGACCTCCGTCCCCATCAGCATCTCCGTAATACCTGACGCCATCCTTGCGTCCTCGATCTCAACAAGCTTAAGAATCCTTGTCTTTGGGTTCAGCGTCGTATCCCAAAGCTGCTCTGCATCCATCTCCCCAAGACCTTTGTAGCGCTGTAAGGTAAAAGGACCGTCGTGGCTCTTTCTGTATCTCTCAAGCGCCTTATCATCGTAGAGGTATTCCTCCTCGCCCTTCTTCGGCATGGCCTTATAGAGCGGAGGCATGGCGATATACACATGCCCCTCGTAGATCAGTTCCGGCATGAAACGGTAGAACAGAGTCAGAAGTAACGTGGAAATATGTGCGCCGTCCACATCTGCATCCGCCATAATGATGATCTTGTCATAGCGGAGCTTGCTGATATCAAAATCATTGCCGTACCCTTCCGAGAAACCGCAGCCAAACGCATTGATCATCGTCTTAATCTCTGCATTGGCAAGCACTTTATCGATACTCGCCTTCTCCACATTCAGAATCTTCCCGCGGATCGGAAGAATCGCCTGATACATCCGGTCTCTGGCAGTCTTTGCCGAGCCCCCCGCCGAGTCTCCCTCCACGATAAAAATCTCACATTTCTCAGCGTCCCGGCTCTCGCAATTAGCAAGCTTACCGTTGCTGTCAAAAGAATATTTCTGCTTCGTAAGAAGATTCGTCTTTGCTCTCTCTTCGGTCTTTCGGATCTTCGCCGCTTTCTCTGCACAGCCGATCACCTTCTTCAGACTCTCAAGATTTCGGTCAAAGTAACGGACAATCTCCTCTCCCGTCACTTTGCTGACGGCTTTCGCCGCATCCGGATTGTCAAGCTTCGTCTTCGTCTGCCCCTCAAATCGGGGATCCGGATGCTTGATCGAGATAATGGCCGTCATACCGTTTCTCACATCCGCTCCCGTAAAATTCGCATCCTTTTCCTTCAGTATCCCAATCTCTCTGGCATACTGGTTGATGGCCGAGGTAAATGTAGTCTTAAAACCCGTCAGATGGGTGCCCCCCTCGCCATTGTAGATATTGTTGCAGAATCCAAGCACATTTTCATGGAACTCATTGACATACTGAAATGCCGCTTCCACCTCGATTCCATCCGACTCGCCTTTATAATAAACCGGTTCGTGTACCGGCTCTTTCTTAGAATTCAGTTCTCTGATAAATCCGAGAATCCCGTCCGGCTCGTGATAAACGATTCTTTCCCGCTTATCCTCCCGAAGATCTTCAAAGATAATCGTAAGTCTGGGATTCAGATACGTTGTCTCGTGCATACGGCTCTTGACTTCTTCCGCCCGAAACTTCGTCTTTTCAAATATCGTATCGTCAGGCAGGAAATTAATCTTCGTCCCCGTCTTCTTCGTCTTCCCGATTACCGGGAGCAGTCCGCCCGCAAGCTCAACTACCGGAATCCCCCGTTCATAACGGTCGTGGTGGATCTCTCCGCCCCGGCTTACCTGCACATCCATATAGGCGGACAATGCATTGACAACCGAGGAACCTACTCCGTGAAGCCCTCCGCTGGTCTTATACGCAGAGTCATCAAACTTTCCTCCGGCATGCAGCGTCGTATACACAACCCGCTCCGCGGATACGCCCTTTGCATGAAGATCTACCGGCACGCCGCGCCCGTTATCAGAGACTGTCGCCGATCCGTCTTTCTCCAGAGTAACCCTTATCTCACTGCAGAAGCCCGCCAAATGCTCATCCACCGCATTATCTACAATCTCATAAATCAGATGGTTCAGCCCCTTTGTTGACACGCTTCCTATATACATGCCGGGGCGCTTCCTGACCGCCTCCAAGCCCTCTAACACCGCAATGCTGCCTGCATCATATGTATCTCTTTTCGCCATTTCAACATACCCTTTCACGCACTTATCCATACTTTTTCTATATTAGCACAAAATCTAGTAGTGCGCAAACATTTTTTTCAAGATTCACACTACATGGTGTGTTCCGTTATTTATTTACACATTCGTTCAATACTTTTGCAAGAGCCTCCATAGCATTTCTCATCTCCTCCACCGTATTCGTCTGTGCCCCGGCTTCGATCAGGAGAGACTTTGGCTTCAGATGTAGATTATACCGATAGCTCTTAAGGTAAATATGTCTTGTAAAGCCCGGATAGAGCTTTGCAGCCGCAATCTGCATCTGCAGGGAAAATGCCAGATTGTCTTCTATGTATGGATTGTGAAGATATGCAATGTCACCGTTGGCCTTTGTACGGCTCATACCGTTAAAGAACATAATCTGCGCCGTCTGTTTTCCATTGATATCCGTCACCAGATGCGTGGAACTTCCCACTCCGTCCCGGTGAAGGTCTATCACAACTTCAATGCTGGGATTCGCTTTTAAAATCTTTATCACCTGCTTCTCTGCCAGCTGGTATGCCTTGCTCCGGTCCATTTCCCCGTCGATTAGATCGTATACCCCTTCATGATGAATAGTCTCAATTCCATATGTATCATTCAAAAGCTTTGAAAGGTAAGCGCCCATACCCATAATCGTTGTATTCGGATCACCTTTTTTAGAATCTTTAAAATCTTCCTGCGAATGGGTGTGATAGATCAGCACCTTCGGCCCCTTCTTCTTTTTGTCAAGCTTCATACTCTTTGCCAGAAGCTTGTTTGCATCCAGATCTTTTGCGCTGACTGAAGTGGTGCCGTCAACCGTGTAAAAATTGCTGACAAGATACTCGAAATCCGAAAGCTTCTCTTTCGATGTATCTACCTGTTTCGCCGTTTCCTTGGGCACCTGCTTCTTCTCGGCTTCGGCCGTCTTATCCTCAATCAGATTTCCATTCTCATCCACCGCGTTCTCATCATTGGCCTGCTGCTTAAGAATCATCTCATAGGTGGCGCTGTCTTCCACTTCCATGTCTAACGGCGTCGTCTCTGAGACATAGGTACCGAGCGGGAGCAGACAGGCGGCGCATTCTGTCACCCATTGCTCCGGAAGGGGGCCGCCCCCTTCCGAAGCATACGAAAACTCAGGCAGATAAGTCTTTTCCGCCTGACGCAAAAAGACACTGCCCAGATACATCTCCATCTCATCAGAAATTCCGATATTCATATGGATTCCCATGTATAAAACGAATACACACAGAAAAATAATAAACAATACCTGACTGATTCTCTTTCTCTGATTCACTATCCACGCTCCTTACTACGCTCTGCTCCTCTTCCTTCGGGCATGATACTTACGGATTTCTTCGCACTTCGTGCTCTCGCAATCCTCCAAAACATTCAAAATCCGCCCTTCGGGCTCCTTTTTCATGTTTCACTCTCTTCCTGCGGGCATGATACTTACGGATTTCTTCGCACTTCGTGCTCTCGCAATCCTCCAAAACATTCAAAATCCGCCCTTCGGGCTCCTTTTTCATGTTTTGCGGGATTCAAGGTCATACGCTCTCATGCAAGCATGGAGCGTATGACTTTGAATCCCTAGTATCATATGATGCATTTTTAATGATTATGTGCATGTCCTCCTGAAAAAAGCATGTTAAGCGACTCAGAAATTGTGTAGCTTATACGCTTTACCGTCTCATCGATATCTTTTGGGGTAACGAAAAGGCCGTTCAGATGAGGGGAGATCAGTTCTTTTATCAACTCGTATTTTTCTGCTGCATTGTAGCCCTGCATGACTACACTCACCCCGCGGAGTGTCTCAGAATTTTCCAGCGCTTCAATGAGATTCTCCATTGTATCATTGACAATAGTAGCAGCATCCACAACTGTCGGCACTCCTATGGCTATGACCGGGACGCCGACGGTCTCTTTTGTGATAGCGTTGCGATGATTTCCCACACCGGAACCTGGATTGATGCCTGTATCCGCAATCTGTATCGTGCTGTTAAGTCTCCTTGAGCTTCGCGCCGCCAGAGCATCAATCGCAATAATCAGATCTGGCTTCGTCTCATTTACAATGCCGCGGATGATCTCTACGGACTCCATGCCGGTCTGTCCCATCACCCCGGGAACAATGGCGCTGATCAGATGCGCCTGCTCCTCTCCCATCGCATATTTTCCGTATTCCTTCACGATATGTCTTGTAATGTTCAGATTATCCACCACATAAGGACCAAGAGCATCCGGCGTCACCTTCCGATTGCCGAGCCCCACCACAAGAACAGCGTAATCCTCCTTTTCCAGCTTAGCAAACTGTTTCATATGTTTTAGCAGTTCCTCAGAGATCTCCTCATGATAGCCCTCGTCGGGAACCGTCATATTCGGCGCCTCCATTGTAATATACGTGCCGACAGGCTTCCCCATCGTCCTTGCGCCGTTTTCCGTCTCAATCTTTACGGTTGTTATCCGTATCTCCCGCTCCTCATCATACTCCTCCTCCAGCACGACGCCCTGTACTTCCACGTTATCTGATTCAAATCTCTCCTTCTGCTCTAATGCAAGGTCAGTTCTTACGCTATACTTTTCAATCATCAAAAAAGCCTCCTCGTTTCAGCTGTTTAATGAATAGTTTTTACAATATTTCATGAAATATGTATTGACAGAACAAGGAGGTTGGAATAAAATAAATTCGTATGTTTCGTTAGAACGTCCGTGTCCGGATCTAACGAACGGGTCATCGATTTACAAAGTCGAAATAATATATCGGAGGTGGACAAATTGGCTAATATTAAATCTGCAAAGAAAAGAATCTTAGTAAACGAAACAAAGGCTGCAAGAAATAAAGCAATCAAATCTAAAGTAAAGACTTGCATTAAGAAAGTAGAGACCGCTGTTTCTAATGGAGATGCTGAAGCTGCAAAGGCTGCACTCAAAGTTGCTGTCACTGAGATTAATAAAGCAGGCAGCAAAGGCGTTTATCACAAGAACACCTGCTCCAGAAAGATTTCCCGTCTTGCTAAAGCTGTCAATGGGATTGCTTAATTAAGTATAGAAGATAGAATTAAAAAAACGACCATACCGTCAGTGGTCGTTTTTTCTTGTCCTTTTATACAGTCTTATTTCTTTATTTGATAGATTTTAAATTTGCCGATTGTATCCACCTGAACCGCAACCGCATCCGCGTCGTACCAGGTATGAATATATTCCATTGTCAGATCAATATTATTATCAACGAGATATACGCTGTCATTACCAATCATGTCTCGAAAAGGATTGGTCACATGATATCTTTCCAGAACGCCCATATATGTAGGCGTCTGTGCCGTCCATCCGCCAAGGGAATAGAGATTGTCACCAATGCCAAAAGGCACGCTGTCAAAAATACCATAAGCTTTAAAAAAGGAAATCGTCCCGTTTTTCGTAAGATACAGATGCGAATCATCTGCATCGATCGTCTCAATAACTTCCCACATAGCAAGCTTGCTCTTAACAGCGTCAGCTTCTTTACTGATACGCCAGTTATCATGCCATTTGTATTGAGTAAGCAAAAGTACAAAACTCAAGAGAAAGATGCCGGCCGCACCCCCAAAAATCGGTTTTATCCTGTCAAACATCCAGAATACTACGATGACGGCAGCCAGCCAGATGCCCACATCGACACGATTCAAAAGGTATCTGCCTCGATAGTAAAGGAACAGATATAAGCCTCCGATAAAAGCTCCTTCATATATAAGGGTACAAAAAGTACCGGCCGAGTGTTTTCCGCAGATCATCCAAAAACCCAAAACAAGAAGAAAGCACCAAAAGACAGGTTTTTTAAACAAACCTTTGACCATACTTTTGAGAAAGCCTTTCATCAAAGAGACGTCGAAAGCTTTGGGAGTCTTAAGACCGATCAGTCCCTGCATGACATCAACCGTGATTTTTTCACTGTCAGAATGTGTCCAGCCTTTAAACAGTTTATATGCAGAAGCATCAAGACCGAGTTCCAGATAAGCGTCTTTATTTTCACTGTAATTTGGAAAACCGTAATCCAAAAGTTCCACTCTTGCACTATTATAATCCAAATAATAGTCCCATTCTTCCGTCTGATAAGCCGACTTGTCAACCGCCCAGAAACCGGCAGCCACTAAAAGCAGTATAAGAAAGGATCCGATACATTTCAAAAGCTGTTTTCTCTCTTTGTCGGGCGCAATGGTTTTCAGGCAAACGAGAAAATATATGCCTACTCCGGTAAAAAGTCCCAGTTCACAGAGAAACTGGCTTATTCTGTACATGGAGCCTGTCAGGGCAAGAATAAACCCCAGAATATAAGGTACTATTCTGCGCTTTTGTTGAAAGAATACATAGAACAGCAATGTTAATCCCCCCGCAGTGATAATACCTGCGGACTTAGTATATTGTATTTTTATATATCCCTCATATGCAAAAAACAGCAGGAAGCTCATAACAAGCCAAACGGAAGCTGCAGGTTCTAATCTATTTAACAATACATACGTAATCGCCGTAAAAGAGCAGAAAAGCAAAATATACTGCATGAGAGCGTACCAGGGAACCGACTGGTTCAAGCCATATAAAAAGGCAAAAAAATGTCCCAGAACTGTATTGATATAAACCATATGAGGATCATGTACGCCCTTGATCCCGCTGACTAAAGCCAACAAACCGCCATCATCATTCGTCTCATATACAGGATAAAAAATAAGCATATAAAAAACAAAAACCAGAATATTCAAAGCAACAGAAAATCCCAGTTTATTTTTATGAGTTAAAATAAAAGAATCCAGTTTCTTCATAGCACTCTCCATCTAGCAGACTCAAAGATAATCCCAGTGTTTTTAATATATCATAAGGGATATGTCTTGTCAACAAACTGCCGGACTCAAAGCAGTACCCTAAAATCAGGACTCAAATCAACTTCTGACAGAACGTATCGGGAATTTTTGAATAGACTAATATATATTCACGGGGAACGTATCCCATTCCTGCATATCGGAGGTATTATCTATGGATCAAGTACTGGAACTTAAGAATATCCACTATACTTATCACACGCTGGACGGCGAGACTCCCGCCCTTACAGATATTTCATTTTCACTAAACAAGGGAGAATTCGTAGCGATCGTCGGACCGTCCGGCTGCGGCAAATCAACGCTTCTGTCACTGATTGCCGGACTGATCACTCCAGAGAAAGGACTGATCAAAATCAACGGAAAGTATTTGAGAGAAAGCACGACAAATATCGGATACATGCTGCAGCACGACGAGCTTTTCGAGTGGCGGACGATCTACCACAACGTCCTGCTGGGCTTAGAAGTACAGCACATGCTCTCCGCAAAGACAAAGGCAAGGGCGCATGAGCTTTTGGACATCTACGGACTTAAAAGCTTTGAAAATTCCCACCCCTCCGAGCTCTCTGGAGGAATGCGCCAGCGCGCCGCGCTGATCCGCACTTTGGTACTGGAGCCGGATATCCTGCTGCTCGACGAACCATTCTCTGCCCTCGATTACCAGACACGGCTGACAGTAGGCGATGATATCGGTCAGATCATCCGACAGGAAGGAAAATCCGCACTCCTCGTAACCCATGATTTATCAGAAGCCGTCTCTCTCGCAGACCGTGTGATCATATTATCCGGAAGACCGGCATCCATACGCCAGACGATCCCTTTGATCTTCGACCTTGGGCAAGATACCCCTTTAAACCGTCGAAACTCTCTGGAATTTAAAAATTATTTCAACCTGATATGGAAGGAGCTGAACTGCGATGAGTGAATTTTCAAAAGAACAGCTTAATTATATTAAAGGTCAGAAAAAACATCAGCGAATCGTGAATATCTCCAGAATACTAATTCTGTTTAGTTTCTTGTTTCTCTGGGAATTTTCCGCTAATGTGGGCTGGATAGATTCTTTTATATTCAGCAGCCCCTCAAAAATCGCGCTGTGTTTCTGGGAAATGGTGATTGACCGGAGTATATTCCTCCATGTAGGGGTTACTCTTTATGAGACAATCATAAGCTTTATACTGGTAATTCTGATAAGCGTGCTGGCTGCCGTCTGTCTATGGTTCAGCAAAAAGCTTTCAGAGATACTTGACCCTTATATCGTTGTCCTGAACAGCCTCCCGAAATCCGCACTTGCCCCGCTCCTGATCGTATGGCTCGGGGCAAACCAGACTACCATTATTGTGGCGGGGATGTCTGTCGCAATCTTCGGCAGTATTTTAAACTTATATACCAGCTTTATCACGGTAGATCCCGGGAAAATAAAATTGATCTACACACTGCAGGGAAACAGACTTCAGGCACTTACGAAAGTCGTGCTTCCCCATTCCCTCCCTGCAATCATCAGCAATATGAAAGTAAATATCGGGCTGTGCCTCGTGGGAGTGATTATCGGGGAATTTCTCGCTGCAAGAAATGGACTTGGATATCTAATCATTTATTCCAGTCAGGTATTTAAGATGGATTGGCTTCTTATGTCTATTGTTCTTCTGTGCTTCATGGCAATGCTCCTTTATGCACTGATCAACCTCTTAGAGAAATATTGTCTGAAACATTATTAAAGATCACGATTCTGACAAACCAAAAAAAGGAGATGCATAGAATTCTCTACACATCTCCTGCCATACATATCCAGTATTCTCTTTCATTCATAAGCACATCTTAATATTTGCTGTTATCCATCATCGGTGAATAAGAAGATGAACTGCTGTAGGAACTCTCCTGAGGTACTGACGGCTCCGCCGGTGCGGAAACTGTAACACTCTTTACAGCTCCATCAATTTTAAATCTTCCTGTCAGATTCTTAAGCATCTGCGACTGTCCTGCCAACTCTTCACTGGCTGCCGCGCTCTGCTCTGCTGTAGCGGAATTCGTCTGCACAACACTGGAAATCTGATCGATACCTAATGTTACCTGCTTCACAGCATCTGCCTGCTCCTCGCTGGCGCCGGAAATACTCTCAATCGTAACAGTGATATCATCGACACCCATAACAACATTGCTGAGTGACTGTGCTGTCTCATTCGCGATGGAAGTTCCCTTCTCAACCGCCTGAAGTGTGCTTTCAATCAGACTAGCCGTATTCTGAGAAGCCTCTGCTGATTTCGCAGCCAGATTACGAACCTCGTCTGCAACTACTGCAAATCCCTTACCTGCCGTACCTGCCCTCGCAGCCTCAACCGCTGCATTCAAAGCCAGAATATTCGTCTGGAACGCAATATCCTCAATCGTCTTAATGATCTTTCCGATCTCGCCGGACTTGTTGCTGATATCCTGCATAGCGGCAAGCATCTCCTGCATACGCATGCTGCTTTCGCCCGCCTGCTCTTTTACATGCTCTGACTTCATACTTGCAGACTTCGCATTATCCGCATTATCTCCGATATGATTCGAAATCTCATTGATCGTAGCGGCAAGTTCCTCAACGGAAGAAGCCTGCTCCGTTGCGCCCTGAGAAAGAGCCTGTGCTCCGGAAGATACCTGATCTGAACCGGACGCAACCTGATCCGCCGTCTCATTGATCTGATTCAATGTACTGTTCAGATTATCTTTTAATTTGCGGATAGACGCCAGCATAGTCGCATAATCACCGATATAGCTCTCACGCATACTGCTGCGCACCGTAAAATTACCCTTACTCAACTCAAGCATCAGGAAGTTTATATCGCCGATGATTTCTTTCAGGCTCTTCAGAGTGAACCGCATACCGTCCGCGAACTCGCCAAACTCATCTTTCGCCTCATACTCTACGGTTACGTCCAGATGTCCCTCTCCGATATTCTTCATCGCTCCCTGCATCTCCTTAACAGGAACAATAATCGCTTTCACAAGCTTAAGCGCCTGAATCAGCGCAAGTAAAACTGCCAGAATAGAAAGCGCAATCGCAATGACCATCTGTGTCTTCTGACTTTTCATAGCGCCCTCATAATTCTGAGTAGAGATCTCTCTCTGCTTATCTGTAAATGACTTGATATTATCCTCCGCCTTTGTACATACCGGAGTATACTCATCCGTCATAATCTTCTCCGCCTGCTCATTCGACGCAGCATTGTTCTGTTCCAGCAGTTCCGCAACCTTAGTCCGTGTATCATTCAAGGTTGTAAGCTCTGTCTGGAAACTCTGAATCAGGCTTAAATCACCTTCAAATTCAGTTGAGAACCATTCCAGTTCAGAAGCAATCGTCGTCATATTCTCATCCGATCCCGCAAGATAAGAATCAATCTCCGACTGATTATTCTCCACCATGGCAAGCAGGATATTCTTAGTCGCACTCTGCAGATTAATACGGATATTTCTTGCACGCATCGTACTTTCATACCGCATAGAATAAAATGTTGTATACTTGGAAGCCGTGTTTCTCATACCCAGGATTGTAAATACGAGGGCAATAATGAAGCAGATGATCACAGCGCCGAAAGCTACTATAATCTTTTTCTTCATGTTTAAATTTTTCATACTATTATCCTCTCTTTGTATGTATTAATGCCTGTTTACTATGGTATACACTCCACGCATACCGGCTGGGCGGCATCACTGAATATTTCCACAGCCTTTTTTCAGGCCGGAACCATATTTCCAGCCTGTCCGGATGTATCGACATCCATAGACAGCCATGCATTGTCAGCTATGGTCCTGCCTGAAATAAATTCATCACCATATACGCTTCTCATCCTCCTGTCTTGTAAATTTGTAAATTCTCAGATTTTCAAGCTTTATTTTCAAAGCCATCCTATTAACTGCACCCTGTGCATAAATACACCGCCGTGAAAAAGAAGCTGACACTTCAAATTCCATAAAGACACAGAGAATTCCCCTTACTTAGAAACCCTCTTTATTTTATTATCGGCATAAAAATCAAACAAATAAGTCATTTTAACTTTTTTTATCAACGATTTATCAGATTTACATCAATATACTTGCAAAAATTCCCATCTATACATAATAGAAAATGCTGCAATCCTCATGATATCCCGGACTTGCAGCACCTATACAAAAGCTGGAAATCGGACTTGAACCGACGACCCCTTCATTACGAGTGAAGTGCTCTACCGACTGAGCTATTCCAGCAAAATTGTGAACCGCATCCGCAGCCACAAATACTATTATAACGGAAATCTCAATATTTGCAAGGATTTTTTCTATTTTTCCTCAACTATTTTTTTAACCTCTTTCCTCTCCCATGTGTACGGTCATCTGAGGGTACGGAATTTCAATTCCGTTCTCGTCAAATTGAAGCTTGATATTTTCCAGAAGTCTCCATTTTGCCGGCCAGAATTCATCACTCTTTACCCATGCCCGTACGCCGAGCAGCACTGCCGATTCTGAAAGCTCCGCCACAAATACATTTATCTGTGCCTCTTTTAACACAGAAGGCTCCTTTAAAAGCACCTTCTCCATAATCTCTTTTGCCTTGCGTATATCCGCGCTGTAGGAAATTCCGATTCTCAAATCAAGCTGACGTTCGTCCTTCTCCGTCACGTTCGTCAGACTATTGTTCGTCAGCATACCATTCGGTATTACAATCGTCCGATTGTCAACCGTACTTAATTTCGTGTAAAAAATCTGGATTTCCTTTACCGTCCCCTCGTTCTGATTCGTATCTTCGATAATGTAATCTCCTACCTTAAAGGGTTTTAACAGAAGTATCAGCACTCCGCCCGCGAAATTTGAAAGGCTTCCCTGAAGCGCAAGCCCCACAGCCACTCCTGCCGAAGCGATGACAGCTGCGACAGAAGTCGCATCAACGCCGAATTTCGTTAAGATGGTAAATATAAGAACGAAATAAAGCGCAAATTTCAACACGGAATCCACGAACTGTTCCACACCTTTATCCACATTTGAGCGTTCCAATGATTTGACGACGATTTTTCTGATCCATTTAATCACGATACGCCCGACGCAAAAGATCAGGATCGCAAGCAGCACCTTCAGTCCAAAAGAAATGATGACCGGAATATTCTCCTGAATATAAGAGGTGAATCTCCCTACCTCATCCACTGTATTCTGCGTCGTCTGCACTACTTCATCCACTGTGTCCTGCGTCGTCTGTACAACCTCATTCACTGCTCCGTCTTCCATGCCAACCTCCGTTTTTTTCGTTTTCCAGTACAGCAAAAACTGCTCTTCCTTATCGTTTAAGCGCAAGAAACGCACTCAGATTTCCCCGTTTATTCCCCATAGTTCTATGAGAAAATAAAATGTCCGGATTGCAGTGTGTACACACATTGGTCACTGCTATCCGCTCTTTTTTCACACCCGCTTCTTTTAGGACTTCTTCATTCGCCCTCCACAAATTAAGCTGGTATTTCCCGTTATCCTTCCGATAAAACAATTCCGGCAGTATTTCCTTTCTGAAGCTTTCACGGAATTGATCTATGACATCCTCACTTACTTCATAACAGTCCTGACAGATGGAAGGACCGATAGCGGCAATGATATCCTTTGGATCGCTGCCGTAAGTTTCTGTCATCTTTTCTACCGTGATCTTCCCTATCTTATGAACCGTTCCCTGCCATCCGGAATGGCTGAGTCCGATTGCCTTTCTCACAGGATCGACAAAATACAGCGGTACGCAATCCGCATAAAAAGTTACAAGGCACATCCCCGGCACATCTGTAACCATGCCGTCTGTGTCCATAAAGCGCTTTCCCCGGTCTTTTTCTCTTGCAGCCGCAACATTCGTCGTATGCGTCTGGTGCGTATACACCATATCCTCTGTCCGCACCCCGATTGCCGCTGCGATGCGCCGTGTGTTCTCCGCAATCGCCTCAGGATCATCTCCTCTTGTCGTACTAAGATTCATAGTGGCGTAATTACCCTTGCTCACGCCCCCAAGCCTTGTGGAAAATCCATGATTTACAATTCCTAAGCTTTCAAATACAGGGTACGCCAGATAAGGCACCCCGTTCACTTCCTTTTCCTCAAAGATTTTATCCCGATTCTTATATTTTAATCCCAGCATCTTCTATCTCCCCGCGTAATCAAATGCATTTTTGATCAAGGTTATCTCATTGCCTTCCACGCTGACAACATCAAACCGGCACGAAATGCCCGGCAGATGTCTTGTCGTCAGATAATAAGCGGCACATTTTGAAATCACCCGCTGCTTGCGGATGCCGACGGCCTCCGCCGGATGTCCCTTCGCCGCTCCCGCGCGGTACTTTACCTCACAAAATACCAAGTATTCCCCGTCTCTGGCAATCAAGTCAATCTCTCCGATACGGCAGCGGAAATTATATTCCACGATCTCATAGCCCTGCGATATGAGATAATCGCCCGCCTTCTTCTCATACTCTGAACCGATCCAGCGTTTGTTATACCTCTGAACTGTCATAATCTTTTTTCGATTCCTGACTCCGCTCACACGAATTTCTTTATAAATGTCCTCCTGTGGATCGGACACGGTCCCAGTCTCTTCAAACTCTCGATGTGCATTTTCGTCCCATAGCCTTTGTGCTTTCCAAAATCATAACCCGGCATGGACACATCATATTCCGCCATCATACGATCCCTTGTCACCTTCGCGATAATACTCGCCGCTGCAATCGAGATACTTTTTGCATCCCCTTTGATAATCGGCACCTGTTCTATCTCTATATCCGGTATCGTAACTGCATCGTTAAGCAGGATATCCGGTTTAACCTTAAGGGCCGCAATTGCCAGCCGCATTGCCTCATAAGCGGCATTAAGGATATTGATCTCATCAATTCTCTCCGGACCTATTATGCCTACGCCCACCGAGACTGCTTTTTCTCTGATCTCATCATACAGCGCTTCCCGCCTTTTTGCCGAGAGCTTTTTTGAATCATTCAGATACAAAATCTCTGTATCTTTTGGCAGGATCACTGCCCCCGCCACAACCGGTCCGGCCAAAGGACCCCTGCCCGCCTCGTCCACTCCGCATATATAATGATACATCCCGTACTTTTCTTCATATACGCTCATCTCTTTCAGGCGTGTCCGTTCTTTTTCAAGCTTCGCCTTCTGTCTTAAAAGCTTTTCTTCCTCCCGCTTATTCATGCCTGATCACTCCCATCTTATCGAAAGGATAGATTCTGACCCATGCTTTTCCGAGCAAATCCTCTCTCGTCAGAATCCCTACACTCGGATCGCGGCTGTCCGAACTGTGATTCCGGTTATCGCCGAGCACAAAATATTCATCTTCTTTCAGTGTGAGCAGCTCGCCTGCAATACCGGAATCCTCCATAAGCTCAGCCCCGTAAATGTCCGATTCCAGAAGTTCTCCGTCTATGTACGCACAGCCGTCCACCACTTGCACAGTTTCCCCCGGAAGTCCGATAATCCGCTTAATATAATATGTATTTTCCTCATATTTGAAAGGAAATACGATAATATCAAAACGCTTCGGATCGCGGAAGCGATAAGACAATTTATCTACGATCAGATTATCGCCGTTACTTAAAGTCGTCTCCATAGAATGCCCGCTTACTCTCGTACGCTGTCCCACATACGTAAGGATCAGCCAGGTAAGCCCCACAACAAGCAGGAGATATAAGATCCATCCCAAAAGTTCTTTCATTATATTCTTTTCCGCGTTTTTTTCAACCTCTTTGTCTTTCTTTTTATGCTTCGCCATCTTCCCTGCCCCTTAATTGTCTCTCGTTTTCATCTTTATTCTGACACGTCTCCAGTGTAATTCTCCCAAGTTTTCCGTTCCTGAAGTCATCCAGCAAAAGAGCAGCCGCTTTTTCAACATCAAGCTCATTGCCTCTCACCAGACAGTGCCGGCTTTTCGCAATGCCTTTCAGCATCTCGTAGCTATCATCAGCCGCTTCCATATGATATTTTTCCTCCAGCGCCCCGGGATACTTCTCTTGCATAAATTGTATCAACTCCATTGCCAGCTCCTCTGTGTTCAGTATCTCATCCTTGATGGAGCCAATCAATGCCAGACAAAGTCCCACCTTCTGATCCTCGAATTTCGGCCATAGGATTCCCGGCGTGTCCAAAAGCTCCACTTGACGATTCAGCCTGATCCACTGTTTCCCCTTTGTAACGCCGGGCTTGTTGCCAGTCTTTGTACATGCCTTACCCGCCAGCGCGTTGATGAAGGTTGATTTTCCCACGTTCGGAATTCCCACTACCATAGCGCGTACGGGACGGTTTAAGATTCCTCTCTTCCTGTCCCGTTCGATTTTTTCCTTACAGGCCTCTCCGATGACAGTCTGGATTGCCTTCATCCCGCTGCCTTTCTTGGAATTCACCTTTACAGTAAGAAATCCCTTTTCCTCAAAATATCTGCTCCACGCATCATTCCATCTCTCCTCCGCCAGATCTGACTTATTCAAAAGCACGACTCTCGCCTTGCCGCGCCCCAGTTCGTCAATATCCGGATTCCGACTGCTGAACGGAATTCTTGCATCCACAAGCTCGATCACAAGATCAACCAGCTTCATATTCTCCTGCATCATACGCTTCGCTTTCGTCATATGACCGGGATACCATTGAAAATACATACTCTACCTCTCTATTTGATAAAACCGATATGCTTTATGGGAGATACGACAAACCATGCTTTCCCGTATATATCCTTACGCTCTACATTACCTACATCCTCACTGCGGCTGTCTACACTGTTCTCTCTGTCATCTCCAAGCACAAAATACTCATTTTCTCCAAGCTCTATCTTCTCTGCGGCAATGCCTACATCCGAAATCTCGCTTGTCTCATATTCTTCCTCGATCCTTTCCCCATCGATAAAAATACCATTCTCGATAATCTCGACCGTCTCGCCCGGGAGCCCAATGATCCGTTTGATATAATAGTGAGAATTCTTATTACCTCCAGGCTTAAACACAACTACATCCCCGCGCCTCGGCCGCATCGCATTATAGACGATCCGATTGACCAGAACGGCATCTCCATTACTTAACACTGGATTCATAGAATCGCCTACCGTACTTACTTTCTGCCCGAAAAACCAGACATAAACAAATGCAAATAGACAGACAAGCCCAAGCTTCACCGTCCATCCGAAGACATAGGGAAGCGCCTCCATGATCACCTGCATGGCTTCACTGATTGTACCGTCCTCTTTCATCTCCTGCCGCCTGATCTTTCGCTCCAGCCTGCGGCGCCTCTTTTCAAGGTCATAGTTCTTCCGGCCGGGCGGAGTTCTCCTTCCACCGACAGTTCCCCTTGTTCTTCTCATACAAATCTCCACGCTAAACACAAAAGGACAATTACGATATGTAGTTGTCCTTTTTATCCGGTTTCCTATTTTACTAATTCTTTTACTTTCGCTCTCTTACCTACACGGTCTCTTAAGTAGAACAGTTTCGCCCTTCTTACTTTACCTCTTCTTACTACTTCAACCTTTTCAACGTTCGGTGAGTGCAGCGGCCATGTCTTCTCAACGCCGACACCGTTGGAATTCTTTCTAACGGTAAAGGTAGCTCTTGTGCTGCCACCCTGTTTCTTTATAACGGTTCCCTCGAAAACCTGAATTCTCTCGCGGTTTCCCTCCTTGATCTTACCATATACCTTAACGGTATCTCCTACATTGAAGGCTGATACTTCTTTTAACTGCTCAGCTTCAATATTCTTAATAATATCATTCATTCCGTGTGACCTCCTTATTTTTTAGATGTTCTTAATACAATCGATACCAGAGGACCATCCATTTCTTCACAACATGCTATAGTTTATCATACTTAAGATGCAATAGCAAGGATTTTATCGAAAAATATCAGCAAAAACATCAGCGCTTTTTGCTGCTCAGCCAGTAGTTCATACGCTCTATCAGCTTCGGTATATCGAGCGGCTTTGCAATATGTTCATTCATCCCGGATTCCCTGCTCATTGCAATGTCGTCAGGCGTCACATTGGCAGACAAAGCGATGATCGGTATCACGGCGGCATCCGCACGCGGGAGCTTGCGGATCGCACGGGTAGCTTCAAAACCGTTCATCACAGGCATCTGGATATCCATAAGAATCATATCATAATACCCTTCCGGCATCTCGGCAAAGCGCTGCAGCCCTTTCCGTCCGTCTGACGCACACTCCACCATAGCTCCGATTTCCCCGATCAGTTCCATAGCGATTTCCTGATTCAGCTCATTATCCTCCACCAGAAGTATACGGCAGCCTCTGAAAACACCGTCCGATATATGATCCGTCTCCAAAGCAGACGAATCTTCACAGGACTCCGCCGGATTCTGAAGCCGCAGAATAAGCGTCACCGTAAACTTCGTCCCCTGTCCGGGTACACTTTCTACACTGATGGCCCCGCCCATCATACGCGCAATATTCTGGGCGATGGACATTCCAAGACCGATGCCGTCGATCTGACTGACCTTCGGATCCTCCGCGCGGCTGAAAGGTTCAAAGATATGGCTGACAAATTCCTCCTCCATACCGATTCCATTGTCACTGTAAACAAAATCATAGGAGCGGCATCCCCGTTCTCTGGATTCCCGTTCCACAACGGATATTTCCAGTGTACCGCCGGAGGGTGTATATTTCACAGAATTCCCCAATATATTCAGGAACATCTGTTCAAGTCTCTGCCAGTCTCCGTAGACGTCCCCATGCTCCACCTGCATTGGACGCACATTGAGATTCAGGTTCTTTTCCCGAATGCTTGGAAGGATGGAAGAAACCATATCCTGCATAAGCTCGTTCAGATTAAACGCAGATATATCTAAAAGAAATCCTCCGGCCTTAATCTGGCTGATATCCAGCACTTCATTCAGCGTCGAAAGAAGCTGAAGGCTTGACAAGGAAGCTTTGTCCAGACAGTTTTTCACTTTCTCCTGATCGTCCACATTATCTGCCGCAATCTTGATCATACCCATGATTCCATTCATAGGCGTACGTATATTGTGGCTCATACAGGACAAAAAATCCTGTTTGGATGCATTGGCATAGTCCGCCGCTTCACAGGCCGCCTGAAGCGCCTGCTGCTCCCTCATCTCCCTGCGCTTGCTCTCCGTTACATCCTGCGCCGCATAAACAATGGAACGTACTTTTCCGCTGGCATCCGTCTGAGATATAACGGCAGTGCTGCGTATCCATCCATATTCCTCAGGACCCGCATACGGATTCTCCGGCATCTTGCGGTAGGCATAAGTCACGTACGGATTCTTTCTGCTAAGCGTCTTTCTTAGATTTTTTATGCTCAGAACTCTGAGATATTCTTCCCGGTCATCCGGATGGATAAATTTTTCTGCATAAGTCTGAAGCCCTGTGGCATAATCCACTTTACCTTTCAGAGCCTCCTCCACCTCCTGAAACCGCGTGACGCTCTGGAAGGTATTCTGCTCAAGATCGGCGTAATAGGTCGCAAAAAACATACCTCCTAACGTTCTGATGATATCAGCCCTCTCCTGCTCCTCCTTATGTCTTAGCTGCTCGTCAATCTTTTCCTGTGTGATGTCCCGTCCCAGAATATTCACGGATATCCTGCTTCCCTGTCTGGAATAGATCACATGCTGCTCCAGCCACCGAAGAGAAGTTCCGGTCATGCGGTATTGGCAGATTTCCTCAGAATATTCCCTTGTAGCGGCGGCTTTCTGATATAAGTGCTCCGGACTCATAACTCGTCTGAAAGTCTCCGCGTCATCCGGATGGACCGTGCCCTCAAGCGCCTGATGGAAATACTGGTTATAATTCCCGGAAATAATGCTGTTTAGCCGGCTGTTTTTACTCATCTGGCTGTTCTCATTGATCCAGATGCGCTCACATTGACCATTTTCCAGATAAACCGTAGTCATAACACTATACCGGGATTTTAAGATCGCTGCAAGCTGCATATCCCGGAGTGTCAGCGCATGTTCCTGGCGCACACGCTTATCCACATTCTGCAGAGCAAGGATCGTGTAATTCTTTGCACTGTATTTCTGTCCATAATAGGCGATCACAGCCATGTAGCGGTATTCGTGATCCTCCTCCCCGCGCCACTGGCATAGCATATCTGCTTTCTGCACGTCCGTATCCTTCATCCGGCGCAGCCCTTCCAGTGAAAATCTTTCACAGAAGCTGTCCCGGTCCGCGGGATGAATCTGGTTCATCAGACGGGAATTTACAATCTCATCCCACTGGAGCGTCCATGATTTCCATCCCGTATGCGTATGCCCGTTCTCCCGGACAAGATTCGCCTCTCCAGTATCAAGATCCACACCATACACTCCAAAGTTCTGCTCTCCCAGCGTACGGATAACCTCCTGCACACGTGCACTGGCTTCATCCAGTTCCAGACTCTCCCGAAAGATGTCATGGATATCCTTCACATATACATATATATAAGGACTATCTTTGTCTGAATCCGGCACCACTTCCATCAGGTTCCAGCGGAAATCATCTCCCGAACGTCTCCGATAACAGCAGCTCGGCGCTTTCTCTCCGGACTCCAGCACCTTCTTCATATGCTCTGGCCGGGTAAAGGATATAAAGGTATTCATATCGTCCGGATGAATACCGCCGTCGTAAATAAACTGACCGAGCCAGCTCGAAAAGCTGTCTGTGCCGTATCCAAAAGCCCGGTCTTTTGGGTTCATCTTCACCACCTCATAACGGTCTTTGGAAAGATCGACACGCAGTATCTTATGGTATGTACTGCTGATCGCCTGCATATAACCGGTAATCGGTACTGTAATTAAAATGTTCTCATGCTCTTTACGGTCCACCTTCTCACCTTCATTCTTATATATTTTCTTCTTTGACACTCTCCGCCAGCAAAATTTCCGCCTCCGTAAGCAATGCTTTTTCTAAAAGATCGGGGCGCTTCTTGGCTGTCCTGATGACGGACTGCTCCCGCCGCCATTTCTCTATATTAGCATGATGCCCGGAAAGAAGCACCTCCGGCACTCTTTTTTCGTGCCACACCTCCGGCCTTGAATATTGCGGATACTCTAAAAGGTTATCCTGAAAGCTTTCAAACTCCGCCGACACATCATTATGGAGCACTCCCGGCACCAGTCTGGCGATTGCATCCACCATGACCATTGCCGGAAGTTCACCGCCCGTCAGCACATAATCACCGATAGACACATAATCCGTCACAATCTCTTCCAGCACACGCTCGTCAATGCCTTCATAATGCCCGCAGAGCAGGATCAGTTCCTCTTCCTTGGCAAACTCCTCTGCCATAGACTGGTGAAACGTCTGTCCCTGCGGCGAGAGATAAACTACCCTTGTTTTTTTTTGATTATCAGACTTTCCGGCGCCATCCTGCTCCTTTTTTAGCCTCTTTAACCGGATCCGCTCCTTTAAAGACTTATAACACTGGTACACCGGCTCTGCCTGCATCAGCATACCGGCTCCGCCGCCATAAGGATAATCATCCACGCTGTTATGCTTATTGAATGCATAATCCCGTATATTAACCGCTTCAACAGATAAAAGCCCTTTACTTACAGCTCTGCCTGTAATACTGGTATTTAACCCCTCCATTACCATATCCGGAAACAATGTCATTATATAAAAATCCATGCGCCGCGCCCTCTCTTATACCTGAATGTTATACCAGCCCGTCCATCAGGTGTATCTTCATCCTGCCTGCTTCCATATCCACTTCAAGGATACATTCTTTGATCGCCGGTATGAGCACCTCGCCATACTTCTCACTGGCGATTGCATAGACGTCATTGGCTCCCGTCTCTATAACGTCTTTCAAAATGCCGAACGGCTCCTCATCCTCCGTCACAACCGAAAGTCCTATCATATCAGCAACAAAATATTCGTCCTCCCCGAGAGGCACTGCATCCTCACGGCTTACAAGCAGCGAACATTTTTTATATTTTTCAATCTCATTAATATGATCAATCCCTTCAAATTTCAGAATGACAAACTGTTTAAAAAATCTGACATTCGAAACCTTGAGGGGAAGTCTTTCTTTTCCCGTATCAAGAACTAACCTCTGCGCCTCTTTAAACCTGGCCGGATCATCTGTCGTAGGAAACACCTTCACCTCTCCCCGTATGCCATGGGTAGCGGTGATCACTCCCACCTGAAGCATATCTTCCATATATACCGATACTCCTTATATCAACTGTATGATTTATATCTCTTCTGCCATGATGTGCAAGAGACAGGCCATTCCCTTTTGACCTGTCTCCAATTACAATCTTCCTATTAATCCATAATGTCTACAACCACTTTTTTATCTTCCTTGGCAGCAGCCGCTTTCACAACCGAACGGATTGCTTTCGCAATGCGTCCCTGCTTTCCGATAACTTTTCCCATATCATTTTCAGCCACCCGAACTTCAATGACGGTAGTCTTCTTATCCTCTCGTTCTGTCACGACCACTTCCTCAGGAGAATCAACCAAAGCCTTTGTAATCACTTCTACTAATTCTTTCATAATTATATACCTCCTGGGCATAATATGATCTATTTTTCGATGCCGGCCGCTTTAAAGATCTTGCTTACAGTCTCTGTCGGCTGCGCGCCTGTGCTGAGCCACTTCTTAGCTGCTTCTTCATTTACAGATATTGCGCTCGGCTCACAGTTCGGATCATAGGTTCCAATCTCATCGATGAATTTACCGTCTCTTGGTGATCTGGAATCTGCCACGATGATTCTATAGAAAGGAGCCTTTTTCTGTCCCATTCTTCTTAATCTGATTTTTACTGCCATTCTTTCACCTCCATGAATTTTTCAAAATATATTGTATATAACGCATCTTTTATATTATGCGGTATAACCACTAAAAACACTGCAAAACCTGTCTGCGGATCTCATCCTTCATTAAAAAGGCATCCGAAACTTCCCTTTCCTGCCGCCCTTCCCTACCATCTTCATCATCTTTTTCATCTCGCCAAACTGCTTCACCATACGGTTCACTTCACTGATATCCACACCCGCGCCTCTAGCGATCCGGTGCTTTCTCGACGGATTTAAAAGATCCGGGTTCCGGCGCTCCTCCACTGTCATAGAATAGATGATCGCTTCCATCTGCGCCATCTTCTTCTCTGCCTGCGCCGTCTCATCTTCATTCGGCGCCTTCATCTTACCCATACCGGGCATTCCTCCCATAGCGCCCATACCGGGCAGCATGCCGAGGATACTGGTAAGCCCGCCCATTTTTTTCATCTGGGCAATACTCTCTAAGTAATCTTCAAAGTCAAACTGAGCTTTTTTTAACTTCCCGGCCATCTTTTTGGCCTGTTCCTCATCAATCTCTGCTTCCGCCTTCTCAATCAGAGTAAGTACGTCACCCATACCGAGAATACGGGATGCCATTCGCTCGGGATAGAACTGCTCCAGATCAGAAAGTTTCTCTCCCATACCTGTATAGAGAATCGGTTTCCCGGTCACCGCCTTTACAGACAGCGCAGCGCCGCCTCTGGTATCGCCGTCAAGCTTCGTGACGATCACGCCGTCAATCCCTGCCTTCTCATTGAATTCTTTCGCTACATTGACAGCGTCCTGTCCGGTCATGGCATCGATGACAAGAATCGTCTGGTGGACATCCACCGTCTCCTTGATCTCCTGAAGTTCTGCCATCATGTCTTCATCAATATGAAGCCGTCCGGCAGTATCCAGAATCACGATATTATGGCCGTTCTTCCGGGCATGCTCCAAAGACGCTTTTGCGATATCAGCCGGCCTGTGGTTCTCTCCCATGGAAAATACTTCTACGCCCTGCTTCTCACCATTCACCTGCAGCTGCTTAATCGCAGCCGGACGATACACGTCACAAGCCACAAGCAAAGGCTTCTTCCCTTTTTGCCTGTACTTTCCCGCAAGTTTCGCAGTTGTGGTTGTCTTGCCCGCGCCCTGAAGTCCCGCCATCAAAATGACTGTCACAGCGCTTCCCGGCTGAAGCTTAATCTCCGTAGTCTCGGAACCCATAAGCGCTACCAGTTCCTCATTCACGATCTTTATTACCATCTGCCCGGGATTCAGACCGTTCATCACATCCTGCCCGATGGCCCGCTCCTGAACCGTTTTAATAAAATCCTTTACGACCTTAAAGTTAACGTCCGCCGCTAAAAGCGCTCTTTTAATCTCCTTTAACGCTTCCTTTACATCTGTCTCTGTAAGACGTCCCTTGCTTCTTAAATTCTTAAATACATTCTGAAGTTTTTCGGTCAAGCTGTCAAATGCCATACTACAACTCCTCTATGATCTCATCGGATATTTTGCGGATACTCTCCGCAAGCTCAGTCATACTCTTCGACTCATACCCGTCCAACAGTCTATTCATTTCATTCACTTTATCTTTTACAGACATAAATCTTGCCACAAGGTGAAGTTTCTCTTCATATCCCTTCAGTGTCTGGCTGCACCGCTTCACAAGATCGTGCACCCCCTGCCGGCTGATGCCCGCTTCCCCGGCAATCTCCCCCAGCGACAGATCGCAAAGAACAAATTGCTCATAGATCTCTTTCTGATGATCATTCAGAAGTTCACCGTAAAAATCATAAAGTAATGCCTGTTCTAAAATTTCATTCATGTCACTCACCTGTGATATCTTATACCAAAACATCATGGGTGTCAAGTATTTTTTCTTTACATCTCAAAAATCGGAAAAAGGATTGATTTCTTATTCAATATATCGTAAGATAAACTTGTTCGATTTCCATATACAATAAGGGGAGGATAGTATGGAGAACCAGAATTATTATGAGATATTAGGGGTTTCCTCTAAAGCTTCTTTGGAGGACATTACAGCAGCGAAAAATGCACTTGCAAAAAAATACCATCCCGATGCCAATCTGAAGGACGGCATTGATACTACGGAACAGATGCAGGCAATCTTAGAAGCCTACAACGTCTTGTCAGATCCGGTTAAACGGGCGGATTATGACCGCCAGACTGCCGGAAGAAAAGCTGTCATGCAGACCTTTGACCTCCATGCCGATGCCGACGGGCCGGAGATGGAAGAACCTACATTCGTTACATACTGGAAAGCATCCAATGACCTGTACGATATCATCACAGAGAGCGACGAACTCTACCGGATCAAAAATCAGGCAGCGAGGCTGGGCCAGCTTGCCATGCAGGCCATCAAACACATCCTTGTGCTGAGAGAATCACAGATACCGGAACGCTACTGGCATCCGGATATCATGAATTGGCTGCTGTTCACATGGTTTAAAAACCGTAACTATACAGCCGCATATCTCGTCACCATGTATGACGAGTATCAAAAAAAAGAGTTCGGAAGGCTTGAAAAGCTCCGCATGCAGAACAAGACGCTCCATTATCAGCGCTCCGTCAAAAAACTTTTGAAATATTAGATCCGTTTCCTTTCACACATCTTCGCTCTACGCATATTATGTACTGTAAATAACCTTTATGGAGGATTTTTAGTATGAGTGATTTAAATTGTGGATGCGGATGCGAAGAAACTGCAAGATACAATAATGGCGGATGCGGATGTGGCTTTGGCAACAATAGCTGTCTGTGGATCATCCTTCTGCTCTTCTGCTGCGGCGGATGCGGCAATGGCGGCAGCATGTTCGGCGGCGGATGCGGCGGCAACGACAGTTGTCTGTGGATCATCCTTCTGCTCTTCTGCTGCGGCGGATGCGGCAACGGATGCGGATGCTAATCTCAGATTTCAGATTTGAATACATGTTAAGATAAAAATGGGGGCTCCCGGAAGATACACCGGGCGCCCCTTTTTTACAGTCTGACATATATGTTCGAAACAGACCTTTCACATAAGGATTCTATCATCCGACGGACGCATATTTCCCCCTGCAGTATCATATATATTTACAACGTTACGAAACAGGAGGCGCTATGGAAAAATTCCCGCCGAAACCCATGACTCCGCTCGATGAGCTTGTTACTCCTCCGACTCTGTATACACTAAAGCTCCTTCTTCCATATATGCCCGCCTCCGCGCAGCGCACCCTGGCCGTTCTTGTAAAATTTTTTGAGCTGCAAAGAACAATGGAAACTTTCTACGGCTTCGGCAACGGCAGAAAAAACATATCCTCCGACGTCATACTGAACGACTTAAAGCCCTACATGAGCCCAAAAGAACAGGAAATGATGGAACAAATGGAGGGCATGATGAATATGATGGAAATGATGAAACAGATGCAGGCGGACATGAAAGACTCTTCTGATACTCCCGGTCAGGAACCCTCGCCCTTTGACTTTGTGAAGGGAATGATGGATCCAGAACAGCAGAGCATGTTTGACCGGTACAATGATATTTTTAACAACGTCGTAAATCACGCAGATTCTAACACCCAGAAAGGAGAAGACGACTATGAATGAATGGTTACACCACCCGGCAATGGAAAATATAGATCCGCTGAAGCTTGAACTGATCAAAGCGGCGGCAAAACAGACAGAAGGAAAATCAGGAAAATCACTGGCCCCCGTGATGATGGCGCTTATCACCAACGCCAACAAAAAAGGGATCCAGTTCACACCAGATGAGGTATCCCTGATCATCAGCATTGTAAAAGACGGCAAACCGAAAGAGGAACAGGAACAGATAGAAAACATGATCAAAATGGTGACCTCATATATGAAAAAAGGATAAAACTTCGCCAATCCCCTCTTTTCTTCCGAAATAAGATTTGCTATACTTATCAAAACGCTATTTTGCTTGAAACAGATAAGGAGATCCATATGAGAAACATTATGCTTACAATAGAGTACGACGGAAGCCGTTATCAGGGCTGGGCGCGCCTTGGAAAGAATGAATCCGGCAACACGATCTCTAATAAAATCCGGGAAGTCCTAAAGAAGATGACCGGCGAAAAGATCGAAGAATTTTACTGCGGCTGCCGGACAGAAGTCGGAGTACATGCATATGCACAGATTGCTAATTTTAAGATGGCAAACAATGCCAACGTACAGGATATCAAGCATTACCTGAACCGTTACCTTCCGATGGATATTGCGATCACAGATGTGCGCGAAGTACCGGAACGATTTCACGCCCAACTGAACGCCACTTCAAAAACATATGTCTACCGGATGACTGTCTCTGATGTCCCAAGTGTATTTGACCGCAAACACACATACCACTGTTTCCGGATTCCGGATAAACAATTGATGCAAAAGGCAGCCCTTCTCCTCACTGGCATACACGATTTTAAAAACTTTTCTACAGTAAAAAAGGCAAAATCAACTGTCCGAAAAGTGTATGAGATAGAAATATACAGTGACAATGAAGAGATGCAGATTATAATCAGCGCCGACGATTTTCTTCACAATATGGCACGGATCATCATCGGAACACTGATAGAAATCGGGTTAAGAATGCGGGATGTTGATGAAATTGAGGATATCTTTGAAGGCGAACTGCCCCCAAGCGCGCCATGTGATCCTAAGGGCCTGTATCTGCAGGAGATTGAATATTGATCAAAGACACAGCAGCAAAAAACTATATGGCTCGTAAGCAGATAGATGAAAAAGCGGCCAGATACAAGCCTTTCCTGTATCTGGCCGCTTTCATAATCACATGATCATCACAGCTCTTTCGCTGGTAAAACTCTCTTCTCAGCGCCGCTTAAAATACCCCGAACGACTGTACAAGCAGTATGAACAGAAGAATCGGCGCAACATATTTGATCATTGCAATATAAAGCCCCCTTCTTCCGAACTTATACCCTCCTCTCGTCACCTCGTCAATTACTGTCTTCGGCCCGGCAACCCATCCTATCAGGATACAGGTGCAAAGCGCGACTAACGGCATAAAGATATTATTGCTGAGATAATCCATAATATCAAGTACCTGTCCGACCGTTCCGTTCGGAAGCTCGAATTCAAAGTAGAGCTTATTATATCCAAGACAGACAAGCAGGCCGAATACAAGAGAGTAGATTGTTGCAATCGTTGTACTCTTTCTTCTTGAAAACTTAAATTTATCCATAATACTGGACACGATCGCCTCCATGACAGACACCGCCGAAGTAACCGCCGCAAAGATAACCATCAGGAAAAACAGGATTCCAATAAACCGGCCTGCTCCTCCCATCGCCTGAAATACCTTCGGCAGAGACACAAACATCAGTCCCGGTCCCGCCGACATCCCTTCCAGACCCATAAATGTAAAGACTGCCGGAATAATCATAAGCCCTGCAAGCAGCGCTACCAGCGTATCAAAAAACTCAATCTGATTGATTGATTTCATAAGATTAGTATCCTTTTTCGCATAGGAACCATAAGCTACCATAATTCCCATCGCCACGCTGATAGAGAAGAATAACTGCCCCATGGCATCCATCAGTATCATAAAAAACTTCTTGACCGTAATACCCGTAAAATCAGGAATCAGATAGATCTTAAGTCCCTGAAGCCCTGTCCTCGTAACGCCGTCTGCATCCGTATGGCTTAAGGTCAGCGAAAAGAACCCGATTCCAATTACAAGAATAAACAGAATCGGCATCAGCACCTTACTGTAATTCTCAATCCCCTTATTGACACCGTTATATACAACAAATGCCACTGCCGCCAGAAAGATGAGCATCCAGATGATCGGCGCCCACTGGCTTGTGATATATCCGGTAAAATAGCCGTCTGCCGCCGTGTCTGTTCCATGCCCGATCATAAATTCCGCAAAATACTTCAAAACCCATCCGCCGATCGTACAATAGTAAGGCAGGATAATAATAGGCACCAGCCATGCAAAAAATCCGATGAACCGCCAGTTTTTATGAATCTTACCGTATGCCGTAAGTGGTCCCTGCGCCGTCTTCCTTCCAATGGCAATCTCCGTCGTCAAAAGAGCAAAACCAAATGTCAGCGCTAAAATGATATAAAGACAGATAAATAATCCGCCGCCCCCCTTCGCTGCCAAGTACGGGAACCGCCAGATATTCCCCAGTCCGACCGCACTCCCCGCAGCCGCCAGCACGAATCCGATCGACCCCGTAAAATTACTTCTCTTTCCCTGTGTTTCCAAAATAACTTACCTCCTGTATTTTCTTACTTTTCCAGATATGCGCACAGCTTATCATATCTTTCTTCCATTGATTCATACCCATGCTCATAGAACTGCATAAGGGCATCGTACTTCCTCTCCAGTCTTGACACCGGAGGAATCGTCGGGCGGAGCACAAAGATCCGCCCTTCTTTCTCCAACTCATTTATCTTAAGCATCGTCCTGTTATATTCAAAGTTGCGGCGGATTGCCGCTCTGGCTAACTTCGGGTATCTCTGGTATGCCTTCCGGTAAAGATTCGCCGCCGCTCTTGTCGTCATCTTCTTTTTATATCCCGGATTTCTTGTCAATATGAGGACAATCTTCTCATTTCCAAGCTCCAGTGCCCTGTCTATAGGAATCGAATCCGCAAGACCGCCGTCCAGATAAGGCGTCCCGCCAATATTCACCATCGGAGCCACAAGCGGCATACTACTTGATGCCCTGCAAAGACGCATAAGCCGCTCCCTATCCTTTCTCTCCGTCATGTACTCCGCTTTGCCCGTCACACAGTTCGTCACCACGATCTCGCACTCCATCTCCGATGCAAAATACGTGTCATAATCAAAAGGAAACAAGTCGTTCGGATATTTATCAAAGATCAGATCCATGTCGAGTAAACTTTTCTTGCGGATAAGCTTTCGGATTCCACTGTAATAATCGTACTCCTTCTCCTTGTGAATCATACAGTCCCTCGTTCTCCCCGGCTGCCTTGACACATAATCCACGCCGTTGCACGAACCTGCCGACACCCCGATCACATGAGACAGATACAACTCCTTCTCCATCAGAAAATCAAGCGCCCCCGAAGTGAAAACGCCTCTCGTAGCGCCGCCTTCTAAACAAATCGTTCCTGCTGTCATATATCTGCACTCTCCTCACTTAAATTAAAGAAATCTCTCTTGCCATTTGCGTATATATTTGGTAAGATAAGCCTTGCATGTAAAATGTTTTTTAACATAATATCAATATCATACCACAGGAAGCTTAAATAGTCCAATCATTATTATAAAGGAGTAAAGGAATGATCAGTACAAGTAATATTACACTTCGCGTAGGTAAAAAGGCACTTTTTGAAGATGTGAACATCAAGTTCACGGAAGGAAACTGCTATGGCCTGATCGGCGCCAACGGTGCAGGAAAATCCACATTTTTAAAAATTCTCTCCGGCCAGCTTGAGCCTTCCAAAGGCGAGGTTTTTGTAACACCGGGAGAACGTCTCTCCTTTTTACAGCAGGATCATTTTAAATATGACGAATTTCCCACCCTTGATACAGTTATGATGGGAAATGCCCGCCTGTATCAGATCATGCAGGAAAAGGAGGCCATCTATGCAAAGGAAGATTTCACCGATGAAGATGGGATCAAGGCAAGCGAACTTGAGGCTGAATTTGCCGCTATGAACGGATGGGAGGCTGAATCAGACGCCGCATCCCTCCTGAACGGGCTTGGAATCGAGACAGAACTTCACTATGAGATCATGAAGAATCTGGACGGTCCGAAAAAAGTAAAGGTACTGCTTGCGCAGGCGCTTTTTGGCAATCCGGACATCCTCCTTCTCGACGAGCCGACGAACCACTTAGACTTAGATGCGATCGCATGGCTGGAAGAATTTTTGATCAATTTTGACAACACAGTCATCGTTGTATCCCATGACCGTTATTTCCTGAATAAAGTCTGCACGCAGATTGCAGACATTGATTATGGAAAGATCAAGCTCTATGCCGGAAACTATGATTTCTGGTACGAATCCAGCCAGCTCCTCATCCGCCAGATGAAGGAAGCTAATAAGAAGAAGGAAGAAAAGATCAAAGAGCTGCAGGAATTCATTTCCCGGTTCAGCGCTAATGCCTCCAAATCCAAGCAGGCAACTTCAAGAAAGCGCGCTCTGGAGAAGATCCAGTTGGACGAGATCCAGCCTTCCAGCCGGAAGTACCCTTACATTGATTTCCGTCCCAGCCGTGAGATCGGTAATGATGTACTGACCGTAGAAGGCTTAAGCAAGACCATTGACGGCGAAAAGGTATTGGACAATATATCCTTCACACTGAATCACGACGATAAGGTTGCCTTCGTGGGAAGCAACGAGCTTGCCAAGACTACTCTGTTCCAAATCCTCATGGGCGAGATGGAGCCGGACGAAGGTGTGTATAAATGGGGAATCACTACCTCCCAGTCTTATTTTCCGCTGGATTTCGGCGATGAGTTCGACAATGACTATACGATTGTAGAGTGGCTGACCCAATATTCGGAAGAAAAGGATGTTACCTATGTACGGGGATTTCTTGGAAGAATGCTTTTTGGCGGCGACGACGGCGTGAAGCGGGTAAGCGTACTGTCAGGCGGCGAGAAGGTACGCTGTATGCTGTCCAAGATGATGATCTCAGGCTCCAATATACTAATCCTGAACGAGCCTACGAACCATCTGGATATGGAATCCATCACAGCCCTCAATAACGGGATGACAAAATTCCCCGGCGTATTGCTTTTCAGTTCCAGAGACCACCAGATCGTACAGACGACAGCCAACCGGATCATGGAGATCGTGCCGGGAGGCAGGCTGATCGATAAGATTACTACTTACGACGAATATCTGGAGAGCGATGAGATGGCAAGGAAGCGGCAGACCTATACGATTCAGAAAGAAGAAGACGATTAAAATACGAAAGATAAAACAGGACACCCCCGGGAACTTCTATATGTTCCCGGGGGTGTCTGTTCGTCAGATTATTTTCTATTTTCTCATGCGCCTATCATACGCAGTCTTTCCGAAATAGTCCGCCATCAGGCAGAATATCACACAAGCTGCTGCAATCAAAATGGTAAGTATCCCAAGACGCGCCGCACACTCCAGAACAGTAAACCCTTCTGGCTCCGGCAACAGATTCTTGATCATGAAAGTGTGGATGAGATAAATAATCAAGGTATGTCTTCCGACTGCCGACAGGAACGTTTTTTTCTTTGGGATAAAGCCCAGCAAAAAAATCATCAGCAAAACAGCAATAACATATCCTCCTGCTCTGCACGCAGCTCCTGTCACAAAACTTCCGGACAATTCTTCATAATTTTCTATTCCCCGGAAAAGCCTCCGATTAAACCAGACTGCATTTTGTATGAAGAATATCCCAGTCTGAAGCAATAGAAAACCAGGAATTCCAATCCATAAATGTCTTTTTGACCACTCTATTACCCGATCCATATCAAAGCAGATACTGCCTGCCAAATACGGCATAAAATAAAAACTTTGTCCGATTCCCCATTCTTTCCCTATAGATGTGTCAAACCCGGCTAAAAGCGCAGCAACTATAGTTCCGGCAAAAATCCACCGCTTCTTCTCTGTTTTCAAAAAATACGCCAGCACATATCCATAAGTAAGAAAAAGCAGGAACCAGCATCCATATTCCGGGCTTGCCAGATGCATTTTTACTTCATTTTCACAGAACAACGGCCTTATCATATACAATACCTGCATCAACACATACAGTCCCAACACCTTGGGAATCCGTTCCACTGGATTTCTTTTGGATTTACCCAAAAAATATCCGCTGACCAACACAAAAGCCGGCATATGAAAACTATAGATTGCCGTCCATACACATGAAAGCGATGGTTTTAACGGCATGGCATACTCTACATAATGTCCCAGAACCACCAGCAAAATCAAAAGCCCTTTCAGGTTATCCCAATAATAAATCCTCTCCTTTTTCTCTGTCATCCCTCTTTGTACCTCTCTACTCTGTCCATAGTGCTTTTTCCTAACCGGCAGCATTCCGTCTATTCAAGACGTCCCTTTAATGCGGCATAGATTTTATCAAATTCCGCCGAATCTTCCGCCGTCCTCATACAGGACATGATCTCATGGCGTCTTCCCTGACTGTCCGTCAGAAAAAGATATTTTTTCATATTTCCCTGAATGCCTACTTCTACTTTTTCCATATCAAGTATGCAGTAAATATGTACATCGGTTTTATAGGTAAGTACATAGTCTTTTGCAACTAATACATGACCGTCCTGCGCGGTCTGTACATCCGGAGAAGTCAGCTGACGGAAGAATTCTTCTTTGTCAGATATGGCGTCAAGCTTCCCCTTAAGCTCTTTCTGTGATTTCATATTGGAAACAGCAAGAGCTGCTCCCACCAAAGCCAATATAACAGCAATCACGATGTTATGAAACAAACTGATAAGCGCAAGGCAGAGAAGACTGGACCATACGATCATGCCAGTACGCACCTTCTTGGCCCTGTCCTCTATAAAGTCGTAATATCTTTGCTGTCCTGCTGTCTGAATCTGGTTCATTACCTTATCCTCTCCGGGAATCCCACTTTTTTTTGCACCTTACGCAAGGTCTTCATAGCAAAATAGTTTGCCTTTTCCGCATTTTTCTTGATCACGCTGTCAATGTAGACTTTATCCTTTTCTAGTCTCGCCACCTCGTCCTGAAGCGGCTTCAGCACAGAAACAACCGCTTCGCCTACCGCCATTTTAAATTCTCCGTAGCCTTTCCCGTCAAACTCCTTTACGACTTCTGCCGGCGATTTCCCCGTACTTGCGCTGTAGATGTCAATCAGATTCTTTACTCCCGGCTGCTCGTCACTGTAGATGATCAGAGCCTTAGAGTCCGTAACGGCGCGCTTGCATTTCCTCATGATCGTATCCGGCTCATCCATCAGATAGATGCTTGCATTCGGGTTCTCATCCGACTTTGACATCTTCTTTGACGGATCCTGAAGGCTCATGATCTTCGCGCCCACTTTTCCTATATAAGCCTCCGGCACAGTAAACACATCTCCGTATATGTGATTGAAACGCCCCGCAATATCCCTTGTAATCTCCAAATGCTGCATCTGGTCAATGCCGACCGGAACTACATCCGCCTGATAAAGCAGAATATCTGCCGCCATAAGCACCGGATAAGTAAAAAGTCCCGCATTGATATTATCCGCATGTTTTGCAGACTTATCCTTAAACTGAGTCATACGGTTCAACTCTCCCATATAGGTAAAACAATTTAAAATCCACGCAAGCTCCGCATGTCCGGAGACATGAGACTGATAATAGATACAGTTCTTTTCCGGATCAAGACCTGCCGCAATATAGAGAGTAAGGAGCGCTCTCGCTCTTTTTCTAAGAGTTGCCGGATCTTGTCTGACAGTGATAGAATGCATATCTACCACACTGTAAAAACACTCGTATTCATCGCATAATGTCACCCAGTTTTTCAGCGCTCCCAGATAATTTCCAAGAGTCAGATTACCGGTTGCCTGCATCCCACTGAATAAAACCTTTTTGTTATTGATCATCGATTCATCCTCCAAATCTACTTATCTTTTTTCGATATTTACCACGCTTTCACTTCATCCTTATAGTAAACATAATTTTCTGACAAGATCACAGGTGCGCCGTCTCTCACTTCCACTTCTGTGACGGCGCAGTTCTTATGTACGCCCTGACCCCAGTATTCCGATACCGGTTTGTCTTTTATGACGTTCAAAATACCGCACAGTGCCGCTCCGTGCGTTGTGATCAATATATTTTTGTCTTTCAGATCCTCTTTCTGATATAATTCACTCAGAAAATCCTCCAAACGTTCTCTCACCATGTAGAAATCCTCGCCGCCCTCCGGCGCTCCGTAACGCTCCGGCGCTTCAAAAAAATCACAAAATTCCTGCGGAAGATCCCAGCCCTCCTTAGAGCAGCACTTGCCTTCCCAGACTCCAAATGCCATCTCTTCGATACGCTCATCCGTAATCATCGGAATATTCCTGCCGCCAAGAATCAATTCTGCCGTCTCTACCGCTCTTAAAAGAGGACTGCTGATACAAAGCTCAAAAGGAATATCCGCTAACCCCTTCCCTGTCTCTATCGCAAGGTGCCTGCCGAATTCATTGAGCGGAATATCCACCTGTCCCTGAATCTTTCTTGCTTTGTTCCAGTCAGTCTCACCGTGCCGCACCATATATAATTTCATCTGTTACGCCTCCTGCCCGATATATTTCATAAATTCGAAACACTCAAATAGTATAACAAAAGACATCTACTTTTTCAAATATTGTTTCTGTTTCCGCGAAAAAATGTTATACTGAAACTATCATAGAAAAAGGAGATAAAAATCATGGAAAAAATCACAAGCTTCACCGTAGATCATCTTCGGCTCGTTCCGGGCGTATATGTGTCCCGGATAGATCAGGTGGCAGGAACTCCTATCACAACCTTCGACCTTCGCATGACGAAACCAAACTGCGAGCCTGTCATGAATACTGCGGAGATACATACCATCGAACATCTGGCTGCCACATTCCTGCGCAACCACAAGGAATTTGCAGAAAAGACCATTTATTTCGGACCGATGGGCTGCCGCACCGGATTCTATCTTATCCTCTCCGGCGAATACACCTCAAAAGACATCATCCCTCTTATGATTGAGATGTACCAGTTTATGGCTGATTTTGAAGGCGATATTCCTGGCGCTGCCGCTAAAGACTGCGGAAACTATCTGGACATGAACCTTCCGATGGCCAAGTATCTCTCAAAAAAATATCTGGACGAGGTACTGCTTTCTATCACGGAACAGCAGCTCAATTATCCAAACTGATCCTACGCATAATCCAGTATAACGAAACATTGATTTTTGTTATGCCAGTAAGCCCATGTAAGCAATGTCCTATCTAAATAGCATTGCCTGCACGGGCTTATTTTATCTGCGTTTTTATTTCTGTGCGTTTTTTATTTCTGTCTGCAGCCTGATTATATCTTAAGAAGCTTTGTCTTTAATTCCTGTTCCATCCGATATATCTCCTGTTCTGCCTCGGCACGCTTCTGTCTGCCCTCCTGCTGGATCTTCATAACCTCATCAAGCGTCGTGATCAAAGTCTCATTGGTATGCTTTAATGTCTCTAACTCCACAATTCCCCGTTCTGACTCCTTTGCGGATTCTATCGCCGCCATCTGAAGCTTCTTTGCATTCTTTTTAAGAAGTTCATTGGTCATATCCGTTACTTCCCTCTGAACCTCTGCAGCTCTTGCGGAATGTTCCACACCCAGAGCAAGCACCATCTGGCTCTTCCAGAGCGGGATCGTATTGACAATGGTAGACTGAATCTTCTCTGCCATCAGCGTATCGTTGCTCTGAACCATCCGAATCTGAGGGGCCGTCTGCAGGGAAATGGTTCTTGTAAGTTCCAGATCATGGATTTTCTTCTCAAAACGGCTGCACATAGCGTCCATATCCTTCGCCGCCTGCGCATCCTCCGCAAGATTGGTCCTCTGCGCTTTCAAAAGAAGTTCCTGAAGCCTGACGCTCCTTGTCTCCTGAAGCTTTTTCTTGCCCGCCATAATGTACATAGACAATTCTTTAAAATATGTCAGATTCAGTTCATACATCTTATCCAGCAGCGCAATATCTTTAAGAAGCTGTATCTGATGATTCTCAAGTACCCTGCATATCTGGTTGATATTTGTCTCAGCCTTGACATACTTTGCTTTCATGGCCTGCATCTTATTCGTCGTTTTCTTAAAAATACCCAAAAATCCCTTCTCTTCCTCTTCATCGAAATCCTTAAGCTCCTTCACCACTCCCGAAAGCAGCTCTCCGACTTCACCCAGCTCTTTTGTCTTAACATTTTCCAGTGCAGATTCCGAAAAATCCGCCATCTTTTTCTGCGTCCCTGCGCCGTACTGCAGTATAACCGAAGAATCAGTCAGATCGATCTGCTCGGCAAATGCTTCCACCTGCCTCTTTTCTTCCTCTGACAACACACTGTCATCCCATGTCTCCTGTGGTTTTTCCGGTACTGGCATTCTCTTTTCATTTTCCTCTTTAAATGGCTCTAACGTAAGCTCCGGCACCGCCGCAAACTCCTTAAATTCACTCATCCTGATCTCTCTCCTTTACCTTTTCCACTCATCTTTGGCAAGCCCTTCCTGCGCGAGCATAGTCCGCAGTACAGATATATCCGACGACACATCCCATGCTGTATCTTGAAACAAATCGTCCAAAAGCTTTTCAAACGCCGTGTTCAAAGTATCCAATGTCCCTTCGATCTCCGACTTGGAAGACAGGATATTCTCACCCTGTACCGGCTGCTTGTCAAGCTCCTGATAAGCCTCTAAAAGCTTCACCGTCGTAGGAAGATAATAATCCATCAATCTTCTGATATCTCCTACTGATTCCGGATTCCGCTCCACTCTGTCAAATATTTTATCGATCAGCAACTCCATGCGGGATATCTTGGCAGAAATCTCCTGCCCGAGAATCTCATCGTTGCACTCGTGAATCTTGCGAATGTAGCGATCTCCTTCCTCAATGATCCTGCGGATATCCGGCGCCACCCCTTTCTTCTCCTCCCGCCGCTTTTTCTGTTCGTCAAGTTCCCGTCTTTGATCCGACTCTCTTCGCTCCTGCTCCTCACGCTCGCTTTGTATTCTTTTATTTTCCAGCCCACAGTACTGATGATACATGGACCTTGTAACGATCAGGCATGTCTGGTTTTCCACAAGATATCCTTCCATGAACCAGTTCTTTCTTATCATATATTTTAAATCCCGGATTACCGCTTTTGTTTTCCTCCCCACTCTCTCCGCCAGTTCCTTGACATTGCAGTATTCCCGCATACCGATCGTGCGCACATAGATCCGGAAGCGCTCTTCTCTCTTAAGCTTCCTTATGCCTTTCCATGCCAGCGCTCCTCCGGCGATTCCCGGAACCCCGAAAAGTCCAAGCGCCGCCGCAATCCCCGCCAATCGGTTGCTGATTCCCATAAATGTCCCGGCTCCCAGCATTACCCCGGTCATCCCGAATGCCAGTAAGAGAAGAAACAACAGTCCAAGACCGCCGCCTACCGCCAGAAAGACATACCCCCAGACCTTCACCGAGGTCGTCTTGCGATACACGCAAGGAGGTTTCGGCTGTTCCTTTTTAACAGGCTGCGCCGCGGCGCTGCCGTTATATTTCCTCCCATTGGAGACACTGTCCATCGCGTGGTTCACTGTATCTGCAATTGTCTGACTCAATTTTTCAAAATTCTGGGCATCTATCGCACTCTGCACCGTATCTTTTATGCTGTCCGCGAATTTTTCCCACTCCTGATTCATCATTGTGCCATCGTATCCCTTCGTTCATCTGTTGTATTCATAGACTTTTCTCATTGTATCACATTCTGGTTATGAATGCACTCCCTCTCCTGCTCTTTTTTCCAGAAACAAAACAAACTGCCTTACGGCAGTTTGATTCATATCTTTATCTATTCTCTTACTATGCGAGTTTAGCCTTTGCAAGCTCTGCTACAGATGTAAAGCCTTCTGCGTCATTTACAGCCATCTCAGCCAGCATCTTCCTGTTAATATCAACATTCGCCAGTTTCAGGCCGTGCATCAGTCTGCTGTAGGATAAACCGTTCATTCTTGCAGCAGCGTTGATCCGTGCGATCCAAAGCTGACGCATCTGGCGCTTCCTCTGCTTTCTTCCTGCGTAAGCAGATGTGAGGGCTCTCATAACAGACTGCTTTGCAACTCTGTACTGTTTGGAGCGTGCTCCTCTGTATCCTTTCGCTAATTTTAAAGTTCTGTTATGTCTTTTTTTAGCGTTTAATCCGCCTTTGATTCTTGCCATCTCTTATATCCTCCTTCAAATTCTTACCATCTCCGACCGCTTAAGCTTACAGATACGGCAATACCTTCTTCATATTCTTTACGTTTGTTGCATCCGTAACAGTTGGCTTCCTAAGATTTCTTTTTCTCTTTGTAGATTTCTTAGTTAAGATATGGCTCTTATAAGCTTTATTTCTGACCAGCTTTCCTGTACCTGTTTTTTTGAAGCGCTTTGCAGCCGCTCTATTTGTTTTGATTTTTGGCATGTTAATTTCCTCCTTAATTTGTATATATTTTTAACGTTTTTCAGTTAAAACCATACTCATGTTCCTGCCTTCCAGCTTCGGCTGTTTCTCAACTGTCGCGACATCCTCAAGCTGTTTCGCGAAATCGTCTAAAATATGCTTGCTCTGCTGCACATGAGCCATCTCACGGCCTCTGAAACGCAGGGTGACCTTTACTTTATTGCCTTTGCCAATAAACTTTTTAGCATTATTCACTTTCGTATTCAAGTCGTTCGTATCAATGTTCGGTGAAAGACGCACTTCCTTAATTTCAACGGTCTTCTGCTTTTTCTTCGCCTCTTTTTCTTTTCTCGCAAGCTCATAACGGTATTTCCCGTAATCAATAATCTTGCATACCGGCGGCTGTGCCTTCGGAGCAACCTTTACTAAGTCCAGCTCTGCCTCCTGCGCCAGTCTCATCGCCTCTCTCGAAGACATAATTCCGAGCTGTTCTCCGTTCTCGCCAATCAAACGTACTTCCTTGTCTCTAATCTGCCCGTTAATCATTAAATCGCTAATCGTAGTGCACCTCCATCAAATAAAATAAGTGAACAGCTTAAGACTATCCACTTACATGCCTGCATAAAATCCCAATCTTCGGAATCTATCATACACAATATCAAACCAATAGTCACCCGCTTGTGCTATGGTGAGAGTGGATACTCTGCTTTCTTTTTCATACATAAGATAGGATAACACATGAATCATGAAATGTCAACACTTTATTTAACAATCCAACATTCTAACCCGTGCGCTCCTGCATATTTTACAAAATATTCTTTCCCGTACTCCATGGCCTTTTCCAAATCTTTATTATCGGAAAACGAATAGATAAGAGTCAGCACTTCCTTCGTCTCCTCTGTGATCATTGCCCGCCTCGAATCGCTGGTAGAACTTCCCACAGCGCCCTCACTGTCAGAAATCACCGGAAGGTACGCGATATTGATCTCATCCTTTCCGATTCCCTGATAAGTCTCGTCTTCCTTTCCCACGCGGAAGATGAGGGACTCCCCAAGCTTATCTGCGTCGTAAGAACCTACCGAGAAACCCGACTCAATGGAAATCAGATTGTTCGTATCAACAACTGTATTCACCTCATAAAGTCCTTTCCCCTGACCGATACGGCGGATCAGCGCTTCAGAGGATACACGGTAACGGCTTGGATCTTTTCCAAATGCCTTGTACGCCATCCGGGACTCCTTAATATTCGGAATCTCATTCACACCGTAGTCGAAAATCGCATCCTTTGTCTTTTTAAATATATCTTTCTTAAGATATGTCCACATATCCTCATTCTTCTTTTTCACATCAACATTATACTGAAAGCATCCGACTCTCACTGCCGGCCATATCCTTTTCATCTCTTCATCAATACTCAGCTGCTTTGTCATACGTTTCTTCCCTTCTGCCTGTTTTTTTCCAAATCGTTACGGTTCACCCGCGCCATTCGCAAAAGCGCTTACAGCGCTTTCGCGCCGCTTCGCAGCTAACTTTGCTCATGAATCGGCGCTCCCTTCGTCAGCACAAATGGGGAAATCATCATGCAAACATGCGATTATCTCCATATTGGCTGACGAGTGAACTGTAATATCATACCATATTTTTTTCGCAAACAAAACTTGTTTTTCATCAAAATCCCGTGTAAGATATAGAAAAGTTAATTTTGGCAGAAACTTACATGAGGAGAAATGATATGGACTTAAAAAAATGGCATGTTTTTCTTGCTGTAGCAAAATTCGGGAACTTTACCAAAGCCGGCGAAGAGCTTGGATATACACAGTCCGGTATTACGCAGATGATGAAAAATCTTGAGCGTGAGGTTGGCTTCCCTCTTTTTAATAAAACAAACCACGGCATCTCCCTCTCCCCTGAGGGGAATTCCCTCCTGCCCTCCATCCGCAATCTGATCGCTTCCAGCGAATCTCTGAAGCAGGAGATTTCATTTTTAAAAGGCGCGGAACGCGGAACGTTAAAGATCGGCACTTACACAAGCTGTTCTATCCATTGGATTCCAAAAATCATCCGGGAATTCCAGAAAAATAACCCCGGAATCCTGTTCGACATCATCGAAGGGCACGAGAATGAGATCGCAGACTGGGTTCTCAACTACAAAGTAGACATCGGCTTCTGCAGCTACCAGAAAAATCAGACTGCGGACTTCATCCCTGTACACAATGACGAAATGCTGGCGATACTTCCCAAAGGACATCCCTTTTCCGAATATAAGGAAATCCCCTTGGAATTATTTCAGAATGCCCCTTTCATCATCTGCGAATATACATACAACACCGATATTCACCAGATATTAAAAAAGTACGACATCCACCCGGATATTAAATATACGATGAACAACGATTTTTCCATCCTCTCCATGGTAGAACACAATCTGGGTATCAGCATCCTGCCGGAACTTGTCATCCGCGGACGCACCGGGAACTTTGAAGTACGCCCTCTTACCCCTTATGTATACCGCGAACTCGGCATGACCGTACACCCATCTCATGACTGGTCGCCTGCCATGAAGATTTTCATCCGGTACGCAAAAGAATATCTGCTCGCCTGACCTTAAATTTCCAGAGGCCCTGCGCTTCTCTCTTACATCTTGCGCAGAAGTCTCTTCGCTGTGATCACAAATAATGTAGCTGTCGTCAAAACGGATATGATGTCCGCAACCGGCTCGGCACGGTAGATTCCCATAACTCCCATGAATTTCGGAAATACAATTGCCAACGGGATCAAAAGAATCACTTTTCTAAGCAAGGCAATAAAGGCAGATACCTTCGCCTGTCCGAGCGCAACAAACGTAGACTGGCATGCCGACTGGATTCCAAAGAACGTCATGCCCAGAAAATAGGTAGGCATCACCTCCGCCGTAATTGCAACAAGTGCTTCATTGCTTGTAAAAATGCCTGCATATACTTCCGGGAAAACTACTGCGATTCCGCAGAATACGAACATCCCGGTAAATGTAATAGCAAGCATTCTTAAAAATGCACTTATCACCCTCTCCTTATTCCCGGCGCCGTAATTATAACTGATGATGGGCTGCACTCCCTGGGTGATCCCCTGAAGAGGAATCGTAATCAGCTGCATAATGCTTGTCATGATCGCCATTGTCCCCACATACAGATCTCCGCCGTATCTTTGCAGTCCCGAATTTAACGTAATACTCACAAGGCTTTCCGTACTCTGCATGATAAACGGAGAGACGCCCAGCGCCGCTATCTGCAGCACCGTCTTCCTGTCGGGCTTCATGCCCGAAATCTTAAGCCTCACCACACTTTTTTCTGAAGTCAGAAACCGCAGTACCCACGCAGCGCTTACCGCCTGCGAGATGATCGTGGCGAGCGCCGCACCCTGCACGTCCATATGAAGTAGAAAGATAAAGACCGGATCAAGACAGATATTGATAACCGCCCCGATCAAGACCGAGAACATCGCTGTCTTTGACGCTCCCTGCCCGCTGATAAACGTGTTGAGTCCCAATGCCGCCTGCACAAAGATTGTCCCGATCAGATAAATACCTATGTAGCTCTCTGCATAGCCGATTGTCGCCTCGCTGGCTCCAAACGCATATAGAACCGGCGTCTTGAATACCGAAAAGACGACGGTAAGCACTGCGGAAAACAGACAGATCAATCCTGCAGAATTGCCAAGAATCTTCTCTGCTTTTTTATAATCCCGCTTTCCAAGTTCAATGGACGCAAGCGGCGCCCCTCCCATCCCGGCAAATGCACTGAAGGCAGATATGAGCATGATGATCGGGAATGTCACTCCCACCCCTGTAAGGGCGACATCTCCATGTCCCGGAATATGGCCGATGTAGATTCTGTCTACAATATTATACAAAACATTAATAAGCTGAGCCGTCACCGCCGGAAGGGCCATTGATACCATCAATCTTCCTAACGGGGCGCTGCCCAGCCTTTCATCTTGTTTTCCTTTTTCCCTCACAGCTTGATCCTGCATAAATATAAACCTCTTTTCCCTGTACGTACGCGTTTTTATCTTCATTTTCCAAAAAACCGTATAACAGAGTATAGCACACCTGCTTCGGGATTGTAACATACTTGCTGTATAATTTAGTTTAATTTTACATTTAAATAGCTTCTTCCGGAAAGCGTCTTATTAAAGCAGATACTGCACAGAATGATCACGCATCCGATGACAAAGCCCCACCAGTTAAAGAGCGCCGTTAAGATCAGAAGTTCCAGCCGCATAAACTTAAGCGCATACCCAAGCTCAAAATTCGGCTGCGTATAATTCGCCACCGCCACAAACGCCATATAAAGCATGACTTCACTGTTGAACCATCCCGAATTCACCGAGAATTCACCCATGACCAGACCCGCGATGACACTGAGCGGCGTACTCAGCATACTCGGCGTGTTAAGCGCCGCAAGTCTCAGACCGTCAATCGCGATTTCCAGAATCAACAACTGAAAGATCAGCGGAATATTCACGGTATCCTTCACCGCCACAAATGCAAAGACCTTCGGCAGCCAGTTCAGATTCTGCATAAAAAGCAGAAATAAAGGAGTCAGAAATACCGTCATGATCGTGATGAGTCCGCGGGCAAGCTTCAAGTATACATTCGTAAGGGTCGGAAAATAATAATCATTCGCTTCCTCGATCATATCAAAAATAGAAGTCGGAAGTATCATGGCGGAAGGCGAGTTATCTACTAAGATAACAACCTTTCCTTCCAGAAGGCATGCCGAAGCGGTATCCGGACGCTCGGTGAATTTAAATTTGGGAAACGGATTGTACCATTTCCTTTTGAACAGGCATTCCGCAAGACTCTGCTGATTCATGCGCAGCGCATCGGTACTGATATTTTCGATACGCTTTCTCACCGTATCGAGAAGTTCTTTATCCACCCGGTCCTCCATGAAGCAGATCGCCACATCCGTGCGGGAACTGTCTCCTACTTCCGTCATCTCCATGATCAGGTGCGGATCGCGGATCCTTCTTCTCATCAGGGCCGTATTGAACACAATCGTCTCCACAAAGCCGTCTCTGGAACCTCTGAGCGACTTATCCTTGTCCGGTTCCTCAACGCTTCTGGCCGGATAAGTGCGGCAGTCAATGGCTATGCACGCCTCGTAGCCTTCCACAAAAAGACAGGTCACGCCGGAAAGCACATTCTTCAGCACCAAATCAAAATCCCCGATAATGTCTACCTCCACGTAAGGGATACACGCCCTTGAAAATGCAGTCGCATCCACAGGCATATCCTCCTTCGTAACCTTCATAAAAGAATCAAGGATCTTTAACATGGTCTCATCCTTCGTAAACCCATCTATAAAATAAAAGGACGCCGCACGCCCCCCGATATAAATATCCCTCTGGATAATGTCAAAGCTGTTCTTCACAGGAAGAATCCTGTTCATATATGCTGTATTTTCTTCTCTTGAGGCCGTTACCTTCTTCATATCCGGCATAGATATCCCTCCACTCATTTTTTAGTTAGGATGTCCCGATCGCCGGAAAATATGTACCGTACGCTTACTTTGTCTGTTTTGACTTTGTAGTGCTTCCGAATCCTCCGTTCCTTCTCTCCGTCGCATGATCGTCGAAAGTAATGCCGTATTCCATAAAAATCCCCTGCATAAATCCGCTTCCCGCTGCAATCTGCAGGCTTTTTTCTTCCTTAGTATCATTCGTAAGCTTTGCAAAAATATGTCCTTCATTGTCAGAATGATAATAGTCGCTGTCAATGATCCCTACCGTATTGTTGAGCTGAAGACGGTATTTGAATCCAAGCCCGCTTCTAGGATAACAGCAAAGCACCCAGTCAGGCTCCATCCGCGCGCGGATTCCGGTAGGAAGCTTCACTGTCTCCCCCGGTTTCAGCAGGATATCTACCGGTGCAAAAAAATCATAACCCGCCGAACCTGCCGTAGCTCTGGCCGGAATCTTCAGGTTATCATACGCCTCCTTTATCTTCTTCTCATCAGACACTCCGAAGCAGTCTTCAAACCCCTCCTTAAACTGCCCGAAACTTACTTTTTCAAACATTGCAACCCTTTTTGCCATATTATTTTTTCCTCCTTCAATCCTTTATCAAAAAAGGGCCTTCCGGCCCTTTTTATAAACATAATATCGCAGTCTGCTATTTCTTAACGATCGGAACCGGAGTAGTATCCTTAGCGTCAAGATCATTGATATATTTCTTCGTATCACGCACCATCTCATTCGAGAGAAGAAGCACTGCCACTAAGTTCGGTATGGCCATCAAAGCATTCAGCGTATCCGCGATCAGCCACACAAGATCAAGAGCTGCGATCGGCGCAATAACCGCAACCGCAATATAAAGGATGCGGTACGGGATCAGTCCCACTTTTCCTGCGAAATATTCCACACAGCGCTCGCCGTAATATGCCCACCCAAGAATCGTTGAATATGCAAAGGAAATGATACCCAATGTAAGGATGATCGGTCCGATCACAGGAATCTGCCCAAATGCCAATGAGGTAAGGACGCCGCCGTTATCAATCTGGTCAGCGTTAATGCCCGGATTCTTCATGATCGTCGTAACAAGCACAAGACCTGTCATCGCACATACTACTACCGTGTCCCAGAATGTTCCGGTAGAGGAAACAAGTGCCTGGCGGACCGGATTCCTTGTCTGTGCCGCTGCCGCTGCGATCGGCGCAGAACCGAGACCGGATTCATTCGAGAACAGACCTCTGGCAACTCCGTACTGTATCGCCATCCTGATTCCTGTTCCTACAAGGCCGCCCGCTGCTGCTCCCGGTGCAAACGCCAGCTTGCAGATCGTACCAAGCGCCGGAATAATGAAATCATAGTTCATGCCAAGAATGATAAAACATCCCAGCACATAGAAAACCGCCATGATCGGAACTAATCTCTCACACACGCTTGCAATCGACTTGATTCCGCCGAAAATTACGACTGCGGTAAGAATTGCGACAATCGCACCCACAAGCCAGAGCGGAATCCCGAAATTCTCTTTACATACAGTAGCGATCGCATTTACCTGTGTCGCACATCCGATACCAAAGGAAGCAAATCCGGCAAGTACCGCAAAGATCATGCCGAGCCACTTCATATTAAGACCTCTCTCCAGCGCATACATCGCACCGCCCTGCATACGTCCGTCTTCCGTCTTAACTCTGTATTTTACGGCTATGTAGGACTCCGCGTACTTGGTTGCGATACCGAACACGCCGGTAAGCCAGCACCAGAGCACCGCGCCCGGACCGCCTAAAGCAATCGCCGTACCTACACCGATGATATTTCCTGTTCCGATCGTCGCCGCCAGCGCCGTCGTCAAAGCGCCGAAGTTCGAAACCTCGCCCTCTGCATCCGGATCCTTTGTAACCGAAAGTTTAATACCTTTACCTAGCGTATGCTTCTGGATGAATCCTGTCCGGATAGTCAAGAACACATGAGTTCCCAACAGGAGGAAGATCATAGCCCAGCCCCATACGAGTCCATTAATTTTTCCAACAATCTCTGCAAACATATTGTTCCCCTTTCTTTTCTCACTTTCCTTGCTTGTTTTTTTACATGCACTATCTATTTCTCTCCTCTATATTGTATCCTAATTTTTTCTATATATCAATCATTGTTATTAAATTGACGCACTATTCGTCATAATGACTATTATGTAAAGATTTTTCTTGCATTTGAATATTGTTAATCCAATAACTATCCCCATTTTGCAAGCAACCTATCAGTAAATATTCTATATTTTTTATTTTATGTATTTTGGATTCTAGTAAAAATATACAATTTTCACAACTTCTCATTATATTTTGTTGTAAAACTTTTGAAAAACATTTCGTAATATTTTTTCAAAATATTCAGAAAATTGACATTGCTAGAACGATCTTTTAGATTATATTTTTTTCATTCATTCCCGCACTCTTTTTATTTCCGTAAAATTTACCCTGCAGAATGTAATAAGTCCGATCACCATCACTGCATAAAAGCTGGCTCCCCTCGTAATACACATCGAAGCAACAAGATATCCCCCCGGAAAAATACCGCCGAAAACACTTGCGTACATCGCCTCCGTAATCCCCTGCGCCCCCGGAATGGGCAGCATATCTACCGCAATATAGACCGATGCCTGTACAAAGACGATGTCCATCATCTCCGCACCGGATAATCCCAATCCTAGATACACCACGTATGTCAGCACAAAGACTGTAAAACGCTGTAAAAAAGTTCCCGCAATTACGGCCGCTATCATTCCTTTATGTCCCTTCAAAAAACAAACGGTCTCCTGATAGCCCGTCAGAAACCGTTTTACCTTCTCCTGTCTCTCATCGTATCTTTTCCAGATTCTAAGCTTTACAAGTGCCGTTTCCGCCCTGCGGCAGAAATTTTTAATCATTCCCGGCGAGAACATAATCATCAGAAGAACCGCCACTAATAAGGCATTCAAAAATAATCCCAGAAAATACAGCCCGTAATACTTTCCAAGATATCTTGTAAGAGGCGCTCTCCAGAGCAGCGCAATTCCCGCTCCGATAAGCACCAGCACCAGCTTATAGATCACGGCAACCGTCATCAGTACGACAGAAGACGCAGAAAGCGCATTTCCGTCTCTTTTCATATAGTAAAGCTGCATCGGCTGCCCTCCCGTGGCAGAAGGCGTCAGTCCCGAAAAGAAAAATCCGATAAAAGAATAAGAGATACAGCGAAGAAGCGCCGTCCGCTCTCCGATCCCTCTTAACAGATACCAGATCATTAAGCCTTCCGCCGCCACAAACAACACCGCCAGAAAAAGAGCCGCCGCCAGATACTCCGCCGGCATCTTTCGGACAGCTCCCATAATCTTTTCCAAATCCTGCTTCCAGAACACGCACAGAAAAGTTAATATCATGGCTGCCGCAAAGATTCCCGCATTCAGGACAAGCCTTTTTACGCCTTTCTCATTCATAGACAGAAACTCCTTTTATCTTATTATGATTCCGCTCCTCTGCCGTAATCTCTGACAGTTCTCCCTCGAAAATCATCCGCATCTCTTTATACTCATAAAAATCTTTCGGCGTGATAAGCGAAAAATGCTTATCCGATATGCAGATACCATTCTCCTGCAAAAGTCTTGCTATATAGGAAGAACATGTATATTGATCCTTTATATAAAACGGAAGCCCAAGCAGGATAAAAGGAAGTCCAAGCACTGCATAATGGATATGAAACCTCCTCTTGTAATCCTCCTCAAGCCTCTCCATAATATTTCTTTTCTGTTCATAGGTGCACGAAAGTTCACAGATACGGTAATATGCTTTCGGGAAGACACGCAGGATCTTATACTTATCCTCCCTTTCAAAGCCCGCAAAAACCGGGATCGCCGGATTGCGCCTTCCCACACTGTAGCCTTCTGTCATTTCCGCATCCTCCGCGATCACCGCATGGATATACCTCTGCTTTAAAAAATGCCGTATCAGCGACGCAAATAATCCCGGCGTATCAACAAGCGCTATGTATAGATGTGTCATGTCCGATCTTCTTTCTATTGAAATTTATATATTTTTCTGGCAATCCGATATCCGTCCACCGTAGCCCTTTTTCCCAGCTTTCCCGGAAGATTCGTAAGTCCGCACAGCGTTGTGAACCGAAGCCGCCAGTAAAGGCCCGGATTCCTTTCTTTCAGCTCCGCCCAAAGCTTCACATACTTATTTTTCCCTTCCTCATCCCCCTTAAGCAGCAGATGGATGGAAGATATCGCCATCATGATTGAAATATTCCGGCACATATAATTGGCAAGCTTTGGGTGAATACTCCTGACTTCATTCAAATCCACACATTCCGCCACAATCTTTGTCACCTTGATCTGTTGTTCGATCCGTTTGATCAGGACATTTTCATTAACAGACTGATCTTCCCTTCCAAGATAATACTGATACAGATCCAGATTCATGTAGTAAAGCGTCCTCACAAACGGAAGCGGACGGTAAGCAAAGATATTGTCCACATAAAATGTATGCTCCGGCAGAACGATTCCGGATTCCCTCAACACTTCCGTGCGGTAGATCAACGCATGCATGATCAGATACTGGGAGGGCCTGAAGCTCCTGATATCATCCCATGTCAGAACGGTCCTTTCCGGAAACACATTCCCGTATCTCATAGTTTTCGCGGTTCCGTCATCCAGATGATTATATGTATAATTGCAGATGAGCAGATCCGGGCAGGCTTTCTTTGCACCTTTTTCTTCCTGTCCGCACCATTCTGCTATCTGCTGCAGTAGTTCTCTGTATGCGTATCCGTCCAGCCAGTCGTCGGAATCTACCACTTTAAAATACTTTCCTTCCGCATGCTCAAGCCCCGCATTCACGCCGGAGCCATGCCCTCCGTTTTCCTTATGAATTACCTTTACCGTATCCGGAAAACGCCTAACATAATCATCCGCGATTTCTCCTGTCCGGTCGGTGGAACCATCGTTCACAACGATAATCTCTACCTGCTCCATCCACCCTGCCGGCAGAATCATCGAATCAAGGCACCGTTCCAGATACAATTCCGAATTGTAGCTTGGTATTGCAATCGTTAAATACTTCATTCCTTTTGTCCTTTCTGCTTAAGTTCTCTTATGTTAGCAATAAATATACCTGAGAAATCTTAAGAGAAAGATTTCAAAAAACGAAAGAAATACGAAAGATTCAGAGAGAAAATACACACCCGTCAGACATTCATCCATTGTCGGCGCAAAACGTAAAAACAGAGATGTCTGCTGCCGATCATCGCGCAGACATCTCTGTCTCAAACCTTATGATACATTATTTGCTTACTTTAATCTTAATCGATGCTTTCTTCTTACTTCCATCTCTTGCCGTTGCGGTGATGGTTACGGTTCCTTTCTTTTTCGCAATTACTTTTCCCTTGGAATTCACGGTCGCCACCTTCTTGTTAGAAGATTTCCATGTAACTTTCTGGTTCGCCGCTGTCGCAGGCGCTGCTACTGCTTTCAGCGTCTGGGATTTCTTTACCTTCATTGTCTTTTTACCGGTAATTTTTACTTTGGTAACCTTAACCGCCTTTTTGCTCACTTTCAGCTTGACGGATGCTTTCTTCCCGTTTGGCGCTTTGGCAGTAATCGTAACGGTTCCTGCTTTCTTCTTAACAGTTACTTTACCTTTGGAATTCACGGTCGCTATCTTCTTGTTGGAAGATTTCCACGTGATCTTTCCATTCTTTCCGGTCACCTTCTTGCCTTTTGCATCTACCGCGCTCGCTTTCAATGTATACTTTTTGCTATACGTTGCCTTCAGTGTTCCCTTTACTGTCTGGCCGTTCAGTGTAAGCGTTACTTTTTTCGCCTTTCGGACCGCCGGTGTCTTTGACGGCTGTGACGGCTTTGTTGTACCTGTGCTCGGCTTCGTTGTACCTGTACTTGGCTTCGTTGTATCCGTACCCGGCTTTACCGTACCTTGATTTGTTGTTCCAGTGTCTGGTGTACTCGTTCCGGTATCCGGCTTTTCCGGCTGTACCGGATCTATCTCTCCCGGCGTCTCAGGCTCTTCTGGCTGTACCGGATCTGTCTCTCCCGGCTTTTCAGGCTCTTCTGGATCCGGCGGCTGTACCGGCGTCTGGCCGTCGCCGTAGATCGATTCTTCAAAATCCTTCGTCTGAATTAGATATGCTTTGAATATTTCCTGTTTCAGACGTTCAACCTGCGTCGCCTGCGCGCGAATATTATTAGCGCCGCCCGGCAATACATTAACATTTACCAGATCACTCTCTACCGCCTCTTTCATCAGCAGACGCAGTTCTTCAAAGGTCTTGACCGCAACAGATTTGTCTTTCCATGTAATCGTAACAGGCTTTAACCTGTTGATTTTTTCGATTCTTCTCTGAAACATTGCCTTTTTAAAATCAGCCATCGTTCCATAAGTACCGGCAAATATCTTTCCTAATATATATTGATCCGACAGGATCACTCCATCCGATTTGGCAGATTCTTTATATTGGTTGGATATATAAGGAACCATGCCTTCATAATATCCATACTCAGCAAGCAGTTCAAACGCCTGCCGGCGTATCATCACATCGCCGCTTACACCTTTATCATTCTGCACCCCCGCATAGTTAGCGCTAAAGAGAGGAACGACATAATAACCGTTGTTCTTCAAAGTTCCTGTCGTCTTTGTACCGTCAACCTCATAACGGGATACGATGATACTTTCACGGATCAGGTCATCGACAGTGTTCAGTCCCTTCGCCTCATCCAAAGTCAGTTCTCTTACCGAATCCAGTTTGTCTACGGATCCTGCTTCTCCCGGATTAGGTCTGGTCTCTGCATCCTCAGTCTGCTCAAGCTTATGGAACCATTTCTTCTTTTCTTCCGCGGTTTTTGTAAGTATGATATCTGCTTCAGCATAATCCAGAGTATAGATAACATCCAGAATACCGCTCATATAGTCCTTAAGATCTTTTTCACTTTGGAACCGCTCAGGCTGACCGTTATGATACCGGTCGCCGACAGACTGGCGGTCATAGATTACATTCAAGTTAAAAGCAGGCGGGTCATTCAACTCATAGGGTTCAAACATTCCTCTCGTATAAACCTCTTGCCCCATACCATCCCGTGAATCGTACCCATTTAACAGTGTCTTAGAAACAAGCATATGTGTCAATTCATGAGCATACGTTGCAAATCCGCGTTCCGTTAATGCCTTTGATACATAATAACGAAGACGCGTGCCCTCCGCCACACCGTCCGCAAACATATAAGGACCATACAAATCCAAAGGCGCAAAAAATTCCCTGACACCCCGCGATGCGTTCTCTCCAAATTTATCCGACCATTCACTCTGCGCACCCGCATTGGGGTTATTGGAATCAATCCGCATACTATCCACAACAACACCGCCAAACAGAAGCTCTCCACTCTTTTCCGGTTTTACGATCCGATGCCAGAAGTCAATAAAGGCACGCTGCTGATTGGCAGCTGCCTCCAGCTGCTTACGGAACTTTTCCTTCAGCTGCTCATAACGTGCCGGATCTGTCCCTTTTGCTGTCCTGTCTATATAGCAGTCTACGATTCCGTATGTGACAGTAGCAGAATTCGCAATCACATAAACACTGTCTTCTGATGCAGTAAGCAACGGCAGTATGTAGGCACGGGAAACCGAATTACCATACAGTCTACTATATATTCCGCCGCCTTTACTGTCCCAATCAGATGGTCTCTCCAGTATATACGCACCGCTTTCCTGCAAAAACCACTCATCCAGCGAAGTATCCGGCATCCACTTCCCTTTCCTGTTTTCCAGATAATCTCCTAATGTATAAACATTAGAAATAACCGGTCCAAACATATAGCTAAACACACTGTTATCAGCATTCTTAGAAATTTTTAACCGGTCTCCTCCTGCCTGCCCGATATATATCAACCAATCTAAAACATTCTCTATCCCAAGTCTTGCGTCGTATGGTATCGACCTATAAAAAAGCTCATCTTTTAAATTCTTCTCTCCCATATTGAAATCATACAGCCGTTCAAAATAAGTAATTCCAAGCAGCAGTTTTTCTTTATTCTGCCGTATCTTACTGACAAAAAATTCTGCTCCTTTAGGTTCCCAACCCTCAGCGTTATCAACCACTCCCCGGACAATCTCTTCAATATTTGCCTGAACTTCCGCAAATGCCTCTTCGTAAGACATTATCTTTACATTATCCTGATTGAGTTCTTTTATAACTTGTTCATCCGTGATGTCTGCAGGACTCTTCCCCTCCCGCTTAGCAATTTCTGTTTTTTTATTCAGTTTTTCCGTAGCAGAATACCGAGATGGTGCCAGTAATTTTGCAATTGTTTCATTCGTTCCATAGTCGATCGCCTTAAGCTCCTCTGCTGTCTGCTGACTCACTGTCTCTCCAACAGTCGCGGCTTTAGCAGTAAATGGTATAGCAAATAACATTGTCATGATAAATACCGCAGCTGCTATGATTCTTGTCTTTTTCATCCGCCTTCCTCCCTGATCATACCTTTTTATACACTGGATACCCCTATCCATATTATACGGCAACCTCATATCTTTGTTATTACTGACCGCCTGTGTTCTGACATAGTCAGCAAAGAAATATCTATCGGTTTTTGTATTCTTATTGTAAATTCTTTATACCGCCGTGTCAAATGATATTTACCGGAAAACTTTGTATTATATTGTACTGGTTTGCACGATTATTCCTCTTTCATATCACGTATTAGCTAATGATTCATTGATGGCAAACACAGAACGTACATTTGTGTTTTTCAATAGAAATTATAGGAACTTATGTTCTTCTTTTGTGTTTAGCGCGTTAAAAAACTACCCTTTGTACTTTTGAGGTACATCGGGCAGTAATGAATTCTCTATATTATTATTTTCTTCATCCGTAGAATCATTTCCATTATTTTTATTTTCCTAGAAAAAATTTATATGTCCGCTTTATTTAAATCAAAATTCTCTAAATCCCTTGAAAACACTGCGTTAGAACGGCGTCCCCTCCAAGTCATACGGCGTCACCTGATACACATAATAATTGAGCCAGTTCGTATATAGATTATTGGCATGCGCCCGCCATGTAAGCAGCGGCTTGCTCTCCGGATCATCATTTTCATAATAATTCTCCGGCATCTCTATAGGAAGCCCTTTGGACAGATCTCTTTTATACTCTCCATCCAGCGTAATCCTGTCATACTCCGGATGTCCCATCACGAAGATCTGTCGTCCGTCCTGCGCCATGGCAAGGAACAGTCCCGCCTCTTCCGATTCCGCCAGCACTGTAAGGCGCCCGTCCGCCCTTATCTTATCCATCGGGACTTCCGTATGACGTGAATGCGGTGCAAGGAACACATCGTCAAACCCTCTCACCAGAGGAATCTTCCGGTTCATCACCCTATGCTTAAATACCCCGAACACCTTCTTATCAAGCTGTACCTTGTCAATCCCGTAATGGTAATAAATCCCCGCCTGCGCTCCCCAGCACAGATGGATGGTAGAGGTCACATGTGTCTTCGTCCACTCCATGATCTCTGTAAGCTCCTCCCAGTAGTCCACCTCTTCAAAAGGCATCTGCTCCACCGGAGCTCCGGTGATAATAAATCCGTCAAATTTTTTTTTCTCTATGTCGCTGAATTTCTCATAAAATTTATTCAGGTGACTGGTAGGTGTATTCTTTGACACATGGCCGGACACTGTCACAAAAGTCACGTTGACTTGGATCGGCGTATTGGAAAGAGATCGAAGGAGCTGCAGCTCCGTCTCCTCCTTCAGCGGCATCAGATTCAAAAGCCCGATCTCGATCGGACGGATATCCTGATGAGTCGCCCGGTGCTCATTCATCACAAATATATTCTCTCTCTCCAGTATTTCCTTTACCGGCAAATCATTTTGTACACGAATCGGCATATTCCCGACCTCCCTCTTTTATTGATTCTTCTCTGCTGACCCTTTCGCTTCTTTCTCCAGATCCTCTACTACTTCTTCTACGATTTTCTCCGTTTCTTCCTCCCTGCCCGACATATAATGGCCTTCATCATCCACATAGCTCACCGGATCATACATCTTCGAAGAAGCCGGGAGATTCTTTCTCTCCAGCTTGCTGTTCACGATCAGCTCTGCCATATAATAGAGTACCGCAAACGTAGGAACGCCCATAACCATCCCCACAAATCCGAAAAGCCCCCCTCCAAGCAGGATGGCAACGATTACCCAGAATGCAGACAGTCCCGTAGAGTTGCCGAGAATCTTAGGTCCGAGTATATTGCCGTCAAGCTGCTGCAGCACAAGAATAAAAATAATGAAATAGAGGCCCTGCATCGGGTTGCTCAGCATGATCAATATGGTGCTCGGAACTGCTCCTATGTACGGCCCGAAGAATGGAATCACATTCGTAACGCCCACAATTACACTGATCAGTACTGCGTACGGCATTTTCAGAATCGTAAGTCCAAAGAAACAGAGCACGCCGATAATTGCCGAATCAATGATCTTGCCGATCACAAATCCTCCAAATATCTCATTGCTCTTCGTTGTAAAATGAAGGATCATATTGGCATGATGCGGTTTGAACAGAGCATAGACGCCTTTCTTGCACTGGGATGTGAACGTCTCCTTGCTGAATAATATATAGATAGACACAATCAGTCCGATCACAAAATCAAACACTGCGCTGATGACATTGATCACACCTACGGTAAGGTTCGACATCAGTTCGTTCGTCTTCGCCAGAAGGTCTGTCCGAAGCCACGTCTCCAGCATATGTGTCCCTTCCTCCACAGCCGTCTTTAAAAACGCGCTTGTAGTCGTATCATCCGTCGCCATCTCATTAAGCCTCACCACAAGGTTATTCAGCTGTCCGGGCAGCGTAAATACCATATTGCGGATACTGTAATACAACTCTGGTATCAGAAGGTTGCACAGCTCCATGATCAAAAAAATCAGGACAAGAACAGCTGTGAGCACGCCGACTCCTCTTGAAAACTTCTCAGCGCTTTCCCGGCTTTTCATATTCCTCTCCAGAACAGGCAGAAGATACTTGTCCACCTTTTTTACAATCGGATTCAGCAAATATGCGATCACACCTCCGTAGATCACCGGCTGCAGTACACCGATCACCTTACTTAAAAGTTCTGAGAGACTTGTCAGTCTCAATAATGAGAAGTAGAACAAAATACTTGCCGCCACCACAAGAAATACCGTAATCCCCCTGCCAAACTGTTGTTTTAACTTTGAAGGCCCCTTCGCGCCAATCTTCGGCCGCGCACTGTAATATGCATTTTCCGAACCATAGTCCTTTCTCTCTTTTTCACTGTCAGTGATATCTTTTTCTTCCATCGTCGGTTCCTCTTTCCTTACACAATTATTTAGTAATTATACTATCGCAGCAAATTTCCGTCAACTAAAAAGGAACCCCTTTTCGGCGTTCCTTTTACGTTTCTTTTTAAGATGATCTTATTTCCCGCATCCACAGGTAAATGTAGCACATTCTGTCTGCTCGCACTGGCAGGCGCGGCTTCCCTCCACGCTGATCTTTCCGGCATGGCAGCGGCATTCGTCATTGTATCGGCAGTCCGTGGCCTTACAGTCGATACTGCTTGTAGGCGATGCCGTTCCTGTTACATTGCTGTAGGTATCTCCTTTACGCTCCTCAAAGCTGTCACAGCAGGTTTCCTCTGCTCTTTTCGCCTGATTTCCTCCGACGCGGATTCCGTCAAGGTCGCAGTAAAAGTCCTTGTTATGCAGACATGTCTGCACACTGCATCTTAATTCTGGCATAAATCACTACCTCCTCATACTGATATCGAGGTTATTATGCCCTTTATTTTAAAAATTACCCGTAAAATCTTAATCTTCCTTTGTCACCTCGCGGATCGTTCTTGCTGCAATCTCTTCCTTCACGGATTCTATGAAAGCTGAGAGCTCTTTCTGTCCTTCATCTCCCGCGAAACGGCTTCTCACGGAGACTGCCTTGTTCTCTTCCTCCTTCGCTCCCACAACGAGCATATACGGAACCTTGTTCATCTGAGCCTCACGGATCTTATATCCGATCTTCTCTGCCCTCGTATCGATCTCTGTGCGGATTCCCGCCTCTTCTAATGTGTCAAATACCTGCTTTGCATAGTCCATATATTTGTCAGAGATTGGGAGTACCTTCACCTGAACCGGAGCGAGCCAAGTCGGGAACGCTCCCGCAAAATGCTCGATCAGGATACCAATGAAACGCTCAATGGAGCCAAACGCCACACGATGGATCATGATCGGGCGGTGCTTCTCCCCGTCTGCTCCTGTATATTCGAGATCAAACCGCTGCGGCATCTGCATGTCAAGCTGAATCGTTCCGCACTGCCATGTTCTTCCGATGGAATCCTCCAGATGGAAATCAATCTTCGGCCCGTAGAATGCGCCGTCTCCTTCATTTACAACATAGGGAAGACCAAGGTCATCCAGAGCGCCCCTGAGACCTTCTGTAGCCATCTCCCAGTCTTCATCGCTTCCCATACTATCCTCCGGGCGGGTAGAAAGCTCTACATGATACTTAAATCCGAACAGGCTGTATACTTCATCGATCAGCCCCGCTACGCCCTTGATTTCATCCCGGATCTGATCCGGTGTCATAAAGATATGGGCATCATCCTGAGAGAAGCAGCGCACACGCATAAGTCCGTGAAGTTGGCCTGATTTCTCATGGCGGTGTACAAGCCCGATCTCTCCGGCACGGAGCGGCAGGTCTTTATAGGAACGGGGCTCTGATTTGTATACCAGCATTCCGCCCGGGCAGTTCATCGGCTTTACCGCAAAATCCTCATCATCAATGACCGTCGTATACATATTATCCTTATAGTGATCCCAGTGTCCGGAATTCTCCCAGAGATGGCGGCTTAAGATGATCGGTGTGGATATCTCCACATATCCTTTTTTCCGGTGCAGCTCTCTCCAGTATTCAAGCAGTGTGTTCTTAAGCACCATTCCTTTCGGAAGAAAGAACGGAAAACCCGGTCCCTCCTCACACATCATGAACAGGCCCAATTCTTTCCCAAGCTTTCTGTGATCACGCTTTCTTGCCTCCTCCATCATGTGCAGATACTCGTCAAGCTGCGTTTTCTTCGGATAAGCCACGCCATAGATCCTTGTGAGCATCTTGTTCTTTTCATTTCCTCTCCAGTAAGCGCCCGCAAGGCTTGTCAGCTTGAACGCCTTCACCGCCTTCGTAGACATCAGATGCGGGCCTGCGCAGAGATCCGTGAACTCACCCTGACTATAGAAGCTAATCTCCTCGCCCTCTGGCAGATCTTCGATCAGTTCTACTTTATATGGCTCATCCTTCTCCTTAAAATATGCGATCGCATCTTCCCTTGATTTCGTAAAACGTTTAAGCGCCAGATTCTCTTTTACGATTTTTTTCATCTCTGCCTCGATCTTTTCCAGATCCTCTGAAACAAAGGGTGTCTCACGGTCCAGATCATAGTAAAAGCCATTAGCAATTGACGGTCCGATCGCAAGCTTTGTCTCCGGATACAAACGTTTGATCGCCTGCGCCATAATATGAGAGGCCGTATGGTTGAAGGCTCCCTTGCCGTCTTCCGAATCAAAAGTAAGAATTTCCAGCTCACAGTCAGAAGAAATCTCTGTCCGCAGATCCTCGATCTCTCCATTCACCTTCGCTGAAGTTGCCGCTCTGGAAAGTCCTTCGCTGATATCCTTCGCGATATCAAGGAGAGTCTTGGCTCCTTCATACTCTTTCACTGTTCCGCCTTTTAATGTGATCTTCATAGCTTGTCTCCTTTTCATTTATTTTTCTCATTTTTTCTTTTTTTATTTTCTCTTTATTTTTTTGCCTTCCTATGCTCTTCCAGCGCTTTCATGAACAGATTATGAATCTCCGGACAGGACTGCTTAAGCGCTAACGGCCTTCCGGTCCGTTCTAAGAAGCAGTGTCTGGTAACGCCTTTACAATGCACCTTTCCAGTCCTGTCGCTTACAATCTCATAGCCCACCGTAAGCTTAATACCGTTATATTCCTTCACCCATGTTTCAATCTGCACCGAATCGCCAAAGTGCAGCATCCTAAGATAACTTGCCTCCACAGAAAGCACCGGGCTTATAATACCCTGTTCCTCCATCTTGTCATATCCCAGCCCCATCTGATCCATATAATCGATCCTGGCTTCTTCAAACCAGCGGATATAATTAGAATGATGGACGATACCCATCTGATCTGTCTCATAGTAAAATACTTTACGCCTGTACATCTTCATCACCTCCAATGCTTTATCCCTGAAACACTTCGTTTCTTCAAATATTCTGTCCGCCCGAAAAAAAAGAAGCCCTTACAGCACAATCATCTGTAAGGGACGAGTTCACTTATCTCGCGGTTCCACCCTGCTTGAACTGGCACACTGCCAGAACCACTCATTCTGACGATAACGGAATCACCGGGCTGTTTTTCAGCCGCTCAGAGGTGGTCTTCAGAAAGGTTCAAAATAAGAGGCTCACAGCCTGATGGCCTCTCTCTCTGCAAATTCTTACCAAGCTTACTCTTCTCTTCAACGCTTTTTTTATTCTTTATCATTATAACACCGAATTTCATTTTGTCAACAAAGAGATAATTGCATCCTGCGGTTCTTCCCGGGAGTTTGACACATCAGTAATCAAAAATGTACCTCATTGAACAGGAGGACGGAGATAACGGATGACCTTCATGAGACATGTGGATTCCGGACGGATTATCAGTTTATAGCAAAACGGAAAAGGAAAGGAATTTATTGATTCAAAAGAATCCTGATTTTATAACGCGGCATAAAAACGGAGCTGCAAAGTGCAGCTCCTCCAATCATAACCATACATATTTGTTATCACTTTCTGACATTTACTAATCCAGATCCAAATCTACATCTGTATCCAGCCACCAGCATAATACATCCTTAATCTTTTCATCCCAGTATTTCCACTGATGATCTCCCTCAGACTCACTGCATGTCAAATCATACCCTAGCTTTTTTACATGCTTCCATGCCTTTATATTCCCTTCATACAGAAAATCCTGCGTACCGCACCACGCATACAGCCTTGGCAGCTCTTCTTCCGCGGCTGCTGAAGCCGCAAGCTTATCCGCCAGTGCAAATATGTCATTGTTTGAACCTTCAAGATCTGTCTCACTTCCAAATATTCCCTGAAACAGCGGCAGCACTCTTGTCTGTTCCTTCACATTGCGCTTATAATCCTCCACAATATCCAATGCTCCTGAAAGCGACGCTGCCGCGCCAAACGTATCACTGGCCCGAAGTCCTAATTTCCATGCGCCATAGCCGCCCATGGAAAGTCCTGCTGCCAGCGTATCCTCTTTTCTTTGGGACATGCGCGGGAAAAATTCCCGGCAGATACATTGTTTTGTACTGCCCGCTCTCTGCTTTTCCTTCCATACCGATCTGTCCCTTTGTCTGCTGGGGCAGTATAACATCCATATCCATGCTCATCCCAAGAACATCTGAAAAGAAATTTACATGCATTAACGCCATTTTCCTTCTCCCTCTCATCCTATCTGCTGATTTCCGGACAGACTCCGTCTTTAAAAATCCTCAAATACATCCATCTGCTTTCTCAATTCCTCTACAATCTCCCGGTTTGTATCCATACGGCCCGTAATATCTGCCATATCTTCAACCAGACTCTCAGTGCTGTCCGCAACTCCAGTAATACCGGCAGCTCCGCCATCAATCGCTTTCGTAATGCTTTCAATAGAATCAGCTATCTCAACCATAGAATTTCTAAGCCGATCTGTTCTACTGTTAAATGCATCAATTCTTTCCATTACATAATCAGCATCTTCTTTATACTGTCTTCCAGATCGGACAAACTCCTGGAATTCTGTCAAAATAGTCTCACTCAGATAATCTGCCAGATCCTGGGAATGCTTTGAAAGGTTATGTACCGCGCTTGTAACGACTTGGTTGACTTTCTGAATACGCCCGGCAGTTTCACTGCAGGAACTTGCTAAAGATTGAATCTGTGCTGCAATAACAGCAAAACCTTTCCCGGCCTCACCGGCACGCGTAGCTTCTATAGAGGCATTCAGGGCAATCAGATTGGTCGTAGATGAAATTGATACGATATCTTTTGTCAACCTGTTTACCTGATCTACACTCTTACTGTTTTCAATTGCCTCTTCCAGTACTTCCAGAATATCAGCCGCCTTCTTTTGGATTACTTCTGTATTTGTCTGTGCCGCTGCCTCCATCTCATTCGCGCGTATTTTCATAGCAGAAGAATATTCTGTGATAGTTCTGCATTCTTCTGCCATATCATGTACATCTCCTTTGATGCCTATAGCGCTGCTGTTAATGATCACTGCATTATTTGCCACTTTCTGGATCGCAGTGGACAAAGAACCTGTGAGAGAAGAAAGGCCTTTAGCATTTTCTCCTGATGTGCGGGTATGTTTCAGCACCTGACCCGTCACTTCGTCAAGCTTCTGCGAACTTCCCTGAAGTGTATCCACCGTACATTTGATCGGCGTTATCACATATTTTTTAATGATACGGATAGCCGCAAGTACTAATATCAGACAAGTTACGATAGAAGCAACAGCAATGACCAGCGAAATAATATACACAGCAAAAAGCTTCTGCCTGGCACTGGCAGTCCTTGCGCTTACATTTGCATACAATTCATCAACATTGCTTTCTATGGCAGTTCCAAAGTGCGCAACATCACCATTGGCATAATTGTATGCATCCTGAGTCTTACTATCCGCACTTGCGCATACAAGATAGACCAAAGCGTGTTTAAAAGAATCATAATCTTCCAGAAGCTGAGTGTAGATTGCTTTCTCATCTTCCGTTATATAGTTCTCATATTCGTCTAAATATGTCTCCAATAATTTTTCTTCTTCTTTAATCTGTGCTACGACGGTAATCATTGTAGTATAATCAGTCGCGACAATATGGGACAACGCCAATTTATGGATGTTCGTGGTCGTATGCCGAATGTTCTGCAATGTTTCTAAACCTACCATATAGTTGTTTACAATTCTCGAAGCATTGAAATTTACATTATTGATACTGAAAACTGACAAGGCATTCGAGATCAATGCCACAACTCCCAGAAGAATGATTGGAAGTGTCAAACGTTGTTGTATAGTAAACTTTTTCTTCATCTTACATTAACAAATCCTTTCATTATATGTATCTATCTTGCAGTGATACCTTCAACCATCTCATCTAACTGCTTTTGCAAGCTCTGCCCAGAGGGATTCCCTTTTGCTATATTTCCGGCAAACTCCGAAACAGGATCCCAGAATTTACCGCCCACTCTCTGTAGCTGAGAAAATTCAGATTGCTCTAAAAGAGCAGCAATCGCCGGCGATTGCTCGATCTCACCAGATTCCGCGACCGCAGCGTTTGACGGGCCTTGCCCGCGCATTTCAAAACGAAGCCGCTGGTTCTCTTCATCAGTGATCCATTCAGCAAGTCTGGCAGCCCATTTTGGATGTTTGGAATAAGCATTTACACCGATCAGCTTACAACCAGAAAAAGAAGCCATCTGTACCTGTCTGTTATTACAGCTATAAGTCGGCAGCTTGGCGGCTCTGGTATTCTCTCCCCATGCCTCCTTTATAGCAACAGAATTCCATACACCGCTGACACCTGCGATCACAGAACCATTTTTTACGCCTTCAAGAAATTCTTCGTCAGTTTTACTGGAAAATCCCGGATTCTTTGCGATCTTAAGCATCGCCTGAGCAACATCTATCCCCTTGATCCCTTCATCCGACTGATTCCATGTACAATAGTTTGTGATGCCATCATCGTTAAGTCCCACTTGAAGTCCTGTATTTCCAAAGAAAGAATATACATACCAGGCAGAAGTCCAATCCATGGTAAATAATTTGCCATTTGCAGATGCAGTTTTTAATATACCGTCCAGTGTCTTTACCTGTTCTTCTGAAAAATATTGTTTGTTATAATATAAAAAATACCCGTTATCCGCAGTCAATGGATATGCGTAGAGATGATCATTCACCGTAGCCGCGTCTACTGCGCTCGAAAGATTTTTGTTCTTAATCTCATCCGCATTCTCTATTGGGTCTAATGCTCCGGAAGCAGCCAGAGCATTTAACTGGTCATCTGCAAATGTAAACACATCCGCGCCATCCTCCAGGCCGCCGATCAATACATCTTTACATTGGGATTCTCCCTGCACCTCAAATGAAATCTGAAAATCTGCTTCTCCCTGATGATTGCTGATAAAACTCTGGATGATCTGGTTCATCAGTTCTGTGTCCTCCTCAGCACCCCAGACAACCATCTCAACTTCTTTTTTGCTCGTATCCTCTAATTCTGCTTTTTCCGACAAACCGCATCCTGTAAATACTGCAGCACAAAGCATCCCCAGAAATAATCCGCACATTCTTTTTCTCATTACAAAGTCCACCCTTTATGCTTCATTTTTTCTGTGGCTATTATATCACTGATATGGCCCATTTGCAATATAAGCAGACCCCTGCCAGATAAAAATGAAAAGAATATTATGATGTTTGATTAATCCGGACATTTCCAGTTCCCGAAAGTTTGACACATCAGTAATCAAAAATGTACCTCTAATCCTTGTAATAGGCTTATTTTTTTGTCAACTTTTTTGTTTTATTATTTTGAGATTGAACAGAAGGACGGAGATAAAAAATATGGCAAGAGTAAAGAACACCGGCCAAACCCGCTTATTCAGATGAGGCTTTTTACGGACGGTGACGGACTGCCGTTAGCTTTTTCCCTTTTTTCAGGGATCCAAAATGAGCAAAAGTCTCTAAAGCCCCTGGAGGCCAAGATTCTTCAGCAGTTCGGATGTGAAAAGTATATATATTGCAGTGATGCGGGCCTTGCATCTGAAGACAACCGGGCATTCAACCACATGGGGCAGCCCTCATTTATTGTAACCCAATCGATAAAAAAACTCCCTGCCGAGGATCGGACATGGCGCTGGACAGGAACGGTTTCAAGCGTCTGTCAGATGATGCGTCTATGGATATCACGAAACTGTCAGAAGATGACAAAGGCCAGCTCTATTACAAAGATGAACCGTTTACAGCAAAAAACTGCACCAACGGCTGATCATCACATATTCCCCAAAGTATGCAAGATTTGTAAATAAAACGGAAAATAAAAGGAATTCAGAAAAAAAGTACGCAAAGATAAAACATTACTATATTTCATGCATACAGCATAAAGTGCCACCGTCCCAGTATTTATGAGGGATTGTAGCACTTGCCTGATTCTTAAAGTGTCAAAAACGAGAGTATAACACCGAATTTCATTTTGTCAACAAAGAGATAATTGCATCCTGCGGTTCTTCCCTATTATTTTCCGCAGCACTTTTTATACTTTTTACCGGAGCCGCACGGACACGGATCGTTGCGCCCGATCTTCTTCTCCCTGCGGATCGTAGTGGATTCCTTCTGCTCCTTATACATCCGCTTAAGCTCCTCCTCCGAATAGATCTCCTTCCACTGAGGAAGCTCATAGAGCCAGTCAGCCTTCGCCGCAACCATATTTTTATATAGTTTTTCTTTATCAAACGCAAGACTTACCCTTGTATCCTCATCCATTGTCTCGATCGGATTCTCTTCTTTCAGGCTCTCATTGATTCCATCTAAAAATCCAACCATCGTCATAACTTCCTGACCGTATTTTTCAGCAAGTTCTTTTACAGTTCCCTTCACTTCCTCGTCGGGATCCTTAAGAAGCTGCTCGTAGATCTCCTTCTCGATCTGGAAATAACTCCCCCAGAATCTCTGAAGCTGTCCTCTGTCAGCACTCTCATCATATGCGATGTCTCTCCACTGTTCTAATAATGTACGGCTCATCTTCCTATACTCCTTTGTATTATATTTGCTTTTTTATTATTTTTCGCTTATAATGTACCCTACTAAGTATACTAAAATCTAACTTAGATGTAAAGGATGATTCTTATGAAAAAAATGAAACGGTTTCTTGCGCTCACAGGCGCCTTTCTTCTCTTTGCTATGTATGCCGCCACCCTTGTATTCGCGCTCATCGGCTCTGAACATGCCCTGACGCTTCTTAAGGCAGCCATCGCATGCACGGTTATCGTCCCGGTCTTTCTCTATGCATATATTCTCGTCTACCGCGTCTTGAAAAAAGATGATACAGATACCGAATGATTTCTTTAAAAAGCGGGCTCTCCTGAAAGAAGCCCGCTCTTTTTATGTTCATGCAACTGCACCCGCTGATACCGCTTAATCTTTCGGCTTTTCGGTATCACATATTTAATTCCGCAAAAACCAGCTTTCTGTTCTCCGGTAGTATCAGTCCCTGCCTTCCCGTAGGACTTTCTTCTCGTATATTCTTCCTTCTGACGAGATATTCTTCTATCGACAAATTCTCCCGGCCGCTGCTTTCTTTCTTTTGCAACATAAAATCTACCTCCATTCTTTATACTCCGCTTTTATCAGTATATGAGCCCTCCTGAAAATCTATGACTCATTTCTGATATGCTGTCAGTATATATCACAAATGTGGCGATAATGTGTCACAATTCTGAAAACCAGCTAAAGATTTTCTTAAATCACATTTACCTGTTTCTATAGATGATATCCTCTCTGCCCGGCCCGTTAGAAACCATCGTAATCGGATATCCGATCTGTTCTTCTACAAACTCAATATATCTGCGGCAATTCTCAGGAAGCTTCTCATACTCCTTAATTCCGCTGATGTCACACTTCCATCCCGGAAGCTTCTCAAGCACCGGTTTTGCCTTCTCAAGCAGATGTGTCGGTGGAAAATCCGTTGTCACTTTTCCATCAATCTCATATCCGACACAGACTGGAATCTCATCAAGATATCCCAGTACGTCCAAAACTGTGAATGCCACGTCCGTCGTACCCTGCAGCCTGCAGCCGTATTTTGACGCCACACAATCGAACCATCCCATACGTCTCGGTCGTCCGGTCGTAGCTCCAAACTCGCCGCCGTCACCGCCGCGCCTTCTGAGTTCATCCGCCTCATCGCCGAATATCTCGCTGACAAATGCTCCTGCTCCTACCGCACTTGAATATGCCTTGCATACCGTAATGATCTTCTGTATCTCATAAGGCGGAATTCCCGCTCCGATCGCGCCGTATCCTGCCAATGTAGAGGAAGATGTAACCATCGGATAGATTCCGTGATCCGGATCCTTAAGAGAACCCAACTGTCCTTCCAACAGGATATTCTTCCCTTCCTTGACGGCATTGTAAAGGAACAGGGTAGTATCGCACACAAAAGGCTCCACCATCTTTCTATACTCCTGAAGCTCATGATATAAATCTTCCGGGTCGATCAATGGCTTATGGTATAGATGCTCTAACAGAACATTCTTCTGCTCTGCCACACGCGCTGCTTTCTCCTTCAGCAGCCCGTCGTCAAACAACTCGCTGACCTGGAATCCAATTTTTGCATACTTATCAGAATAGAATGGAGCAATCCCCGATTTCGTGGAACCAAAAGACTTTCCCGCCAGCCTTTCCTCCTCATATGCGTCAAAATTCTTGTGGTAAGACATTACCATCTGCGCACGGTCAGATACAAGAATCTTAGGCTTTGGCACACCCCTGTCTACAATTGACTGCACCTCTTTAAACAATACCGGAATGTCAAGCGCAACGCCATTCCCGATAATGCTGGTTGTATGACCGTAGAATACTCCTGACGGCAGAGTGTGCAGTGCAAATTTGCCATAATTATTGATGATCGTATGCCCCGCATTGGCACCGCCCTGAAAACGCACGATAATATCGGCCTCTCTTGCAAGCATATCGGTAATCTTGCCTTTGCCCTCATCGCCCCAGTTCGCACCTACTACTGCTTTTACCATATGAATTCCTCCTGTGTCGTCAATCTTATTGACCTTCAATCTAGCGGTTTCCTATAAAACCGCCTTTTGCATTATACTATATTTTCCTATATCTGTAAACTTCATTTTACATTAATGGCGCCGCCAGACGCAATACTTGTCCCATCACTTTTGTAAGCATAGTACGGTTCTTCACTTCCATAAGCGTTACCTTATGGCAGTTTAAAAGCGTCTTCTGAAAATCATTCTCAATCCGCCCGATCTCTGAATTATTATAGATAAACGTCCCGCATTCAAAGTGCAGGTAAAGACTTCGGTAATCCAGATTGATCGTACCGACCGTCGCCGTATCATCATCAGACACAAATACTTTTGCATGTACAAAGCCCGGCGTATATTCATAGATCTGTACGCCGCTCTCGATCAGTTCCTGATAGTAAGTCTGGGCTAGTACAAAGGCGTACCATTTGTCCGGAATATGAGGCATGATGATCACGACCTCGATTCCACTCTTCGCAACCCTTGTTAGCGTTGTGATCATCTCATTGTCCAGAATCAGATAGGGCGTCATGATATGTACATATTTTTTCGCATGGTTCAAAATATGGAAATAAACCTCTTCTCCCACGTTTTCATTGTCAAAAGGGCTGTCCGCATAAGGGATCACATACCCGTATTCCCGCTTAAGTTCTTTTCGTTTCGGAGTCAGATAACGCTGATAATTCTCCGGCCGTCTCTCGGTTACGTTCCACATCTCAAGGAACATCATGGTAAAGCTCTGTACTGCGTCGCCCTTTAACATGACTGCCGTATCTTTCCAGTGTCCAAAGCGGACAATCTTGTTAATATATTCATCCGCCAGATTCACTCCTCCAGTAAATGCAGTCTTTCCGTCAATGACGCAGATCTTCCGGTGATCTCTGTTATTCTGCGTAGTAGAGAGAAAAGGCTTTACCGCATTTGCCATCTTGCACTTGATGCCGAATTTCTTAAGCTGCTCCGGATACCCGTAGGGCAGCAGGCTGATGGCGCACATGCCGTCATACATAAACCGCACTTCCACCCCTTCGTCTGCCTTCCGCTTCAATATCTCAAGGAGCGTATCCCACATATATCCTTTGTCTACAATAAAATATTCCATAAAGATAAACTTTTTCGCTTTCCGAAGCTCATGAACCATATACTTAAACTTGTGCTCCCCAAGCGGAAAATACTTGACCGACGTGTTGCGGTACGTTGGGAAACCAAGTCTATGGGACAGATAATAGGACAGATGCGCATTTGCTGATTTACTCGCCCAGATCGCATCCACTACGCCCTGATCCTGCTGCATGTAGGACGAGGTCTCAAGCTTTAAATCCGTAAGCCGCTGCTGCATAAAGGATGTTCCAACCTGCATCTCCACATAGACGTAAAACATGGTTCCAACGATCGGAAAGGCAAGGACGCACAAGATCCATGTGATCTTGAATGCCGGATTCCCTTTTCGGTTAATAATATAAATGATAACTGCCACCCGAAGGATCGTAAACACTCCATATATGTAAAATGTATATTCCCGCAGATGAAAAGTCGTCGCGATAAATACGCCAAATTGTATCAATACCAGTATTAAAAATATCCCTGCACGGCTGAATATAATTCGGAACAGCCCCCGTTTGGCAGTTCCCGGCGCTTCTTTTTTACTCATCTAACTCCTCCTTTGAAAACGAAACAGTAATCATTAGTTTAACATAAATTTTTAAAAATATCACCTTCCCCTTTATTTTTTCACAAAAAAGTATTACAATACTAATATTAAGCTGTAGATGAGCGAAAGGAGATTTCAAATATGAAAAAAATATTCAAACAACTTTTAGGACTGGCTTCCATCGCCAGTATTGCAGCAGGCGCTGTGTACTATTTCAAAAAGAAGAATGATGCGGAAGACGACGATTTTGATGATGATTTCGACGACGAAGATTTTGATCTCGACAACGATCTGAAATCTGCTGCCGACCGTGAATATGTGTCGCTTAATACCGGTGTGCAGAGTGCTGCCGAAAAAGCGGAAGATATGGCAGAGGACGCCGAAGAAGTCCTTCAGGAGACGGTAGAAGCTGCGGAAGAAAAAGTAGAAGACGCTGCCGGAACGGTTGCTGCAAAAGCAGAGGATGCTGCGAAGAAGGCCGAGGATGCTGTGAAGGCCACCGCAAAAAAAGCAGAAGATACTGCGAAATCTGCCGCGCAGAAAGCGGAAGATGTTGCCGAGACTGTAGAGGAAAAGACGAAAGAAACTCTTAAGGCATTAAAAGGAAGCGACGAGGATACTTCCAAATAGTGATTTTGAGAAACAAAAGCCCTGCTGGGATTCAAGACTTTTAACAGCTTGATTCTCAATCAGGGCTTTCTCTATATCTATCCATAAGACCGCAAACAAGCATGATCAATGCCAGCACTCTTTGAGAATCTGCGCCGCGCTTTTAAGCTGCTCCTCTGAAAGATTGGCATATCCTAAAAGCACGGTCGGCTGATCCGATGTATCTCGTTGAATCCGGTAGTCATTAAGCCCATATACTTTAATCCCTCTCTGTTCTGCCTGCAAGATCAGTTCTTCTTCGGACTTTCCTTTTTCAAAAGCCAGAAGAAGATGTACTCCCGCATGCTCGCCAAAGATGCGGCAGATGCCGGAGAGCGGCTTTAACGCCTCGATCAGCGTATCATGCCGCCCTTTATAGAGGGCGCGCATCTTGTTCAGATGCCGCTCATAATACCCCTCCTCCAGAAATCTTTGGACGATTAGCTGGTCTACTTTCGACACGGTAGAATTCAAAAAGCGATGCCGCTTGTGATAGATCTGAAGAAGAGCCTTCGGAAGCACCATGTAACTCAACCGGATAGCCGGAGCAATAGATTTTGAAAATGTTCCGAGATAGATCACGCTCTCCTGCCTGTCATAACCCTGCAGAGCAGGAATCGGTTTCCCCTTATAGCGGAACTCACTGTCGTAATCATCCTCCACGATGTAGCGCTCCTTTCCCTCTCTGGCCCACCGAAGCAGCTCTAATCTGCGCTTCATAGGCATAATAATTCCTGTGGGATACTGGTGCGAGGGGGTGACATAGGCAATATCTGCATCCGTCCCGGAAAGCTCTAAGACCTTCATCCCATCTTTATCCATAGACACCGGAACCGTCGTATAGGAAAGGCTGTCCGCAAGCCGGTATGCCTGCTTATAAGTCGGGTCCTCAAATGCAATCTTATGATGCGGCCCTAAGATCATAGCGAGAAGCATGAACAGATAATCACTCCCTGCGCCGATGATGATCTGGTCCGGTGTGCAGTTCACTCCCCGCGCCTGATAAAGGTAATTGCAGATCGCGTTCCGAAAGCCATATTCCCCCTGCGGATCTCCTGACCGGAACAATTCTGTCCTGTCATCCACCAGTATATCCTTTGACAGCTTGCGCCATACATGATAGGGAAAACTGTTCAAATCCACACCATTGGGCGTAAAATCATACAGATACCTTTTCCTAGACACCTCTCTCTTTGACTCCTTAGCCTGCGTCGGCACCAAATGATAAAGCTCCTCAATCTGCGCCACAAAAAATCCCCGGCAAGGTACAGATTCGATAAATCCCTCCGATAAAAGCTGCTCGTAGGCAAGGGTTGCCGTACTTCTGCTCACCTCCAGATGCTTTGAGAGCGCTCTCGTCGAAGGCAGCTTTTCCCCCTGGGCTATCTTTCCTCTCTGGATATCCTTTTTTATAAAATGATAGATCTGCTCATAAAGCGGCGTCTTTGAGTTTGTTTTCAGATTCATGGTAAGCTCATACATATAGCCCTCCTATGACAAAACGACAGGGAGCGCTCTGCCCCCTGCTGTCATATTCTTTCAGCCAGCATCGGTATCTTTCTTATTTCGGCAGCCTGAAAGAACTTTTCAAAGATACGATCCGGTTAAATACGAGATTCTCCGGTGTTGAATCCTTAGAATCCATACAAAAATATCCGTTTCTTACAAACTGGAAGCTGTCGGAACCCTCCGCCCCGTCAAAGCTGTCCTCCACATAGCAGTTTCTGCGGATTTCCAGAGAATTGGGATTCAGATTCAGAGACCCGTCTTCCTTATTATATACGCCCTTCTCCTCATCAACCAGATTCTCATACAGTCTTACTTCCGCCTGCTTTGCATAAGGAGCCGCAACCCAGTGGATCGTTCCTTTTACCTTTCTTCCGGAAAATCCTGTCCCGCACTTCGTCTCAGGATCATAGGTACAATGTACAACCGTTACATTTCCGTTTTCGTCCGTCTCATAGCTTTCACATTTTACAAAATAAGCATTCATCAGGCGCACTTCATTCCCCGGGAACAGCCGGAAATATTTCTTCGGCGGCTCGATCATGAAATCATCCCGCTCAATATAAAGCTCCCGGCAGAACATAAGCTTTCGCTTTCCAAGCTCCGGATTTTCCAGATTATTGTCCGCCTCCAGCTCTTCAGATTCCCCTTCCGGGTAATTATCAATCACCAGCCTGATCGGATCGAGCACTGCCATCATACGAGGTCTCTTAAACTTTAAATCTTCGCGGATACAGTATTCTAACATAGCATAATCTACAGAGCTCTGACTCTTTGACACGCCGCAAAGCTCAATAAACATCCGAAGAGACTCCGGTGTAAATCCTCTTCTCCTTAATGCTGCGATGGACACAAGCCGCGGATCATCCCATCCGTCTACAATTCCATCCTGCACCAGTTTCTTGATATACCGCTTTCCGGTCACTACGTTGGTAAGATAAAGCTTTGCAAATTCAATCTGGCGCGGCGCCGGATCAAACTCACACTCCTTTACTACCCAGTCATAGAGCGGTCTGTGATCCTCAAACTCAAGCGTACAGATCGAATGCGTAATCTTCTCCACCGCATCCTCGATCGGATGCGCAAAATCATACATCGGATAGATGCACCATTTATCCCCGGTATTGTGATGCGCCATATGCGCTACCCGGTAAATGACCGGATCACGCATATTGATATTCGGGGAGGACATGTCAATCTTCGCCCTAAGCACCTTCTCCCCATCCTTATATTCTCCATTCTTCATCTTCTCAAACAGAGTGAGGTTTTCTTCTACCGAACGATTTCTGTAAGGACTGTCTTTGCCGGGCTCCTTAAGCGTCCCCCGGTACTCCCGGATCTCATCCGCCGTCAAGTCACAAACATACGCCTTTCCCTTCTTTATCAGTTTCACCGCGCATTCATACATCACATCAAAATAATCGGATGCAAAATACAGATGATCCTTAAAATTAGCCCCAAGCCATGCTACATCCTCCTTTATGGATTCAACAAATTCCATATCCTCCTTTGTCGGATTCGTATCGTCAAACCGCAGATGAAAGGTTCCGTTATACTTTTTCGCAAGTCCTGAATTTAAAATGATCGACTTTGCGTGTCCGATATGCAGATAACCGTTGGGCTCCGGCGGGAATCTCGTACACACTTCGCTATAGACGCCCTCCGCCAGATCTTTATCTATCTCCTGCTCAATAAAATTTTTGGAAACTACCTCTTCTCCCATATTCTTCCTCCTTGTATTTTGCCATGCGTCCATCTTATCATAATTTATATACCGAAACAAGGCAAAAAAACGTAACAGAGCATCTTGTCTAAGCTGTTACATAAAATCAACTCTGCTGCCTTTTTCCGGTCATCTGACGCGTCACAATCTCTACGATCAAAAAGCCGAAGGCAATCGCAAGACAAGTCTGCGCAAGCGTAATCGTCTGCTCTCTGGCCAGACCATAATCCGCCTGCACAAATCCATGCATCATATAGAACAAAGTCGCCCCCGGAATCACTGGCATAATGGACGTAGTCAAAAATATGGTCGCAGGCGCCCTGTGTACTCTGGACATAATATACGCATAAGCCGCCACGAAAGCCGCTCCCGCCATCACTGCCGCAAAGTTATTCCCGTTCAGATTCTGAACAAGTAGATAACAGCCGCAATTGACCATTCCGCCGATTCCCACAAAAAAGGACTGCTTAACCGCCGCCTGAAATAAAAGGGCAAAACCCATACTTGCCACTCCGCAGGAAATAAGCTGTACCCAGATGCTTGGCGCAATATACATCTCATACATCTCTCCCTCAAAAAGCACCATCGCAAGCCCGGTTCCGCAGGCAATCGCCACTGCTCCCAAAAAAGAATTCACAATACTAAGAAGCCCCGACAAAAAAGCCTGCTTCAGCACATCCCGGATTCCGTTGGCAACTCCAAGCCCGCTGATCAGTACCATGTTAAGTCCGAGAACAATCCGGTCGGGATGATGCCCCAGCCCCGCCTTATCCAGTATGAAGACCGCCGCCGATGATAAAAATGCAAGGGACAGATTGTATACAACAAGATTATACCCCTTTTTTTCAAGGACATTCCCCATATATACGATACAGATGGCACAGATAACCGTCCCTGCCAGAGAATCCATAAGATCACAGCCAAAATACACTCCGAAACCGATGCCGCCCAGAATTGCCGAAAGATATTTCAAATACAGCGGCTGCGGTCTCCGATTCATGACCTCTTCGTATTTCTCATGGATTTCCCTGATATCCGGCTTATTTTTACAAATATATCTGGAAAGATTGTTCAGATAATCCAGCCGGTCATAGTTAAGCCCTATTTTGTGAACTCTCCGGATCTGTGTGATAAACGAACCCCCTGCCGGTTTGATCGTCGCCTGTATGTCACTCTGAATGGCAAAGATGCTGCATTGCTCCACATCATAGCTCTCGAGCATCCGATACATACTGTCCTCCGCCCTGTCCGTCTCTGCACCGCTTTTGATCATCTCTTTTCCAATATTCATCACTTCATTCAATAACAACTCATAATCCATATCGTACCTCATATCTGCGTTTTGATTCTCCCGCGCATCCTCTGTAGGTAACGTATCCTAGTATAACCCACACTATGAACCGCACGTTTGGGTTATACTAGCGGAGCAATCCCTGCAGGAGGATAGCTACGATCAGCACTGGCAGCACAAACCGGAAATAAGGCTTCAGCGCTTTTGAAAACTTAAGTCCTTCTCCTTCATTGCATTCTTCATAATAGTTGTCAAATCCCCATCCGAATCTTGTGACGCAGAAAAGGAGGTACACCAAAGAACCAATCGGGAGCAGCAGGTTGCTGACGATAAAATCTTCGCTGTCCAGCACATCGCGCCCTCCGATCAGATGCAGGTCACTCCACACATTATATCCCAGCACGCACGGGAGACTTGCAAACAGCACAACGGCCGCATTGATAAGAACGGCCTTTCTGCGCTCTATTTTAAACATATCCACCGCAAAGGAGATCAGATTTTCAAAAACGGCCATAACCGTTGAAAAACTTGCAAATGTCATAAACAAAAAGAACAGCGCTCCCCAGATACGTCCTCCCGCCATATTCACGAACACGTTAGGCAGTGTCACAAATATCAGGGACGGTCCTGCATCCGGCTGTACCCCATAGGAAAAACAGGCCGGGAAGATGATCAGGCCGGATACGATCGCCACAAAGGTATCAAGCCCGCAGATTCTTAATGCCTCCCCCGGCAGAGAATGTTCTTTCGTCATATAGCTTCCGAATATTTCCATAGCCGCGATTCCAAGGCTCAAAGTGAAAAACGACTGATTCATGGCCTCGGTCACAACATTGGCAAATCCCACGGACTTTACTTTTTCAATGCTTGGAACAAGATAAAAAGAAATCCCTTTTGCTGCTCCCGGCAAAAGCATACTGTGCGCCGCAAGCACCACGATCAGTATCAGAAGCGCCGCCATCATAAATTTGCTGATCTTTTCCAATCCGTTCTGCAAGCCCCTTGAGCATACGAAAAATCCTAAGATAACCGTAAGTCCCATCCACACTCCCATCTCTGACGGAGAAGCGAGAAGTTCTGAAAACACACCTCCCACTTCTTCCGCTCCCATAGACGGCCGAAAGATTCCTGCCGCGAATTTTAAAAAATAGCTGACCATCCACCCGGAAACTGTCGTGTAATACATCATCAGCATATAGCATCCAAAGATACAGAACCATCCGTGAATATGCCATTTGCTTCCCGGCTTTTCAAGAGCCTTATATCCAAGCACCGCGCTCTTTCTGCTGGCTCGTCCTACTGCTAACTCCATTGTAAGCACTGGCATTCCCATGGCAACGAGGAATATCAAGTACAAAAGCACAAAGATACCTCCGCCATTCTGCCCTGCAACATAAGGGAATCTCCACACATTTCCAATACCGATCGCACATCCTGCACTGACTAAGATAAATCCCAGACGTGACTTAAATCCTTCTCTTTTCATTAACACCTATAACTCTCTTTCCTTCATTAGTCTGTATCATTTGCATGAAACTGTTTTAAAGATATACCTTTCAGAGCAGGATTGCAACACTTTTCTACTTTTCTTTCCCCCGAAAGAGCATAAGTATAATTCCGGCCCAGATAAATGCAAACGAAAACAGCCTATCCGCACTCATCTCTTCATGATACAAGAATACCCCCATCAAAAACTGTATCGTAGGGTTCAGGTACATGAGAATTCCCGTCAGATAAAATGGAATCTTCTTTACTCCTGCAGAATATACCAGAAGAGGGACCGCCGTGATCACTCCCGCAAGGGGAAGTAAAAGCCACTGGGCGCCGGCAAGGACACCGCCGCCCCCGATCCCCGCCATCTCCCCGTATAACAAATAGGCAGACGCCAGCGGCGATACAAAAAGCGTCTCCAAGAACAAAGATTGTGAGCTCTCAACAGGAAGCCCCTTCTTGATCATTCCATACACAGCAAAACTCCCGCCGATTATGAGAGCCAGCACGGGTACTGTGCCGGAGCGAAAAACCATGTAGAGCACTCCTGCGCCTGACAGCCCCACAGCCGCCCACTCCCGCACCGACAGCCTCTCCTTAAAACAGATCACGCCCAGAATGATAACGAGGATTGGATTCATATAATACCCGAAACTGCTGTCAATAAGATGTCCGTTATTTACCGCCCAGATATAGCTCCCCCAGTTGATGCACACCACCGGTCCCCCGAGCGCACACCGAAAAACTGTCCGCTTATCCTTCCATATCCTCCCTATACTACCCCAGTCCTTTTTTACAGTCAGATATCCCGCACTGAATACCAGCGACCATACTACCCTGGCGCACAGCACATACACGGACGGCACGTCCTCCAGCGTCTTCCAGAACACTGGGAGACAGCCCCACAGCACATAAGAAACCGTCACCAGCATGACCCCTGTTTTTTTCTCTTTCGCATCCATCTTAACACTCCTCACATTTTCCTTGTTTTTTGATTGTCTATAGTATAAGATGGAATTATCTATTTGTAAAATTGAATATTCTGATACAATAATTCAAATATTTTGATAATATGACAAAGGAGGAAAATATGGAGATAAGAAATCTGACTACATTTTTAAAAATCGCCGACTGCCTGAACTTCTCAAAAGCAGCCTCCGAATTAGGCTACGCGCAGTCAACGGTCACCATGCAGATACAGCAGCTCGAGACAGAGCTGAATGTCCGTCTGTTTGAACGCATCGGAAAACATGTCCGTATCACCGCAAAAGGAGAAGAACTCCTTCCTATCGCAAGGCAGATCCTCGCGGCAGAAGCGCAGGCAAAAAAGCTCGGGAAGATGACCTCCCAAAAGGCCGAGGGCACACTCCGCCTAGGTGTTGTGGAATCCATACAGAACACCCTGCTCCCCGGCATCATCCACCGTTATCACAAACTGTATCCCTACGTACAGATTATCATCAAAGCCGAAAACTGCATGGAGCTTATGGAGATGCTCATGCACAATGAGATTGATTTTATCATTACTTGCTCCGAACGCCTTCGTTCCCCTCAGCTTGTCTGTGCATGGGAGCGGAAAGAACTTATGCATTTTGTCGCGTCCCCGGATCATCCCCTGTCGAAGAAGGCGCCGTTGACTTTTGAAGATCTTGCCGCCGCCGACTTTCTCCAGACGGAACCGGATCTCTCCTACGGTCTTGGGCTGAACCGATACTTTTCCGAGCGCGGAAAAACTCTTCCTGCCTTTTTGGAGGTCGGCAATCCCGAGGTAGTCTTAGCTCTCATCAAACAGAATGACGGCATCTCCTGTTTTCCGGAATATGTGATTAAAAAAGATCTTGAGAACAAAAGCATCGTATCCCTCCCTTACGAGATACCGGAGATTTCCATGTGGCTGCAGCTCTTCTATCACAAGAACAAATGGCTGAATGCGGCCATGAACGGATTCCTTGAACTGATCCGCAGTTAGAGCGATTCCGACTTCCGGAAATCCTTGCCCGGGCAGCAAAAAAATAAAGACATTTCAAAGAACTATCTCTTTGAAAAGCCTTTATTTTCACCATTCTAAAGCTGCCTAGCGGATTTGAACCGCCGACCTCATCCTTACCAAGGATGCGCGCTACCTGCTGCGCCAAGGCAGCTTAGAAGCAGACCATACATCACTTACGTAATCTGCAACATTAATAATATACAATACATGCGAGCAGTTTGTCAATATGCATCACACTTCTTTTTCCAATATCTTTTCTGTTTTATTTTTTATCCTCTGAAGGGCATTGTCCACCGTCTTAGGACTTTTATCCAAAAGCCTTGCGATCGTCTTATAATCCGTCCCCATCAGATGCAGATAAAGAACCCGATTCTCAAGGTCGCTCAGGCTTTCTGCAAGACGGCTCTGCAAGACTTTAACATACTCCCGGCTGACCAAAAGCTCTTCCGGATTGCTCTCTCCTCCCGCTTCCATCGTATCCACAAGCGTGCTCTGATCTTCTCCTTTTTCATAAAAGGAAACGTAACTATTGAGCGGCCCGTGCTTTTTTCGTCTGGAAGCTTCAATCGCAGAATACATCTGCCTTGTGATACAGAGCTTGGCAAAGCTGAAAAAAGATGCGCCCTGCTTCATGTCATAATCCTGCACTGCTTTGAACAGTCCGATCATTCCCTCCTGGATCAGATCGTCGTTCTCACCCCCCAGAAGATACATGGCATTGGCCTCCTTCCGGACTGTATTCTTATATTTTTCCATCAGGTAATCTATAATATTAGAATCCCCGTCCCTGAGCTTTGCAATCAACTGCTCGTCCGTCATCTGTTCATACATCTTCCTATCCATTCCTATCCGCTGCAGCTCCCGAATCTGCCAATACAAAAAATCATGTTAAAAGCCGCTGTCTTACTATCTCATAGGCAAGCACCCCTGCCGCCACCGACGCATTAAGGGAATCAATCTCGCCCTTCATAGGAATTGCCGCTGTAAAATCGCAGCTTTCCTTCACGAGCCGGCTGACGCCTTCTCCTTCATTTCCCACAACAAGCCCGACAGGGCCTGTTAAATTCAGCCGATACATCTGCTCGCCTCCCATGTCTGCGCAGACGAACCATAAGCCCTTCTCCTTCAGCTCCTCCATCGTCTTCTTAAGGTTGGTCACCTTGGCAACCGGTGTGTAATTGATGGCGCCCGCCGACGTCTTCGCCACGGTTGCCGTAAGCCCCGCCGCCCGTCTCTTGGGGATGATCACACCATGCGCCCCCGCAAGGTTCGCCGTCCGGATGATCGCCCCCAGATTGTGGGGATCTTCGATATTATCTAACAGGATAAGAAATGGATCTTCTCCCCGCTCTCTGGCAAGGGCAAGCATATCATCCACCCCGCTGTATTCGTACGCTGCCGCAAACGCTATCACACCCTGATGCTTTCCTGTCTGCGAAAGCTGCGAAAGCCGCTCCTTTGACACAAACTGCAGGATAACATCCTGCTTCTTTGCCTCCCGCACAATCGTACGTACCGGTCCGTCCTCGCATCGATCCAGTACGAACAGCTTGTCGATTGGTTTTCCTGCCCGGAACGCTTCCAGCACCGCATTGCGCCCTTCGATCATATTTTCATTGATCTTTTTTCCCTCTCTCATACCATTCATTCGCTTTCCTCTAAACTCTCCAATCCAATCTTAACCAGTTCCAGCATTCTTTTCCATTCCTTTTTGAAATAGAGATACCCCATAAGCGCTTCAAACCCCGTAGCTCTCCGGTAATCCGTAACAGACTGGTTCTTTGCCGGCGAAACACTCTTAGCGTTCCTTCCTCTTTTGTATACCGCATGCTCCTCCTCGGTAAGTCTCTCCTGCAGAACCCGCATCATCTGAGACTGCGCAGAAGCCTGCACGAAACGGCTCGTCCTTTTATGAAGCTTTTGCACCTGCTTGTTCCCCTCATTTACCACAAGGGTCTTAATGATCAGATCATAGATACTGTCGCCAATATACGCCAGAGTGAGAGGTGAATACTGATTCACATCCACCTCTCCAAGTCCGAACATTTCCGTCATGCAGGAATCAAACTCCCACTCTATGCTCTCTTCCATTGTACCCCTTCTCTCGTATCCTTTAAGATGATACCCTTCTCCAGCAGTTCATCGCGGATCGCATCTGCTCTCGCGAAATCCTTTGCCTTGCGGGCCGCCTGACGCTCCTTGATAAGCTTTTCAATCTCTTCCTCCAGAATATCCTCTTCCTTGTCTACGATCAGCCCCAGGACATCCGTAAGCTTCACAAGGCGGTCAAACAGCGCTTTTAAATATTCCTCAGAACTTTCCTCATCCGTATTGGTATTGGCATATTTTACCAGATCAAACACTGCTGCCGCTGCGTCCGCGGTATTGAAATCATCCTCCATCGCATGTTCAAAGCCATGCACAAACGCATCCGTCTTTGCGAAACTGTCTTTTTCCGTCTCTGTCATCGTCTCATTCTTCGCATTTCCCATCAGGAACTTTAAGTGATCCGCCGCATTGACAATTCTCTCTAATCCGCTCTTTGAAGCCTCCATCAGATCGGCGCTGAAGTTCAGGGGACTCCTGTAATGGGCGCTCAGCATGAAAAACCGAAGCACCTGCAGGTCATACTGCTCACTAATCTCCCGGACTGTGCGGAAATTACCGAGAGACTTACTCATCTTACGGTTATCAATATTCAAAAACGCATTGTGCATCCAGTATTTGGAAAATTCCTTTCCATTGGCAGCCTCGCTCTGGGCAATCTCATTTTCATGATGAGGAAATACCAGATCCTCGCCGCCTGCGTGGATATCAATCTGCTCGCCCAGATATTTCTTAGACATCACAGAGCATTCAATATGCCAGCCCGGACGCCCATCGCTCCACGGAGACTCCCAGTAAGGCTCTCCTTCCTTCTTCGGCTTCCAGAGCACAAAATCAAGAGCATCCTCTTTTTCGTCCTCGCCTGTTACCAAAAGAGATCTCTCACCGGAACGCAAATCATCCAGATTCTTATGGGAAAGTTTACCGTACTCCTCAAATTTCCTTGTGCGGTAATAGACTGTTCCATTCTTCTCATAGGCAAATCCTTTATCAATCAGCTTCTGTATCATCTCGACCATGCCGCCGATCTCTTCTGTCGCCAGCGGATGCTTCGTGGCGGGCTTGATGTTCATGCCTTCCATATCCTTTTTGCACTCCGCGATATAACGCTTCGATATCTCGTCGGAGGATACACCCTCCTCTAAAGCCTTCTTGATGATCTTATCATCCACATCTGTAAAATTAGACACAAAATTCACATCATACCCTTTGTACTCAAAATATCTTCTGACCGTGTCAAATACGATCATCGGCCTCGCATTCCCGATATGGATGAAATTATACACCGTAGGGCCGCACACGTACATCCTGACCTTATTCTCCTCTAACGGGATGAATTCCTGCTTTGTTCTTGAAAGTGTGTTAAAAATCTTCATTCTGGGTTTCTCCTTTTACTCTTCCTCTATTTTTCCTTTATCTCTTCCATCTTTCTGCGCTTTTCTATCTCTCTTAAGCGCCTGTGAAGCCGCATGTTATCCGCCTGAAGCTCACGGATATCGTTGCTGATAGGATCAGGCAGATTGATCTGGTCCATATCTGAGCGGGGCACCTTGACATTGCCCATCTTCACGATATGACCCGGCACGCCTACCACCGTACAATTCGGCGGAACTTCCTTTAAAACTACCGAGCCCGCGCCAATCTTGGAATTCTCCCCAATCGTAAAGGAACCAAGAACCTTCGCTCCCGCGCTTACCATGACGTTATCCTTCAAAGTAGGATGCCGTTTTCCCTGTTCCTTTCCTGTACCTCCAAGAGTCACTCCCTGATACAGCGTCACGTTGTCTCCAAGCTCCGCTGTCTCGCCTATGATCACACCGCTTCCGTGGTCAATAAAAAGCCCTTTCCCGATCTTTGCACCCGGATGAATCTCAATCCCGGTCTTTCGCACCGCCCTCTGGGATATCCAGCGCGCAAGGAAATAATGCTTTTTCAAATACAGCTTATGTGCGACCCGGTAACATATGATCGCCTTAAAACTCGGATACAAGAACACTTCCATATTCGATTTGATTGCGGGATCTCTCTCCCTTATGACCTGAATCTCTTCTTTAATATAGGATATTACACCCATGATCATTCTCCTTCATCAATATAAATCTATCTTTGTCCATACGACAAAAAACTTCGTCTCCTGTATCTTCCAAACAAGAGACGAAGTATTCTTCCGCGGTTCCACTCTTATAGAGCATATCCGTCAAGTCCGGACATTGCTCCTCTTAAATGCACGTAACGTATGCAACACGTACCCGGCTACTGCAAATGCTCCTGCACTTGTTCGCCGGATCAACTCCCGGACGCACTTCGCAGGACTTCATCTTTAAGGCCGCTTTCAGCCAGCGGCAGCCTCTCTCTGTAAGATTTCGCACTGCTACTCTTTCCGTTCTATGTCTTTTTCTAATCTGTCATCTTAAAATATTCCTCTTTGATGATACTACGGATTGCTCGGATTTGTCAACTGTTTGTTACATGAGGAATATCTCGCCCTCTACCAGTCTTGCATTGCAAGAATTGTAGGTGCGGTCCAGAACGACCGTCTCATTTTCTATCGTTATGGACACTCTTGGATGAGCCGTGCCGCACTTCAGCCGGCAGTTCTTTTTCTCCTCCTGCTTCTCATCCTGCCGTTCCTTATCTCTGTCAAACTTGTTAAGCTTCATCCTGCTTACCGAAAGTTCCAATCTGAGCTTGCTCATGCGCTTTGACCGGTAAGGACTGTCCGGCTGGCGCTCAAGCCGTTCCATCTCTTCCTTCATTTCCGTTATATTCCGCGACAAAAGCTCTTTTTCAAAATTCGAATAGGGCTGCCCTCCCAAAATGACGGCGGTAGGACTTTCATATACAGAACCTACGATCTTCGCCTCAATCCCCTGCGCCGCCCGGATCTGACCTCCGACGATCAGACCTCTTCCTGAACAGACCTGAACCTCTCCGTCACTGTATACATTGCTATAACGGATCGAATCCGTATGCACGTTCTGTCTGGCGTGAACGATGCTGTTTACCAGATATTTGGAATAGATATTATGCTGGGAGCGCACGATCGTCTCCATATTGCCTACGATGCCTTTGACAACGATCAGATCTCCCCCCGCCTCTATCTCACAAGACTCCACTACGCCGCCCACTTTGATATCACCCATGGCGCGGACAGAAAATCCGCTGCACACATCTCCGTGGATCAGCACATCTCCGATAAAATTAATATTACCCGTAGAATAGTCTACATTCCCTGGAATCTCCAGCAGGGGTCTTACTGAAAAATATCGTCCGCTGAACTCCACGCGCCCGTCTATGGAAGCGATGAGCTTGTTGCCGTCCTCACTGACTTCCGTATTCTTTCCCTTCGGGAGAGACACGCTCTTACCATTGCGGCAGCGCAGCTCCTGATTAAGCACTGTCCGCCCTGCGACCCCTTCCGTCGGCGGGATGGCCTCACTGATCAGATCGCCTTTTTTCACATTCTGCTCAGCGCCAAGAGAGGTGTAATCCACATTGCCAAATTCATCCATCTCCGGCAGCCGTTCCACATGTCTCAAAAAATAATCTACGAGATAGCCGTTATCTCCATTGGCTGCCCTGCTTCCCTTCGCGATCAGGAACAGATGAAAATAACGGTTATAATTCTCCGGCAACTTCTCCAAAAGCTCTTCATCCACACCATAGCTTACCTTTTTCTTCTCAAGCGCCTCAAAGATCAGTCCCCTGTCAACTTCCTTTCCCATGCCCGTCGGCGGAAAAACAAATACCCAAGCATACATCCTGTCCGATGAGACATAAACAAAGGGCTGGGCATCCATCGACGGCTCAAGATGCGGAGTCTCATCCTCTTCATCAGCCGCTTTAGGCGTCGCATCCTTCAGGCGGAAATCCGCCGCCTTCGTCATCTCAATACGAAACCGCATAAGCTCTTTTCTGATCTGAGTCTCCGAAAGCTCCTCACACCCTTTCATCACGATCTCAGGAGGAGGCGTGTTTCTCGACTTCTCCGTCCGCATATCATACAGACGGTAAAGCGGATGTTCATGAGACAATTCCAGACTTGCCGGAGAAGACGGCGTCTCCTCGAATGTCCGTTCTGCCTCCTGCGGCGACAGATACTCCTGCGGCTCTTCCTCTTGACTGTCCACTTGTTTTTTTCTAACTATTTTTTTTAGGAAATTATCGAAAAACCTCATATCTGTATCGCCCCCTCTTTTCATATCCTTTATTACAATTATTATATTCCTATTGTATCCTATCGCGTGCATGTTGACAAGCCAAAAAACTTTGGCAAAAGGATGCCGGAGCCAATTTTTTTGACTCCGGCACCCTGTGCCAAACCCTGTTATATTTCTAATCTTCTACCGGAAATGCAACCTCTGCCTTAAACAGATCTCCTTCCGTCTCAATCTTAAACCGCCCTTTTTGAAGCTCAGTAAAGCTCTTTGCAATGGCAAGCCCAAGTCCCGATCCTTCTGTATTTCTCGCCGCATCCCCGCGCACGAACCGCTCTGTGATCTCATCATCATTAAAAGTCAGCTCTGTCGCCGAGATGTTCATGATATGCAGTATCACCTCGCCGTTTTTCTTTTCTATCTTTACATACACTCTCGTCTTTGGCAAAGCATATTTTACTACGTTGACCAACAGATTTTCAAAGATCCGGTAAGTCTTCTGACTGTCAAGCTTCGCCGCCGCTCTTTCTTCCGGATAAGTGCATCGGAAATCAAGCTCCGCCGCCTCAAACTTCTCACTGAGCTCAAGCCGCACCTGCTTAAAAAGATTCACTACATCCACATCTACCAGATGAAGCACCACATTCTTACTGCTGGCCTTGCTGATCTCAAACAAATCCTCGATCAGCGCCTTAAGCCTCAATGACTTCCGATCCAGTACATCAATATAATCCGCTCTCTTCTCCTCATCCTTTTCATCTTTCAACAGATTTACATACGTGATGATCGCCGTCAGAGGCGTCTTCAGATCGTGAGATACATTGGTGATCAAATCCGTCTTCATCCGCTGGCTTTTCACTTCCTTTTCTACCGCCTTCTGATAGCCGTCCTGAATCTTTCTGATCTCTGTCTTAAATGGATTGAATACGCCCAAGTCTTCATTGATCTCCACATCCAGCTTTCCCTGTGCCATCTGGTTCGTTGCCTTAAGAAGCAGCGCATATTTATCCTTCAGATCATTAAAATACTTACGCAGGATATAGAACAAGATGACCGAATATAAAATCAGCGCCAGAATTCCTGCAAACCACATACAGGTTACCAGAAATAGGATCACAAAGTTGATCATCACGAGCTTTAAGATCGTCCGGTTATTCTTCTCACTGAAATCCAGATTATCAAAGGAATGATACAGATAATCCAGACCTTCCCTGCATTTGCCGGTCATGGACTTCCACGCCCTTTTTATATAGCCTGCCGCCAGAACACAGAGGGAATGTTCTTTCATATATTTCCAAGATCCTGCTGCAAAGATGCGGCGTATACATGACACACTCCAATAGACGACTGCAAATACCGCGCTCCACATCAGGAATTCCATGCCGCCGTTTGCATTCCCTCCCGACAGGCGAAGCCACGCTTCCGCTGCATCAACCGCCGCGGAAACAGCCACGCCAAGGAGTATCAGCGGAATCTCAAACGGCGCCTTGAAGATCCTCTCATCACCCGTGTGAAAAGATTTCCGCACAGGAAGCAATAACGCTATCGCCCCCACAACTGCCATAAGGATCAGCATCGTATTATAGAACCATCCGGGGGGATTGGCCGTCATTCCCTGCCCGTTCGCGGTCATGAACTGGACATACTCTTCTACATTTTCCGCCCGCATGGCAAGATAATAAGTCCTGCTCTTCGGCGTCTCTAAAAGATCCTCATTACGGGACCACACCGCCAGCGGCATATCCTGAAAATTATTCAGTATTCTGTTTAACACACTGCTCTGCGACTTCTTGTACACTCCTTCCCTGATATCTGCGGAAGGTTCTCCGTTTTCATCAAACACAATCACCATACCGATGGCATAGTCATTCATATTCTGTTCCGTCGGAAACTTACCGTCGCTTGACGCCATTGTCTTAGCGATCACAGTCCCTCTCTCATCTGTGACGCGGTAATCTAACAATGGGATAAACGTCTCATAATAGTTTTCATACTCTTCCGTATATTCCGCAAGAAATTCTTTGAACTGCTCCGCATGCGCTCTTTGTATGGCGTCGCCGTTCTCCGTATTGTAAAGAATATAACAGGTATTCACAAATTCTTTCATAAACTCCTCGGAAGCCTGCTGCTCCTTTCCCATCAATTCCTCATTCTGCGCCATCTCATAGTATGCTTCGCGATATTGCGACATCATCACGCCCGCCGGTATCAATATTGTAAGTATGATGATCACAACCGCCAGTTTATGCCTGTTTTTCAATTTTGTATCCAACACCCCACACCACCTTCAAATATTTTGGTTCTTTTGGATTGATCTCTATCTTTTCTCTTATATTTCTCACATGCACCATGATCGTGTCTGTGTTTACCGCCCGCTCATTCCATACCCGTTCATAGATTTCCTCCGCCGAAAATACTCTGCCTGGATTTTTCATAAACAAAAGCAGAATCTTAAATTCAATCGGAGTCATCTTCACCGGTTCCCCGTCCACCGTAACCTCAACGGTCTCTTCATTCAGTTCCAATCCGCCGATGGTATGCACTGCGGAGGATTCCTTCGCAGTTCCAAGGCGCTCCATGAATCTCTTATAACGCCTCAACTGGGAATTTACTCTGGCAAGCAGCTCCATAGGGGTAAACGGCTTTGTCACATAATCATCCGCTCCCATGTTCAGTCCCATGATCTTATCTACCTCCTCCGATTTTGCCGACAGGAAGATAACAGGGAAGTCGTATTTTTCCCGGAGCTTGATCGTCATGGCTATACCGTCCATTCTCGGCATCATCACATCTACAATCGCAAGATGGATCTCCTCTTTTTCAATGATCTCAAGCCCTTCCATACCGTCCGAAGCCTCAAACACCTCGTAGCCCTGAGATTTCAGATATATCTTTACGCCTTCGCGGATCTCCTTGTCATCCTCCACAACCAGCACATGATTTATTTCCATTTTTAACGTTCTCCTCTCTGTCTCTCCATACTTCATTCGCTATACTCTTTGTCAATGTGAACATCTTACCACATCTTTTCACTTTTGGGTATATGCGGATTTCCCTTTGTTCAGAGCGTTTACGCGGCTGTCAGCATGTTCCATACCGTATCCGCACTAAAGTACCCGGCTCCTACGAATGCAAGATTCCACAGACACACGCCAAGGAGCGAGCTCACCGTATATCTGGCAAAGTCAAGTCCGACGATCCCTGCCGGTATGGAGATCAGCGTCCGAAGCATAGGGACAAGCTTACTGAAAAATACTCCGTATGCGCCTTTCTTTCGTATCATCTCCAGATTTATCTCCAAAGCTTCTTTCTGTTTCGGAAATTTTCTAGTATAAAACCGAAAAAATCTCTCACCTCCAAAACGTCCGATAAAATACAGAATCCAGCTTCCCAGAACGCCCGCCGCCACCGACAGGACCATGACCGTCAGAAAACTTATATTCCCTCTCGCCGCCCAGATACCCGCCATCGGCATGATCACTCCTGCCGGAAAACCCGGAAGATTCATGTATTCAAGCAGAACGATCAAAAAGATAATTGCCGGACCGTACTGCGTAAAATAATGTGTTAGCTGCTGTACACCCATAAGCTTTCCTCCTTTCGGTATAAAAAGAGTATATCCGCCAAATCTTAAGAGTGATGACGGCAAAACCGAAAGAATTTCTAAAGAAAATTCAAAAGAAATACCAACATAAAAAACAGGAATCAAATCCGCTTACCTGAATCTGATTCCTGCTTTTCGCATTTTTTTATTACACAGTCTCATTCAAATATATCTTTGACAGAGGAATGATTTTTCTCATCTCCTCCTTCATCCTCTCCGACAGAAAGACGCCTTCCTCTTCGCATATCTCTTCCGCATTCTTCACCCCGAACAGGAAGCTTGCAAGAGCGGCGATTGTAACCGTCCCCTCACTGTTTTCCGGCTTGCCGTCCATCAGCATCACTCCCGAAAATTCTGTTCCCATGAAAACGATACAGCGGTTATTCTCTTCAATGACCGGATCCGTGATATGAAAACAGACGGCCGTCAGACTTTTCACCTTAAGAACCATAAACATCCTGCGCACATCGACGATCCGCACCATGATCTTTGGTTTTTCCTTCTCTGCCCCGTCCGGCATAAAGACACGGCAGTCCGTAATCTCTCCGTCCTTCCTCCCAATCATGAGAGCGCCCCCGTCGCTTGCATATTCCTTCAGAAGCCTCTGATAATACGCGGCGTCCCGCTTTGCAAATACCTGATAATTCTCACCAAGATACCGGTTCGCTTCCTCCGCCAGTTTTTCACAATCCTCTTCCCCCGCCTGAGTCATAGGATACTCGCTCTTTCCCTCTTCATAATACCGCTTCTCCTGCTCATATACGGTACGAAAATCATGGGGAAGATAGATACGCTCCGCCGCCGGCATTAAAAATGTAAACGACTGTCCCGCCTCATACATATCCTGAAGCACATGTCTTAAAAGCGCCGCCATATATCCCCGTCTGCGATAGTCTCTCTGCGTTGCCACTGCGACAATATAATTCACTTTCCTCTCTGAACCATTTACAGACAGCACATAAGGATTCAGATGCAGCATTCCCCGAATTTTTTTATCCTCCTCTGCCGCGTAGATCACATTATCCTTCGTCTTCTCCGTATAATAATAGTCCACAAATTCCCGGCTATCCTCCGGAAAGACTTCCTCATATAAGTCTCTGGTACATGCTTTCTCACCTTGGGTTAATCTTCGTATCTCCATCCCGTTACTCCTCTTTCGCCCTGCCGCAGCACCCCTGACAGCCTGCAAAATCCCCGCCATAATCCGCTGCCGCCACATAACTGCAATTCGCAACCGTCTCGAGACATGCGACAGCCTGCGAAGAAATCCCTTCTCCGCTTCCGGTAAAGCCAAGCCCTTCTTCCGTCGTGGCCTTAACATTCACCTGCGAAATATCAATCCCAAGCGCCTGCGCTATATTTCCCCGCATCTGCTCTATATAAGGCGCCATCTTCGGACGCTGGGCAATAATCGTCGCATCAATATTGCCGACCACATACAGCTCATCTTCAATCAGCCTTCCCACATGCTCTAAGAGCCGGATGCTTGATATTCCCTTATATGCCGGATCCGTATCTGGAAAATGCTTTCCGATATCCCCAAGAGCTGCCGCGCCTAAAAGCGCATCCATTACTGCATGAAGCAGAACATCTGCATCCGAGTGGCCCAAAAGTCCCTTCTCATAAGGAATCTCAACTCCTCCCAGTATCAACTTCCGTCCCTCCACCAGCCGGTGGACGTCATATCCCATTCCTATCCTCATATTATGTTCCCCTTCCTATGTTTTTTGTTCCTACAGTCTACCTGTCTTCCGGATCATCCCGCATCTCATCTTTCTCATCTTCCTGCGGATCATCCCCGGGATCCCCCGACCGGTCGGCATAATCGCCCCTGAAAATCCTAATGACGCTCTTTACCGCAAAAAATCCGCCGGTCGCAACAAATAAAATCCCGATGATCAGATACAACAGATAATTGTCCGGACGCTGCGCTAATGCACTCTTTGCCAGTCCAATCCCGGTATAAGCCACATAACCTCCTGCAATAATATAAATATATAACCGTGATTTCGTCATGATCGATCCTCCTTGTTTTTCCATTCTCAGTACGCACGGATATTTTCGTGTTTTGTACTCTTCACCTCTATCATACGTGAAAAAAAGAAGACAGTCAACAACTGTCTCCTTCGTAATCAAGTAGCGGGAACTGGATTTGAACCAGCGACACCACGGGTATGAACCGTGTGCTCTAGCCAACTGAGCTATCCCGCCAGATATAGTATGGGACCAATAGGGCTCGAACCTATGACCCTCTGCTTGTAAGGCAGATGCTCTCCCAGCTGAGCTATGATCCCATATCTGTGCAAATCCTTATCTCGAACCTGCTTTGCCATTATACTATCTCTTAACAAGATTTGTCAACACTTTTCTTTCGTTTTTTTCTTTTTTCGCCTGTTTTCTCTGTAAATATTGTAAAACCGGACTGTGAATGATATATTTATTATAGTAAATAAAGGCAGGAAGAAAATAGTGAATAAAAAAAATCAGGAAAATTCAAAAGTAACTACATTAAAGGGGTTTAAAATCCAGACCATCAGTCTTTGGATCGCTCTCTGCACAGTCTTGGTCGCGATACTGATCGGATATAGTATTATGAATGTAAAAAAACAATATCGTCAGCTCACCCGCACGTCGCACAAATATACTCTGACACAGAAAGATGCCATGAACATATCCCTTGGCTCTGACTATTTAACAGAGCAGGCGCGCCTTTATGTTATCACAAAGGATCAACTGCACGCTGATGCCTATTTTATGGAGACGGACGTCACACGGCGCAGGGAACGGGCGCTCTTAGAGATTGAAAAGCAGCTGTCAGGAGATGACGAAATCACTCTCCAGCTCTCAAAAGACGCATTGAAGCTTTCCAATGCGCTCATGGATCTGGAGCTTCATGCCATGAAGCTTGCCGCCCTGTCTGCGGATGCAGACATCATCAGACTCTCTTCGGAGATACAAGATTATAAGCTGCCATGCGAGGAGCTTACGTACACCTCGCAGGAGATGGCGGCCGCCGCCTCTGAACTGGTCTTCGGCCATGAATACCGGACAAAAAAACAGAAGATAGATGATACGCTGTCTAACGTGGCAAAAAGTGCGATCAAAGTCTGTGAAATGAGGCATGAAGAAAGCGAAGCCGCCATGGAAAAAGCACTGGCGCACCAAAGCATCTGCACCTTACTGATCGTACTGCTAGTTTTTCTCGCCTATGCTATGATCGCGATTCTGATCCTTAAGCCCATCCGAATCTATATCAATTGTATAAAAAACAATAACATTCTTGAAATTACAGGCGCCTATGAATTCAGATATCTTGCTGCCACTTACAATAATGTATATGAGATGTCGCAGGCGCAGCATAATCTGCTCCGTCAGAAAGCTGAACACGATGCGCTGACTGGATTGTTAAACCGTCAGGCTTTTGAACAGATCAAAGACGACCTGCGCACGCTTTCCCAGCCAATTGCCTTGCTCCTGATCGATGTTGATGAATTCAAGTCCGTCAATGACACTTATGGACATGAGATCGGCGATCAGGCTCTTAGGAAGGTAGCGGCTCTTCTGGAAGAGAGCTTCCGTTCCGCCGATTATATATTCCGTGTAGGAGGCGACGAATTTGCCGCGATTCTTCACGATGTGACGCCGGAACACAAAGAAATCATCGGACGCAAGATTGACCGGATCAATCATACCTTGCAGCACCCTTCAAAAGACTTTCCCAAATATTCCGTCAGCATTGGAGCAGCATTTTCTCAGAACGGATACGGGGACGAATTATTCGGTCAGGCGGATGCAGCCCTTTATCACACAAAGAAGAACGGAAGGTGCGGTTATACCTTTGATTCCTGATCTTTAAAATACAATGCATATTAAAATAATATTTCAAAATCCGCAGACAAAAACACATTGCCTGCGGATTCTAATGTTCAAAAATTTATGATCCTTCTTGCTCTATACAATTCCCTGAGCGGTCATAGCATCTACAACTTTCTCAAAGCCTGCGATGTTCGCTCCCATAACATAGTTGCCCTCTGCACCATAACGTTTTGCCGCGTCAACCATATTATGGCAGATATTTACCATAATGCCTTTCAATTTTGCATCAACTTCCTCAAATGTCCAGCTTAAGCGCTCGCTGTTCTGGGACATCTCAAGTGCGGATGTCGCAACACCGCCCGCATTGGCAGCTTTGCCCGGTGCGAATAATACACCGTTCTCCTGCAGATACTCGGTAGCCTCCAGAGTCGTCGGCATATTAGCACCCTCTGCAACGATCGTGCAGCCGTTAGCAACCAACTGTTTTGCATCCTCAATCAGAAGCTCGTTCTGTGTCGCGCATGGAAGAGCGATGTCAACCTTTACAGACCATACGCCGCGTCCCTCGTGGTACTCTGAATTCGGACGATAGTTCTTATACTCTGTAAGTCTTGCACGTTTTACTTCCTTAATCTCCTTTAAAGCAGCGACATCAATTCCGTCCGGATCATATACCCATCCTGTAGAATCACTGACTGTTACAACCTTAGCCCCCAACTGCTGTGCCTTCTCTGTCGCATAGATAGCTACATTGCCGGAGCCGGATACCGCAGCCGTCTTGCCCTTGATATCCTTACCGTTGATCTTAAGAAGTTCCTCTGTCAGATATAAAAGACCATATCCGGTAGCCTCAGTTCTTGCCAAAGATCCGCCATAGCTTAATCCCTTACCCGTGAGGACGCCTTCATACAGCCCGCGAATCCTCTTATACTGTCCGAATAAATAGCCGATCTCTCTTGCGCCTGTACCGATATCTCCGGCCGGAACATCCGTATCAGCCCCGATATATTTACAAAGCTCTGTCATAAAGCTCTGGCAGAATGCCATAACCTCCCTGTCTGACTTGCCCTTCGGATCAAAGTCGGAACCGCCCTTGCCTCCGCCGATCGGAAGGCCTGTCAGCGAGTTTTTGAAAACTTGCTCGAATCCAAGGAACTTGATGATTCCAAGATTGACAGACGGATGAAGGCGCAGGCCTCCCTTGTATGGTCCGATGGCGCTGTTAAACTGCACGCGGTATCCGGTATTCACCTGAACCTGCCCCTTGTCATCTACCCACGGAACACGGAATTTGATCTGTCTCTCCGGCTCTACCAATCTCTCAAGAAGAGCATCTTTTCTAAACTTCTCTTCATTGGCCTCTACGACTACCCTGAGCGATTCCAACACTTCTTTCACCGCCTGATGGAATTCCGGCTCAGCGGGATTTTTCGCTACGACTTTTTCCAAGACTTCATCAACATATGACATATACTTTTACCTCCTAGAATATATTTCCTTAATTTCCTCAAAGCTTTAAAAAGCGGACAGACGACGTCTATCCGCTTTCCGACGCTTTTGTCCTTTAACATTGTAAAGGATTTCGCCCGGGAACACAAGAATTTTTTTCTGAAAATGCGTATTTTTTGCAATTTCCATTAACATTTCCTGCATTCGCCTAAGTTTTCACAGCAAATCTTTCAAGTTTTCTTTTTCTTTTATGCAACAATCTAGCAGAAAGCATTCATTTTATATCTTATCTGAAATATTCTACACCGGACTCAAAGATCTTCATATCCTGCTCTCCGTAAATATTCATGGCAACCGATCGCGCACGTCTCTCAGAGTGCGCCATCTTACCAAATACACGCCCGTCCGGACTTGTAATACCCTCAATCGCCATGTAAGAACCGTTGACATTCCACTCTTCATCCATCGTGATATTTCCGTCGATGTCGCAGTACTGTGTCGCAACCTGTCCATTCGCAAAGAGCCTGTCAAGCCACTCTTTATCTGCCACAAAACGTCCTTCCCCGTGAGATGCCGGATTCGTGTACACGCCACCAAGCTTGGCTTTCTTAAGCCACGGAGACCGATCCGTAACAACCTTCACATAGATCATCTTGGAAATATGACGTCCGATCGTATTATAAGTCAGAGTCGGAGATTTCTCATCCTGCCCTGTAATCTGTCCGTTCGGAACAAGCCCGAGTTTCACTAACGCCTGAAACCCGTTGCAGATACCAAGCGCAAGCCCGTCCCTCTCATTCAGGAGACGCTCCACCGCTTCCTTAATCTTTGCATTCTGGAAAGCAGTCGCAAAAAACTTCGCAGATCCGTCCGGCTCGTCGCCCGCCGAGAATCCGCCCGGGAACATGATGATCTGCGCCCCGTCTATGGCCTTCTCAAATATATTGACCGAATCGACAATATCTGCCGCATCTAGATTTTTGAATACCTTCGTCACCACCTTCGCACCTGCCCGCTCAAACGCTTTCGTGCTGTCGTACTCACAGTTCGTTCCCGGAAATACCGGAATAAATACGGTCGGCTGAGCGATCTTATGGGTACAGATATGGACATCCGATGCATGGTAAAGTCCGGTCTCCACCTTTTCATCCTGACCTTCCGCTCCGGAATTGGTCTTAAATACTTTCTCTAACGGCGCTTTCCACGTTTCCTCCGCCTCTGCTTCGGAAATATTCACATTGCCGTAGGAGAACGTTCCATCGGCTGTCACTTCACCGATCACGGTGTAGGAAATCGCAAGTTCGCCGACCTTTCCGTCAGCAACCTCCGCAATGATATCGCCAAAAGCCGGAGCGAACAGATCTCTTGCGTCCATACTATGCTCAATCTTCACACCCATCCGGTTACCAAAGGCCATGCGGCTGACTGCTGCGATCACGCCGTGTCGGTCCGTCGCGTAGGCCGATACAATCCTGCCCGCGCGGATATCCTCTGTGAATTTCCCGTATTGCTCCATCACCTTATCATAGACCGGAATATCATATTCATCCGTCGGTATACTAAGCCATACTAATTTATTGCCCGCCTTTTTAAGCTCCGGCGTGATAATGTCCTTCTCTCTCGCGATATCAACCGCAAAGGAAACCAGTGTCGGCGGCACATCGATGTCCTCAAAAGTGCCCGACATACTGTCCTTTCCCCCAATAGAAGGAAGCCCAAAGCCAAGCTGTGCATTGTAAGCCCCCAGAAGCGCCGCGAACGGCTGGCTCCATCTTTCCGGCTCCTCTGTCATCCTGCGGAAGTATTCCTGAAACGTGAATCGGATCTTTCGGTAATCACCGCCGTTTGCCACGATCTTGGCAACGGATTCCGTCACCGCATAGATCGCCCCGTGATAAGGGCTCCATGTGGACAGATACGGATCAAAGCCATAGCTCATCATCGTCACCGTATCGCAGTCCCCTCTAAGGACCGGGAGCTTTGCCACCATCGCCTGTGTCTCCGTAGTCTGATATTTTCCGCCATGAGGCATGAACACAGAAGCCGCGCCGATGGAGCCGTCAAACATCTCTATCAGCCCCTTCTGGGAGCAAACATTCAGATCTGACAGGACAGAAAGCCACTTTTCTCTCACATCCCCGATCTCCTCACGCGTAAAGATACTGTTCTTCCTGTCCGGAATATCCACTGCGACAGCCGTCTCCTGATGAGCGCCGTTGGTATCTAAAAATGCCCTTGATAAGTTTACGATCTCTTTTCCTCTCCAGTAAAGAACCAGTCTCGGCTCCTTCGTAACAACCGCCACCTCTACGGCTTCCAGATTCTCCTCTTTCGCATAACTCATAAATTCTGCTACGTCTTCCGGATCTACTACGACCGCCATACGCTCCTGAGATTCGGAAATCGCAATCTCCGTGCCGTCAAGTCCTGCATATTTTTTCGGCACTTTATCAAGATCAACCCGAAGCCCGTCTGCAAGCTCCCCGATCGCAACAGAGACGCCGCCGGCTCCAAAATCGTTGCATTTCTTAATTAATCTGCTTACCTCTTCCCTGCGGAACATCCTCTGGATCTTGCGCTCTGTAGGCGCATTCCCCTTCTGCACTTCCGCGCCGCAGGTCTCGATGGACTCCGTCGTATGAACCTTAGAAGAACCGGTTGCGCCGCCGCAGCCGTCGCGTCCGGTTCGTCCGCCGAGAAGAATGATGATATCCCCCGGATCTGACGTCTCCCGAATCACCGCACGTCTCGGAGCAGCCCCTAAGACAGCACCGATCTCCATACGCTTTGCCACATAGTTGGGATGATAGATTTCCTTTACAGCCCCGGTAGCAAGCCCGATCTGATTTCCATAGGAACTGTATCCGTGCGCCGCCTCACGCACAAGCTTCTTCTGCGGAAGCTTGCCCTTTAACGTATCCTTCACGGATACTGTCGGATCGGCAGCTCCCGTCACGCGCATGGCCTGATATACATAAGTACGCCCGGACAACGGATCGCGGATCGCTCCGCCAAGGCAGGTTGCCGCCCCGCCGAACGGCTCAATCTCTGTCGGATGATTGTGCGTCTCATTCTTAAAGTTCACAAGCCACTCTTCCTCCACACCGTCCACTGTGACCGGAACGACAATACTGCAGGCATTGATCTCCTCAGACTCCTCCTGATCAGTAAGCTTCCCTTCTTTTTTAAGCTTGCGCATAGCCATCAGCGCCAGATCCATCAGACAGATGAACTTATCTTCCCTTCCTTTAAAAATCTCACTATGATCTGCAAGATACTGTTTATAAGTCTCCTCGATCGGAACCCGGTAATCTCCCTCTCCAAAGGAAATATCCGTAAGTTCTGTTGAAAATGTAGTATGGCGGCAATGATCAGACCAGTACGTATCAAGCACGCGGATCTCCGTCATAGACGGATCTCTTGTCTCCTCATTTTTAAAATAATTCTGGATATGCAAGAAATCTTTAAAGGTCATGGCAAGTCCCAAAGAATCATAAAGCTTCCTAAACTCCTCCGCTGCCATATCTTTAAAACCGTCAAAAATCCTGACATCCTCCGGCTCGTCAAAAATCGTCACCAGAGTCTCCGGCTTTTCCATACCAGTCTCCCTTGAATCCACCGGATTGATACAGTGGGCCTTCACTGCATGAAGCTCTGCATCAGAAATCTCTCTTCCCTCTCCCTTTATCACATAGACTACCGCCGTCTTGATCACCGGCTGCTCATCCTCTTTAATAAACTGGATACACTGCACCGCGGAATCCGCTCTCTGGTCAAACTGCCCCGGAAGATACTCTACGGAGAACACTCTGCTTCCTTCCTCCGCCGGAAACTCCTCCCTGTACAGAACGTCCACCGGCGGTTCTGCAAAAATGCCATTGCATGCCTTCTCAAATGTCTCGTCCGTGACATTCTCCACGTCATAACGAATCAACACACGGACAGAAGCGATATCCTTAATTCCAAGATATCCTCTGATCTCATGTTCCAGATCCTTCGCCTTCACTGCAAAATCTGATTTCTTCTCTACAAATACTCGTTTTACATTACTCATTCATTCTCCTCCTTCATGCAACGGCACCGACATTTCTCCTCGCCGCATATAACAATATCATATTTTGCCTCTATGATACTACAGATTGCTCCGCATGACCTTTTGACCTTAGTATCATACCACATTTTTCCCGTCAGTGATATGCTTATCCTAAATTTTATCTTCCCGCTTTCTGTAACGGTTACCGTTCACTCTCACATCATTCGCAAAAGCGCTTTTCTCGCTGCTTCGCAGCTAACTTTACTCATAAGCCGGCGTTCCCTTCGTCAGCACAAATGGAGAAATCACCATGCAGGCATGTGATTATCTCCCTATTGACTGACGAGTGGACTGTAACCCATAAAGAAAACGCACAAGCCAGATCAGCGCGCCCAATAATATCAGGCTTGTGATAAACACGGACACGATCCGGATCACCATATCCGAAAAAAATCCTTCCGGCAGCATCCGTATCATATAATCCGTACTTTCATCAAATATCCACAGATCATTGGTAAAAAACATCTCATGGAAGAGCCGGAAACATCTTGTAAAATCAACTGCAACCGCTATCCCTAAGAATACAAGCGCCGCGCCAAAGACCGCCATCGCTGTCCCATATGCTTTCGGCAGTATCTTCCCCAGATTCACCTTGCATGCCGCCAATAGTCCGATCAAAAGCACCGCCGCCAGCAAAAGCACATTCCTAAGCCTTAGGCCGCCAAGGAAAAGTCCCTTGACATCCGCCATATGAAGCCTGTCCTGTTCGTTGAAAAAATCCTGTTTCTTTCCTGCTACATCTGTCTCGATCGAAAGCACATCCTCCCGTCCGATCAGGTAATCCATCATGTACTCTGTCACAGACATTACATCGGAAAGCTCCATATTAAGCGATTCTGTCACCTCGTATTTTACGTACTCTTTCTCATAAAAACCATACTTTGCATCCCCGTATATCGCAATCTGAAAGCTGCAAAGCAGCAAAGAAATCACCAGCAAAAACATTGCCAGAACTGCAATCAGCAGATAAATCCTCTGCCACAGCTTCCTGTCCCGATTTTTTTCCATACTTCACCTTCTTTCTTTTCTCTGCATTCTTTTCTGCCTCATCAATCTCGGACTTAAAAACAAGTGTAACCCAAATTAATTATATCTCCGACTGTCTCAACGATATAATCTGCCCCAGCGCTCTCCAGTTCCTCCCGGCTGCCAAAGCCATACAGCACTCCAAGACAGTCAATTCCCGCCTCCCTCGCGCCGATCACATCATACTTCCTGTCACCCACCATCAAAACCCCTGACTTGTCTTCTATCCCGCAGACGCTGAGGGCATACCGGATGACCTCTGCCTTCGTCCCGCGCTTACCGTCAAGTCCCATCCCGGCAATATAGTCAAAATAATTCGATAATCCAAAATAGTCAATGATCTTTCTGGCATAAGGCTCCGGCTTGGAAGTTGCCACCACAAGTCTCTTCCCCGCCGCCTTAAGCACTTTTAACATCTCCTCAAACCCATCATACACCCGGTTCTCAAAAATTCCCTTGTCCTGATAATACTCCCGGTAATACGTAACCGCCTCCCATGCTTTCTCTTCTGAAAATCCATAATATTCCCGAAAAGAAACGTTAAGCGGCGGCCCGATAAACTGATACAGCTTCGCCCTGTCATCCTCTATAATCCCCAATTTTTTCAGCGCATACATCGCCGAATTCGTAATCCCCAAAGAAGAATCTGTAATCGTACCGTCCAAATCAAAAAAATACGTACTGTACTCTCTCATAACACTACACCTCCACATCCATAGCATCTTTGATATTTTTCCTTGTATAAAGAAGCAGAACATCCCCGCTGCGAAGTATGGTAGACCCGTTGGGAATCAGCATCTTATTCCCCCGTCTTATCATGACGATCATCGTCTTTCTTGAGATATCAAGCTCACTGACGCGCAGCCCCACCCACGCACTCTGATCCTTAAGCACCAGCTCCTTAAGCCTGATTCCGATATCATGTTTGTACCCTTCCGCTCCGAGAACAAGAAAATCCCCCTGCAAAATCTCCGTGTTTCCTCTGGGGACGACCACATTTCCCCGCCGCTGGATCGCCGCGATTAAAAGTCCCGGCGGCAGCGGAAGGTCTTTCACCTTCATGTCGATCCACGGATGATTCTCCCCCACCCGAAGCTGCACAAACCGAATGTCACTCTCTTCCGACGCCTCTTTCATGGTCTTCATCCTTGTATAGTGCTCCACAAATCCAGCAGACAAAATACCCGTAGGAATCGCCACCATCCCCACTCCCAGAAACGTAATGATAATGCCAAAGATACGCCCCGCGATCGTCACCGGGTAGATATCCCCGTACCCCACCGTAAGCAGCGTTGACACCGCCCACCAGAACCCGGAAAAAGCATTCTCAAACACCTCCGGCTGCACCGGATGCTCAAGATTGTACATCACAAGCGACGATGCGACCATCAATACCATAATGATAAACACCGAAGAAAGAATCTGATCCTTTTTCCCCGTAATAACATCCCCGATTACATTCAGCGCATCATAGTATGCATTGATCTGGAAAAGCCGCAACAGTCTCACCACCCTGAACATCCGGAACGCCACCGCCCCCGCTGGGAAAAAGACCGGCAGGAAATAAGGCAAAAATGCTCATCACGATCACCATAATATCAAACGCCTTGCTCTGCCAGTCCCCATAATATCCAATCTGTATAATATCAAAAATTCTCTTTTTGCTTATCTTGCCGGACATTATAAACTTTCCTCTCACTTTCCCATAATCTCATTTATAATCTGAATCATCTGCTTATTTCCAAGATTAAGCTCCCTGCTGCCATCTGCACGTCTGACCACATACATAAAACCAGGGCTGTGCATGCCTCCTGTAATAGTAGGAATCGCTATACTCGAACGAGGAATCTTACCATAGACAATAACCGCTTCCATCTCAGCCATAATATTGTCTTTCTCAAGCGGCGAATCATAAGCATAGGAATCATATAAATATTTGGCGCTTGGCATACCCGGAATAAGCTTTGTCCCGATTCTTCCCTGAGATATTTCGTTTCTGACAGTACCGTCGGCATAAGTCAAGGTTGTAGCCGCAAAATCAGCTTCTGTAAAATCTACGATATAGTTGAACACAAACTCTTCCTTTCTGGATGCCGGTTCAAAGTGCTCTTTTGCCACTCCCCTGATCAGTCCCTGATTAAAGGACGCGCAGCCATTAAAGTCATATAGTAAATTTTGATAATCCTTTACTGTAATCCTGTTTCTTCCGCGGCCAGTTGCCGTTTCTGGAAATGTTGCCCCAAACCGGATAATCGACTGTGGTCTTATCTCTTCCAGAATAACCTTAAATGCTCAAAGTTAATACGAAGATTTTTTTCCGTACCTTTGGGTCTTGCCAAATTCATTTTTAATTCTTCAGTCATTGTCCAAACAAATCTGTAACCAAAGGCTTCCAGTTCTTTTGAATTCGGGAGAATCGTTTCATTTGAATTTATGATATCCTTAACCATTGTTATTTCGGCTCCTTAACCTTAGTTTTTTCTATATTCCTTAAACCTCATAGCTATTTCTTTTGCACAAGAATAAACCCGCTCTTTATCTATGTTAATTTCTCCATCAGTAATATCTTATTCCTCCCGAAGAATTATATCATATCACACGTTATATTCGCAACCTGGCCTTGAAATCCTCACATCATAAAAATTTCACTATAAATTAGTCTAACAAGATATCTTAGTTATACATATAACAAAAAGCAGGAAATCCCTACTTTCCTACTTTTGAATTTTGGAGGTGTAATTATACCAAATGCAACATTTGTAAATGATGCAAGAGTAATGCCGAAAGGACAAGTAACCATACCTAAGAATGTTCGGTCTGCGCTCGGAATTGAAGCCGGAGACAGAGTAACCTATATTGTTGACGGAACAAACGTCCGCGTAGTTAACTCTGCAGTGTATGCTTTGATGAGACTCCGATTCTCGTAGAGAGGACAATACACAATGAGAGAAATCAGACCTGTTCCTTACCGGTAATAAAGACTTTCTGGAATCATCTGTGAAAAATCCGCGCATTATCAGTGTAGCAGACTTTCTTTCTGTGTAATCCACATAATCGTTGTGATAAAACGCAGCAGGCGGCTAATCCTTAGTAGATTGGCCGCCTGCCAGCAAAAAGACCGTAATATTTCCTTAATCCACATTCTCCACATTCTGCCGGAACTGCACATAAGTTGTCACAAAATACAGCACATAAACCCCGCAGAACAAAAGAAACGACATCCCGAAATACTGAAAAACTTCCGTCTCCACACCCGTATAAAAGATAAACTTCCTGCTGATAAACAGCGCGATGATCCCCGCGATCACCGCTGCGAAAGCCGCCGGACACAGGTAATACGCAATAAGCTGCCTTCTTATCACCCCGGCAACCTCCCGCCTTGATAGCCCCATCTTGCCAAGCACCCCATAGCGAAACTTATACTTGGCTGAATCGCTTAACTGCTGCACCGACAGCACCGTGAGAGCCACACACACAAACACAAGCCCGATATAAAAGCAAGGAAACACGATGGAAGAAATCATATACTTCACCTCCGGGATCACATTATCCCGCACAAGATTCACCGCCGCATAAGTGATAATGGCATCCGAACCGCAGCAGGAATTATTCGGGCCGGACATCTCATCCCCTACAATTTCATCCGCGCTGGATTTCTTCTCCTCTCCTTTCTGGGTATCTGTCTCTGACGTTTCCTCATCCTCTTCGTCTTCCTCATTGTCACTCCAATCCAGATAGCTATATACATCCTTCTTATCTAGGTTATCCAGCCGCTCGCCAAGCCCCGCCGGAGCCTCCCCCTCGATATCCACCGCAAGCTCCGAATAGTAAGGCGTAAGCTCACACGCCCTGTCCGGCACCACGATCACATAATCGCCGCCGTTATGTCCATCCTGAGAGAAAGGCTCTGTGTGATACCCCGAGAACGCAAGCTCCCCGCTCTTCCCTTTCACCCGAAGATGTCTGGAGAAATCCCCCGTCTCCCCCAGCACACGCTTTTTCATGTGGATGGCATACTCATTTTCCCCGAGGACAATTTGCCTGTACCCCAGCATCTTCCGCAGACGATTGTAATCCGAAAGCTGCATATACGTGTCAAACTCACAATAGCACCCGTCATCCCTCTCGGCCAGTTCCTTCACATCCGGCTCTCCCTCCGGCGTAGTATACAGATTGCCGAACTCCTTAAGGTGGGTATAAAGCCACGCATTCACCTGAGCAGTCCCATCCGTATAAATGTGATACGGATAAATCTCCTTCGTCTCGCACATTTCCCCAATAACTCCAAGCTCCAGAGAAAAATCATCCTCCACGTCCCCACTGTACACCTGCACATCAAAGGGGAACTTCTCCCCAAGGATCTTATTCTGGTAATCGCCGAACATCATCGCCACCGTGCTTCCCAAAAAAGCCAGCATAAACAGCGCCGTAATCGTACCCATGGTAAACCGCATCGTCTTGATCTTCGAGGAAAGCTGCCTGAGCAAAAACAGATTCTGCCCCCGGTAAATCCCTTTTCCATCTCCCCGGATATAGCAGACAATCGAGGACGCAAGCCCGATATAAAACAAGTAGATTACAAGCACCAGCCCCACGATGAACCCGATAATGCTTCCGCCGTTCCACCCGTCAATTCTTCCGCCGAAAAACAACCACAGTCCAAACAGCACAAGAAAAATCACCGACAGCGGCAAAAGCCATTGTTTCGCCCGCTCATGGGATTCATGGACCTCCTCATTCTTACTTCCCACATTCATCAGGTCGCAGATATTCATCCGCTTAAACCTGCCTTTGCACCGAAAAAGCGCCAGAAGATAACATCCCCCATAGCAACAGACCGTCGTAAAGATACACCATCCGTTAAACTCCAGATGCAAGTCGTAATCCGTCTGCAGCATGGCATAGAGCACCGCCATCAGAATCTGCTGCAAAAGCACCCCAAGGAGCAGGCCCAACACAAATGCCCCCATGCCCATCAACATATTTTCCTGCAGATAAAGCCTTGTGATTTCTTTCTTCTTAAGCCCCAAAAGCAGATATGTCCCAAACTCCCGGCTCCGCCGTTCCAGCATGAACCGCACCATATAATTGATGAGCCACGCCACGATGATGACGATGAAAAATGTCGCAAGTCCCACAAGCGCCGCCATAACCCCCACCATGTCAACCCGTTCCCGGATATCCGGCGAAAAAATGATGCTGTTAAACGCGAACATCAGCGCCGTCACAAACGTCATGGTAATCACATACACCAGATAATCTCTGGCCGAACGTCTCACATTCCTGACCGTAAGCTTACCTAACATCCGAAAGCTCACCTCCCGTCAGAGACAGTACGTCCAGAATCTCATTTAAAAACACCCGCCTGTTCCTCCCGGCGCGGATCAGCTCATGGAAAATCTTCCCATCCTTAAGAAACAATATCCTGCTGCAATAGCTGGCCGAAAACGCATCGTGAGTCACCATAAAGATTGTTGCTAAAAGCTCCGTATTCATCCGGGTAAACGTCTCAAGGAGCGTCTGGGCAGAGCGCGAATCAAGCGCTCCCGTCGGCTCATCCGCCAGAAAAAGTTTCGGCTCATTAATCAAAGCTCTGGCACAGGCGCACCGCTGTTTCTGCCCGCCCGACACCTGATAGGGGAACTTACCTGCAATCTCCTGGATGCCAAGCATCCTCATCATCGCGCTTACTCTCTCCTTAATCTCCGCCTTTCCCTTATTATGGATCGTCATGGCAAGAACGATATTTTCCTCAATCGTCAGCGTATCCAAAAGATTGTAATTCTGAAACACAAACCCAAGATTCCTTTTACGGAACTCCGAAAGCCCATCCTCTGAAAGCTCCGTAATGTCCGTATCCCCGTAAAAAATATGCCCCGCCGTCACCCGGTCGATAGTGGAGAGCATGTTAAGGAGCGTCGTCTTCCCGGAACCGGACGCCCCCATCACACCCACAAACTCACCCTGCTCTACATGAAAACTCACCCTGTCAACCGCCTTCGTCACATTGGAACCGTTCCCGTAATATTTCTCCACGTCGCATATGCGGATATATTCACCCATGCTGTAATCCCTCCTGTCTCATAAGATAAATATGATACCAAATACGATAACAAAAACATAACTGTCCGAAAGCCATCCCACTGCATATCATAACAAAAATTACCCTTGCTGACAGAAAAAATTCTTCCTGCCAGCTAAGGGTAATTGTAACAGCTTTCTTTATATTTTTGTATCGCATAAGATTACAGCAATCTTACAATTTTGAAAGATAAACCGGCGCATTAATACGGCCTGCCATTTCTAAGCTTAAATCTTCCCACCAGTTCTTTCATAAGACGCGACTGGCTGGACAGCTCTTCGCTCGCCGCCGCGCTTTCCTCGGCAGTCGCCGAGTTAGTCTGTACAACACTGGATATCTGGTCAATACCCGTCGTAACCTGCGACACAGCCGCGGCCTGATCCTTGCTGGCTTCCGAAATCCGCCCTACGATTCCGGTCACCTCGTTGACACCCTCCACTGCCTGCTTTAGAGACTCTGCCGTCTCATCAGCAATTGCAGTTCCATTCTTCACTGCTTTCAGAGTATTTTCAATCAGTACGGCCGTATTCTGCGATGCTTCCGCACTCTTGCTTGCCAGATTGCGGACCTCGTCAGCGACTACCGCAAAGCCCTTTCCTGCGGAACCTGCGCGCGCCGCCTCGACCGCAGCGTTCAGTGCCAGTATATTCGTCTGGAAAGCAATATCTTCAATTGTTTTGATAACCTTTCCGATCTCGTCAGAACATTTGCTGATTTCATTCATAGCCTCAATCATACCCTGCATCTTCTGGTTGCTTGCATCCATCTCGCTGACGACCGTATTAGCCATGTCACTCGCCTGACCCGCACTTTCAGCATTTTCATTCACCTTTCCAGAAATATCTGAAATAGTAGCGGCCAGCTCCTGAACAGAACTTGCCTGCTCTGTCGCTCCCTGAGAAAGCGCCTGCGCCCCGTCCGACACCTGTTCGGAACCGCCGGCAACCTGCTCTGCACTTTCACTGATCTGCATCAGCGTATCGTTAAGCTTCTTCGCGATTCCCCGAAAAGAGATCAGCAGCGGGTGAAACCCGCCTACATACTCATCTTCACATTTGGAATCAACATTAAAATCTCCTGATGCCATCTTTGCCAGAAATTCATTTTCATCGTCAATGATCACCCGAAGCTTACGTATCAGCTCCCGCATCTGATTAGAGAGAATTCCTAACTCATCTTTGGATTCATAGGAGATCTCGGCAGCCAGATCACCCTGCGCCATCTTTACGGCAGCAGTCTCAATCTCAAAGATCGGGAATTTGATTCCCCGTATGATTATGAATGAGAAATAAACCCCAATAATAATAATGATAAGTATGATTACAGCCATAGCCGCAACAGAGATCCTATAATATGTCTTACTCTCGGCAGCTACCTTGTCACTTCCTTCTGTGTTATAAGCTATAATATCGCTAAACACACTCTGAAGGGCGCTGTAAACTTCTGCGCTCTCTCCATCCAGAATCGCTCTTGCCTCATTCGTTCTTCCCTCTTCCGCCAGTTCTAATATTTCCTCGTCAGCCTTTTCGTACTGCGTCCAGAGATCGGCAGCCTTCTCATAAAAATCCTGCTCCTCTGCATCAATCATATTCCCATATCTTGTTAAGAGGGATTTCATATCTTCTTTTTCCTTCTGGACATACTGAAGGCTCTGCTCTGCCACCTCATCCGAGACTGCCGTGACGTATGCCTGTTCATTCAGGCGGACATTAGATAGCGTTGTGTCCATCTCTCTTGCTACATCCACGCTCGGAAGCCAGCTCGTCGAGATATCAGTAGTCCTGTCATTCATTCTGTTCATCAGGAAGAAGGACATTCCTCCGATGATGAGCATTCCAACCAGCGCAACACCTACAAGGATATAAAGCTTTACGCTGATTTTTAAATTCTGGATACCTTTTTTCATATCCTTTTCTCCTTTCATGATTGCCATATGGTACACTAATGCGCTGTACCATGCACTTTCAAGCAGATTATTTCACGAAACTGAATGGCATAACACACTAATATATCGATATTCCAATAATTATATCGACATCTTTCATCCGCTTAATAAGTTTATAAGGAAATAACTTTTATTTCTCCGCATGAGGCTCCTCGGGAGCAAAGCTCCCTCGGCCGTTTGCAGTCGCCAACTAATATAAAAGAATGAGTCCCACCCATTCATGCAAGCATGATGGGTGAAACCCTTCCTTCCATCTTGACCGGCTCGTTGCCTATCGATTAGTTGTTGATCAGTTTGTCGGAATCGCTCCAGCTGTAGAGACTTCTTACTTCTTTTCCTACCTTCTCTGCTGGATGTTCTGCCGCCAGTTTTCTCATGGCTCTGAAATGTGCCTGACCGCCTGCCGGCGACATATCGAGAAGGAACTCTTTTGCAAAGGAACCATCCTGAATGTCTGAAAGAATCTTCTTCATTGCTTTCTTTGTATCCTCTGTGATGATCTTCGGCCCTGTAATATAATCGCCGTACTCTGCCGTGTTGGAAATGGAATATCTCATTCCCGCGAAGCCTGACTCATAGATCAGATCTACGATAAGCTTCATCTCATGAACACACTCAAAGTATGCATTTCTCGGATCATAACCAGCTTCTGTAAGTGTCTCGAAACCAGCCTGCATAAGTGCGCATACACCGCCGCAAAGAACCGCCTGCTCACCGAAAAGGTCTGTCTCTGTCTCTGTTCTGAAAGTCGTCTCAAGAACACCTGCTCTTGCTCCGCCGATTCCAAGTGCGTATGCAAGCGCTTTATCAAGTGCTTTTCCTGTATAATCCTGCTCTACTGCCACAAGACAAGGAGTTCCCTTACCTGCCTGATACTCGCTTCTTACAGTATGACCCGGAGCCTTCGGCGCGATCATCGTAACGTCTACATTTGCAGGCGGTACGATCTGTCCAAAGTGAATCGCAAAGCCATGAGCGAACATCAGCATATTGCCTTCCTCAAGATTTGGCTCAATATCTTTCTTGTACATAGCTGCCTGTTTTTCATCATTGATGAGAATCATGATAATATCGGCTTTTTTAGCTGCCTCTGCCGCTGTGTATACAGTAAGTCCCTGTGACTCAGCCTTTGCCCATGATTTGCTGCCTTCATAAAGACCAATGATTACGTCGCATCCAGACTCCTTTAAGTTCAGAGCATGTGCGTGTCCCTGACTTCCGTAACCAATAATTGCGATTGTCTTTCCCTCCAGTAAGGATAAATTACAATCTTCCTGATGAAATAATCTTGCTGCCATCTTAACATTCCTCCTAATTTGTTTTAATAAAATGATTATTAGACCTGCCGGATATATCATCCGGCGAGTATCTATCGTTAAGCAGAAGCTTCCTATGTAGTCCTTCCGCTTAATGCCGCCTGCTGTTACTCAAAATATGTCACATCCTTGCTTCCCCGGGACAGTCCTGTAATTCCTGTCCGTGCAAGCTCTAGAATCTCATATCCGTCAAGGAGATTCAAAAACGCATCGATCTTAGACTGATTACCCGTAAGCTCGATCATCAGGGAATCCTTCTCAACATCTACGATCTTCGCTCTGAAAATATCCGCAACCGAGACAATATCCGCCCTCTGCTCAGCATTGGCTCTGATCTTGACCATAACAAGCTCCCGATAAACAGAAGTCTCCGGCTGCAATACCTTTATCTCCCTTACGTCCTCAAGCTTTCGGACCTGCTTCTCAATCTGTGACAAAATCAGCTCGTCCCCGCTCGCTACGATCGTAATCCTTGTAAACCGTATATCGGCCGTCACTCCGGCTGTAATACTGTCCACATTATAGCCTCTCCGGCTGAACAGCCCGGATATACGGCTTAATACGCCGGGATTATTATCCACCAGTAATGAAAAAACTCTCTGCATAATGCACCTCTTTCTTAACCAGATTTCAAAAACAGAGTGCGTTCTGTTTTTTTATATTAACAAGAAAGGGGGGTATTTGTCAACCCCTTTTATTACCACATTCGATTTTATCTCAATCATCGTGATAAATCAATATTTCTTAATACTTTTTACAACAATCTGCCATTCCGTTCTCCATTTATTTATCAGGAATATTCCGCAGCAGAAAATTATACAGAATAATATGAACCGGACATTGTATAATAACGCTTGTCAACGATAGCCCTCGTTTTTTCGCTATTTCTTAAAACTTCCCAGCCTTCGCCGCTTCCTCGATAGATACAGGAATCCTTGATTTTACGGTACCTATCTTGAATTAACTCGAATTATTTCATAACTAGCTTGAACACATCTATATTGTATAAAAACACCACAATTCAATAGAATCATGGTGTTTTGTCTGTCTTTATATTCTGTTTTTATTATTATTTGTATAATTAAATCAGAATTTACCTGCTTTACTGGCCTCCTCTGTTGGTGCTACCACCGATAGGGAAAGTACCTGGACGATAGATATTGCCTGTAGTCTGCCATCTATAATGCTCTGGTTCTTTCGTATTAAAGTAAATATCGAAAACATCATTTCCTTTAGCCACTATCTTATAAATGACAATCTCAACAAAATCATCATCAAATTTTGTCTTTTGTCCTACTTTAAAATCTAGAACCTTCTTTAAAAAAGATTCTATTTGCTTTAGCGTCTGTTCTTTTTTATTGATCGGCAGTAACTCTTTCTTATTCTTATCTGGTATTTGACTTTTTAGCTTTTTAATCTGATCTTCACATTGACTACGATATTCGAAGAACTCTTCTTTGCTTATCTCTCCATCAGCTCTCATCTCAGCGTAATTATTCATACGATTTTCAAGCTTTTGAATCTTTTCTTCCAATTCTTGTATGTTTATTTCCGCTTTTGCTTCCTGCGGTTCCTCAATATAATAACGATTTACTATACCTATTACTTTGGAAATAAGATTGTCTGCCGGGACATCATAGATGGCTCGAATTGCACTATAAGTAGCTAGCTGAACCTTCCACTCTGCAAACCCCTTAGAATCACATGTATCGTCCGTATTCATATGCAATTCTTTCCGTCTGCTTCTTCCACCGTAATTCAAGCGCTTATAGCATTGATAACCATATGAGTATTCTTTCCGCTTCTGGCTATAACTCCACTTTACTCTTCAAACATCTGTTCAAGATAATATTCTTGTTTATTCCAAATCAGATTATAAAAATAATAATAAAATTCACACCATAAATAATGTTTATCCTCATTCCCCTAACATTCTAAAATTGTCTTACGACCTTTATCCAAAAGTTCTATGCACTGATTAGGGCTATGGACACAAAGAGTGACCGCATACCTGACACTGTATGATTGACACAAATAATCAAAGTCATATTTTTTGAAATCTGACATCATAGCAACATACTTTTCAGTAAGAACATTTCCCTGATCGGCACACACTAACATTTTTTGCCCTGTCACCCGATGATAATAAATACTATTTTTAATATTTATATCAGATTTAAAATGAGTTTCATGACTTCATCCCACGCATCCGTTTCTTCCTGTGGAGGACAATCAACTGCTGCTCCCGCACCCTGGCTTGATAACGTTCCAGTTCTTCATACTCTCCCGTTTCAGTTCCCAGATATCTGCAAACCAGTTTTTATCTCTCCTGCTGATATACGTTCCCGAACCGTACATGTATCTTGGCCAGTCAAGATTATACAGCATGGACTTTCTCCATTTTCCAGTGACGTTTTGTAAAGGACTTTTTAATCATATTCACAAAAAATTTACATTTCAGGGCAAAAAAATAGAGCCAGAAACCTGTTTTTTAGATTCCCGGCTCTATAACTCTGCCTATGCGCTTCTATCAGCTTTCAGTTGTTTGACTTCCTCAAGAGAAAGTCCTGAAATATTAACGATTTCCTCTAAAGCATATTTGCCAGCCGCCAACATACGGAGCGCAACTTCTTTCATTCCCTCTTTCAATGTCTGATTCCCCATATCTTCCATAGCACGGCACATAATCTCGATTCCCTCCTTGCTTTCTTTGAAAAATCTCACCCTGTCCGCCAGTGTCCCATAGTACATATCCGCTGCGTCTGTGCAGGAGAAGTCATGCATTAACTTCCCGATTGGCGTATCTCCACGGTAAGCGCCATTTACATACAGTATGTGCGAACCGTCCTCAAATCTTTCCCCGGTTCCTAAAAAGCACCGCTCAACCGGATAGAGCGGCAGCCCTTTTCCCATTACATCATTCTCTGTAATAAAGATTACCCACGTTTCCGGCAGCTTGTCGAAGTCCTCGCCTTTCTTCAAAAGGTTTGCGTCCATCATGCTGCTGTTGTACCTGGCTCTTTTTCTCCCGGCTCCTTTGTCGGAGCGCTGTACCTCCACATTCAGTTTTGCCCCTGTGCTGTCCGTAGCCAGGATATCCAGCCTTACCGAACGGTTCAGCAGGTTCTCCACAAATACCTGGGTGCGGCTTTGTGAGGAAATCATCATCAAGCAGGCGAAAGCCTCTTAGCCTTTGTAAATCTTCCTGATGTTTCTGGTCTATCTGTTCCGTCACTGTCAATCGTCCCACCTGCTTTCCCTTCTGTTTTCGTATCTCCATACTACCATAAACCTCCTGATTTTACAAGCCGGGAGCCAGCGCATTTCTGAATCCCGGCCTGTTTCCGTTATCGCTTTTTTACATCTGCCGTATCTCATTTTTCAGCATACGCTTGATTTTGTCGCTCATGGTTTCCCTGCTGGTCTTGCTGAAATGAACCCGCACAATGTAGGTAGTCCGGCCAATCTTCTTCACCAGTGCGGGGGCGTCCTTAGCCGTTGCTGTGGTGGTAGTGTCCTCTGTGATTTTCTCACTGTTCATAAATCCTCCTTTTCATGCAATCAGTTTATATTATCCCTTCCTCACAATCTCCTTCGCCGCCGCTTTGGTCGCCCTGGCTCCTTCCTCCCGGAAATTCTTTCCGGAAAAGAGAACCGGTGCGCACCGTTCCAGTATACGGTCATAAATCCTTGCGTGGGCAAGGTCTGGCGGGTTCTTGATTTCTTCCAGTTTCAGGTTTGTTGTGACAATCAGTGATTATTCTAAAGCTTGGGAGCCACTAATTTAAAGCTTGAGAGCCACCCGAATCCAGTGTATTTAAAAGCTTGAGAGCCACCACAATATATTGTGGTCAGCCAAATATATTGCTTAATATAAGATTCCTCTTTTAAGATGTGTTTATGAAAAGTACTTATACTTTTATGCACACTTTAAAGGAGGTATATTCATGGATACTCAAAGTTTATCACATAGTCGCTATAATTGCACGTATCACATAGTATTTATCCCGAAATATCGTAGAAAAGTGATGTTTGGGGATTTGAGGAATGAGGTAGGAGAAGCCATTAGCAAGGTATGCAAGATGGAAGAAGTCAAAATTGTCAAGGTAGCAACGCTGCCGGATCATGTGCATATGTACGTGTCGATTCCGCCTAAGGCGAGCGTGGCGAAGGTAGTTGGTAGGATTAAGGGGAAGAGTAGCCTTATGCTTTTCGACAGACATCCGGAGTATAGAGACCGATATAACCGTCACTTTTGGGCAAGAGGGTATTATTGCGAAACAGTCGGTAATGTAAATGAAGAAACGATAACAAAGTATATCAAAGAGCAGTATGAGAGGGATCGACTGGAAGGAGAGCCCTCAAAGTAAGTACAACAGAAGCCGCTTTTAAGCGGCCACCAGTAACATAATGCTCATGTACGGTAAAGAACCAAGCAACCGAAAACAAGAGATAGACCGCCAGAACCACACTATTCCAAACTATAAAGCATTTAAGAGGTGATTACATTTACAGAATAAAACGTTTCCATGCTTATGCAGTAACATACAGTACGGGAGTAGGATAGCCTATTCCTATCTTCTTTAAGATTACCATTGAGAACCGTGTCATAGTACAGTATAATATCGAATGGAATATAGGAAAATGGAGAAAAGCAGAATGATACATATAGCAATTTGTGATGATAACAAACAAAGCGTTTCCTGCGCCGAAACCATTACCGATAAATTTTTTAAGAAGCATTGTGTGGACTGTAAAATTCAGACATACCAATCCAGTGAGAATCTGCTGTACGACTTACAGGATGGAATCCATTATGACTTACTTCTTCTGGATATAGAGATGCCCGGAATGGACGGGATGGATTTGGCAAAAATGATTCAGGATACTATGCCCGCTGCGAAAATCATTTTTATCACATCTCATCTGGAGTATGCGATTACAGCTTATGAATTTTCGGTGTTCCGGTATATTCCGAAAACAGTCATAGACGAAAAATTACCGTCTGCGTTGGAGGATTATTATAAACTGTACCGTCTGGAAAGAAATGAATTTTACACGGTTGAGATTAAAAATCATGTTGAGCAGTTACCATATAGAGAAATACTGTATATTATAAAAGATGGAAAATATGCTGTATTTCATTTGGCGGGAGGAAAAACGCAATCGGTACGAAAAACACTGTCGCAGGTCTTTGCAGAAATAAGCAGGGAATATTTCTGTTTTGCAGACAGAGGGTGTATCGTAAATCTGGCAAATGTGATTGGTATAGATGATGCTGGTATACTTTTTTCGGACAATCAATGTGTTATAATCAGTAAAGCGAACATTTCCGATTTCAAAATAAAGATGCTTCGCTTTTGGAGGAAGCAAATATGATTGGTATTCAAATATGTGTGGAATGGCTGGTAACATTCGTTGAATCGTTTTTTTATTTTTCAATTATTCATGTGTTAGCACCAACACAGTTCAAAAAGAAAAAGCAGATTATTATGTTTTTGGCAGTTGCAAACATTATTACTGTTGGAGTAATTTTGTTGAATTTTATAGATATTTCATTTAGTCTCGTAACGATTGTTTATGGTGCTTTTGCATATTCATTTGGTGCATGTATACTGTTTCAAGGAAATTATTTTAGTTTTCTTTTTGTGGCGGTGGTTTATCTTACAGGACTGAATTTTGTGGAAGGTTCCATTTTAAGATTCATAGAGGATATTACTGGTTATGCGGTTTCAGCACAACTTCAAGCTGGCTTCAGCAATATGCGTTTATATTTGATTATCTTATTTAAATTGGTAGATGGTCTTATTATATGGATTGTCCGGTTTATATTAAAAAGGGCAACGGTACAATTGGGTAAAGTTAGAATTGCATTGGCGGGAGCTGTATTAGGATTTGTCAGCGCAACTTATTGGATGTCAACAAATATCGTAACAAATTTTAAGACGGATTTGTTCCAAGCAATTTTAGCACTGGCGTTTGTCTTTATTATCTGTTCGGCTTATTTCTATTATCGTTTGTGCCAGATACGGAAAGAACAGGAAAATATTGCTCTGCAAAATGAGCTGCTGGCAAAGAATTATCAAGTTGCAAAAGAATCTTATGAATCAAATGCCCGTCTATATCATGATATGGGAAATCATTTTTCCATGATTCAAAGCTATCTGGCAGACGGTAAGGTTGAGGAAGCAAGAACATATCTTGACAGGCTTGGCAAAGACAGAGCTGCTTATTCTGTAGAGCGGTTTACAGGCATTGAGGCTGTTGATTATATTTTGAGCCAGAAAGCCGCGTTTGCAAAACAACAGAATGTAGAAACAAGTATTCATGCGGAATATCCAAAAGACTGTAAGATAGACCCAGTTGATTTATGTACAATCTTAACAAATCTGCTGGATAATGCGATGGAAGCATGTGGAAAGTTGCCGGAAGCATCCGCAAAAATACTGTCCGTAACAATCCGGCGTATTAACCAATTCATTATTATACAAATTGCGAATAGTTGTATAGAAGAACCGGTAATCAGCAAAGGAAATTTTAAAACATCCAAGACAGATAAAAGGCATCATGGATGGGGAATGAAAAATGTTAGACTGGCAGTAGAAAAATATCACGGAACGATGGAGTATGAATATAACAAGAATATGTTTATCGTAAGCGTTATGCTTTTTTATCAATAAATTCGAGGGCAGTTACCCGTTGCTTTGAGGACAGTTGCGGTAGCTGCTTTTTTGTGTGTTAAAGTATACATATAACGAAGGGAGGGAAACGAATGCCGAAACTAATTCTTGCAATTTTAATCTTGATTGTACTGGCTGTTATTGCCGTGCTAGTTTATTTCAAACAGAAATAGGAGGAATCACTGTATGAATGAAAATATTATTCTGGATGTCCGGCATCTTCGAAAGGGATACAAGAAATATCCTGTATTGAGAGACGTATCTTTTCAAATTAAGCAGGGGCATATCCTTGGCTTGATTGGAAAGAATGGCGCAGGGAAAACAACGTTGATGAAGTCCATTCTTGGATTGAATACCAATTATCAAGGAGAAATCATCTTTCATGGAAAAAAGATGGAACTTTCAGATGAAACGCTGAAAGCGGAAATTGGCTCTCTTGTGGATGTAAGTTTTTACGATGATATGACTGCATATCAGAATTTGAAAGTTATTATGATGTTGACAAAAGCCGTTCACGTTGTAGAACAGGATAAGCGCATCCATGAACTTCTTTCTTTTGTGGGACTGGAATCATCCAGCAAAAAAAGTGTCCGCTCATTTTCCTTTGGCATGAAGCAGCGGCTGGCACTCGCGCAAGCAATCATTACCAAACCTGCTTTGCTGATTTTGGATGAACCGTTCGTAGGGCTTGACCCTATCGGGATTGAAGATGTAAAAAACCTGTTGCGTAAACTTTGCCGGGAAAATGGAACATCTATCATCTTTTCCAGCCACCAGCTTACCGAGGTCTGCGACCTTGCCGATGATATCATTATTTTGAATGATGGCATCATTGCGTATTCCAACACATATACGGATATGAAAAACAGTGGCAAGTCTTTTGTAGAGTTGATGAGATAGGGAGGATAATAAAATGAGTTTAGCACAAGTTATTAAAACAGAACTATATAAGAACAGCCGGAGAAAGAGCAGCTTGATATTGTTTATCCCTATGCTGTTGGCAATCGTTGTTACATTGGGATATGCGCATGGGGTAATTGAACTAAATCTAATAACTGGCGACACAGGCATTTACTCCTGCATGGATTTTGTTTTTATTGTCTGGAATGTATTGTCCGGGCTGGGCATCATAGGAATATTGCTCATTCTATTTGCAGCATTTCAATTCTCAGGGGAGATTGAACGTGGTCAGATTAAATTGATGCTCTTGCGGATTAGAAAAAGGTCAACCGTAGTCTGGGGAAAATATTTGGCTGTTATTATTGCGACAGTTGTTTTTGTTGTGGGAACGATTCTGGTCTGTATTGGCTCTTATTATCTGTTTGTGTCTCGCCTGCCAATGGGAACGGGAATGTTCGCATCTACAATGGATGGCTTTTCCACTATAAATGTATTGAGTTCCATTGCTTTGCAGATGATGATGTATCTGCTCTTGATTAGTATTACTTTTTTTGTTGGACTGTTTGCCGATCCATTCGTTACTTTTATCTTAACGATAGTAATGATGTATGCTGGAAATTATCTGGCTGGTGCTGAAAATTTTGTTTCAAGGCTATTTCCGAATTATTGGAGTAATCAAATTATTCTGAATGGCACAGCTTCAACGATACCTGTATTAACATCTGTATTTGTCATAGTGGTTTTAACAGTGATTTTAATGTCGGTAACAACAATGTTTTTTGGAAAGCAAGATATAAAATGAGAAATGCTTATGGAAATAAAGTGGAACATTACAGTATGATTGAAAGATAGTAAAAACAAACTAAATACAATACAGATAGCAAAACCAGCCGAGCCAGTCAACGGTAAAATGAACGGGCTTCGCCCGCCGTTGACAGCCCCGTCTGTCTTTGCTGTTGGGGTAATCAAGAGGACGACAGCAAGGAGTGCTGCCGCCCTCTTACATTATATAACTTCTCGGAATCTCAATGAATGAGATTCCGAGAAGTTATCTTATTTTGTTTGCGTACCACGGATTTCCAATGCCAAAATCGGCGGACTTCGTGTTCCCATACTTCCTCTCCCCTTTCTTTTCAAATTAAAAAGGCCTTCCAGACCTCTTTGGCGTATGTATGGCGGACTATATCAAGGCATAGAAAAACGGAGCTGCGTAAAACAGCCCCGTTTTTCTATGCCCTGATCGGTCTAAAAATTTTAAACTGCCACTGACCGTTTCCCTCTGTCAGATGGCATGAAAAAAGCCCTGAAACAACCTTGCCTCAGAGCTTTTATATACTTATATTTATTTGTTTTCTGCCAGCATGACCCTGCAGCGCTTTTTATAACAGGCAATCCCGTATTTCAGGATCTTCTCTACCCCGTCATCTTCAAGGTCATCTTCATACTTTGTGTATTCAATCTGTTTTAATGCCTCCTTACAGGCCCCGTCCAAATCTCCGTCATGGGCATATTTCACTTCTATGATGATCCCCATATCCCCGGTATCCGGCTCTGCAAGGATATCCGCATAGCCCTCTCCCATTTCCCGGTTGGAAGAAAGTCCCCATCGTGTCTTCACTCCCAAGATTCCAAGCAACACTCCATGGTAAAAGTTTTCTTTCATCTCTGTCCTTACGGCCGTATCCCGGATACTGATGGTCTTCCTTAAATATTCTGTGAAAATCTTCTCCACATTTTCTACGTCTTCATTCTGCAAAGCGTCACAGAAACGGTTCAGCATCTCCCCGTCTTCCCGGACATTCTCCTTAAAAAATTCCATGATCTGCGTTTCAAAAATATCCCGGATTTCCAGATTGGGGATCGCCAGTTTCATCTGCCTGCCTTCTGCCTTCCCACGCTGGGTCAGATACCCGGTGGTAAAAAGAAGGCTCCAGATATTGTCAATAGACTGATAAACTTCCGCATACGTGAGTTCCTGATGGATCTCCTTTGTAATGACTTCCCCTGCCACCAGACGCTCAATCTCCCGTTTGGTCGTCGCATTGGCCGACTCCTGAATGAACCGTTTCACCGCATCATTGCTGCTGGTGTTGATCCAGTAATTTTCCGGCTGTGCATGAGGCGCGCTTCTGATCCTGTCGCAATGGTTCAGCACATCCCAGGGGCAGTACACTTCTGCATTTCCAAACTGGTAACCGTCATACCATCTCTTTACTTCCTCATAGTGATCCGATACGCCATAATACTCCAGAAGGGCTCTTACCTCTTTGTCTGTAAACCCAAAGTATTCATCAAAGCGCTCATCTGCGATCGTCAGTACCTTCAGATTATTAAGCCCGGTAAAGATACTCTCCTTTGAAATCCGAAGACATCCGGTCAGCACCGCCAGTTTCAGGCTGTTGTTCGTCTTCAGCGCCTCTCCAAGCAGGCTTCGGACCAGAGAGATCATCTGGTCATAGTATCCGTTCGCATGAGCTTTTGCCAATGGGACATCATATTCATCAATCAGCAGGACCACCTTTGTACCATAATGCTTTTCCAACATCCCCGACAACTGCCTTAAGCTGCTACCGAGCGTACCTTCATTCATATTATCATCCAAAAGTTTTCGATATGCTGCTTTATCATGTTCATTCAGCTTTTCACTTTCCAAAAGGAAATAGAACTTTGCCGCCGCTTCAATGATAATCTGGGCTGCCATTTGATAAGCGGTCTCATAGACCCGCGCGTCAATCCCTTTCAGGGAAACCGAAATAACTGGATATTTCCCCATATATTCCTCACAGAGCGCAGTTTCCCTTGAAATATTCAGCCCGTCAAAAATACGCTTATCCCCATTCATAGAGAAAAAGTGTTCCAGCATACTCATATTCAGCGTTTTCCCAAATCTTCTGGGACGGGTAAACAGATTCACTTCTCCCCAGTTGTTAAGGAGTTCCCTAATCAACCCGGTTTTATCAATATAGTAAAAATCATCGGAACGAAGTTTTTCAAAATTTTCAATCCCAATCGGAAGTTTCTTCTTTCCCATCTCCATCTCTTTTCACACTCCTTCCGTCATCTTCAAACTATTTTCTGCCTCAGATTCTGCTCAAATACATTATAGCAACTAAGCAGCCGCATTTCCATAAAAATCTTCCGTTTCCCGCAGCTCCCAGTCATCAATCCCTTTATACTGCTCTTTCCACATGCCCTCCGCATCTACATCCCACACCGCGCGTCTGCAGGTTAGGGAAAGCTCTTCACAGATTTCATAGAGTTTTAAACACCCTTTGCGGATCTGCTCCCGCTTTTCCTTCTTTTTCAGACATTCTGCCCCACTCTCGCTGCATGTCCGGCATATGGCTCCATAATCATTCCGGCAGGTAAGGCGCAATAGCTTATCCATGTCATTTGCTTCTACCACCTCCCGAAGACCGCGCTCTTTCATCTGGACTAGCATCTGCCGGAGCTCCTTGTGGTTCGCCACTCCGGGGTTTCCGATATAGGTCTCCCGTCCGCTGGTGGGTGATCGTCGGCTAAGTCGGGGCGGTTACCCGCCCTTTCTCGCCTAAGAACCGTACATGAGCGTTTCCACTCATACGGCTCAAGCATTTCATCACTCTTTCGAGCGGCTCTCAAGATAGATTCGTTGGCAGTCGGCGTGAACATACGCCATATTTGCCACTTCCTCCTTGCCACCGCAGGACTTTGGTACTTTAAAGAAAATTTCCCTCTCGTCCGAAATATCCAGTGGCATTCCACAGTGATAGCAACAGCCGTCCTGATTCTTCCAGATTAGTTTGAATCTTCCTGAAAGTTTCTTCATTCCCTGATTGAATGCTCATGTGCGATAAAGTAACACAAAGATTTTGATAGGCAGCCACCCACTATTCCGTGCAACTTATAAGAAAAACTTTTGTAAAGGAAACTTGACAAAACCGCCTTATCCTACTATAATGAAAATGTAAAGGAACCTTGTCAAAACGGAGGTGACATTATTTGGAAAACAGGGTTGAAGAATTAAGGAAAAGATTAGGCATGAATCAAGAAGATTTTGCAAAAGCACTTAAAGTTTCAAGGCAAACCGTCAGTTCAATAGAAACGGGGAAATATAATCCCTCTTTAGAATTAGCTTTTGTAATATCAGATTTTTTTGGTAAACAAATCGAAGAAATTTTTATTCATGAAAGGAGTTGCAAAGATGAAAAAAGGTAATTTATTAGAGGGTATTTTGTTTATTTTGGGAGGCATTATTCTTTTGGGTGTAACACTGCTAACTGATAGTGTGCTGGACAGTTTGCTTATCGGTTTTGCTGCAGGAGCCATTTGTTCTGGTACTGTTATGACTTGTAAATACTTTTATTGGAATACATCTAAAAACAAAGAACGGTATCAAGAAAAAATAGAAAATGAAAAAATCGAACTTCACGATGAATTAAAATCAAAATTAAGAGATAAATCCGGGCGTTATGCGTATGCTATCGGGCTTATGACAGTTAGTATTTCAATAATCATCTTCTCCATATTGGGACAACTTGAAGTCATTGATAATTCACGCTTAATAGTGCTATATCTGGGCGGCTATTTAATTTTTCAAATTGTAATAGGTATCGTAATCTTTAAACAGTTATTAAAAAAGTATGAATAGCAAAACCAGCCGAGCCAGTCAACGGTCAAGATGAACGGGCTTCGCCCGCCGTTGACAGCCCCGTCTGTTTTCGCAGTTGAGTAGACAAGGGGCAACAGCAAAAAATGCTGTCGCCCTTTATCATCATAAAAAGGCAACTATTAACCAACCATTGCCCCATGTGGGAGAAAGGGGGAATCATTTATGCCTTGCACAGAAGCATACAAAGAACACATTATGTACACGTTCAACGGTTTTTGCAAGACCGTCATACGCTATGCAGCACTCAACGCATGGCGTGACAGAAGCAGACGGCGGCAAAAAGAAATATCCCTTGAATACCTCACAGAAGAAAAATTTTACCCTTTAGGCACAACCGACGAATATTTTGAAGCACCCTATGAAGAATACCCCATTACGATATGCGGTCAGACAGTTATCCTCACCAATGGGGAACTTGCCGCCGCCCTGTTATCCCTGCCGGAAAGAAACCGGGAAATTATTTTCCTTTACTTTTTCGGAGATTATACACAACAGGAAATCGGGGAAATGTACGGACGCTGCCGGAGTACGACCGGGTATCAAATCCGCAGAACGTTAAAAACAAATCCAACAGTTGTATTAGTTCAATCATGCCAATTTCTTCACCACGTTCAGCAATATAGAACGCCTTTATCTCAGCATTTAATTTTTCCTTTTGCACATCTGATAACTTAATTTTTGATATACTTTCCCTTTTTTTCATAAACTGTTCTCCTTGTTCTTAAATCAAATGAAAATATCTACACGCTTTGAAGATACCATCCTCTTCAATGTCTGCCGTCACATAATCAGCTATTTCCTTTAACTCCGAAACGGCGTTTCCCATAGCGATTCCAGTACCGGCAGCTTGTAAAACCTCATAATCATTCATACTGTCGCCAAAAGCATAAGCGTTTTTTATATCTGTTTCTAAATAATCACACAAAAATTTCAATCCTTTGGCTTTGGAATTACGCTTTTCTACTATATCAGCCCCTTTTATGTCGTCACATAATGGACATTTCAATTCTGGGAATTGTAAACCCACCAATATCCAGCAGCAGGACTTTCTTTTTAAACAGGTTTAGCTCCCTTGCCACATATAAATAGGCTGCATAGGTCTGCATATGGACATATACCTGTGAGAAAGAAATCCGGTAAGTCATCCCCATATACTCAAACTCTACAACTTCCCCGCCCCGGTAGAAATATTCCCTGAACTTTTTATACTGCCCCCGGTAATACAACGGCGGAAGCCCTACCACCAGATCTATTTCTAAAATTTCCCCCGGCAGGAACAGTCTGGGCGGCTTTAATTCCCGCAGTTCCTTGGCAACGGCAAACAGCGTCAGGATATAATAGCGCTCATCTACGGATTTGTCCGGAAGATATACATTCCTCTCCGAACTCAGCCGGTAATATCTGCTCTGGTATTTTACTGCTTCTTCCCCTTCTTCAGGGATATCCTCCAATACGGATATCCCTGAATGGAACTCAAAATGTTCCGTCTTAATTGCTTTGTTTCCTGTATCAATCGGCATCATCAACATCATAAATCTCCTTTCCGGTCTTAAAAGTTTGTCTAATTTCATATCGCCTACAGAACCTGCCACTGGCAGCTTCCTTCGGATGCATGGCAACTCATTTTATGCACATGAATGGTTAGCACCTACTATAAAATTTTTGCGTTTTGCAAGTCAACAGTATTTCTAGCCAGATTCATAATTATTTTTAAAATATTCCATAATTTTTTTACTTTCCTCTTCATAACCCCATAAAATCCCGCTGACTGCCTCAAATGCCTGATCCCTCCAGCGAAAGTACGTTGCCCGGTGGATCCGTGTGATCTTTGGGAAATGAGGCTCCAGCTTGTCCAGTATTTCCTCGATATTCTCTGCCCGGTAAGCTGACAGATAGCTGTAATACAGCACCCTGTATAGCCGTTCCCCCTGAGGATGGGATTTCCGCATAAGCTCCACCGCTTCATCAATCAGCTTCAGGAACTTATTAGAACAGTTAATGATTTCAATCCGCTCTTTCATATCTCCCAGATCCTGATTAATGTCCATGCCTGCCTGATAAATGCTGTCAAGGAACGTGTCTATGTCCGTACCATACTCCCACTGTATCCGGTGCTTCACCTGGTTTACTTTAATCTGCATCCTCCAGTTTACGGAACGGTAAATCTTAAAAAGCGCTATGATGTCATGATAGGCTTCATTTTCTTCTCCGTTAAATTGCTTGTTTATGACTCCTGTTCTTCCCATTCGTCCTTGTCCTCAACTTTCTGCTCCTGAAAATGTTTCATTTCCCATAAGCGCTTTTCTTCTTCAGCACTGTGTTTCCCTATGAGAATACAACAGTACATAATTCCTGCACAAAATAGCATTGCTATTACTTCTGCAATTCCTAAAACTATCATATAATCCCTTTCTATTTCCTGTGTATTTGTATTGCGTCTTCCATGTACACCGCCCGAATCATCCGGTTTCCATATTTTGCTGTCAATGTGCCGAACTTCACTTAATAAGAAGCAGGGCTTGTCAGGGATTCTGTAAAATTGGGAAATTATTTTAGAAAATAGAAAGATTCAATATTTTAGATTATGATTACTATGATTTTTAACTATGTTTCGATATTTTCATTTCCATACAAAGAAAAAAGGCTGCCAACTGTGACAACCTTACCTTTTTATCCTTGTGAAAAACCTTGTAGATTAAAATATTACTTTTTAAGCTGCAAGCCATCTTTGAAGGCTTCCCCCACTCTTTCTCCCACTTTGTAATAGCCATGAGTGTAAGGATCAAAAGCGATGGCATTTACCAAAGCCATGTCAACCTTATCTTCAACCATGATACGCTCATCTGCCGTAACATTTACAACTTTACCAATCACACCGCAGCCATATTCATTCTTCTGATATTCGATAAATTCACACTCTAAGCAGAGCGGAAATTCATTGATAACCGGGGCGTCCACCAGTTCGGCTTTTGATGCAGTAAGTCCGCTGTTTTCAAATTTATCTGCCACCCGGTTACCGGACTCGACACCGAAATAGTCCGCTTCAACTACATGAGCCGCGTCAGCAATACTTACTGTAAAGGCGCCCCTTGCCTTGATATTTTTTACTGTTTTGTGCGTTTCAGTCAAATTGAGCGCCACATTTCCCCTCTCCTGCATGGTTCCTCAGGCAGCGTTCATAACATTGACGCTGCCATCTTCGTTGTAAGTCGCTACCATTAAAACAGGCATCGGGAAAATACCCTCGGTTATATTCAGTTTCTTTCTCATTATTGCTACCTCATTTCTTTCATAGAGCGGTCTCGGAAACTCTGAAGTATCCATATTTCCGCTCTTTTTTATTGTTTTATTTTTGGGTTTCACCTCATTATTTCTGCACATTTTTTGAATAAATTTTCAAAAAAGGGTTGACAAGCGCCCCAAAATCGGGGGCTTCGCCCTTCGTTAAAAGAAATTCTTTTTTCGGAGGTGCCAACCATGCTGAAACATTGGGATTCCCACGCTGAATACCAACATTTTATTTCTGAAGCTGTGGCTTTATTAAATCCTTCACAGCTTAAAAAACTTTATTCCATGTCTGATTCCTGGAAGAAC
>VIQU02000039.1 GCA_010206225.2 Lachnospiraceae bacterium MD308 | reverse complement strand
ATTCAAATGCTCCACGGCTTAACTCCCTTCCTCTGACATCAATTGCCCTGATATAATGAGTCTCACTGCCTATGTCACATCCTACTATAAGCATGTCATCCGTAATGAAGGAGAGTTTGTCGTTCTTAGCAAACTTACCGTTTGTTTCCAGTTCCCTCCAGGTATAGGATCTCAGTTCTTTTTCTACCACCTCTATTTTCTTGCTCAGTTCTTCTTTTGGCAAAAGATTATTTGCCTGATTTTCTACATTTGCTTGCTTTTTTGCTTTTTTTGTTTTAACATTCATCTTGAATACCTCTTGTGTTTTTAGATTTTACCAACTGCCAGGTCAGTAATAATCTAAATTTACTTGAGGTATTCTTTTGTGTCAATTCCCTTTACTCTTTAAAGTATACAGGAAGCTCCATTCCATTTAATTCTCTTTAGACCGCTTTCTGTGATAAAATATGTGTTGCTGATTACATCTTTAATTCCTTCTTCAATATACTTTAAAGAACATAACCCTCTGATCCGCTTACACAAGTTAGGTCTTGCTGATAAAGGCGGCTTGTTTTCTCCATAATAGTAATTTATTTCATTCACGGTCATTCCATTAAGTTCGTCAGTTGCCTCTTCTTTGGCAAGTATCATTAAAATATTGAGGTCTAAACGGTTTATATCTGAATTACCCATCCTTTTTACTCTCCTTCCTTGCCAAAATTTCCTGAATGCCCTGTTTAGAAAATCTTTTTGACAATTCACCATAGGTAAGATTTTCATACTCAATTTCTTTTGTCTTCTTATTTATGACGTTATATCTTCCACAATCATTTTTCTTGATTTTGTATCCATATTTGCCTGACTTTGAACGAATCAAGTTTACGGATCGTTCCTTTGATTTTTTGATAGCCGGATTCTTTACCAGTTTGAAGTAATAATTGCGATACATATTACTCAAAATCCTATCTGGTCTGATAGGGTGCGGTTTTGGTTGTCCTTTTCGGTTTTTCTTGAACTCATGCACCTTAAATTCCCATTCATATACCAGAGACGCATAATCTTTTGGATATTTACGTTTAAATGCTTCTATAAAATTATCTTCACCTAAACGGTTATCTGCCCTAAGTTCATCAAATAGGACAGTAACCTTATTTCGTAGATTATCAATATAAATTCTTCCGTATGTCAATTATGGATCACCTCTAATCTTTAAGAAAAATCTTCATTTCTTTTTCCAAGTTTTTATTACTTTTGTTTGTATATTTGTTTAATATCCATAATTTGTAATCTCTAAGATTTGGATATCTATCACGTATATACTGGTATTTTTCAGAATAATTATTACTGAGTACATCCGTGAATTTATCAAAATCTTCTTTTGTCCATTCCATACAATCTGTACTGATTTCAGATTTTTTAATACAAGAATTAATCATTTTTTTAGTTATTCTGTCATAACTGAACAGGCCAAGTTGTTCTAATGATTTTCTCGCATTTCTATTTGCACGTACATTTATTGGTTTTTCATTCATTGTATTTAGCACATTCAATTTATCACATAGTTGTAATACAGCTTTTAAAACTCCCCATGAATCACACTTTCTTACAAATTTATCTAAATACAAATCAAACTCATAAGTACAGATATAATACGGGTATTCATATATTGCATCAATCTTTTCTTTAATTGTCGCATTTGTCATCAAAATACTTTTTAAACGGTTCTGTGCTGATTTCAAATCATCAATATCTGGAAGATTTGATAAATATTTTTTAGCCGTCTTATATGAACAATCATATTTTTCTCCCAAAAGTATATTAGATTTTCTAAATTGATAATTTGGCGGCGCAATCTTCTTAACACAAAATCCGCTTAGATTTTTCTCCAAATCTTTTGCTCTTTTAATCGAACAACCTTTTTTCATTGCAAGTTCTTTTAGTTCTTTCATATCATCAGAAGAAACCATATCCACAGTAAAGACATTTACTGAATCCCTATATGATCGAATAGAAGCTTCCGTTTTTCCAGCACATTCTACAATTTGTTTGAATGATTGCTCAATAATATTTTCACATCCATAATCGTCTACTGGAAACCATTTAACCCATGTCTTATAAAAAGAAGAATAATCAATCTTTTCTACATCTTTTGTATCCGTAAATAGTTGAAGATATATAATAGCTGCTTTTTCTAAATCATATGGTTTGACATGTTTTCTAGTATTTTTATTATTATTTTGAATACTATTTCTTTTATCCATTTGTCTAAACATTTTCTCATTCATTTTTTTGCTTTTTGTCTTTGTTCTCAAATTAAAATCCTCCTAAATTTGTGTTTTACAAAATGATTTACCTGAATCTGTGATAAAATATGTACTGGCTAAACCGTCAACCAATCCACATTTGACATATCCAAGATGTTCCATGTTACATAGATGACGATATACTGTACTGTATGACTTCCGTTGCTTCTCTTCCATAAGCGATAGAATCTGACTAACGCATAATGCTTTTGATGGAGTTTCTACATCATTATCATTCAGCACATTCAAGATTGCTAAACTAAACTTTGTCATCAATATTCATTTCTCCTTTCCTCTCGTCATTTGATGGTAAAAAAATATTGTTGCTCATAACTATCTTCTACTTTTCAAATTAGATTTTCTCTGTACAACTTATAAATAATAAAGTTGTATCTATATTTTCTATGTTTGAATAGAAAAATTTCAAAAAATTTTTGCTCATAAATTCAAAAAACACTATATATAGACTTTTACATCTACATATAGTGTTTTACTTATTCACTATGTAATACCTATTTTCAATTTTACTACACTTGACAAATTTATTAAATTGTGGTAATGAAAATCAGACATAGCAAGCTATACATCCTATACTTCCTGACATACTATTACTAATTATCTTCCTAAATTCCTCATCTGATACATTTATATCAATATCTCCACATTCAACATCCAATAAGAATTGCTCTATCCATTCGTCAAAGCACTCCCCTTTGCCTATAAAAGCATCATATATTTCCGATTCTATATCGCTTTTATGATAGTTCATAATAATATCAAACCTTTCATTTCCCACCATAGATTTTAGTTTGTCCAACAGTTCTATCTCTACATTATAATCCTTATAATAGTCTGCTATTCTTTCCTCATTTATTTCATATTTTTTATGTTCAAAAAAATCATTTATCAGATCTTTAATAAAACTATTTGCCGTTTGACCAGTTCTATCAAGATATTCCTTCAATCTCATGTAATCCTTCATATCAGATAATACATACTTTATAGAAACCATCTTTGTTTTCTTATCATATTTTTTCTGATAATCCTTTTGTGTTAATGTTGTTTGCTTTTTATTTTCTTCCATCTGAATTTCCTCCAATCGCAATCTATGTAATACATATATTTTAATTTATCCTCATCAAATCTATGTATTACATAGTACACTATCTTGGCTGATACTTCAACATAATCTATCTATATATTATGTGTATCTGATATGGAATTTATTTGTAACTGGAAAATATTAGCTAATACTATTATGTACAGCTTAAATATGGCAATGAAATCATGGTTTCAAGTTGTATAGATATATAGCGTAAAATAAGCCAGTCCGTTAATTCAGACTGGCTTATTGAACATTTATTAAGTTTTTTTAACTACATATCTATTATTCAAATGAATCATATCTCATTTTTTGAATAGCATTTAATAACTCATTATATCCTGCATCTCTTGATAAGTCCACACAGTAACGAGATTTCAAAAAAGCAGGAAGCGGCAATTCTCCATTTACATCATGCTCAATCACTACTGGTATATATTTTGTCTGTAATGGTTTATCCCTAATCTCTGTCAAAATCAACTCAGATTCATAACCTACACCACCACTTCGTTTATTTGCTTTCTCAGCATAGTCTTGATTACAAACAATTATTACTGCATCTATTGCATCTGATGTAAGTACATTTTCCATAAAATAATTCATATCCTGTCCTGGATATAAATCTTTTCTATCATATATAACATTTATCCCATCTGATTCTAATTTCTGAATTAATTCAAATACATTTTGTTGATTAGAAGGCGGATTCCAACTATAAGAAATAAAAACTTTAGGTTTATACAGATTCTTTTCTTTGAAATATGGCTCTAAATCTTTTAAATTTGCCTTTTTTATTGTCCAATGAGTTCTATTCCATTCCCATGTACTCATATCAAGCAAATCGGTGAGTTGTATTAAATCATCAAATGCTATCACTTGTCCTGTAAGCTCATAATCAATTCTTACACTTTTCTGGTAAACATCTATATTATTTATGAATCCTATTTTTGCATCTAATTTATGTATCTTCTCATAGGAAAAAACACAAGGAATCTTTTTTATTTCTTCTATTACTTCTTCCGAAAAAGCAGAATATTTCTCTTTAAACTCAGGAAGAATATATTCTGTAAGGCACCGGTCTTTATCAATAAAAGCAGGTGACTTATCCCATGTATTATCTGCATATACCATTATCAAATTAATCACTATACCTTATCTCCTTTGTATTCACTAAAATTCCAAATTACATATATTTTCTGAAACTTTATTTTTCTTTATCTCTCTTTTATATGGTCCCTATCAAGAAATGCCTATTTTACAGTGTTTTGCGCACATTGAAGTATGAAAAATGGCTTGTTTTCGTTGTGTTCAGTCCGCTTGCTATCACACTGAAAATATCAATAGAAAATCTATATTTCTGATTCTTTTCGTATTATGCCTAGTTCATATAATCTCGTTACTAACTCAATAATTTGCTCTGATACATCTTTTTTAGGAAATATAATTCGTAATAGGCTTTCTTGATCCTGTCGCTTTTTTGTAATAAAAAAATCCAAATCCTTAAATTGATACATCGGAAATACACCATTCTTTTGATTATGAGAAAATCCAAATCTATCATCATATGAAAATGCAGCAGAATTTTTTATTGCATTATCACTTATAAAATACCCCTTTTCTAAATCTACAAATATATAGTGTGTATTTTTATCATCATATGCAACCTCTAATAATTCAATAATCTTTGAAAAATGAGTTTTCAAAGAATCTGGCTCTACACTAATCTTTAATACAGTTTTATCAGATGTACTTTTTACTTTTGAGACATAAAATCCTTCCGAAAGAAGTACAGCTTTATTTTCTGCATATTTACATTTTTCCTTTTCAAAAATTTCTTTTATTTTTTCATATGCCTTATCTTCATGAGGCACAAATTCCTTTTTGTTTTCTCCCTCTCCTTCTGTATCAGTAAATAACCCTACAACAAAACAATCAATATATTTCTGTAATGATTTTTTATTGTAAAAAGCAGAACTCTTTTCTAATTTATTATACTCGATTTCCTGAAAGTTTTCAGGAAACTTAGTTTCACATTCATCATTTATAGTCTTAATAATATTATTCAATCCTTCATATGATGTGAGGTTAAAGCCTTGTAATAAATTTAAGGGTGGTTTTAATTCGCAAATATCAATTCCAAATCCTACTGGAATGACTTTCACCCCTTTAGAATATGCAAAACCAGATTCAAAGTATATCCAATCTGATTTAATAGAATTAGGCGTTATAAAAACATACATTATTATAGCTTCATTTAATCCTTGCTCAATGCTATGTATCCAATTAGTTCCAAAAGGAATACTTTCACCATCACTTGACAGAAAAATATTTAATATTCCGCTTGTTTTTTCGTCAATAATTGTCTTTAGATAATTCATCGCTTCTTTATCTCTTGATGAATGACTAAAGAATATTGTTTCTTTTTTCATATATAAATTCCTTTCATTAAAACAATCTCAACTATTCCAAGCAATATCTAATGAAATCCCTTTACATTTGCAGTATTCTTGTAATTCCTTACGTTCTGTTTCATAATCAATATCTGTAAGTCTGCATAATTCTTGATCTGAAATCCTATGCTCATCTAAAAATATCTTGTGCCTATAGTTCCAGTGATTTTGTCTTATCTCTCTTAACTCATAATCTTCTATTTGGGCAATTTCAGTATTGTTAAGTGTTTTCTTAAATTGTTCTTCCAGTGATAAATATTGCTTTTCCATATGTTCTTTACTTTTTCATCCTTTAGCTTTAAATATTTTTAAGACGCTTAATCAGTTGCCTTGCAAACATTATAGCAATCTGGTCACAAGTATATTTTTTAGAATCAATCGCCTGAATATCTGCTACAGATGGATATCGTTTTTGTAACTGTGCTAATGTAATGTTATGTAATATTGGAAGAATGAGCTTTTGTCCATTTCTATTTTGCCTGCTCAAAAATTCAGCCAATTCTTTTTCTGTCCATTCTCTATCAAAGAAATTTTCAGATATAACTATTACTGCAAATTCTGATTTCCTAGTTCCGTTCAAAATCCTATCCTTCCAATTATCTCCCCATTCGAGAGATTCCTTGTCATAAAAGATATTTATTCCTAATTTGCTAATAGATTTATAAAGTTCTTCAACGAAATCTTCTTTATCTTTATTAGCATGGGAAATAAATACATCATATTCTTTGTTCATATTATCTACGCCCTTTTCACCTGATTTAATGTCGTATTCTTCCATGCATTCTTTTAATGTCTGAGAAATCCAATTAAAATTTTCTAAATACTTCATCTGAGTTTTTTTATCATGTGAAAGCGAAGTAAGATTAGTTATATGTAATAAAAAATTATTGAATCTATTAAGTTTTTCAGTGGGAATAATCTCAATAAAAATATCTTTCAAACTATTTCCATTAAAGCACATTGAATAAATTGTATCTCTACAATCAAAAAGTATACTTAAATTATTTTTTTCCAGTTCTTTTATTACATAATCCAAATAATCGCATATCTTTTTAAGTATTTTTTCCATATTGATTACCTCATGTAAATTTTTTATTGTACTAATTTTACCATTATACTTTAAGATATTCAATCGCTTTCAAATCCATGTAATTCAAGATTCCTCATCTTCATCTACGTTTATTATCTTACATTCATCTATACCCTGTCTGTAACAATACCGAACATAAAAATACCTTATCTATAACTTATCTATAACGCCTTGAAAATCCTATCTTTTCCGCATTTTAAATAATTCCACCCCTCAATCATACCTCCCACAACTCCCATTATAAAAATCCCCTGTTTTCCCAACATTCACACCGAAAAACACGCCGAACTATATTTATTCTATATAATCCCCATCATTTTGGTATGATTTATAATGAAATAAAATCTGCCATTTCCTCAATATTCCCACAAGAAAATAGCAGATTCTTTATTACTGGAATATCTACAAAATTGTTGCTCTACCGAACTTCACGAATATTTGTGTATTATTCCATATATTTTTGCTTCTATGAAATAACTCACATTCTGAAAACCTTTGATTTTTCTATGTTTTCTGGTTATATATCATTTATAAAATTACTCCACCGAACTTATAAAATTGCAAACAGAAAAGCCATGCCATCACTGACACAGCTTTTCCCAACAACAAAATCAATCAATAGGTAATCACTCCTATGATTCACTCATATTATATCATGGAATACTCAATATTGCTACAGAATTTCACACCGCAACTTGCCTATATTCCCCTTCATCCGTTCTCTCATACACAATATCCTTTTCCTTACCGAAAAACAATTCATCTGAAGTATTATCCCATACACGGATATTACCTTCACTATCTAATATGATCCATGTATCATTATCACACCAATTACAAGTTAATATGTAAAATTCATAATCTTCTGATTCATCAGATATAAAGGCGTGTTCTCCAAAACAGAAATGAATACCATCCAAATCCTTTGCATTATGATCCTTCCGATATAATACTGGTTCCGGCACATCATAAACCGCTTCTATTTCAGTAAGTACGCCATCTATCTTGACATACTCTTTTTCATTCTTATTGATAAATTCCCACGCATCCGCTTCACTTGGGAAGAATCTGATTCCCTCATACATCATATATTCTCTATTATGTGCCTCTGTACTGCTATAATGTACACAGAATCCATTTTCAATCCCAAGTCCAGGCTGATACTTCATCGCCATTACTGGTCGTGTTACATATTTCTTTGCGTTCTGTTGAAATATATCACTCAACTGAAAATTATGTATGTCCATTTCTCTTTATTCTCCTTTCGCTCATTTCTTCTTTCAGAATAAATTTTTCACCCTCATAAACTCTTACTGGATTTCCTCTGACAATCCTATTATGTTCTTCCCATGCAATATTGACTTGTTCTTTATTTTGTTCTCGTTGCAACTGATTTAGTTTCTCTTGTAATCGCTCCATAGCACGTTGTTTATTCTGGAATTGGCTACGCTCTTCTGTTGATTGTGAGATAATTCCTGTTGGTATATGTATGATTCTCACTCCTGTTTCAGCTTTATTTACATTCTGACCACCTTTCCCTCCACAATGAAATTTCTCTATGCGATACTCATGATCCGTTGTAATTTCTTTTATATCAGGAATGATACTTATATCTACATACCAGTTCTTTCTCTTATGATTTTTACGATATGGACTTTTACAAATCCATAATATTGTACCTTCAAGACCACTTAAATCATTCTCTGTATGGAAACGAATAGAATCAAAACATCCTTTTTTATCAGCTTTTGTACTTGATATAAGTTGCAAATCTCCATATTCCTTTTGCAATGCGCTAAATAGTTTACCAACTGCTAACTGACATTCAGGTGGTTTACCGTGTCCTGCACTGATTTGAACTATCATAATGCAATTTCTCCTATCTTTTACTTCCTGCTTTAAAATTATAAACAGGTTTCAATATTTCTGTTATTTCTACAGTATCTTTGATTTGCTCCGTAATTTCTGATATAGAACGATATGCGAATGGTGCTTCATCTAATGTTTCAGAATTTACACAACTACTATAAATTCCTTTCATTTCCTTTTTAAAATCAGATACAGTATATTGATTCTTTACGTCTGTACGCCTTAATTTTCTACCAGAACCATGTGGAGCCGAATTATTCCACTCTGTATTGCCTTTCCCAATTCCCAAAATTATCCCATCTTTCATATTAGCTGGAATAATTACCTTTTCTCCATTTCTTGCGGAAATTGATCCTTTGTGAAGTGTTCCAAAATCATCAATATAATTGTGGGCAACTGAAAACTGTTCTATTGCTTTCCACTTCATACCTTTTAGAATTTCTTTAATGATAATCTGTCTATTCAAATCAGCGTATCTTTGAATAATCTGCACATCCTCCATATAAGATTTTTTATTTTCTCCATCCAGATAACTCATATAGTAAGAAACATCTAATTTACGCTCTTTTAGGTTGTTACTTGCTAATTTTGTATAATACTCAGCTACTTCTTCTCCTAAATGCCTACTTCCTGTATGTACAATAAGATATAAGCTGCCATCATTCCCCTTGTCAATTTCTATAAAATGATTTCCACCGCCTAAAGTGCCAAGACTGTTTTGTGCTTTATTTATATTGATACTATGAACACAATGGATTTCATCAAAAGAAAACTCTTCTGACATATAATGAGGTATTTTCCGTATCATAAACCCAGACGGTACATTTTCTCGAATGATACGATCTAATTTTTGAAATTCTAAATTAGTCTTTTTCAATTTTACACAAGCCATACCACAACCAATATCCACACCTAATAATTGAGGAATCACTTTATTTGTGATTGTCATGGAAAGCCCTATTGGAGCAATTTTCCCTGGATGAATATCTGGCATCATACATATTGTACTTCCATTTGCAATTTCATTATCGCATATCATTTTTACCTGTTCTTTTGCATAAGGTTCTACATCATCTGTAAATATTTTTGCTTCTGCATATGTGCCTTTTACTGTTTTCATTCTATATATTGCTCCCTTATTTTAACCAATCATTTAGCCTACGCATCAAATCCATAGATTGTATTCTTAAATCTTCAAAATCTGTAGGTATAATCTTTCTCTCTAACCATTCATCAGCCGTCATGTCATAATCTGTATAGAGGAAATCTGCATTATCCTTTAATTCTCTGACAACAAACTTAGAATGAGTAATAATCATTATTCCTAAACTGTTTTCAAGAATTTCCGACATTTTGTTTTTCAGGAATAATGCAATTCCTAATTGTGATTCATCTGCCATTCCAATTTCAGGTTCATCAATAATAATATAACTTTTATCTATTTTCTTTTCAGAATCTACGCAGTTATATAATAGTTTATCTATCAGATTGTATGTAGATATACTTGTTGGAAATTGTGGTTTGTCAAAGAATATAAAACCAAATCCAGTTCCTATCAATGGATTATTAACATCTGTTCTCTTTTGCATAGAGACTTCTGTCACTAAATGTCTAGCATCTCTATCTGGAAACTTTTCTCCCATCTTGCTATTCATCAGCTTTCGGATAAAAGACTTTCCATTTCCATTTGAACCAGTAAGAATTGTTAATCTGTTAGGCTGTATGGATTCTGCAACTTCAATTATTCTGGTTATGTGCTTATCCAGCTTTTTAACAGTTTCGACATTTCCATCTGCAACAATAGTAATATTTGTTGCTTTTATCCGTTTAGTATTCTGATCTTCACTTGTTAGAAAAGCAACAACACAACCTTTATATATTTCTCTGTCACCAGAATAAACATCTGAAATATGGAAAAATATTTCCTTATCGTCATATAAGTATTTAATGAATCCATACTTCTTTTTTTGATTGTAAAATTTGATTGTTCCTGTCCATTTTTCCATATTCTTTACTCCAATCATACACAAACTATCACATCATTTTCATTAATATAAAGTTGTCCATCGTGGACAATTCCATTGATACAGCAGCATTCCGCATTTAAATCTACAAAACACATTCCATTTCCTGTAAATTCTTTATGCTCCCCATTCTCCCATGCGTCAATATCGGTCAATTTATAATCCGACAATAAAAACTTCCTGTCTTCTGGTGACAAATCTCCCCACCGCATACCCTCATAATCTTTTTCCCATGCCCTGACTACATTCACAAAATCCGACCATTGAACGCCATCACAGGCATTAAGATTATCCGCTATTTCCTCCGCACTATTACAATCCTCTGCTTCAACTTCTCTATAGCCTGTCCGTGTAACTTCCACAATATATCTTTTCATTATGCTGATTCCTCCATCTTCACAAATTGAAAACCAATAACCTTTATTGCTCTGGTAGATTTCTTTTTCATTTGAATCTTTCCTTCATCTTCCAGCTTCAATAAGTGCATATATACGCTTGATGTAGAACTAAGATTTGTTCCAACACAAATTTCTCTTACACTCGGTGCATATCCATTATTCTTGATAAACTCCACAATGAAGTTATACACTCGTTCCCGCCCTGTTCCTCTTCTATGCTTGATTTCACTCTCCATAGCTTTCACCTATCCTTTAAACTGTTTATAGTTCTCATAATCCGTATCTACAATCCAACCGTCACGCTGAAAATCTCCAATAGCGATTAGCATAGCGGTCTTTGCGTCTACTGTCTCAATAATTACTTCTCTATCTGTTCTATGAGTATTGTAAGTAATACTGATAGGCACAATGAACTTTTTCACTCCATGATCTTCATTCCATGTGGATTCAATATCATCCATAATATCCATTAGATTCTGCTTTGCATCCTTCAACCAATACAATTCACCATTCGCCTCTATCGGCTTTCCAATACTGCATTGATGTTGAATATGATCCATTACCTGTTTACGCCCAATCTCTACTCCTAATCTGAAAATCTCATTGTTTGTCATATCCATGTTGTTATTATTCATGCTGTTTATCCTCCATATATCTATTTAAAATCTGTTTTCGTTCCTGTTCCTTCTATATATAATAAGTTTCCAGCCGATTACTCTAAAGAAATTCAAAAAATTTTATTTCTCTTTCAATATCCCTACATATTTATAGAATGTACTCACTGCTATGCCTTGCAGCTTTGCAAACTGTACAACAGAAATACTTCCATACTCTCCAGATTGAAATTTATTATATTCCTTAATAAATTCCTTTGGTACTCCTGTAACTGGTCTTCCCAATTTCTTCCCTTTTTTCTTTGCCACATCTAAGCCTTGCATAACTCTATCATGTATCTTTTCTTTTTCCTGCTGTGCTATATGCGCCTTTAGTGTAACAAAAATATCAATAATCATCTTTGATAGGCTGTCATCATTCATCTTTTCCCAATCATTCAGGAAAGGAACATCTAAAGCAACTACCCTGATTCCCTTTGACTGCAAATCCTTAATTTCCACTATCACATCATCTGCATTTCTTCCTAATCGGTCTACATCAGATATGATCAGTGTATCACCATTCCTAAATTGTTTCTTCATATTATGATAGTTTGGTCTGTTATCCGCTTTCGTTCCACCAGTGATAATATCAGAAACAAATTCATCTATATTGAATCCATTGCATATAGAATACTCGATGATAGCCTGTTTCTGTCTATCTGTTTTCTGTGTTTTATGATTAGTCGATATTCTCATATAAGCAAATATTTTATTTTCCATCTCAATCACTCCACAAAATCCATAACTATTTTCATATAAGATTTTCCGCTCCATTCTCAAAGAAAATGATTCCCTAACCGGCTTACATGAAATCAACTGTTTTCATATAAGGTCAAAGCATCAAAATCCATTGTCTTTTTATCCACTCTGACCTATACTATAAATAATAAGAAAGTTCTGAAATTTCCAAAATACACAAAAAATTTTTAAGGGAGTGATAATAATAGACATAGAAATTAAAGACCGTAACCGATTAAAAGAATTCTTTCAGAATTTCCATAATAAAGCTGAGGACATAGCATTTTCCATTATCCAAAGGATTCCAGAAAAGTTACTTCCTCATTGGCTTATGAATTGGCTCGACCACTATTTAGATAAACGGATCAGCGAACTAAAACAAGAATCCACCAAAATGACCTGGCGCAATATGTATTTACAATCTGCTACTAATGAAATTCATAATAGGCAGCAGGACACAAAGAAAGCACCTTCAGATGATTAATCCGTTGGTGCTTCTCACATTTTTAACATTTTCATTTTCCGACTAAACAAGTTAGACTGATTCCAAAATGTTAAGTTTTTACATACTCGCTACAGCTTTCCGCTTTAATGCTCTTCTCCGTTCAATTTCTTTTTCCGCTTCTTTGCCGGAATTGTTGTAATACGCAACCTTTTCCGCTACTGTCATATCTTTTGTCCGTTCATAATTCTGTTCCCTGATCTTGTGAATATCCTCAATCGTAAAATCAGGACTAATAACCAATGCTTCCATAATCATCCCTCACTTTCCAATAATACAGATGGATTGATAATATCTATTCCCTTGTAACCTTCCAGATTAGTAATCGCTCTCACGCCCCTAATCGTTTTGATATTTACAATATGCTTGAAATTCCATGATATGATGCAGTCACAAGCATTGACAACAGCGGCGGCGATATGCTGACAATCATCAAAGCTCTTCGGTCTTAATATCCCCATATCAATAATCTTCTGTGCAAGTTCCACGATTTCCTCATTAATTTCCAATTTGGTGTACTCAATATCACTCAAATAGTCATACAGTTTATTCCTTTTGCTTTCAGAACACTTCTCTATTTCATCCAATGTTACTTGAGAAAGATATACGTCATATTTTCCATTGACAAAATCTTTCCATAGTTCCAATGTGTCCTTCATGCGTTCCGGCGCATCTTCCTGTGAAAGATAACTAATAACTGATGTATCTAAGTATACCTTTAGTTTCCGCATAGAGCATCACTCCTTAAATCTGGTTTCATATGACAATTCTGGTTTTAGATCAACTTTCCACTCAATCAAATCTTCTGGTTGACATTGTAACAACTGGCATATATCCTCAATCGTCTTTGTTGACACATCACACATAAAATCTTTTCCATTATGATTATCTTTGTATTCCTGTAGCTTTTTCTCAATTTCTTTCATTGTTGCACCGCTACACATTTTAAGTTTTGCAAGCGTTCCTTGCGGTATTAAAGCCTTTTGTCTGATTGTATAGGTAGTAATTCCCTTTTCTTTTAATTTTTCCATTAATTTATTATAATTTACCATTAACATCTTCTCCATTATATAATATACATTGATTTCTGTGTATATTATAACACTCCTTTCCCATTTTTTCAATCAGCACTGACAGAAAATTTCCACCAGTGCCGACTAAATCATATCATCTTATTCAACATTTTATGTACGATTTTCCATTTAACCCTATCTTTATGCTGCTTTTCCATCTGATACAGAAATATATCCGTTATTCTTTCCATAAAGTCCGATGGTAAAATGTTTCCTTTAAACAAATTGCATGGATAGCAAGTACAAGATAAATTTTCCACATCATCCTCACCGCCCATTGCTAATGGTGTGATATGGTCTATTGTCATATCCTCAAGCAAAATTTTCCTTCCGCATAACTCGCAACGTCCACCAGCATGAAGATATATCAGTTTTCTTGTGTCCTCTGAATAAGATTTTCTTTTTATTTTTCCTTTGCTATCACGCCTTACCATTGACAGAGATACTTTATTTTTCCGCATTTCCTTTATTTCTTCCTCTGTCATCCACTTCCATAAAATCCGCTGTGTAAGCGTATCAAACACAAAATAGCTTTTAGTCTTTTCCTCCGCTTTCTTCATTCCCTTTATTGCTTCCGCTACGGTTGAGAATTGAAAAGCATTATTTATATCCGTGGTTTTCTTTGTTGCCCCATTGTCTGTATATGTAATATAATGATTTCCATTCGTAATTACTATTGCCATAATATCCACCTTCCTAATGTTGTAGACTGCCTATATTTCAGACAGTCCACACAATCCGCTATTATCTTTCACTTGGAAAACATACCGTTGTAGCATTGTCTCCGGCATTTTCCGATATACGGTTAGTAATAATCCAGATTTTCCCCTTGCAAGTTTCATATGCTGCCAATAAGTACAAATCATCAGGATATTTTAACGCTTCCTCATTCGTCTGTTTGTCTTCATCATCCAAATTTCCCCAATCTTTGACTGCATACCGCTGTAAGGATAAATTGACTTCTGCCGCAAATCGGCTGTTTTCCTTCATAGTTTCATTGATCCCATGTGTAACAACTACTTTTACCATATTGAAAAATTTTGATGTAAGCATATTTATTACCACCTTTCCGATTAAACCAATCCACAAAGACAAGCCATTTTATATATAGGATTCCTTGCTATTTTCCGTCTACGCTCTGCCTCTGCTCTTGCTTTCCGTTCCACCCTGTCCATATAAGCAAGCCTGTTATCCATTTCCAGATATTCCACCATCTGAAGCGTAGTAAGTGCTTTATATGGCGTTTTAAGGTTCCGATCTATGATCTGGTTTCCATCTGGTGTATCAATGATTCTAAATTCAAACATAATATTTTCTGTCCTTTCCGTTGTCTGCTGACTGATTAGGGATATACCCTAACCAATCATTTCCGCTAAAACTTTCTTGATCCGATTTACTTCCACATAATATGTTGATGGTTTCATTTCCAACGCTGAATATATTTCCTTGCTGCTATATCCATCAACTTTTAATTCCGCAATTTTCCGCTGTGTGTCTGATAAACTGCTTAACATTTCCGTCATTTGTTCCATTGCCACTATTTCAGATTCAGGCGATTTTCCACCAATAACACCGATACAATTATATAAATTTTCCGTTTCCGCATATTCCGCATCCAAACTAACCAATGTTCCAGATGGTTTCCGTTTCTTTGCATCTTCCATTCTGCAATGGTTTCCAATCTCTGACCTTATATATTGCTGACTGATAAAGGGGAAAGCGTATTTTTTCCGTAAGTCTTCCCTACGGTTATATATCTGCACCGCTTTCAAAAATCCGAAAATTGCAATATCATAATAATTTTCCAAACTGTAACCGTGTCTATGAAGAAAGTCATATACAAGATTATGGTTTTCCGTTGCAAATTTCCGTTCAAAGTCTGTTAATGGTTCCAATTTATAATTATCCATTGTGACTACCTCCCTACTCTGAAAGGTAGTCAATTACTACATGCTTAATTTCTCTCATCCGATTACAAAATGTACCCTTTTTTATTCCAAGATACCTTTTAATTTCTTCACGATTGTATTCTTCCATTGTCATTTTGAAAATTTCAGCCTGAACATCATTCAAGTTTGAAAGTATTTCCGATATCATTTCATGATACATAACCGTTTTTTCTACAGACTGTTTTAAATCAATCCATGTCATAGGTGCAGTGCGTTTCCCATTCATAGAATCTTCTTCCCAATCAAGGGATACTATACCGCCCGATGGCATTCTTTTTTCTCTGTTCATATCTCTAAAGTAGTTTATCCTCGCATTATCCAGCGTTCTAAAAAGGATTGTTGAAAATTCATATTGTTGTAAATGCGGGATATTAAGATACTTCTTAACTGCCCTTAAATAGTGCAGAATCAAAATATCATACCATTCTTCCTGATCCAACTTGTTTATACTCATATACTTAAAAAGCCAATCATAATTTTCTAAGTTAGCACTAAATACCCTTTCTTCTTCCGTCAATGGTCTATCATAATTAACTTCATCTGCTTTCATAGTGTTCTACCTCCGATTTTTTAATTGTTGTGGGAGTTGTTTCGCTCCCCCGTGTTAGTTGCTACCGCTGACTGATTAAAAGAACTTGTCAAGCAATACTTTAATGATTGCTTTTTTCAATTCGTTTGTATGCTCTGACAAGTCAACCGTAATACTGTTACCCCAACATTCCATTTGCGAATCAACCGTATCTGTAAAGCCAAAACAAATACTATAATCAATCGGCTTTCCAGCTTCCAGAACTACACGCAAGTATGTAAAATCCATGTTTACAGGCTTGTCACTCCATACCGTGTGAAGACTGTAACCATATTCAGCATTTAACGCTTCATGCTCTTTGGTGTACTGCACCTTTGCAATCTCTACAGCCTTTTTGATTTCAGCTTTCAGACAGTCGGACATATCGCAAATATCAATAGATACCTCCATGTAGTCCTCATTGAATGTCAGATTGCCCAGCTCCAAAATGCCGATGTTAGTTGTTTCTGTTCTTGCTTTCCACTTCATCATAGTTAAATACCTACCTTTCATATTTGATTGATTAATGTTGTTGTTACGGTATTTCTACCGATAGGGAAGCGGGGAACTGAATCCCCCACGGCTTAACCGTCACCCCCTTTACTGCTGGACTATTTCACCCTTAACACGTTGTAAGAAGTTGTTTTCTCAAACGGCTTCAGATCATCACCTAAAATCTCTGTCAACTTCTCTTTGTCTAATGTCGTGCGGCTCTGTGGCTTGTAGGTGATTTTTGCCGTGTCGGTGATTTCCGTATCAAGTTCATTCTCTGTCATGTACTCAATGATGGAATGCTCAACCGCTTTCAATTCGTTTTCAAGCTCTTCTTTCATTGCTTTCAGACTTCTAAACTCCTGTACCTTGCTTTCAAGTTCTTTTTTACTCATACACATAATGGCTACCTCCTGATTTGATTTTGTTTGTTGTGGTCTTGCTTGACCTTGTAATCACATTATACACATAAATATGTGCATAGTCTATTGATGATATGCACAAAAATATGTGAATATATTTGTATATTTTGTACACATATTTCTGTGCATGTTTGCTTGACTATGCACATTTATTTGTGTATAATAGTTTTAACAACAATCAATCATTTATTTTTAAGGAGGTAGCACCCTATGAGTAAATACTTTAAAGATGTGAATACATTAGAAGAATTAAGAAGACAGTACAGAGATTTATTAAAGAAGTATCACCCCGACAACGCAAACGGAAGCACGGAAGCGACACAAGAAATCAATGCAGAGTATGACAGACTATTCAAAGTATTAAAGGATAGACACGAAAGCAAATCAACGGACAACAAAGAGAACAACGCAAAGACAGACTTTAATAATATGAAATATGACTTTTCAGAGGATGCAAAGTTAAGGGAAGTATTACAGCAGATCATAACATTTGAAGGTATCAACATAGAAATAGTTGGTTGCTGGATATGGGTAGACGGTAACACATACGACTATAAGGACACATTAAAGAGTATCGGCTTTAAATGGGCTAGAGAAAAAAAGAAATGGTACTTTCACACGGAAGCATTCAGGAAAAGAAGTCATAAGAAATTAAGTATGGAAGATATACGGAACTACTACGGCAGTACAGAGGTAGAGACAGAGAAACGGAAACGAATCACGGCATAGAACATTTTAAGGGTACAGCTTATACGGTTGTACCCTCACAAAATATTATCAGTAAAGGAGAAAGAGAGATGAAAAACAGAATGGTTAGAATGATGATGGTAACTATGACAACAGTATTATTAATAGGGTGTAACAGTATCACGGTAAAAGAATATCATGGCAGTATTAAAGCAGATAATATAAGTAATATATTAAGTAATGTAGTTAACAGTGTATCAGACAGTATAACAGCAAATAATGAAGCAATGGAAGCAGACAAGGGCTTGCATGGATGGGATAATACAGAAGTGTACTTTACTCGCACGAAAAACGACTATGACGCAATGACAGAGATATTAAAAAACCGAAACGGAAAGATCATCATAGAAGTTATTGAAGCTATTGTATTAGATAATGATGGCAACGGCTCTGATCAGTTTGGTTTTTATGTCAAGTATGATTCAAAGCAATTTTCAAAAGGTGATAAGGTGCAAAGCGTATTTGTTTATAACCCTGACAGCAATTATATTGATGATATCTTGTATAGGGTTGATACATTGGTTGAATGATGGGAGCATTTTGGATGGTTGTTATAGCGTGAGAAAATCGTAAAAAATAAGCCCTGGCAGATTGATTATTTCAGTCTGTCAAGGCTTTAATTTTGTGCTTATATTGTAGCTCTATTTTGCGTTTTAAGGGCATTTCTCGGCTTTTACTGCTGTAGGTATATTCTTGTTGGGTGATTGTTTTTTTATTGAAAATAAGTGCCGTATTCACTCATATAGTGGGTACTTATGGGGTACTGGTGCTATAGGTGTATGCCGGTAGGTTTACATTCTTAAAATCTGATCATTTCTCACAAAAGGCTATAGGTGTTCTATCCACATGTCAAGCCTATTTTTCAAGGCACCGAACGATAATGCTTACCAAATTTCCACATTGCAAAGCATAAAGCAATAATTCTTATATACAAACTCACAATAATACACAATTAAATTTATTGTTCCAGTTTTTATTTATCGTGGATCACCATACTCGTTGATATATCCTATTTCTTCAAGCCATTTAATATATTTTTCATCTTTTTCAGATTCCAATAACAAATCTCCCCAATTCACATTTTCATATTTAGGAATTAATGTATCATTCACTATCTCAAATGCGGCAACAGCCATTTTATGCCCCGGTTCAGTTTTTCCTGGCTGATTACATCTTGCAGCAATCATATTATCATATTCAGGATATATATGAATATCCCAATCTGCAACATCACTGGAAATGAAGCTTTTGTCTTCCTCAAAAACATAGTCAGTAATACATTTATCAATAACTTGCTGTTTTTCTTTGTCAGATAAAGGCTCCGTCCATGCATCTTCCTCTAGTCCATCAAAGGCTGTATTGATATCATTTATTCCTGCATCTACATCATTTTGTGTCACATTAGGATCGACTAATATTTTTTTTGCTTCATCAATTGCCTTTGCAAAAAGTGAAAAAGATGATTCAGTATAATCTCCATCACTATTTTTTAACTGTCCATATTTATCTATAAGATTTTTGAGTTCTGTTAAATCAACCAAATTTTCATAAGCACTTTTCATATCCTTTATGGCAGTTTCAACTTCTTCGTCTGAAGCATTCTTAGAAGACGAAATGCTTCTTCCATTTACAAGTGCTTCTGTAAAATTCTCAAATGAACCCACTGAATAAACATTATACTGATTGTCCAATGCCTCATACTCTTTGAGTATTCGTTGTAGTTCCCCTGTTGACGTTTTTGATTTTTCAGAATTGCTAGATTTTCCCCCACATCCATTTAATCCAACAATTAAAATAATAAAAAGAAAGCAGAATATCTCTTTTCTAAATCTCTGTTTTTTCAACACAAGATATTTAAGCATTATCCTTTTCCTCCCTCACACTTCCCAATTTTCCTCAGAATCCTTCTAAACATTCGCTCCTTCAACAAATACATTTTATCACGTTTCACTGGAAAATCACACATAAAATCAGGATTATCGTCGAAAAACCTCCCCTGTTCTTCATCTGATAAATGTATCGTAAATTCCTCATAGAAATCAAGATCGCTGCCAAAAATATATTTATAAAATTGTCGCACTTTTCCTTTAGCCATAAAACAACTTCTCACCAGTTACTCCCACCAGTCTGCAATTACTTGAGTAGAATCAAATTTTTTATCTGTGGTAAACTCAAATCTTACTTTTGCTCCCTTGCTAAACGCACTAACATTATCATATGCAGTCTCTACAATAACTCCATCTTTATCTAAAAGATTTATATTGACATTAAAAGTCTTAAAATCAATATCAGTAGTGTTCTCAACTACGGCTTGATATGTTCCCCATTCATCAGACCGTTCCGTTTCCTTGAACTGAATATTACTAAGCATTTTATCAATCTCTTCTTCTTTGGCTTTCTGTTCCGATACTAATTTTGAATTGGTCAGAAAATCATCTAATGTACCCTGATGTTTTTCTTCAACCTTCATACCATAATCTTCAACCATAGTCTTTATTACATTGCTACGTTCATTATATATAGGCTGGAATTCTTCATCATATTTTTCATAATCAACAGTAATATAATCGCAAGCTTCTTTATGCTGATTTAATAAATTAATATATTTAATTGCCAATTCTTGTAATTTACTATCTTCAAACTTTTCATCTTTGTATTTTCCTATAATATCAAGTTCTGCATTTATATAACTTAACATCATTTTTTTGTTCTCATCACTTTGTGCAGGAATTTCATCATAACCTTCTTTCTGCTCATCTTTACTGTTTAAATCCCATCTTGCCTGCAATCCTTTAGACATGTCCTCTATAAATACTTTATCTGCATATTGCGGTTCTTTTTCTTCTTCTTTAATCTCTTGATTACCACATCCCACCAAAAGAATTAATACAAATAATAATCCCAAAAATACATTTGTCTTTTTCATATCTTTCATTTCCTCCTCAAAAGTAATCTTACCATTCATTTTAGAGTTTATTCCTCTAAAAGTCAATAGAGTTTATAACTCTTAGATACAATAATCCCGAGGTGAGATTATGAATTACAGAGAACGTATCCGCGCATTACGTGAAGATAACGATTATACCCAAACTCAGATCGCAAATATTTTAAATATCGGTCAGCGCACTTATGCTGATTACGAACTTGGCAAAACACGTATTCCTGTTGATGCCTTGATTAAGCTTGCCAAATTTTATGATGTGGATATGGATTATATCTGCGGTTTGAATGGGGTACGAGGTAAGTTTCCTGTGGGGTAAAATGATAAATAATTATTTAATATTCATACAACTTTTCCTTCCTCTAATATAACATGTTCAAGATAATCAGTAGTCTTAAATATAATATTATATTCTTTTTTTATAATACTAATATAATGCTTCATTTCCCTTATCAGATTCTTTGCACTATGCATCAACATTTTGTATTCTTGAGTATTTTCTGGATAGCATGTTTTTATATTAATAACAACTCCTTCCAATAATAATGCTGTTATTAATTCCTGCCCAAATAAATCACAATACTTTTTTAGTGAAAATGATGCGTTACTAATATACTTTTTTTCGCATGCAAACAACTTTGAGATATATTCTAATAAATATTTCAATATTTCATCTGTTTTCAAATCATTAGTAATTTTATCATTATTTTCTATATCTGTACATATATCATCTCGATAAAGTTGTAATAAAAGAGCATTTTTAGAAAATAGCTCATACAGAAGTAATCCTCTAGGCGATAAATATAGTTTATAAAAACCATTATATTTTCTTTCTATCTGTTCTTCATTTATATCTTCTATATCATATATGCTTCTTAGTAGCACACCTGTATTATGCAGATATGTAAGACTTGCCCAAACCTTTGATTGCCATATTTCCATTTTTGCTGTTGAATCCCCACTGTTCACAAAAAGCCCCACAATATCTTTTAAAATTTCTTGTCCCTCAACATATTTTTCTCCATATAAATCTGTTGCTTCTTTACGGATTAAGTATCTTATAATATACAAATTAAATAGCTCTGTACCCTCTTCTTTATAATTCCTTAACAAATTAGGGAAAAATTTATTATTTTTATCTGAATAGGCACTTTCATTACCACATGCTAAAGCACTAAAAACATTATCTGCAGTTAAACGATAATTCTCTGCCGACACACGAAATCTACCATCTTTTTCATATTCGTTTTTGGAAATCCATTCTACATTGACTAAAACAGAACTATACATGACCATTGCATTACACAAATTACAATTGGCAAGTTTATATATAATATTTCCAAAACTCTTCGCCATTTTATCTTCAACAAGCGATAATTGTTTTTTTGCCTCTATATAACTATTTAAATTTTTAACATTTTCTCGTTGTTTTTCAATTTTTTCTATTTCCCTGAATCTAACAGAAAAAATATCATGAATATCTACAGATTTCTTTTTTAAAATCGTACTTTCTTCAATACATTGTCTTCTTGCTTCCAATTGCCTATCAATATTGCTTCTAAATGTATATGCTCGCAAAGATACTATTGTTTTCACGTGACTTTCTTTGTTATCTAACAGCGAAAAACATGAATGAATATGTTGCGCCACTTCAACTAAAGGTCTATGGAATATTGCTTCTTTGGTTTCTATATCATCATATATAAATATTACATTTTTAATCCGAGGAAAATGTTTTAAAACAAACTTTAACATACTCGAATGATATTCCGTTCTTTTTCTTTTACATGTATTAATCAATTGCTGTTTTTTCTGCTCATTAGTTTTTTTCATAATTGAAGAAAAAAAGGAAGAATCTGGAATTAAATCTTCACTTTGTAAAAGAGTAGGCTTAATCTTATTAATGTAATCATAAAAATCATTCCAAAAAAGAGACTCATCTTCAATTATTTCGGGTTTTCTTTCTAACAAAATATTTATTGCTCTAGAAATATAGCTTACAATCTCATTTTCAACACTCTGTTGTGGATTATCAGCTAACAAATCTGCAGAGTAAAATGAAATATAAATAATTAAATTTTCATCATCAACCAAAACATCTCTATTATGTACTTTAAAAAAATTTTTTAATAGTGTTGTTTTTCCTATGGCAGTAAAGCCAACCAAATATTTCATCTCATTATTTTTGCATTCTTTTATTTGCTTTAATTCCACTTCCAAATCGTCATTAATATAAATACTACTATGACCTTCTCTATTAATCTCATTAAAATATTTTCCGTACGGAGTTCCTTCATAATAATTAGGATCTAATAAAATCTTAAAAATATTTGAGAACTTTCTTCCTATTTGATTTTTTTTATTTTTTTCTTTGGATGTCATCCATTTATAATCTTCATTTGGACTTCTATACATCAGTATCTCCTCCAACACTTATTTGCTCAAGCTTTTCTATTATAGATTTGAAATTGTCATTAAATTTAAGTATATCGCCACTATCTTTAAAATAATTATCAGAAAATTTATCAATTTGTTTTGTTAACTTTTGCTCATTTCCATCTTGCCCGCCTTTTGTATCAATTAATTTTTGTGCCTTATATATTTTTTCCACCAATTTTAGATAATCAGAACAAATATCTTTTTCATTTTTATCTATCGCATGCGACGAATATAATCTTGTTACTATTTCTGAAAATATTTCTTCACATTGTAAATTAGATAAGTCATTACAAATATCCTTAGACATCTTAAATATAATCTCACTATTATACTCGATATTCCTCATTAATCTTATTGCTAAAAGTGCTAGTTTTGTTTTTTGACTATTTATTTCCATTACACCTAAAATTTTAGACAAACGATATGCAATAAAACTTATTATCCCGGTAGTACAACACGAAATTATTGTTAACATCATTGATATATATTTTTCATTATCTAAATCCGGTATTGCAATTCTTTTTAAAATTCCTATTCGTAATAATAACACTCTAATATTATAAATTAAATCTGGTAGCAAAAAAATAAATAACAGAACTATAATTATAATTACAATTTTTCCTACTGTATCAGATATTTTATGATCCGACTTTCTTTTAGTACTTTTATTTTCCATATTTTTTATATCCTTTATCAATTAATTAATTTTATAAAATTATACACCTCCATCCCACCTCTCCACAATCCTCGACAATTCCCGACGCTACACGACAAACACATCTCACAACATAACAGGAAATTTCTCCCAAATCCACCCCAAAACCATCAAAATCCGCATAAGTTTTTCGCTCTTAAAGTGTCTTATACATAGAAACATAAAGGAAAAAGAATCAATGAATTGGTTAGAGAAAATCTCAACAGATAATCATCTATATAACGACTTGGCTTCATTTTTAGATCAGTATGAAATATCCGGCTTACAAACAGCACTGCAGCTATACCGCACCACACATCAAACCTATATATGCAGAACTAAGCAAGACAAACAATCCATAATAAAAATCAATATCTATGATATTATTTATCTCGAAATCCAGAAACATGATATTTCTGTCCATACAACGCATGGAACATACCATAAATACGGATCATTAGTCAATGAATTAAAAAATCTGTCACCTTATGGTTTCCTTAGATGCACTAAAAACTGTATTGTATCAATGAACCATATTCAATCTATACATGGTGATGATATCCATCTCATTGACGGCACACAGATACATATGAGCCGAAAATACGCTTCAACTATCATTATCGCTTTCTCGCAAAGCAAACCTCTTAAAATGTAAGCGTAAAAACAAGGACTCGGCCAAGATATCATCGTCTCAGCTAAATCCTTTTAATACCCTCAACCCACCATATCAGGGGGAGGGTATGTTTCCATCAGAAATATTTAAGTACCTACTATATTCAACTATACCCTCTGAAAATTCGTAAAAAAATAAGGCATACCAGACTTTTACATCCGATATGCCCTATCAATCACTTATCATATACACATTAATATGGTTTTACTTCATACTTCAGCAACGCATCATATACCTTTTTAGGAACCTTATTCTTATATTTATCTGCCATAATCAATATGTCTGCCTGTTTATGCCTTTTATATTCCTCGAATGCTTCTTCTGGAGTATCCCAATAAGATAACCTGATAACCTCATCATGTCCATATGGTTTGATCTCACCATAATACATTTGCATATTACTGTCATACCTTACTCCCAATGGCAATTCCATTTTAGGCTTTCTCCATTTACCAAGCCGACAGGTAGATCTATGTTTCTTACAGTTTGATAGCATAGTGTTTAATGTCTGAGGAATTATGCAGCATTTATCCGGAGCATACTCTTTATTACCGGGGAATAATAAATCTTTATCAACTGCCATTGATTCACCGTCACATTCATAATATTCTGAACTCCACCATTCAGCAAAAGCATCTGTATCATTCTTCCACAGATCACACATAAATGCACCTTCATAAACCCTTTTATCTTTATAGCAGCGAATATATATCCCGTTCCAGATTGAGTATGCCGCATTAGACTTCAGTGTAATATATGGTATGTATTCCTGTTGCCTTCCCAATTCCTCAACAAGTAAAATACCCCGTTCCAAATCTATGTATTCGTCATTATTTACCCATACAAGATTCCTGTAATAACAATTATTCTTGTCACGGTCAATATGCCAAATCTTGTTATAGTTATGTGGATTCTCAAGGAAATGCTCTGCCACAAGTCTGTCTGTATATGTCTCTATTTTTGTATCTATTCCGCTGAGCGTAAAATGTACACACCCTGTTTTGTGCATATGGAAATAACCACGTAAATTATTTGTCATTCGCCCATAATTAGACATCCAATAATTATTTGTGCCATTTACCAGCACAAACACTTCATCATTTGCAATCAATTCTATACCTGACATTTTGATATCCAATACTCTTTTATCTGCTATTGACAAATATTCTTTAAATTCTTTTCTTTCTGCTAATTTCTTTTTGCTTCTCATTTTTACTTTAAAATACTTCCTTTCGATATGTCTTTAGATAACTAGCCACGATTTCGTGGTCAGCTAATAATTGAACATCCAGATTTGTATGCTCCGAATCACTAATCATAATAAAAGAGACAATACGATTGATTCATACTGTCTCTGTAAAATACTGTATTCAGTTTTAATGTTTTCCCCAAAATTGGGGACATCTTAATTTTGATATTGACAGCCAATAGGGGTAAAAGGGGTGGGTTATATAACATATATATCTTAGTTATATACCCCTACCCTTTTACCTCCCTATCCACCCATTAAACAACATCTTCAATAATGATATTGGGATAACCTTCTGATTTAATATGATACTGCTCCTTCAATGCTTTATTTGCTTTGACCTTTTTCAATCCATATAAATCCATAATCTCATTTAAACTACGCTTAATCTGCGTTTCAGTAACTTCATATCTATATTTATTCCCAAGAATATAGACAACTTCCTTTTCGGTACAATATCCTTTTCGCTGGATGCACTGTAATATTATCTCGGAAATCTTCAAAGTACGCTCATCACTGGCTTTTGTGGGAGTACGGTCTACAATCTCACCATATTCATTCTTCTTTTTCTTATATTGCGGATATATGGAAGCTGCTACATCGAATCCTTCAGAACGGTAGAACATATCAAATGATATTCCTGCAATCCTATAGCCTTTTTCCTTCCATCTGACACCATTATTTTCAATAGTACTTAACTGCTGAATTACCCATGATGGAATAGCATAGAAGCTGACATGATTTCCCTGTCTTTTATCAGTACCAGAATATTTAATAGCCTTGAAAAGTAATTCTTTTGGAATCTTATCATCATCAAGAATACGGATCAGATCATGGTAAATCAGCATCTTTATGTATTTACTCACTTTATCAATCTTTTTCTGGCTGTTACCCTTCCCCAAATAATCAGCTAACTTCTTATTTGTTACAAAGAACACGATTTCACCATCATCATTAGAGAATTTCTCACTGTAGACATTATTCCTTGCAATAGAAAGCATCATAAGGAATGTATCTTTCGCATATTTGATATTTTTATCTGCCTGTGGACACAATTCTTTAAACTTATTCAGCGTGATATTGCTTATCATAAGGTCAATGTTTTCTCTCTGTTCTATGCTCCATTGGGATTCTTTGATAGATAGATTGTAGATATTCATGATAAATTGGATTGCTTTGTATTCAGACTTAAAATCGCCTAACAATTCAATTAACTGCTTGATATTCAGCGTGAGATTTTCAGAACAACATCTATATTTCTGTACGCCATTTTGCGTAGTGAAGATATTTGCAGATGGATTATGGTCATCATGCAAAACACAACAAAATGACCTTGGATCGTCTATATCAATCAGTTCCGCTATATCCAATTCAGAGTAGATATAATCCCAAAACTCATTTTTATTCTCAAATTCTATCGGATCATGTGCTAATACCTTGCGTAAATACTCTATATCATGCTCTTTGATTGCTTTTATATTCAGATTTTCATATGTAGTACACTCTTTTGCAGTATCAGCGTCTTTATTTTTCTTACTGGCAGCGGTGCTATCCTTTTTCTTCTTTGATTTTGGTTTTGCATTAGATATGTACTGTTCAAAATCATCATTCCAGTATTTTTTTATGATGGATTCTGCATTTATCCTTGTATCATAATCAGGATATAATACTGTATGCCCTTTACCGCCGAAAAATAATCTGTCACGGTTAAAACATACCTCATCAATACCGCCAATAATTCCCATAAGCGTAGCCTGTAGCTTATCCCTGATATTTCCGTCTGTAATTACTGTATCATTACAGAATATCATGCGGAATTTATGATGTTCTTCTTTGTGGCTGAATGTCGTATACATGAAACATGGTGTAATTCCAAGAGAAATAACTTTATTATAGGCTTCTTCTATCCTTATACCATCGTCAAAATCAAGACCAAATAATTGTTGTTCTATCCAGTTTTCAGTTTTATTCCCTCCTACTAATACTCCTGGCTTAAATGATGCCCCATGAACTAAAGCATCTGCTAAATTTTCGATCGTAATATTTACTTGTGTCAAACTTTTCTGTACCCATCCACACTGTTTACCTTGTGGCTTATCTTTGAATCTGTGGTTAAAGTACATACATTTTATGTCATTACCCATTGAACCTCCTAGATTACCAGAAATTCAAGAAATGTTTAGATTTAACAAAATTTTTTGTATGTCTAACTTGATTAGTAAAATTTCAGAAATGTTAGATTTTTGATTTTTTGAATCACAAAAAGACCACACTAAGAACAGCGCGGTCTTTTATATCGCTTACGTTTTCAAATATTCAGTTTTCATAATATTTAATGGAATTTCACTGTCCAGATTTGGACAAACGAAACTGTTGATAGTTATTAGATTTTCTTGAATTTCAGTTTTACAGACTATTTTGATTGCTCTGTAATGGCAATTATTTATCTCTCAATGGACACCATACAGGACTTGTTTTCGGTGGATGATCTACGCCAAGTCTGCTAAATATCCGCATAGTATCATTTTCTTCACAACAATAGTAATCTTTGTAGATAAAATCCGTACATTGACATCTCTCACACTCAGCGCAATGTGGAACTTTATTCATCTATGTATTCACCTTCAATCTTTTTTGGCAATCTCCCAATTCGCAAGCATAAGGCTGTATAATTACCAGAATATTTCTTACCTTTTGTTAATATATTGTATGTAGCCAATGCGTCTTTAGGCTCCTTCACTAATTTTGCACCATATCCAACACGCCCACCCTTTGATTTTAAATTTCTTTCACCTTTTCTCCGCAATCGTGCCAACTGTTCTTTACAGGATTTCACATTATTACTACTAATATATCTCCGCATCCAGTCAAATAATTCTGTATCTTCTGTGTGTTCTAACTTATATCTATCAGCGGAAAATGTCTTACACCATGCTTTGATGATATTTTCGTCCGTAGGCTCGATCTGCTCTAACATGATATGTCTTGCGATAATCAGTCTTTTTTCTTGTAGATTTTTGATTTCCTTCATATAAATTGTTTCCCCCATAACTCTGTAACCTTTCAGTCTTTAGCAAAATCATTACACTTCTTTTGTGATAATCTTTTACATGCATCTTTCAGACGTTCACCCATCGTAAATCTGATTCTATATCGTGCTGGTACAATATTCTCTGTTATATTATTGAAACCATTAGCATTTAGTTTGACTGCTTTATAATATTTAGGTTCCATCTTGACATAATTGTTTATCTTAATAGAATCGCCGTTCTCTATAGATTCATATACCACATCCCAAAAAGCATTTAATACATTTACAATAATCTTCCGTGTATATTTTAGATGATATTTTTTTTTATACTTATTGCCATTGCCACCTATGGATATCTTTTCATTAATCAATTTCTCTGATATTTTGTCTATAATATCCTTTTTATGTAATTCGTTATTCATTTTTCACCCCCTAACTGCTTTTGTGTAAAAGCAGTTGCAGCCTGATTTAGTTTTGATCCTGCTTTAAAGTACACTCGATAATGTTCTGGAACAGTCATCTCTCTATTCTCAGCTACATTTCTCGATTTTCGCTCTGCCATATACTTTGTTCCTATTGTTGCATAACCATTAAGATTTACAGAATCGCCATTTGAAAGCGCATCTATAATAACATCCCAAAATGCAGATACAATATTTTCAACATCTTCTTGTGTATACTTCTTATTTCTACATTTCAATAAATTAAAACTTTCCCAATTTACCGGACTATAGAATAGACCTGTAAACTCGTAAAAAACTATATAATACATTCAAAACTAGCTAAGCAAAAGTAATAATCTTAAAAAAATGGCCATTTTTAACCGTGCCACACCTGTTAATCCATTCAGATTTTTGTAAAATTGTGTATAAAACACTATTATATATAGTCCTAATATGATATAATAGGACTATATAAAGAGGTGATTTTTATGCCCGTACCTGCTGATATCAGAGCAGTTCCAAGACCAGTTAATACCATAGTGGATGAC
>VIQU02000038.1 GCA_010206225.2 Lachnospiraceae bacterium MD308 | reverse complement strand
TATTCGGCCTAGAAGCGCTGTCTGAATACAGCGCACGGAAAGGCTCCTCATTTATGGAAGGAAAGATGTCTTCAGCAAATGTCTTTGCCCAGGAGTTCTCCAGGGCTTTCTGCTCCCGGGAAGTAAGTCCGTTAAAGCTGTCGGTGAAAGATATCTGTTGGCTGGAATTTGCTCTAAATGACATATTTATCAACCGCCTTTCTCTGATAGATATAGTATACCACATTTGGCGGTTGATGGGAATCTGTGTGAAGTTTTTAAGGTGCTATATTAGGGGGCTTTTGACCCCAACATCATTCCATTTAAGCATCACAAATCATAAATAAGTCAATAGAATAAAAATGGCGGAGAGACGGTAGAAGATTAACTGTTTCTCCGCTTGATTTGTTTATATGTACATTTTGTTTTAATTACTCTATTATCTAAATTAATTACTAGTATAACCCGTACTAATTAACCGTATGTTTCGTTTGTCTAAATTTTCATCTGCTGCGTTGTCTTCAATCAGCTCTTGTTATTGACACGGAAGCCTCGTTTTGAGTAACATGGTGCATGGCAAAAGGTAAGCGGATCTCATTTATGCACTGGTATCACAAAAACATACTGATAGCGCTCTGAGCGTGAAATATCCGATAGATAACCGGATTTATATTATTAATTTCGCGAAATATAAATGAATCTGTTTCGATAACTCAACTTTAGAATTAAAAAATCAATAAAGTTAGAAAATTTATGCGTCTTATAGAGTGGCAGAATATATATTTGGAGATTTTTCAGACATGGTTTGGTAATATTTTTAGACATGGATACTAAGCTTTTATTGACAAAGTAAACGATAGATACCTGTCGCATCCATGTGGTATAGCAGATTATATAATCTAAAAGAAAATTATATCTTTGATATATTAGTTGGTATTGAACATTCCCGAATTGCAAACCTATCTTGACAAGCAATTAAATATACAGTATAGTGTTTCTGAAAAGAACTACTAACATACATTCATCAAACCGGCAAAAGAGGGAAGAACATGGAGAATAATGCTTTTACCGCAAGGCTTACGGAATTCGGGCTTACCCGTCAGGAGGCGGGAATCTATGAGTGCCTGCTCTGCGAAGGGAAGATTACTGGATACGAGGTGGCGAAACTTCTCGGGATATCGAGGTCGAATGCATACGGTTCCCTTGCCAGCATGACGGAGAAGGGCGCCGCTTATCTGGCGGAAGAGGGGACGACAAAGAAATATATCCCTGTACCTTTAGAGGAGTTCTGCAAAAACTGTATCCGCAGACTGGAGGAGACGAAGGTGTGGCTGTCTGCAAACAAGCCCTCGGAAAAATCCCATGTGGAAGGCTATGTGACCATTGAAGGGGCTAAGAATATCATGGATATGGTCAAAAATCTTCTTGCTAGAGTAGAGCAGAGAGTGTATATTACCTGTACGAGAAATTATCTGCTGCTTTTCCTGAATGAGATTGAGCTTTTGATCAGAGCGGGTAAAAAGGTCGTGATTATCACCGACCAGACAGTGCAGCAGATCAATGCCAAGATTTATATCGGCGGGCCCCGGGAGATGGAGATCGGTATTATTACCGATTCCAGATATGTGATGACCGGTGAGTACGGGGAGGGCAGTATGAATACCTGTCTCTATTCGGGACAGAAGAATTTTGTAGAGCTTTATAAAAGAATGCTTGCGAATGAGATCAAACTGCTGGCAATTCAGGAAGAAAGAGAAAGTAGGACAATCATATACTAAGAGGAGACTGAAAGACATGAAAAAAGTACCGTTTGTAACAAAAGAGAAGCTGGAAGAGATCATAAAGGAATATCCGACGCCCTTCCATCTCTATGATGAGAGGGGAATCCGCTGTAATATGGAAGCGCTCAGGGAAGCGTTTGCGTGGAACAAAGGTTACAAGGAATATTTTGCAGTGAAGGCAACGCCGAATCCGTTTCTTATCGATATATTAAGAGAGTACGGCTGCGGCTGCGACTGTTCTTCTTACACGGAGCTTATGCTGTCCGAGGCTGTGGGGGCAGGCGGGGATGACATTATGTTTTCGTCCAATGATACTCCGGCGGAGGAATTCGTGTATGCCAATAAGCTTGGGGCGATTATTAATCTGGACGATATCACCCACATTGATTTTCTTGAGAAGGCGATCGGACGTATACCCGAGACGATCAGCTGCCGATACAATCCGGGCGGGCTTTTTAAAATCAGCAATGACATTATGGACAATCCGGGAGATGCCAAGTACGGTATGACTACGGACCAGCTTTTTGAGGCTTTTAAGATCTTGAAGGAGAAGGGTGCGAAGGAGTTCGGAATTCATGCTTTTCTTGCCAGCAATACGGTGACAAATGAATATTATCCGATGCTTTCTAAAGTTCTCTTTGAGGTGGCGGTAAAGCTTCAAAAGGAGACGGGAGTACACATTAAGTTCATCAACCTTTCGGGCGGTATCGGTATCCCTTACAATCCAGATCAGGAGCCGAATGACATCCGCGCGATCGGCGACGGAGTCCGCAGGGTATATGAAGAAGTGCTTGTGCCGGCGGGAATGGGAGATGTGGCGATCTATACCGAACTCGGACGGTTTATGATGGGGCCGTACGGCTGTCTTGTCACAAAAGCGATTCACGAGAAGCATACGCATAAGGAGTATATCGGCGTGGACGCGTGCGCGGTAAATCTGATGCGTCCTGCCATATACGGCGCATATCATCACATCACGGTCATGGGGAAGGAAGAAGAGCCTTGCGACCATAAATACGATGTGGCGGGTTCTCTCTGCGAAAATAATGATAAATTTGCGATTGACCGCATGCTTCCGAAGATTGCCATCGGCGACTTGTTAGTCATTCATGATACGGGCGCCCACGGATTTGCGATGGGATACAATTATAATGGCAAGCTTAAATCTGCGGAACTTCTTTTGAAGGAGAATGGCAGCACGCAGCTTATAAGAAGAGCCGAGACGCCGGCGGATTATTTTAGCACATTTGACTGTTTTCAAATCGGGAAAAAGCTGATAAAATAGAGAGGACAAAATTATATGTGATTCAGGAGGAATTGTTATGAAAACAATACTGAAAAGAAATGTCTCATTGATACTGGTGGGGTTGATGGCCGTGGGAATGCTTGCAGGCTGCGGCATGAAGCCGGATGATGCGAAATCATATGTGCAGGCGACGCTGGATGCAGGCTACAAGGCTAACTTTGATGAGTATACAAAGATTACGGACTCCACAAAGGAAGAAGCTCAGAAGCTGTTCGATAACAACATTGATACGGTTACCAACTCGCTCGGATTCAGCGCGCTGGGTGCGACGGAAGAGACGATGGACAAGTACCGCGAACTGCTGGAAGAGATTTTTGCAAAGGTGAAATATACGGTTGGCGATGCGAAAGAGACTGACGGAGGCTTTGAAGTGGAAGTGACGGCAGAGCCGATGGAGATTTTCAGCGGAATGCAGGACGAGCTGGTAGCAAAGATGCAGGAAGCGGTTGCAGGCAAGGAGATATCTGAAGATGATGTCAATCAGCTTGCTATTGATATGGTGCATGAACTGTTAAGCGAGAAGCTTGCGGATGTAACATACGGCGAGCCGCAGACGATAACCGTACATGTTACGAAAAATTCAGATGGAGTATGGAACATAACTGAAAGTGATCTTCAGGCAGTGGATGCAGCTCTGTTTAAGATTTAAAAAAGAGAAAAACACCGGATGTCCGAATGTTGGATATCCGGTGTTTTTAAGGACTTTTATTTAAAAAATCTGAATTCTAACAGAACTTTGGAAGCGTAACGTTTGCTCAGTCCTATCTTTGTGCCGTCTAAAAGAATAACGTCATCATAGGTCACAGTCCGTATTTTTGTCAGAGGTACGATACAATTTTGTGAGCATTTAACAAATCCATATTTGGATAGGATTTCCATCTCTTTATTAAGAGAACCATATTTTTCATAATTGGCATGTGCGGTGTGGATCGTAATAAGATGCTTGTGTACTTCAACATAATTGATATCACATATGTATATTTTAGAAGTAGCAGCCCTTGTTTTACATATGTATATCTGCTGCATATTTACATAGGAATCCATTGCTTCTTGCAGGCCCTTAAATCCATAAGTTTCAAGAAATTTAAGAACGTCATTTTTAATAGTTTTATTTTCAATTTCATTTATAAGGTTCATTTATCTTGTCCTTTACTTTTGTTTTACATTTATATAGACACTTGAAAAGTATAAAAGTGATGAATTTTGTAGAATATTTGCAGACAATTTCCAGATATGCTGTTGTAGGTATATGCTGTGTGGTAAATATTGAAAATCCGGAAAATTAGATTACAGTGAAAGAATAAAAGAGAACTGCAAAGTGAGATAATGAAGCAGAAAATCAATAAAAAGTCAATACTACATTTTCTTTTTTTATGTGCTATCATAGAATCCGGTGGGAGAAATAAGGGGAAACGTTCAAATTGGGATAGATGGAGGTTTATCTATGGAAAAAGATACGTCGGTTGTCGCAAGGTATCATTACGATGAAAGATTTTATGTGGAGGTCATATGTCAGGTTCCTCATATCGGTGCAAGGGATTACTGGCTTTGTAATCGAAACAGCGAGAACAAGCTGTTTATGTTCAGCAAGGAGTATGAAGGATTGAAGCGGGAGGAACGTCTGATTGCCAGAAATATCTGCAATGCGATTGAAAGATATGAAAGGCCGGCAGCATCATGCACTTTGTGAAAGCAAAAGGGATATTATCCGCTGAAAATGGAATGAATTTATACCGCGGCTGTTCTCACGGGTGCATCTATTGTGACTCCAGAAGTAAATGCTATCGTATGGGACACGCGTTTGAAGATATTGAAGTCAAAGAAAATGCAGTTGATTTGTTGGAATATGCTCTTGTGCATAAACGCAAAAAGTGTATGATAGGTACAGGCTCTATGACAGACCCCTATATTCCGCTGGAGATGGAGATCGGGAATGTCAGAAAGGCGCTGCACCTGATATATAAGCATGGTTTTGGATTTACGGTCATCACAAAATCAAACCGTATATTGAGAGATTTAGACCTTTTGCAGAAAATCAATGAACAGACAAAATGCGTTGTGCAAATGACCTTGACTACATACAACGAAGAGTTGTGCAAAAAGATTGAGCCGAATGTAAGTACGACAAGGGAACGCTTTGAAGTGTTGAAAAAGCTGAGAGATTTAGGGATACCGACAGTTGTATGGCTGACGCCGGTATTGCCCTTTATTAACGATACAAAAGACAATATTTCCGGTATTTTGGATATGTGTACGGAAGCAAAGGTTTTTGGCGTTATTTGCTTTGGAATGGGATTGACGCTTCGAGAGGGAAATCGAGAGTATTTCTACGAACAATTAGACCGGTCGTTTCCAAGGATAAAAGAAAAATACATTCATACATACGGAAATCAGTATATGGCAGAGAGCGCCAGCAACAAGGATTTAATGCGGCTTTTTCATCAAAAATGCGAAGAAAACGGGATTGTGCATGACAACGGGCAAATATTTAATTATCTGCATTCCTTTGAAGAAAAGAACGATAATAAACAATTGAGTATTTGGGATATCTTTGATTCTATGACCCCCAGTCTATAGAATCAAAGGGTTTGTCAAGTAAATGTGTAAGTTTTTAGCGGCGGTCATAACGACCGCCGATTTTAACGTGAAACTTTGAGTGTACAGGTGGCTTTCTTCCCGGATTTCATTTTAACTGTGATCCTAGCAGTCCCATTTCTCTTGGCCGTAATCTTTCCTTTCTTCGACACCGTAGCTACTTTTTTATTGCTTGATTTCCAACTCTTTACATAATCGCCTTTTGCATAAGTTATCTTCAGTGATTGCCTTTGAGACTTTTTCAAACGTATGGTCTTTTTGGAAAATTTTACAAATGGTTTTAATTTTGCAATGGATCTAGTTTGTTCTTTCTTACAGCTGCTGCAGGAACGTTTCTGCGTTCCTTTTTTTGAGATAGTCGCCTTTTTAGCCGTATACCACTTTCCCCATCCATGGATGCCGGTAGCGGGAATGTCTTTTTCCCGATACGCATGACATAAAAAGCACTGTTGCCATGCATAACCATCTTTTATACATGTTGCACTGCTGCCTGTTTTCCATGCAGACCATTTGTGGATACCAGTAGCAGGGATCGTTTCTACATCCCAATTATCGCAGACAGAACAAATTCTTGTTTTCCATCCTTCACTGGTACATGTTGCTTCCCGCGATATCTTCCAGTCGGACCATTTGTGCGTACAGGAAGTGTCTGCGGCAGATGCGGTCAGTGAAAAATAAAACAGGGCTGCAACAGCAAGCGATATTTTTACTATACTTTTTCTCATCTTTATTCCTGCCTTTCTTTTGTATCTGCGCTTCATCGCATCAGATTTGCGTCCTGCCTCTGCATGGCGGACAGAGTGAAAATTTCAGCCTGAATAGATATCATAACTCCTTCTTTTGTATCATTTTATTATACATCAAAATCCATGAAAAAAAAATTAAAATGACAAAGAAAAAACCACCGAAAATCCTTTGATTTCCGATGGTTTGCAGAATAAGTTTCATGCGGATGGTGGGACTTGAACCCACACGAGGTTGCCCCCGCAAGATTTTGAGTCTTGTGCGTCTGCCATTCCGCCACATCCGCTTAAGCTGAATTTTCTTCAAGCCGATGATTATTATAACACAATGTTTTTTAAATTACAACATTTTTTTGAGAGTACATTACAATTTTTTAAACCATTTTCCGGCTGCTGACAAATCCGATGATTGAAATCCGCCTGTTCTTTTGCAGGAGCTTTTTAGGAGAGAAGAGCTTTCGTTTTTGTTGGAAAGGTTCCAGCAGACATAACTGATCTTCTTTTTCTTTAGGAACTTTACCCATTTGTTCGCTTCGGTTTTGTCAATCTTCCCGCTGCCGGAGCTCTCACAGATACCAAATTCGCTGACAAACATAGGAAGCCCCTTTTTTACAGCCTTTTCCACTTTTGAACGATAAGAAGATTTGTGGGTTGCTGCGTAAAAGTGAAAGGTATACATCAGGTTCGAATATCCCGTGATGGGGCTTTTGGCGGCAGCATCTACGTCCTGCGACCATGTAGGAGTTCCGACGAGGATGATATTCTTTTTGTCATAAGTACGGATTGCTTTGATCACTGATTTTGCATAGGCTTTGATGTCTTTCCATTTTACATTGCCATTTGGCTCGTTGCAGATTTCATACAGGACGTTTTTGTGCTTTTTATACTTCTTCGCCATCTCTTTAAAAAAGGCTGTAGCCTGTGCTTTGTTTTTCTTAGGATTGCCGTCGCTTAAGATATGCCAGTCGATGATTACATACATGCCAAGATCTGTGGCGTATTTTACCCCTTTGTTGATCAGATTCTTCAAATCTTTCTTATTGCCCCCGGAGCAGTATCCGTTGTATTCTTCTGTGTACATGGCGAGACGGATACAGTTTACCTCCCAATTATCACGAAGTGTTTTAAAAGCCTTCGGGTTTACATATTTCGGAAACCAATTGATTCCGTGGGTGCTTACGCCTTTGAGTGTAACAGCCTTTCCCTTGCTGTTAACAAGAAAGGTTTTCTTTACTCTAAGCCGTCCGTTTTTGCCAAGAGGCGTCTGGGATTTTTTCATTCCGGCGTTTTTAGATGGAGCGGCAGTGACGGCTTCCGCTGGTATGGCGGCGGTAAGAGCCAGCGTTAGAAGAAGGCAGAAAAACTTTGCTGCATATTTTTTAATATGAACTTTCATGAATGATTCCCTTTTTGACTTTCTGATATGATATTTATCATCATACCTTAGTTGGAGGCAGGAATCAATATTTGTTTTCTGGTATTGAAGATTTCTGCATATACTAACATCAAACGTCTGCAAAATTCAATGGTTAATAAAGTTAATCCAATAATAAATACGATAAGAATTGCTTGGTTTTTTTGGTTTATTTTGGATAAACATCTATGACGAATTAGAAATAGTTAGAAATATGGTGGAATATCTTTTAAAATCTTCTGTTTTGGTGTATAGTAAAAGGTGATTTTTAGTTTGGAGTGACTATATGAGTGAAAAGATTGTATTGATTGACGGACACAGTATATTGAACCGGGCGTTTTATGGCTTGCCGGATCTGACGAATTCCGAAGGGCTTCATACGAATGCGGTCTATGGTTTTTTGAATATTATGTTTAAGATTTTGGAGGAAGAGAAGCCGGAGTATCTTACGGTTGCTTTTGACGTTCACGCGCCGACGTTCCGCCATGAGATGTATAAGGAATATAAAGGCACGAGAAAGCCTATGGCACAAGAGCTTCGGGAGCAGGTTCCGCTTATTAAGGAAGTGCTTCAGGCTATGGGCATTAAGACGATCGAGCAGGCGGGTCTTGAGGCAGACGATCTTCTGGGAACGCTTTCTAAGCGCAGCGAGGAACAGGGGATGGATGTGTGCGTGATATCCGGTGACAGAGATCTTTTACAGCTTGCGACAGAACGTGTGAAGATACGGATTCCGAAGACGAAGCAGGGGCGCACGGAAGTGGAGGATTACTACGCCGCGGATGTGAAAGAACGGTATCAGGTTACGCCCCGGGAATTTATAGAGCTTAAGGCGCTGATGGGAGATACTGCCGATAATATTCCTGGAGTTCCGAGCATCGGAGAGAAGACGGCGACAAAGATCATCACAGAGTATCATTCCATTGAGAATGCCCGCGAGCATGCGGACGAACTGAAACCGCCGCGGGCAGCGAAGGCGCTTAAGGAACATTGGAATCTGGCAGTGATGAGCAAGGAACTGGCGACGATTGAATGCAGCGCGGATTTTGCTTATGATTTTTCAGAGGCAAAGCTTGGGAATATTTATACAGAAGAAGCATACGCTTATTTTCAGAGGCTGCAGTTTAAGAATCTCCTTGGGCGGTTCGAAGTGACGGCGCCTTCCAATTCGGTGGAGGATTTCTTTCGGGTTATCACAGAGCGAAGGGAAGCGGAAGCTGTTTTTGAGCGGGCGAAGAGAGAAAAAACAGCCGGAGCCGTTATCTTTAAAGATATGGAAAATGTGCTTCCCTTGTTTGCAGGAAGCGCGGATCTGGGCGGAGTCGGTCTTTGCTTTTCAGAGCGGGATATTTACTGTGTCCGCTGTGTGGATGGCATCGAAAAGGACTGGCTTTTGAACGAATTGTCAGCGGTCGGTGACTGTGTGGACAGATTTGCGATGTTTGATCTGAAGACTTCTCTCGCGTACTTAAAGATGCAAAGAAGGGAACACTGCTTTGACGTGCTGGTGGCGGCTTATCTTCTGAACCCGCTGAACAGCGGTTATACTTACGAGGATGTGGCAAGGGAGCAGCTTGACATTGTAATAGCAGAAAAGGAAGAGCAGCATGTGAAGATATGCTATGAGGCATATACTGTGTTTGCCGCTGCCGATAAGCTTGAGAGGAAGCTTTCCAAGTCTGGAATGGATCGGTTGTTTTATGAAATAGAGATGCCGTTGGTGTTCACGCTCTATGAAATGGAAAAGAACGGCGTAAAAGCAGAGGCAGAGGCGCTGAAAGTGTACGGCGGCCAGCTTTACGGAAGGATTACCGAGCTTGAGAGGGAAATCTGTGAGGATGCCGGAGAGAATTTTAACATTAATTCACCGAAGCAGTTAGGAGTGATCCTGTTTGAAAAGATGGGAATCAAGGGCGGTAAGAAGACAAAGACCGGGTATTCCACTGCTGCGGATGTGCTTGAAAAATTGGCGCCGGATTACCCGATTGTTGATAAGATACTGGAGTACCGGCAGCTTACAAAGCTGAAATCCACTTACGCTGACGGACTTGCGAATTTTATCGGTGACGACGGCAGAATCCATGGGAAATTCAACCAGACCATTACCGCCACGGGGAGAATCAGCAGCACGGAGCCAAACTTACAGAACATTCCCATTCGCATGGAGCTTGGAAGGCTGATACGGAAGGTTTTTGTGCCGGAGGACGGCTATGTGTTTGTGGATGCGGATTATTCCCAGATTGAGCTTCGGGTGCTTGCCCACTGTTCCGGGGATGAAAAACTTATACAAGCCTACAAGGAAAAGGCGGATATCCACAGGATCACGGCATCGCAGGTATTTCACACCCCCTTTGAGGAGGTGACAAGCTTACAGAGGCGCAATGCGAAGGCGGTTAATTTCGGTATTGTGTATGGAATCAGTTCCTTTGGACTGAGCCGGGATCTGAGCATTTCCAAAAAAGAAGCGGCGCAGTATATCGAAGACTATTTCCGTACTTATCCGGGAATCAAAGCATTTCTTGACGAGTCGGTGAAAAATGCGAAAGATAAGGGTTATGCCGTGACGATGTTCGGAAGGCGCCGCCCGGTTCCAGAGCTTTCTTCCAGTAATTTTATGCAGCGCTCTTTCGGGGAGAGAGTGGCGATGAATTCTCCGATTCAGGGAACGGCGGCGGATATAATGAAGATTGCCATGATCGGCGTGGAGCGGCGTCTTTTAGAGGAAGGATTAAAGTCAAGGCTGGTGCTTCAGGTTCACGATGAGCTGCTCGTGGAAGCATGGAAGCCGGAACTTGATACGGTGAAAGGGATACTGAAAGAAGAGATGGAACAGGCAGCTAAGTTGTCGGTTCCCCTTGAGATAGACATGCATACGGGTACAAACTGGTATGAAGCAAAGTAGCAGGATACACAATGGATGAAACGGATGTTATGTTAGGAGGAGTATGATGAAGATTATTGGAATTACCGGAGGAGTCGGCGCTGGAAAGACACAGATTCTTGAATATCTGAATAACAAATACGGGGCAACTATCTGTCAGACGGATAAGGTAGCAAAGAAGCTTCAGAAAAAAAACGGTGCCTGCTATGAGACGATCGTATCCCATTTCGGGGAAGAGATTCTTGACGAGAAGGGGGAACTGAACCGAAGCCTTCTGGCTGATATTGTATTTCAGGATCAGAAGGAGCGGGAGATTCTCAACGCCATTGTCCATCCTGCGGTTAAGGAAGAAGTTCGTAAGAAAATCGCTCACGAAGAGCGGAAGCATACGAATCTTTTCATCGTTGAGTCGGCTCTTCTGATTGAAGATCATTATGACGGGATCTGTGATGAGCTGTGGTACATTTACGTGAAAGATGATATCCGCAAAAAGCGCCTGATCTTTTCCAGAGGATATGATGCCAAAAAGGTGGATGACATTATCGCCGCACAGCTTCCGAAGGACGAATTCTTAAGATACTGCGACAGGGTGATTGACAACAGTGGTGTCTTTGCGGAGACGATGATGCAGCTTGACCGCATCATAAAAGATATATAGACAGGCAGGATTACATATATGAGATTATGCAGTATAGCAAGCGGGAGCAGCGGGAATTGTATCTATGTGGGAGATGACAGTACGCATCTGCTTGTAGACACCGGAATTAGTAAAAAGAGAGTGGAACAGGGACTTTTGGAGCTTGACGTGAAGGGTGAAGAGCTTGACGGAATCCTGATCACTCATGAACATATCGATCATATTCAGGGGCTTGGGGTGTTTTGCCGCCGATATGAGGTTCCTATATTTGCAACGAAAGGGACGATAGAAGGTATTAAAAAATGCAATTCCCTCGGGAAGCTTCCTGAGGGGATTCTTCATGAAATTAATGTAAACGAAAGGTTTCGGCTGGGCAGCCTTGATATCCGCCCCTTTGCCATCTCCCATGATGCAAGGGAGCCGTCGGGGTTCCGGATCGAGGGTGGTGAGGAGTCTGTTGCAGTGGCAACGGATCTTGGAACCTATGACGCATATATTGTTGAGAATCTGAAAAATCTTGACGGTATTGTGCTGGAAGCCAACCATGATATCCATATGCTTGAGGTGGGGCCGTATCCTTATCCGCTGAAGCAGCGTGTGATGGGGGCTATGGGACATTTGTCAAATGAATTGTCAGGAAGACTTCTTTGTGATATACTTCATGATGGATTGAAGGCCGTAGTGTTGGGGCACTTAAGCAAGGAGAATAATTATGCCAAGCTTGCTTATGAGACGGTGAAGCTGGAGGTCAGTCTGGGGGACAATCCCTACAGAGGAGAGGATATTCCTATTATTGTTGCGAAAAGAGATACGGTTTCGGACATTATTACGTTATGAAACAAGGAGGATGAACATGAAAAAATGTATCATTACAGTAGTAGGTAAGGATAAGGTTGGAATTATAGCGAAGGTATGCGTCTATCTCGCTGAGGCGAATATTAATATTCTGGATATTTCCCAGACGATCGTGGACGGATACTTTAATATGATGGCTATCGTAGATACAACAGATACGACAAAAGAAATCGCGGTTGTTGCAAGCGACCTTGCCGATCTCGGTAAGACGATCGGGGTAAATATTCAGTGCCAGAGAGAAGAGATCTTTGAGAAGATGCACAGATTATAAAGCAAAGAGAGGCAGGGTATCTATGATTAACCAATTTGAAGTAATAGAGACACAGCAGATGATAAGCGAGGAGAATCTTGACGTACGGACCATTACTCTGGGTATCAGTCTTCTGGATTGTATGGATGCTGATCTGAAAAAACTGAACGAAAAGGTATATAACAAGATAACGAGGCTTGCCGAGAATCTGGTAGAGACGGGAGAGAAGATCGAACTGGAATTCGGGATTCCGATCGTGAATAAGCGGATATCCATTACTCCTGTGGGGCTTATCGGCGGGGCGGCGTGCAGCAGTCCGGAGGATTATGTAACCATCGCCCAGACACTCGATAAGGCGGCAAAGAAGGTGGGTGTGAATTTTATCGGCGGATATTCCGCTTTGGTATCAAAAGCCATGACAAAAAGCGATGAGCTGCTGATCCGTTCGATTCCGAAAGCCCTTGCAAGTACAGAGCGTGTATGCAGTTCTGTCAATGTAGGTTCTACCAGAACCGGGATCAATATGGATGCGGTACGCCTTTGCGGTGAGATCGTAAAGCAGACCGCCGAGGAGACGAAGGACAGCGATTCCATCGGATGTGCGAAGCTGGTAGTTTTTTGTAATGCGCCGGACGATAATCCGTTTATGGCGGGCGCATTCCTTGGTGTTACGGAAGGCGATGCAGTGATAAATGTAGGCGTCAGCGGGCCGGGCGTGGTAAAACACGCTCTTGAACAGGTACGCGGGCAGGGATTTGAAAAACTCTGTGAGACGATTAAGAAGACGGCGTTTAAGGTTACAAGAGTCGGACAGCTTGTGGCAGGCGAGGCGTCAAAAAGGATGAAGATTCCTTTTGGCATCGTGGATCTATCCCTTGCTCCGACACCGGCGGTCGGCGACAGTGTTGCGGAGATTCTCGAAGAGATCGGCCTGGAGAGAGTCGGCGCGCCGGGAACGACGGCGGCGCTTGCCATGCTCAACGATCAGGTAAAAAAAGGCGGGGTTATGGCTTCCTCCTATGTGGGCGGCTTGAGCGGCGCTTTTATTCCGGTCAGCGAGGATCAGGGGATGATCGACGCAGTGAATGCGGGGACCCTTACGTTAGAAAAATTAGAGGCTATGACCTGTGTCTGCTCCGTGGGGCTTGATATGATCGCCGTACCGGGAAAGACGAAGGCTTCTACCATATCCGGAATTATCGCGGACGAGATGGCCATCGGCATGGTGAACCAGAAGACGACGGCAGTCCGTCTCATTCCGGTAATCGGCAAGGATGTAGGCGACACGGCAGAGTTCGGCGGGCTCCTTGGGTATGCGCCGATCATGCCGGTCAATGAGTTTGACTGCAGTGCATTTATCGGGAGAAAAGGAAGAATCCCCGCGCCGATACACAGCTTTAAAAACTAAAGTGTTTTCAGAACAGAGATAGAATGATAAAAGAGAGGTTGAATGAATGGGAAAAATTGCAATTGTGACAGACAGTAACAGCGGGATCACGCAGCGTCAGGCCAGGGTGATGGGAATTTATGTACTGCCGATGCCGTTTTATATTAATGGAGATATGTATTATGAAGATATTACCCTCACGCAAGAGGAGTTTTATCAAAGACTGGCGGAAGAGGCGGATATTTCTACCTCACAGCCATCCCCTGCGGATGTGATGGAGATGTGGGATGATATTCTGAAGGAATATGAGGAGATTATCCATATCCCTATGTCCAGCGGGCTGAGCAGTTCCTGTGAAACGGCGATTGCTCTTGCGCAGGATTATGACGGAAGAGTCCATGTGGTGGACAACCAGAGGATATCCATCACCCAGCGGCAGTCGGTTCTGGATGCTCTTATGTTGGCAGAGCAGGGCATGAGCGCGCAGGAGATCGTTGACGTGCTTCTGAGAGAAAAGCTTGAGGCGAGTATCTATATTACGGTGGATACGCTGAAATATCTGAAAAAGGGCGGCCGTGTGACGGCGGCCGGCGCGGCGCTTGGCACGGTTCTCAATATCAAACCGGTGCTTCAGATTCAAGGTGAGAAGCTGGATGCGTTCGCAAAAGTGAGAGGATTTAAAGCGGCGAAAAAGAAGATGCTGGATGCCATAGAGAAGGATATCACAAAGCGTTTTGCAGGGAAAAAGATCTATCTTATGGCGGCATATACATGCGCAAAAGAAGAAGCGGAAGAATGGAAAAAAGAGATTGAGGCGAGATTCCCGGGATATGAGGTTCATATGGATCCGCTTTCTTTAAGCGTATCCTGCCATATCGGACCGGGGTCTATGGCAGTTGCATGCTGCAAAGTGATTGATGAGAGTTTAAGTTCTCAGGCGTGATCGGGGAATGAGAGATTAGATTCAGGGGAAATGCATCATGAAAAAGACGTCATATTACAGACTGATACTGCTCTGCGTCGCAGTCGTACTTCTGGCGCTCTCTTATACGGCGCCGTGCAAGGTATATGCAAAAGATGCCGGCGCGAAGAAAGAGGGGGCGGTTATCAGGATCGGGAATCACAAAAAGACCGTAGAGACTTTAAAGGGATCCTTTGTGAAAAAGAAAGGGAACCATTATTTTAAAAACCAGAAGGGCAAGCTGATAAAGAGTCGGTTTTTCGCGAAGGGTGGAAATATCTACTACTCAGACAGTAAAGGAGTTGTTTCCTTTGGGTGGAGAAAGATAAAAGGGCATTATTATTTCTTCGACCGTAAGTCCGGTAAGATGATTTATAATGGCAAAGCTGACAATATCAATATAACAAAAGAAGGTATTGCCAAAGAGACCAAGCAGAATGTGTCCAGAATCAATGCTTATCTGGAAGCGCAGAAGGTGGTGCAGGCGGTTTCAAAGCCTTCGGACAGCAGGTCAAAAAAGCTTTACAAATCTTACCTTTGGATGAAAAAGTTCCCATACAGACAATACCGGTCGATGCAGGCGGCAAAGAAAAAATATCCCGATGACTGGGACGTGGTCTTTGCGAATGATATCTTTAAAAAGTATAAGGGATGCTGCGCGTCAGAATCCTGTGCGTTCGCGTATATAGCTAAAACGTGCGGATACGAGAAGGTGACGATCTGTTCAGACAGAGGCAGACTCATACATGTGTGGGTAGATATTGACGGCAGGCTGTATGATCCGTTATTTGCGGAATCCAGGGGCTTTAAGAAAAATTATAATGCGAAATATACAGATTACCGGAAACATCCGGCATGTAAAAAGAGACTTTGAGTTCATACACAGACTAAGAATATCGAACAATTGCTTTGTATATTGCTTGCGGCTGTTTAGTGAAGATTGCTTTTGACAGAAAGGAAGGCGGATATGAAGAAAAGAATTTTAAGCGCAGTTTCCGTGCTGGTATTATGTACTGCATTGTCGGCTGCTGCGGTGATTACAGGAATCTCTGGCGGGCTGACAGAAGAGCAGACAGATGATCTGCTTTCGCAGTATGTCAGGCTGGATCAGGTCTGCGAGCCGTTTGAGTCAGAATATCTGCCATGCTGTGAGATAGCCTCCTGCAAGTTATTCGGAACAGAGCGGGAAGGGGAATACCTGTATGTCTATACGGATATTCTGGATGAGACATATGTATTATTTGAGGGAAAGGCATATTCCCAATCGGGAAGCCATATGCCGGTAAAGCTGAAGTTAAAGGAAGAGGGCGGCGGTCTGAAGCTGATAGAGGCGCTGTATCCAGAGGACGGCGATGCTTACTGGGAGTCTATGAAAGAGATGTTTCCTGTGAAATATCTCTGGCAGTATGAGTATTATTATCATGGCAATTACGAGCGGCTTTATACTGAGCTGGAAGACGATCAGGAAGAGAAGCTTAAAAAGCTGTGGGGAGATAACGTTGCGCTTGAGCGGGACAATATGCTGGACATTGAAGAAGACGGCAGTTATCGACTCTGGAGCGCCGGGGATGGATCTGCGGAGGAATTTGAGGTTATCGTTATAAAAGAAGGGTGTTTTGCGAAAGACGTCCGTCCTTAAGAGATATCATTTCCTTATCTGATAACGACAACCTGCTGTGTATATTCATTGATAAACGGTTCTTTGTATTTTTCCGTGACGATCCTCTCATAAAGATTCGCCGCAAAGACGTCCCCGGCAATCATCCGCTGCCCGGTCTCCGACAGGGAAGCGGCATGGGACAGTTTTGTAATCAGCGGCGTATCGCTGTATTTTTTAATAAGGGAAAGTATCTTCTGAGCGTCCTTGCGAAATCCAAGAACTCTTGCATACTGGCAGTAACCGGCGTTTTTATAACTTTCCATATGCTCCTTTTTAATATCGAGAAGGACATGAAAAAGACACCGGCTGATGCGGGCGTAAGTAGTATCCTTTGTCTTTAAAAGATTACAGAACTGGTCGATCGTGATCAGATCGCTGGAATGGCGCAGGATCCGGTTGGCCAGTTCTTCGCCGATGTCCAGATATTCGGTCAGGGAGTCCTTTGTCTCGGTGAGCAGCTTGTATCCAAGCAAAGCGGAAAAATCATTGGAGTAAATCGGATAGCGGATCTGGTAGGCGTCCTCCAAAAAATGAATGCACTCTTTTGGAACTTCACGTTCCAGCCGGAACAGAACTTCAGAAAGACTCGGTTCGTCAAACATGCCGGCGCTCTTTTGTTCATTGTCTTCCAAGTGAAGAGAATGCCCCGCATGTGCCAGAAGCTTTCGGATGGCGGAAGCAGAACTGTAGCCGGAGCGCAGGGAATCATCGTGGTATCCGGATACGATCCGCTTGATCGTGTACGCCTTCATGCTGCTGTTCGATCGGTAAAGAGCCTTGATATATTCGATGCCCAGTATATTGTTGGGCTGTTCTAACACCTTTCTGAGTGTTTCATCATGAAAATATTCCAAAAGCGCCCATTGTCTGGCAAGGGGAAAGGAGATGCCCTGCGCCAGATATCTTTTTAGGAGTTTTTTGTATTCTTCCGGTTCATGAAGAGCCGCAAGGGCAATCTTTTCCAGAGTATCATAGTCTCCGCATTCGCTCCCGAAACAGATGGAATCGATACAGCCCAGATGCTCCAGCAGAGAGACAGCCCCGGCGGCAAAATATTCCGCGCTTCCTGTAGAAAAGCAGACCGGAAGCTCCAGAACGAGGGGAACGCCTGCTTCTAAGGCAACTTCCGCACGGATATGCTTCGGCATAATGGCAGGGGCGCCTCTCTGAACGAAGTTGCCGCTCATTACTACGATTACGGCATCTGCCCCGGTAATCTCCTTTGCTTTTCTTATATGATATAAATGTCCATTGTGAAATGGATTGTATTCTGTAATTAACCCAACAATTTTCATAGGAATTCTCCTTGTATATTTCTTTAAAATTGATTATACTATATCTTGACAGGGTTCGCAAATCATATACTCCCCGCAGCAGACGGTGAAAGAGAGTCCGGTAATGTTCGCACAGATCTGTGTATTTACTGAGCAGACTGTGTAGAAGTGATTCGAGACAGAATGTCTGGGCGGGGTTTTTTATATGGTCAGTTTTTTTTGGATATGCACTAGAAATAAATGACGGCGAACCCGGCCATCGTTTCATCAATACGCAGGGAAGGAGGGGGAAGCTTGAATAAAAACCATGAGTTTAGAGAGGTCAATGCCGAAGAATGGGGTGACGCAGTCGCCCGGAGCGAGTTCGACCATGATTATGAAGAGCGCGAAGAGCTGACCATCGAACGGATTCAGGAGATGTTAGATGCACGCCGGTTCAAAGAGCTTAAGGAAGAATTGGAAAATAATATGTACCCCGTTGACCTTGCAGATATCTTAGAGGATGTGAATGAGAAGCAGCTTGTGCTGATTTTCAGACTTCTCGTGAAGGAAGAGGCTGCGGAGACATTTTCCTATATGAACAGTGATCTTCGAGAGGTGCTGATCGGCGCGCTTACGGACTCCGAGCTTGAGGAAGTTATGGAGGAGATGTACCTTGACGATACGGTTGACGTGCTGGAGGAGATGCCGGCCAATGTAGTGGACCGTCTTCTTCTTGTGACCAACGAAGAAAAGAGACGTCAGATCAACCAGCTATTGCAGTATCCGGAGGACAGCGCCGGAAGCGTCATGAACGTGGATTACATCGCTCTTAACAAAGAGATGACGGTGGAAGACGCCATATTAAAGATCCGTCAGGTCGGGTTAAACCGCGAGACCATCTATACCTGTTATGTGACGGAGACGCGGCATCTGATCGGCGCAGTGGATATCAAAGACCTCCTGACAACGGGAGAGTCCCGGCTGATCGAAGAGATCATGGACACGAATATGCTTTACGCCCAGACGACGGATGATCAGGAAGAGGTGGCGAGGACCATTATGAAATACGGTCTGATCGCCCTGCCGATCGTGGATCATGAACACTGTATGGTGGGGATCGTTACGGTAGACGATGCGATGATCGTCCTTCAGGAAGAGGAAACGGAAGATATCAGCCGTATGGCGGGTGTCAATCCTAATGATGAGTCGTATTTCGGAACGACCGTATTGGAACATGTAAAGAGCCGTATTCCGTGGCTTTTGTTTCTGATGTTATCCGCTACCGTGACACAGATGATCATGAACAGCTATGAGGCGGCGATTGCAGTGATGCCGCAGCTTACCGGTTTTGTTCCCATGCTGACCGGTACGGGAGGAAACTGCGGTTCCCAGAGTTCTACCCTTGTGATCCGCGGCCTTGCGGTGGGGGAGATCGAGTTTAGCGATCTCTTAAAAGTTATTTGGAAGGAGATCCGTGTTGCAGTATGCGTCAGTGTGATACTGGCAGTTGTGAACGGTACCCGTATCCTTTTGATGGGACAGGGGGATGTGATGCTGGCGTTTACCATAGGCGTGACCATGGCCTGCACCGTGTTAATCGCGAAGGTGGTAGGCTGTACATTGCCGCTGATCGCCAAGATGATAGGGCTTGATCCCGCGATCATGGCGACCCCGCTGATCTCTACGCTGGTGGATATCAGTACGATCAGTGTGTACTTTGCAATTATCAGCGCCGTGTTCCATCTGCAGTAAATAAAATGCGGGAATTTTTTGACATTCAAGAAAGAGCGGAGTAATGAAAAATGGACAGTATTACAGTGAAGGAACGGAAAGCTACACTTTTTTTGGGAATCATTATAACATTGGTCACGGCTGTAAGTGTATTTATTCTTGCCCTTACTGTAAATGGACTTATGGGAGTATTTTTGAGTCCGTCTATTTTATCAGGAATTTACGTGATTTTGATATATTATCAGCGTTATATCATATTGGAAACGGATCAGCTGATTGTTTCCATGCCATTTAAGAAAAAACAAGTGATTAAATATGCGGAAATGGGTTCTCTGCTGCTGCTTTCTATTCACATGAATCAGATTGTTATTCTGTTAAATCGTCAAAAGAAACGGGTTGTAAAGTTTTTCAAAACAGATGTAATCAACGCAGATATAGCAATAGAAATTATGGAAAAAAATAAAATCCCTTGTATTGATTTGTCTGAAAGACTGGACATGTGGCAGGATATAGATGAATATCTTCCGGCTTTGTCTGGATTTGAACGGCTATTATGCAGGCCGCAGATGAATGCCATGAAAAATGGAAGAAAAATTGAGGAAACAAACACAGGCGAGAAATTTGAGAAAGAAAAAAAGTTTATAAAGATTACAGGCTGGGCAATGCTGGGAGCAGAAGTCTTTGCACTGATATTTCTGAAAGGGAGACTGAAATTTGCCTGCTTTGTTTTTGTGCTTCTGCTGGTTTGGATAATATATATCTGGATGTATCCGAATTCATTTTTTGAAGTGTCACAGTTTGTAAAGAACCGAAAATATATAATAAAAATGCCGTTTTTATGTGTTGTGACTGCCGTTATATTCTGTTTAAACAGTTTCAGGTTTTTTGGAGCCGATTCGGGAGAGTATTTTATCTTTACAGGGTGCTGTGCTGCAGTATTGTTATTCCCTCTTGCTTTGAAACTTTACGTCGTCAAAGAGAAGACCGATAAGTTGAGGCTTATATCGACAGTCATGATGGCGCTGTTACTGGCGTTTTCAATTACTTTTCCGCTCAATTATCTGTTCACCTTCCAGTCCGATGGATATGAAACGATTATTGTGAAAGACAAAGATATTTCTGCCGGGAGATTTACAGATTATTATATTTATGCTGACTGGCGGGAAGATAACCAGCAATTTTCAGTTTCTCCAGACGAATATAAGGCAATCCGGGAAGGAGACTGTGTGCAGATATGTTTGCGGCGCAGTATATTTGGTTTACACTATTGGAATGTACATAAATAACCTTTTCAAATGTATTGAAAAATAGACACAAAGAAACCTTGTCCGCAGGGTTTCTTTGTATTATAATAGAAATTAATTGAGAATAAATGGAAAGGAGTCTATATATCATGGGATTTATAGATGAAATCAAAGCAAAAGCAAAGACATGCAAACAGACAATCGTTCTTCCAGAGACAGAGGATATCAGAACCTATGAGGCGGCGGCGGCTGTTTTAAAAGAAGGGACCGCGAATCTGATCCTTGTAGGCAGTGAGGAAGAGATCGCGAAGAACAAAGGGGATTTTGATATCAGCGGCGCGACGATTGTTGACCCGGCGAAGAATCCGAAGACAGAGGAGTATATTGCAAAGCTTGTTGAGCTTCGCCAGAAGAAGGGCATGACCGAAGAGCAGGCAAGAGAACTTCTTCTTAATAACTACCTGTACTACGGCGTTATGATGGTTAAAATGAAAGATGCCGACGGCATGGTAAGCGGCGCGTGTCATTCCACGGCGGATACCTTAAGGCCGTGCCTGCAGATTCTTAAGACGAAGCCGGGTACAAAACTTGTATCTGCGTTCTTCGTAATGGTAGTTCCGGATTGCGATATGGGTGCTGACGGAACATTTATCTTTGCGGATTCCGGCCTTGAGCAGAATCCGGATCCGGAAAAGCTCGCGGCGATCGCTCTTTCTTCCGCAGAGTCATTCAAAGCGCTGACAGGAAAAGAGCCGGTAGTGGCTATGCTTTCCCATTCTACAAAAGGAAGCGCGAAGCATGCAGATGTGGACAAGGTAGTTGAGGCTACACGTATCGCTAAGGAGAATGCGCCGGAAGGTCTGATGCTTGACGGTGAGTTCCAGCTTGACGCAGCGATCGTACCGGAGATCGGCCAGTCCAAGGCGCCGGGAAGCCCGGTAGCTGGCAAAGCAAACGTACTGGTATTCCCGGATCTTGATGCCGGAAATATCGGCTATAAGCTCGTTCAGAGACTTGCGAAAGCAGAAGCTTACGGACCGCTCACACAGGGAATCGCGGCTCCGGTCAATGATCTCTCCCGCGGATGCAGCGCGGCAGATATCGAAGGGGTAGTAGCGATCACAGCCGTACAGTGCATGGCAGCAAATTAATTAAAAACGAACGAATAAAAAAAGAGAGGTATGGGAACATGAATGTATTAGTAATCAACTGCGGAAGTTCATCTTTGAAATTCCAGCTTATCAACGCAGAGTCAGAGAAGGTTCTGGCAAAGGGTCTGTGCGAGAGAATCGGTATTGACGGACGTCTTACGTATCAGCCGGAAGGTGGGGACAAGGCTGTATCCGATAAGGCTATGCCGACACATACAGAGGCGATTCAGTTTGTAATCGACGCCCTGACTGACGCCGAGACAGGCGTTGTTAAGAGCCTGAGTGAGATTGGCGCCGTAGGACACCGCGTGGTACACGGCGGAGAGAAATTTGCAAGCTCCGTAGTGATCACAGAGGAAGTAAAAGCGGCAATTGAAGATTGCAATGACCTTGCGCCGCTTCACAATCCTGCGAACCTGATCGGAATCAATGCCTGTGAGAAATTAATGCCCGGTACGCCGATGGTAGCGGTATTCGACACGGCATTCCACCAGACGATGCCTGAAAAGGCATATATGTACGGACTTCCGTATGAGTATTATGACAAATATAAAGTAAGACGTTACGGTTTCCACGGAACAAGCCATAGTTTTGTGTCCAAGAGAGCGGCAGAACTTGCGGGCAAGCCGTATGACGCGATGAAGACGATCGTATGCCATCTTGGAAACGGCGCCAGCATCTGTGCTGTCGAAAACGGAAAATCCGTAGATACTTCCATGGGGCTGACACCTTTAGAGGGACTTGTGATGGGAACGCGTTCCGGCGATATCGACCCGGCGATCTTAGAGTTCATCGCTAAGAAAGAGAATCTGGATATTGCGGGCCTGATGAATATGCTGAACAAAAAATCCGGCGTACAGGGACTTTCTGACGGACTCTCCAGTGATTTCCGTGATCTGGAGGATGGCGCGAATAACGGAAACAAATGCGCGGCAATCGCTCTTTCCGTATTCTGCTACCGCGTAGCAAAATATGTGGGAAGTTATGTCGCAGCGATGAACGGCGTCGATATGATCGCATTTACGGCGGGAATCGGAGAGAATTCCGGTACGGTGCGAAAAGGGGTATGCGAGTATCTCGGCTATCTTGGAATTGCTGTCAATGAGGAGGCGAACGGTAAGAGAGGAGAGGAGATCGTGATCTCTACTCCGGATTCCAAAGTTACCGTGATGGTGATTCCTACCAATGAAGAACTTGCAATTGCTCGTGAAACCGTCGCATTGGTATAAAAAGAAGATAAAAACCTGCTGCTTTTTGCGGCAGGTTTTTTTGTGCATATTACACAGAAATTCTGCGGATTTTGAGACTTGTTACATAGAAATGTCAAATAAATGCGTATGTTGATTAGGATTATCAATTTAACTTATTTATGTTTTTATGATAGACTATAGATACAGCAAATACATATCGCGGATATACAAAGTGAGAGTACAGACGGTGGATGCGGTCTAAAGGTCATAGTAAATATCAGATGTGCATCGGACATTTGTACTATTATTTTGGAAAAATATTTTTAGGAGAACGGTTTATGTCAGCAAAAATTTCCAAAAACGCAAAGAACACTATGGATAAAGAAAATCTCCAGCATTTGACACGTCAGCAGCTTAAGGAGCTGGAGGAGAAGGAAAAAACCGGATGGCAGAAGGCTTTGGACTGGATTATCATGCTGCTTCCGTTTGTGTGCGGCATGGTTGCGATGCTGGAATATTGGATGGTTCCCAATGGAAGTCCCAATGATAATCCATATACTTATGTATGGTTTCTTGTGGTATTGATCGGCGCATATTTGATTTATTTTATCTATTCGGCTGCCAAGAAAGCGAAGGGAGACAAAGGAGTCTTGGATATGCTCAGATACCGGGCGCCGCTTCTTTCCGCGCTTTTTCTGCTGCTTGCAGGGTATGATTATCTCACATTAAAACGGGGGTGCTGACACAGCCGTTTGTGCCTTGTATGAATTATATTATCAATATAGCGTGGATCGACCGGGCTTATCTGATCGAATGTACTTTACATACATTGAGGCTTCTGCTTTTGGGGTATTTTATCGGCGTTGCGCTGGGTCTTGTTACCGGGATCACCTGCGGATATTCCGAAAGAGTGCGATACTGGGTGAATCCGGTGATCAAATTTTTAGGACCGATTCCGACCTCTACATGGATACCGATCGTTATGGTCGTTGCGACATCTCTCTTCAAAGGGGCGGTGTTCATTATCGCTTTGGGATCGTGGTTCGCGGTAACTGTCGCGTCCATGACAGGCATTTCCAATGTGGACAAGGATTTTTTCGATGCGGCAAGGACACTTGGCGCAAGCTCCAGACAGCTAGTGTTCCGGGTGGCCATTCCTCATGCGATGCCTTCCATCCTGCAGGGCTGTACACAGGCCATGAGCTCAGCCTGTGTAGCAATTATGATCGCGGAGATGATGGGTGTAAAAGCCGGGCTTGGATGGTATATGAACTGGGCGAAATCGTGGGCGGCATATGACAAGATGTTTGCGGCGCTGTTCGTGATCTGTTTTATATTCACAGTAGTTACAAAAGCATTGGATCTGATTAAACGCCGCGTACTTAGATGGCAGAATGGAGTAGTGAAATAGATGGCAGAGAAAAAAGTTTCATTAAAGATAGAGAATGTATCCAAAAGCTTTGCGAAAGTGGAGAATGATGAAGTCACGCATGCTTTGAATGTGATTGATCTAAACTTGACAAGCGGGGAGTTCGTCAGTCTGGTAGGACCGTCCGGGTGCGGGAAATCTACGATTCTCAGACTGGTGGCCGGGCTTATCATGCCTACTACCGGTAAGATCACGGTTGACGGAAAAGAAATCACGGAGCCTTCTCCGGAGCGGGGCATGATGTTCCAGAAATCTACGCTGTTTCCATGGCTGACCGTTGAGAAGAATATTGCGTTCAGCCTGAAGATGCAGGGCAAGCTTAAGGGGAATGAAGACAAGGTGGAACGTTTGCTCAAAGTCATTGGCTTAGAGTCTTTCCGCAACGATTACCCGGGGCAGTTATCGGGAGGGATGGCTCAGAGGGTGGCGCTGATGCGCTCGCTTATTAATGAGCCGGACATCCTTCTTCTGGATGAACCTCTTGGTGCGCTGGATGCATTTACACGTATGAATATGCAGGATGAGATTCTTAAAATCTGGCAGGAGAAGGGGCAGCTTGCCCTTATGGTGACTCATGATGTGGACGAGGCTGTCTATATGGGAACCCGAGTGATCGTTATGGATGCCAATCCGGGACGCGTTGTGGCGGATATTAAGATCAGTGAGGACTATCCGAGAGACCGTTCCTCGGCGGCGTTTGTAGAGTACCGTAATGAGATTCTGAACCGTCTGCATTTCGGCGGCGGAAGATAAAGAGTTCCATTTTAACATGTTCCGCAAAACCAGAGAGAAAAGTCGCATTTCTTCTGTGTTTTATGGATAGATACAAATTTTTAGTCTTAGGAAAAGGAGAAAGAATTATTATGAAATTTCTAAAGTTCAAACGTCTGGCAGCGGCGGCGCTGGCTGCAACTATGGTGTTTTCACTGGCTGCATGCGGTACGCCGGGAGAGCCGGCAAACAGCGGGGATGACGACGCTGCAAAGACAGAAGCTTCCGCGGATGAAGCAGAGGCGCCGGAGGCATCGTCAGATGCAGAGAAACCAGAAGCAGTCTCAGAGGAAGACTGGGCGGCAATGTAGAAAGAGCCGGTATTCGGTACAGAGATCCATTATCTGTTCAACGGCGGCGCCTGTGTATCTGCAAAATATATGGCAGAGGTTCAGGGATATTACAAAGAGTACGGTATCAATGCTACTTATATGGAAGGTGAATCCGTTGTAAATAACGTCGGAACCGGCCAGTGTATGTGGGGAACAGATCATATTGCGACAATGCTTGTTCCTGTAACAAACGGTGTGAAGATGACATTTGTAGCAGGTGCGCACATCGGATGTAAGTCCATCTTTGTTCCGGCTGACAGTGATATCAAGACAGTGGAAGATCTGAAGGGCAAGAAAATCGCTATCCATGACGGTATCGGAAATTCCGACCAGAATATCACTTACCGTCTGCTTGACGAGTATGGTATCGACCCGACAAAGGATGTAGAGTATCTGGATATTGCTGACAGCGCGGCTACAGTAGCTGCCATGGAAAACGGCGAGGTTGACGCTTCTATCTTCTCTGATTATTTTGTGCTTGCAAATTATAAGGAAGATATGCGTATGATCTGCTCGATCACATACAGCCCGGAATTTCAGGACGAGCCATGCTGTGTAACAGCCATGAACAATGAGTTTATCGAAAAGAATCCGGTACACGCAAAATATGTAGTAAAGGCGATCAAACGTGCGGGAGAGTTCAATCGTATGCATTCCGAGGAAGCAGTTCAGGCAATGTATGATACGGATAAAATGACAGGGGAAAAGGCTGACCAGCAGGTATTCTGGGATTCTCTCCACTTTGGTCTTTCCGATGCATTCACAGAGAAAGCACTCCGTGAGATCGCAGAGGATTATATCCGTCTTGGAATCATTACTGCAAAAGATATGACGGTCGATAAAGTTATGGAGATGGCATGGACGCCACTCTGTCCGGATTCAGAGATCGAAGGTTTGACGGTCGGTGATCCGGTAGAGACGGAGAATGCGGGCGTTCCTGTCAAACAGAACGAGAAACCGGCGAAAGATGAGAAGTTTGGACTTTCCAAGTAGGGAGGAAATACACTGTAAATATGCACTCTTATTTACAATGACAGGAACGGGGACGATTTTATGAATCGTCCCTGTTTGTATGAGAATGATAAGTCTCAAATTAAATTTCCATATAGATGGACGTTTCGGCAGAATTTTAGTAAAATATCTACAAAATATAGTAAATAATCGGTTGACAAACCACATTTACATGATATAATAATCTAGGTGTGAATAGGGGTGATTTTATGATATTAAACCTATCCGGCGTCTTGTCCGAGCAGCATGAGCCTTTGGATGCGGTTGTTCCCTGCGAGATGGAAGAATTCAGGATCAGGAAAGATTCTTATCCGGTTATTTCCAAAGAGGAAGCTTTCATCCATGTGGAATATGCAGGAGAACATAAGCTTTATATCAGGGGGACATGCAGACTGGTGATCGGGGTTCCGTGCGACAGGTGTCTTACGGCGGTGCCGACGGAATTTGAACTTGATTTTGAAAGAGAAGTAGAGAGCCGGACTGCTGAGGCGGCCGCAGACGAGACAGATGAATTAGATGAGAACAACTATATTGACGGATATCATCTTGACGTAGACAGATTACTCTATAATGAGATATTAGTAGGATGGCCGATGAAAGTTCTATGCAGTGAATCCTGCAGGGGGATTTGCAATGTATGTGGTCAGAACCTAAATGAGGGTACCTGTAATTGCATAGATACGGGCATTGACCTTGGAATGTCGGTTATCCGCGATGTATTTAAGAATTTTAAGGAGGTGTAACCTATGTCAATTTGTCCAAAGAACAAAACTTCTAAGGCCAGAAGGGATAAGAGAAGAGCAAACTGGAAGATGAGTGCTCCGAATCTTGTTAAGTGCAGCAAATGCGGCGAATTAATGATGCCTCACAGAGTCTGCAAGGCTTGCGGCAGCTACAACAAAAAAGAAATTATTCCGCAGGACTAATCGAAAAGAGACGGCAGACAGAGAACCATTTATCAAAAGATGGTTCTCTGTTTTTTATTACTTTTTTCATGTAAAAAAGGATTGAAAAAGAGAGAAGTTTCGAGTATAATGAAAAAGAATGGAGATTACCAAAAAGGAACTGTTTGAAGAAGAATAAGTCATATATTTTCAGACAATTTCTAAAATAATAAAAAGAGAGGGGTAAATTCATGGGAAAGTCAATTAAAAAATCTGTATGGATAAGAGTGATCGTGATTTTGATCGTCGTTGTTATCAGTGCAGTATTTACGGTTAATGGAGTGAAAAAGATCAGAACGGCGAGCCGCGATACTGCAAACGCGAACAAGATCAATGCATTAGCGCTTGCAGGTGAGAAAGCGCATTTCAGCTGGATTGAAAATTTAAGTTCAGCGATCAATTTTGGTACGGAATTTACCGGCAGTACAGATTATACAGCTTGTGATTTGGGTAAATGGCTCTATGGCGATCATTCGGGTGTTGAGAATCAGGAAATTCTTTCTTTGATTGATCAGATGATTCCGATCCATGAAGCGATTCATAAGTCGGCGGATGAGATTCTTGGAATCAATGAGACAGATCATCAGAGCGCTCAGGAGATGTATTTGAATGAGACAAAGGCGAATGTCAGCAATCTTGTCGCAATTCTGGATCAGGTGATCGAACTCAGCGAGGCGGATACAAAAACATATGAGACGACTCTTCAGCGTGCGATCACAGCGACAACTGCCGTTACGGTTGTTTCCTTTATTATCAATATGATTGCGTGCCTGTCGCTTGTTACGTATGTAATGTCGAAGATCGTGCGTCCGATTCAGGTTATTACCGCTAACAGCCAGCTGCTTTCTCAGGGTAAGCTTGACTTTGAAATTGATGTACCGAATAAAGATGAGATCGGTATACTGGCTAACAGTCTGAATCAGGCGGCAAAGACACTTTCGATGTACATATCGGATATCTCTGTGAATTTGAATGCGATTGCCCGCGGAGATTTGACAACAGAAGCGGCAGATTTCGAGTATGTCGGAGATTTTGCGGAGATCCGTACTTCTACAGATGTGATTTTAAAGCAGCTGAATGAGACAATGGCACAGATTCAGACGGTAGCGGTTCAGGTTGGAAACGGAGCGGATCAGGTTTCCAGCGGAGCGCAGGCATTGGCGCAAGGCGCGACGGAGCAGGCGAACGAGATTGATAATCTGGTAAATACAGTGAATCTAGTGTCTGAACAGATTAATGATAACGCACAAAGCGCGAATGAGACCAGTGCGCAGGTAAGTCAGGTGGGCGAGCAGATCGAGCAGTGCAACCAGCAGATGCAGGAGATGTCCCATGCGATGGATAACATCAGCAGTTGCTCTAATGAGATTGGGCACATTATCAAGACGATCGAAGATATTGCATTCCAGACGAATATCCTTGCTTTAAATGCAGCGGTTGAGGCCGCGCGTGCCGGCACTGCCGGAAAAGGTTTTGCGGTTGTGGCTGATGAAGTACGCAACCTTGCTGCCAAGAGCGGCGAGGCGGCTAAGAGTACCTCCAAGCTGATTGAGGAAACTCTGCATGCGGTTGATAACGGAGTACAATTGACGGAATCCACACAGCAGGCGCTTAGTGAAGTCGTTGTGGGCGCTCACGGAGTTGTGGAGCAGGTAACAGAGATCTCCAAAGCTTCTGTGAAGCAGGCTGACTCCATCGGAGGAATCAGCGAGGGTATTTCACAGATTTCCAGCGTTGTTCAGACGAATTCTGCAAGTTCGGAAGAAAGCGCTGCTGCAAGTGAGGAGCTTTCCAGCCAGTCACAGGTGCTGCGTGATCTGTTATCGAAATTTAAGCTTAAAAATATGGGATTTTAGGCGGATATCAACATAATAAGAGATAAGAAAACGAAAGGCTTGTATTCTTCTCGGAGAATGCAAGCCTTTCATAATATTGTTACAGTTCCCTATATTTTTTCTAATAGATATTGATTTTTGCAGTGAGGTTTAGTAGAATGAACCTAGCAACGTAGGAGGGATAGAGATGACAGAGATAACGAACATAGCGCTGGATGCTATGGGAGGGGACAATGCTCCGGGGGAGATTGTTAAAGGGGCGGTGGAAGCTGTTGAGAAGGAACCGTCAATGAAGGTATTTCTGATAGGGGTGCAGGAAGCGATTGAAAAAGAGCTGATTAAGTACCAGTATAGCAAGTCACAGATAGAGGTTTTACATGCATCCGAAGTCATTGAAACTGCTGAGCCGCCTGTGAATGCGATCCGTAAGAAGAAGGATTCTTCTATGGTTGTAGGTATGAAGATGGTGAAGAGCGCCAAGGCGGATGCGTTTGTGTCTGCGGGTAGTTCGGGAGCAATTCTGGTCGGAGGGCAGGTGATCGTTGGCAGAATCAAAGGAGTGGAGCGTCCGCCTCTTGCGCCGCTGATTCCTACGGAAAAAGGAGTTACGCTTCTGATTGACTGCGGAGCGAATGTGGATGCCAGAGCGTCACATCTTGTACAGTTCGCTAAGATGGGTTCTATCTATATGGAGAATGTCCTTGGTATTCAGAATCCAAAAGTAGGGATTGTGAATATCGGCGCAGAAGAGGATAAAGGCAACGCATTAGTAAAAGAGACATTTCCTCTTTTGAAGGAGGAGAAAGGTCTGAACTTTATCGGCAGCGTAGAGGCAAGAGAGATTCCTCACGGACAGGCGGATGTGGTTGTATGTGAGGCATTTGCCGGGAATATTATCCTGAAGCTCTATGAAGGCGTAGGCGCCGTACTCGTCAGCAAGATTAAGGAAGGCATGATGGAAAGCTTAAGAAGCAAGCTTGGCGCGTTGCTTGTGAAGCCTGCATTGAAGCAGACACTGAAGCAGTTTGATGCCAGTGAATATGGAGGAGCGCCGCTTCTTGGACTGAATGGTCTTGTGGTGAAGACTCATGGAAGTTCTAAGTCAAAGGAGGTATGCAATACTCTTTTACAGTGTGTGACTTTTAAACAGCAAAAAATCAATGAAAAGATCAAAGAATGTATTCAGACGGATGAAAGATCCGCTGATCATAATTAGGAAAAGGAGAAAAAAGATATGGAATTTGAAAAATTACAGGATATTATTGCGGATGTAATGAACATTGAGGACAAAGATATTATTACGATGGATTCTACATTTGTAGATGATCTGGGAGCAGATTCCCTTGATATTTTTCAGATTATTATGGGCATAGAAGAGACTTTTGACATTGAGATTGATAATGAAGAGGCAGAAAAGATCGCTACTGTAGGGGACGCTGCAGAGCAGATTCGTAATGCGACAAATGATTAGGCATGGTTTTGGTGTGAAAAAGCCCTGACGGGCTTTTTCCTTTTGGAAGATTTATTTACTTTAGTTTTCCCAAATATACAGAAAGGATTAGAATGAACAGAGAGTTAAAAGAATTAGAAAAAAAAATAGGGTATCGGTTTCAGAAGTTTGCGCTGTTAAAAAAGGCAATGGTTCACAGCTCCTATGCAAATGAGATGCATCTGCCGAAATACAATTGTAATGAGAGACTGGAATTTCTCGGCGATGCGGTGCTTGAATTGATTTCAAGTGAGTTTCTCTTTTTTGATGAGAGCAGGATGCAGGAGGGTGATTTGACAAAGCTTAGAGCGAGTATGGTCTGCGAGCCGGCCTTAGCTTTCTGTGCCCGTCAGCTTAATCTGGGCGAATATCTTCTTCTTGGGAAAGGCGAGGAGGCTACCGGGGGGCGAAAGAGGGAATCTGTTGTGTCGGATGCCATGGAAGCGCTGATCGGGGCTATTTATATTGACGGTGGTTTTGCTAGTGCAAAAGAGTTTATTATGAAGTTTGTACTGAATGACTTAGAAAACCGTCAGCTCTTTTATGATAGCAAAACTATCTTACAGGAAACTGTTCAGGCTAATTTTAAAGAAGGGCTTCAGTACCGTCTGATCGACGAGAAGGGGCCTGACCATAATAAGTCTTTTTCTTCGGCTGTTTATATCGGAGAAAAGCGTTACGGTACGGGCGAAGGGAAGACGAAGAAGGCGGCTGAACAGGAGGCTGCATACCAGAGCATACTGATGCTTAGGGAAAAGAATATAAAGTAGGTGCAGGATGTATTTAAAATGTATAGAGGTGCAGGGGTTTAAATCCTTTGCGCATAAATTAAGATTTGACTTCCATAATGGGATTACCGGAATTGTGGGACCGAACGGCAGCGGCAAGAGTAATGTTGCCGATGCGGTGCGCTGGGTGCTGGGAGAACAGCGGGTCAAGCAGCTTCGGGGCGGAAGTATGCAGGATGTCATATTTTCAGGTACGGAAAACAGACGTCCTTTAAGTTATGCTTCCGTTGCGATCACACTTGATAACTCCGATCATCAGCTTCCGATCGAATACGGGGAAGTGACTGTGGCGCGTAAACTATACCGTTCCGGCGAGAGTGAATACCTGATCAACGGGAGCGTATGCAGACTGAAGGATGTCAATGAACTGTTCTATGATACGGGTATCGGAAAAGAGGGATATTCCATCATCGGGCAGGGACAGATCGATCGGATCTTAAGCGGAAAGCCCGAAGAACGACGGGAGCTTTTTGATGAGGCGGCGGGAATCGTAAAGTTTAAACGCAGGAAGAATATGTCTGTTAAAAAACTTGAGGAAGAGCGGCAGAATCTTCTGCGTGTGAATGATATCCTCGCGGAGCTTTTTAAGCAGCTTGGCCCTCTTGAGAGGCAGTCGGAGAAAGCACGGGAATTTTTAAAGAAAAAAGAAGAATTAAAGAATTATGATATCAATATGTTCCTGTTAGAGACAGCGCGCATACAAGAGCATATTACTTCTCTGGAAGTGAAGATCAAGGATACTGACGAGGAGCTTAAGAGTGCCAGTAAGCAGTATGACGGTATGAAGCAGGAATACGAGTCCGTAGAAGAACAGGTTGACAGGATCGACGAATCTATCGAACGGGCAAAGGGACAGCTGAATGAGACGACGATGCTTAAGCAGCAGTTGGAGAGTCAGATTGCTCTTTTAAAGGAGCAGATTCACAGCGCAAGGATGAATGACGAGCACTATGAGCAGCGGTCGGAGACGATCGAATCGGAGATTGCGGAGCGTAAAGAGAAGCTTGAAGAGTTTGAGCGGGAGCAGACTGCGATCCACGGACAGCTCGGGGAACGAAGAACTCTGGAGAACAGCGCTAGAGAAGAGCTGATTGCAGTTCAGACGCGCATCGCTACATTTACTGCGGACATTGAGAAGAAGAAAGCTGATATCATGGAACTTCTTAACAGCCGTGCATCTACGAAGGCAAAGATACAGAAGTATGATACCATGTTAGAGCAGATACAGGTGCGCAGAGCCCAGCTTAACCAGCGGATATCAGAGGCCGAGACAGAAGCGGACGGTCAGGAAAAGCTTCTTTTAGGATATGAAGAAGAATTAGAAGCCGTATCCGGCGAAATCATTGTCCTTGCAGAACAAAACAGTCAGTATGAGGAAAAGATTGAAGAGATTCAGAAGGTTCTTTCCCGCCAGACCGAGCAGTTTCGCATCGGACAGACTGCTTATCACAGGGAGGAGTCAAGGCTTGAATCTTTAAAAAATATTACAGAGCGTTATGACGGTTACGGCAACAGTATCCGAAAAGTCATGGACAGGCGTGATAAGGAGAAGGGACTTCTTGGGGTTGTAGCCGACATCATAAAGGTGGAAAAGGATTATGAGGTCGCTGTAGAGACGGCTCTGGGGGGAAATATCCAGAATATCGTTACTGCAGACGAGGATACGGCAAAGCGTATGATCGGATTTTTAAAGCAGAATAAATTCGGGCGGGCTACGTTCCTTCCGCTTACTGCTCTTAAGACTTACGGTACAATCAGCCGGCCGGAGGCGCTTAAGGAAGAAGGCGTCATCGGCACCGCCGATAAGCTGGTGAAGGCGGAGAGCAGGTACGGGGAGCTCGTATCCTATTTGCTTGGACGTACCCTTGTGGTGGACCATATCGACCACGGCATTGCCATTGCCAGAAAATACAGACAGTCCATCCGAATCGTAACTTTAGAGGGAGAGCTGATCAATCCGGGCGGTTCTATGACTGGAGGCGCGTTTAAAAATTCCAGTAATCTTTTAAGCAGGCGCCGGGAAATTGAAGAGTTTGAAAAGACGGTCAGGCAGTTAAAGCGTGAGATGGATGAACTTGAGGCGGAGTCTGAGAAGCTTCGCAGCGAGCGTTCGGGATATTATGACCAGATAGAGATCGTGAAAGAGAAGCTTCAGAAGGCGTATGTCGTTCAGAATACGGCGAAGATGAATATGGAGCAGGCGAAAGCAAAGATTCGGGCGGCAAGAAATATGTCAAGCGATATCCGCGAAGAAGGACAGCAGCTTGAGCGGCAGATTACAGATATTATAGACAATCAGGAATCGATCAGTGTGGAGCTGGATACGTCAGAGCAGTTGGAGACAGAGTTATCTCAGAAAGTGGAAGACGAACAGTCTCTGCTTGACAGTGAGCGTAAGGTTGAGGCGGCGAAGCAGAAAGAGGCGGAGGAACTCCATCTTGTTTGTGCGGGGCTTGAGCAGAAATATGAGTTTACCTCTCAGAATGTGACGCGTATCCGCGAGGAGCTTGACAAATTTTATGAAGAGTTAAAGGAACTTGAAGAGAATAAAGGCGGCACTTCCAAGGAGATACAGGAGAAGGAAGAAAAGATTGCAGGTCTTAGAAAGACGATAGAAGATTCCGGGGAGCTTTTCACAGAGATCGGCGTGGAAATCGAAAAATTCAAGGCGCAGCGCGAAGATCTGAACCAGAAGCACAAAGTATTTTTACAGAGGAGAGAAGATCTGTCCAGACATATGTCAGAGCTTGATAAAGAAGTGTTCCGTCTGGAGAGCCAGAAAGAGAATTATGAGGAGGCTTCCGAAAAGCAGATTAACTATATGTGGGAAGAATATGAGCTTACGTATAACCGGGCACTGGAACTGCGCAATGAGAATCTGACAGATCTTTCCCAGATGAAAAAGCGGATTCAGGAAATCAAGAATGAGATCAAAGGACTTGGGGATGTGAATGTCAATGCTATTGAGGATTTTAAAAATGTATCTGAGCGCTATGAGTTCCTTAAGGGACAGCACGATGATCTGATAGAGGCGGAGGAAACATTGGAAAAGATCATAGAAGAGCTTGATATAGCCATGAGAAAGCAGTTTGCGGAGCAGTTTGAACGCATCTCCAAAGAGTTTGACACCGTGTTCAAGGAACTGTTCGGAGGCGGAAAAGGAACATTACAGCTTATGGAGGATGAGGATATCTTAGAGGCGGGAATTCGTATCATCGCCCAGCCGCCTGGAAAGAAACTTCAGAATATGATGCAGCTTTCCGGGGGAGAGAAGGCGCTTACAGCGATTGCTCTTCTTTTTGCGATCCAGAATTTAAAGCCTTCTCCGTTCTGTCTTCTTGATGAGATTGAAGCAGCGCTTGATGATAATAACGTGATCCGGTTTGCAAAATACCTGCACAAACTGACGAAGAGCACGCAGTTTATCGTCATTACCCACAGGCGCGGGACTATGACTGCGGCAGACCGTCTGTACGGAATCACCATGCAGGAAAAGGGTGTGTCAACATTGGTTTCCGTGAGCCTGTTGGAAGATGAGCTTGATAAGTAAAAGGGTAGAGGAGGCGCATTATGGCTGAAGAAGGATTTTTGAAACGTTTGATTTCTGGTCTTACGAAGACGAGAGATAATATTGTGAACAGCATGGACAGTATTTTTTCCGGTTTTTCCAGTATCGATGAAGATTTTTACGAGGAGATCGAGGAAGTTCTGATCATGGGAGATTTGGGAGTTCAGGCGACCTATGATATTTTAGATGATCTGAAAAGGAAAGTGAAGGAGCGCCATATCAAACAGCCGGCCGATTGCAGAGAGCTTTTGATCGAGAGTATTAGAGAGCAGATGGAGGTTGGAGAGACGGCGTACGAGTTCGAGGAAAAGACTTCGGTCGTTATGGTGATCGGTGTAAACGGCGTAGGGAAGACGACAACCATTGGCAAGCTTGCGGGTAAGCTCCGTGCGATGGATAAAAAGGTGATCATGGCGGCGGCGGATACGTTCCGCGCGGCGGCAGGAGAGCAGCTGAAAGAATGGGCGAACCGTGCCCAGACAGATTTGATCGGCGGACAGGAGGGTTCCGATCCGGCGTCTGTTGTCTACGATGCGGTGGCGGCGGCGAAGGCAAGACATGCGGATGTACTTTTGTGTGATACGGCGGGACGTCTTCACAATAAGAAAAATCTTATGGAAGAGCTTCGTAAGATGAACCGGATCATTGACCGGGAATTCCCGGAGGCTTTCCGCGAGACATTGGTTGTTCTGGACGCGACGACGGGTCAGAATGCGCTGCAGCAGGCAAAGGAATTCTGCGAGGTGACGGATATTACGGGAATCGTTCTGACCAAGATGGATGGAACGGCAAAAGGTGGGATTGCAGTTGCAATCCATAAAGAACTCGGAATTCCGGTGAAATATATCGGTGTGGGAGAAACGATTGACGATCTGCAGAAATTCGACGCAGATGATTTTGTAAAAGCATTGTTTACGGTAGACAAGAGAGATTATAACTTCTCGGAATCTCAATGAATGAGATCCCAACCGAAGATTGACAACTGAATATCGTGCAGGAAAAGAAATTTGAGAAAAATGGACATAAACATTGGACATAGCGGGTACTATGCCTTGAAAAATCTTATGGAATCGCTTAATATATCATTATTAGGCGGTCAATCCTAATAATGATTCTTGAAATGCCTCAGCAGAGGGCATTTCCCAGGCATCAAGGTGTTGGAGCATCATGATGCCGTAGAGGCGGCAGTACCACATCTTCGTAGAGCGGTACCTGCCGTCTTCTAATTTATANATAACTTCTCGGAATCTCAATGAATGAGATCCCAACCGAAGATTGACAACTGAATATCGTGCAGGAAAAGAAATTTGAGAAAAATGGACATAAACATTGGACATAGCGGGTACTATGCCTTGAAAAATCTTATGGAATCGCTTAATATATCATTATTAGGCGGTCAATCCTAATAATGATTCTTGAAATGCCTCAGCAGAGGGCATTTCCCAGGCATCAAGGTGTTGGAGCATCATGATGCCGTAGAGGCGGCAGTACCACATCTTCGTAGAGCGGTACCTGCCGTCTTCTAATTTATAGTCCTCTTTCTCGCGCTTGTTGGAGCGCTCCACGGAAGTTCTTCTATCATATTCCGTTTCCCACGCTTTAGAGTCCCTTGGCGGTATGTTAAATAACCTTGGATTGTCATCAGTAAAGATGTGTACGGTTCTACCATATTTCGCCGGTGAACAAGGGTGTTCACAGAAGCAGCCACGTTTCCGGTTTGATTTTGGACAGCGATATTTTGCCCGGTGTTTGGCAGCTTCATATCCGTCTTTATGCATACGTAAGCCCAACTTACAGACAGGGACACCATCGTCATCGATTGTAAAATCATCCTTATAGGTAAAATGCCCGGTATGTCCGGGATTGAGGTCGATAAACGGTGTGATATGTTCTCGTCTGCAGTATTCATAAACAGSGTAAGCGTCGTGTGCAGAATCCAGAAGGAGCTTTTCAATCTGKAATTCCGGAAGATACGCTTTCATGGTGAAAAAGGAATGCAGGAAGGAAAGCATGTCATGCCGGGAGGCSCGTTCTAAAAGCGGAAACACAGGGAGGTCGC
>VIQU02000037.1 GCA_010206225.2 Lachnospiraceae bacterium MD308 | reverse complement strand
AGGGGAATGGCCGTTCCGTTTGTTATCTGTCAGCAAGCCACCCTTTTGATTTTTCTCGTAACCAAGGGTAGCATCCAGTTCTGCTTCCATAAGCTCCTGAAGGATGTCTTTGAAACTCTCTTTGAGAAGAGAATAAACATCTGATACGCTGTTAATGTTGTTTTGTGAAATAATCTGTCGGATCTGCTCCTTTGCAACTGCCATAAAAACACTCCTTTACTATAAGAATTGTCATATCTTAATTCTTACCAAAAAGGAGCCATTTTCTTCCAAAAACACAAATTAATTTACACTACCGTCAGAATAGTTTCTTAAAAATATTGGGCTGATTCACTCAGCCCTCGTTTTTCATATAGAAATTGTATCTTCTATTCATTGGAGTAATAAATTTTGTCGCGGATTTCCTGCATCTGGTAATCCAGCATTTCTATAGAATCCGCGCAAGTTTTTAGTTGCGCTACAATCTTGTCGGTTTCTTTCACATCTTTTTTATATTTTAATTTATGCTCCAGACTTGCCCAGAAATCCATAGCTATTGTGCGAAACTGCACTTCTACTTTCATATATCTCTTCCCTGTCGATAGAAAGATGGGGACGCTTAAAATGAGATGGAGACTCCGGTAACCATTGGGTTTTGGATTTTTAATATAGTCTTTTTTCCGCAATAAGATGATATCATCCTGCTGACAGAAAAGTTCTGCAATACGGTAGATATCATCAGGAAATGAGCAGATGACACGCAGTCCTGCCACATCTGACAGCTTTTCCCGAATGCTTTCTACTGTAACAGGAAATCCTTTTCGCTCCAGCTTTTCATAGATACTTTCTGGCGACTTTAATCTGCTCTTGATTGATTCAAAAGGGTTTCTGTTGTATTCCTGAGAGAATTCGGCATTCAGTACCTTTAGTTTCGTCTCGACCTCTACGATGGCAGAACGGTATTCCATCATCAACTGATTAAATGGTTTTGCTTCCCTTAACTGTTCTGCCTGCATCTGAATAATCTGATACTGTTTTTTCAGAGTTTTAGCTTGTTCTGCAACTGTCTGTTCCAATTGATTCTTACAGGTAAACAGTTCAATTGCGTTTTTAACGCGATGTTTAACAATAGAACTTTCAAAAGGCTTATGAATGAAATCCGACACACCCAGTTCCAGACATTGTGTTTCAATTTCTACAGCATTTTCACTGCTAATGATGAGTACGGGAAATTGTTTCATCCAATTATTGTATTTCATTTCTCTGATCACACCAAAACCGTCTAATACAGGCATGCGCAGATCCAGAAGGAGAGCCGATATTTCGTCCTGATATGCGCTGAGTTTTTTTAAGGCTTCTGCTCCATCTGCGGCTGTCTCAACGATATAATCGTTGTTCAGCATGTCCTGTAATAATTCACGGTTCAGTTTGGCATCATCTACAACCAGTATTTTTTTCATATTTCTTTACCAATCTCTTTGTCCGAATATACTATTTATAGTATACTTCATTCTTGGAAAAATGAAAAGTGAAGTAATGTCATTATGAAAAAGTTTATTGTGGATGAATTACTAAGAGTACTGCTCCTGCATTGGGAAAGGTACGCTGGATGAAGCGCCTTTGTGGAAATTAGTCAAAGAATAATTAATGTTCGGTATACAAGTGTAGTGTCTCATTGATTCTCAGAAAAATCATGCAGAATGAGTATCCGGATATTGAAGAGTCCACTTCTGAGCGGAGCCAGTATGAGAATAAAAGGGATGCACTGAATAAGCTGAACGTTATCCTTGAGCAGAAAAAACGGTATGCGAAGAAAAAACAGGCAGACTCGGTATGGAGGGAGCATACAAAGATTGTCCGGAGGGGGATCTGGTAAGGGTGTATGAAGGGATGGATTTATTTGACGATGATCTAATGTCTATGGTCTTTGACGGTAACATTCCGGCTACAGAATTTCTGTTAAAGATTATACTGAAACGGGATGATATCATAGTAATAAGTGCTGTCTCACAGCGGGAGTTTAAAAAGTATTTGCAGTCTGGAGTTTCGGATATATGTACTGTAGAATCTCTGAACCCCCATAAAAAGGGAGGATGCCGGGTAACCGCATCAAACAGTTCCCGGCATGTATTATGAAAAAGTTTATTTCGCAGTTTATAGTTTGTGAATCTATAAAATACGATATTAAGGCGGTTGTGCGGTGTTTTTAGTTTATAAGGATGATGGTGGGTTTATAGAAAGTGGTGTCAAAGTGGTGTAGAAAATGAGAGATAAAAGCCGCTATGCATGGGAAGTGGCGGTTGTATTTTAGATGTCCGGAAGTCGGTTGTTTTGGATAGTGCAGTGATAGACAGCCCTGTTATGGGAAAAATTGCCCCTACACTCTTTCGGGCGGCGTGAAAACATTGATTCTTATGAAAAATGAACGTACTAGGATATTTAACGTAGCTACTTGCGGTGATAATTGTGCAAAATGGATTTTGAAGCTTTCTGAAACAGATAATCTCACGTTCAATCTCCGGCACTTGATGGATTTTGGAGAGGATATGTTTGATATCTGCATTATGAATACGAATCAGGTATGATTTTGAAATCAAAAGAAACATTACGGCCATCCGCGGCGACAGTGCAACAGGAAAGACCGCACTGGTAGATATGATACGTGAGTATTATGAAAATGGAAATGCCAGTGCCATCGAGCTTATATGTGATAAAGAGTGTACTGCTCTGGAGGGACGGACGTGGGCAGGACAGCTTTCTATGATGAGAGAGTGTATCGTATTTATTGACGAAGGCAATGATTTTGTTATGAGTAAAGAGTTTGCCGATACTATCCAAAATACGGATAACTAGATTATCGTGAATCGGTTAAGCCTGAGAAAGTGATCACAGAGGATTCCAATTCGGGTTTTCAATTTTTTTAGAAGATTTGTGAAAAAGGACAGATTACTTGTGTCAGCGCACAGGGGAAGTCCAATATTTTTGCCGCAGTTGTAAGATGTCCGGAGCAGTAGAGGACAGCAGTGTCTTGAAGATGTTGGAACGTCCGGGAGATTATATTGAAAGTGAAGAATATTTTGGCTGGGAGCGGTATTTTACAGCACAATTAATTCAGCGTACACAAAATAGTTATCTTAAATATACTAAGAGGCAGTTAAATCCGGTTTATCTGCAGGAAAAAGTGTCAGACAAGATTTTGGCAGTAATGGAAGGAATAGAATTAGATTAAGAATATATGGAGCTAATAGAAGGACAAGGCATAATTTCTCTAAATTTGAGGAATGGAGCCTTGTATTTCTATAACGGAAAGGTTTACCAAAATCATTCATTCCTTTATAATTTTATTAAAATATTTGCTGGACTGATGATATGACTTATAATCATCTCAAAAATGAAAAGGAGTGAATGAGTATGGCTTATGATTTAGAAAAAGAAAAAAAAGAAGCAATTGCTGCCGGGAATCAGGCGCTTCACAGCCTTCGGACGGCACAGGAAAATCTGAATAGTGCAAGGAACTGGGGAATATGGGATATGTTTGGCGGAGGTTTTTTATCCACTGCATTAAAACAATCGAAGATGGGAGACGCAAAGCGAAATATGGAACAGGCGAAATATGATCTTCACAATTTTAGCCGGGAACTTAGAGATGTAAGCGTGTCTTATGATCTGAATATTGAAACCGGAGATTTCCTTTCTTTTGCAGACTGGTTTTTTGATGGGTTCATTGTAGACTGGATGGTGCAGGATCGGATTAATAAGGCAGGAGGACAAGTGGCAGAAGCGATTCGCCGGGTAGAATATATTCTGGGAGAACTGCAAAATTATTAGAATCTGATGGAAAGTACGTATTAAGTGAAAACATCGGGCAGTGGGTTGTATGAAGGATTAATCACTGCCCATATGTTTTATTTCAACTTCTTTTTCTCGGAATCTAGCAGGTCAATATTAATATTATTTTCACTGGCAGTTTTATCCACCCATAGGTTCAGTGAATCAATTGCAAGAGATACCTCGTCCAGTTTTTTGGTGATAAGTGCAAAATCTTTGATTTCATCATCAGTGATTTTTCCGTCTCGTGTAATTTGGATAAGACGGCTGGTAAGAGGATTGATCTCATTCAGGCTGGCAATGGTTTCTAAAATGATATTGGATAAATCGGATATTTCAACTGCGGGCACATAACGGTCGCCAATGCTGCATTTGTGGGAACAATAGTAATTGCATAAATCCGGTCTTTTGTAACAGTCAGCCATTTGTGTGATGTCGTAAGGAGTAGGCTCCTGAAGTTCGTATTCAATCTTTTCAATTCTGGAAGCAGATATGCCGGACATCTTCTCGCTGGCTTTTTCGCGTGTTAAGCCTTGCGCTTCACGGCATAGCTGGTAAATGTTTTTGTTCGCTCTCGTAGATTGTTTTCCCATAATGACTCTCTCTTATTTCTCGAAATTTGAGAGATATACATAAGTATTTCTCTTCACTATATGTGTACTTATCATCTGCAGTTTATTATACTGGAATTATGAAAAAACGGCAAGCCAAAGCCAGATGAAATGAGGGAAATGAGGGAATGAAAATGGATGCAGTAAAAAGGATTCAGATGATACGGATGCTTGGGAAAATAGAGAAAGATCCGAAATTCAGTGAAAAGTTAGGTATTAAAAATAAGTCAGTCTTTAAAACAGCGGGTCAGAAGGGAGGAATGAGATAATGTTAACATTTTTATTTTTGGTATGTATGATATGGGTATTTGGAAAGTTATTTTTCTTTGGCATTAAGGCTGCGTGGGGAATATCAAAATTTTTATTGACGGTTGTATTGTTCCCAGTTATTTTAATCGGAATGGCAGTTGTCGGATTACTCTACATAGCATTTCCTATATTAATTATGGTTTGGATTGCGGCAAGGATTACATCTGACTGATTATAATGCGGATTGATGGAGATTATGACTTTTATGCGTTAGCATTAAGAGATACTGATGAAATTCAGATGGGCGGTATATGAGGCGTTTCCAATACGAAGGAGAACGCTATACTTTATACGATGATGATGTAGAAAAGCTGTCAATGAAAATGGAAGATATGAAATATGAGCTTCGTCATGGAATATATGAACGAGAGCAGAATATTACGGTTGATAAATGGTTTTGGACATGGTAAAAGATATACGTGCGGAGCATATACAGAGATTGCTGAATAAAGAATCAAAAAGATTGAGTAAAAAGACTCTGTCCAGACTTAAGGTTATACTGAATGATTTGTTTAATCAGGCTTATAAGAATGAAATTATTAAGAAGAACCCGGTTCTCCTTACTCAATTTCCCAAATATCCACCGGAAAAAGAAAGACGTGTAATGACCAGAGATGAGCAGAAGATATTAAGAGTTTTTTTAAAGTCCGGTATGACAGAGCCACGAAGAGAGAGAAGGACTTTATGTTTGGTATGGTTAGATGCGGGGATTTGCCCTGTACAATTGCTGAGGTGGCAAATCAAATGGGAACGACGCTCAAATCAATAGGACCTCTTCGGAGCCAGCTTGTCCACAAAGGATTTATCTATGCGACATCTTATGGCGAGATAGATTTTACAGTGCCGCAGTTTGATAAATATCTGTTAAGGATAAATCCGGATCTGATTATAGATAAAGATAAAACAATATGATATGAGGACACCATGGAGCAAATCCGATGGTGTCTTTTTCGTCAAAAAACAAATGGTGTAAAAAGTGGTGTCAATATCTGGGAAAAGAAAATAAGCAGATGATAAGAATCTCTGAAAATCCCGTAAAAAGGGAGGATGCCGGGTAACCGCATCAAACGGTTCCCGGCATGTATTATGAAAAAGTTTATTCAAAATAGTGTGCTACTATGATAACGTCACTGTTTTCTTTTGATGATATTATTATACGAATCAGCTATGAAGAAACAATGTTAAAGGAGTAAAAGAATTTTGAAAGATAAGTGAACAAACTGTTAACATGGTTCTCCCTGTTGTGATACCTGATGTTCCGATTATCTACGATATGCGAAAAGGGGGATTCCGTTCTTGGTAGGCAGTTCTACATACCCCTGAGTGAGTGGTCTTGCGTAGTCGATAAAGGCATCGCTGATATCAGAACCTTCATTAATGATCCATTCTGTCGGAACCGGTTTTTCTTTGTTGCAGATAATATTCACATCCGCGGTGCCATAGGATAGTTCATAAGGCACGCTCTTGTTCCTGACAAAAGTAATCATCTTTCCTGTCGCGCCTTCGAGTGCGGCATGCACAGCATAAATACCCGCATTTACTGCTTCGTCAAGGTCTACTCTGGCAAGGTGCGCACATGAACAGCGCTGACATACATTCAGTTCTATAGAGCGCACTTTTATGCCAATTTTTTCTTTGACGAGATTTTCCAGATATTTTCCGGAGCCGGTCAGCATCTTGTGACCGAAATTATCAATACCGACATCGCTGGCATATTCGCAGATGAACGTTCCCTTGCCGTCGTTGATACCCTCGGAGATACATACGACAAGGTTTGGAGTGGTCTTTAAGCATTCTTTGACTTTTTCGATAAACGCGTCCTGATCGAAAGCAACTTCAGGAAGGTATATCAGTACCGGATTATCACCTTCAAATTTACGGGCAAGCATGCTTGCGGCAGTGAGCCATCCGGCATGGCGTCCCATGACTTCTACGATAGTGACGGACTGTTTATTATCATAAACAGTGGCATCGGTGGCAATCTCCCTGACAACGGTGGCAACATATTTGGCCGCACTTCCGTAGCCTGGCGTATGGTCTGTTTCTACAAGGTCATTGTCAATTGTTTTGGGGACACCGATAAAGCGGATGTCGCTTCCTATCTTTGCTGCATAGCGGGAAAGCTTGCTTACTGTGTCCATAGAATCATTTCCGCCGATGTAGAAAAAGTATCCGATATCCTTTTCATCGAATTTTTCAAATAATTGCGAATAGACAGGATCGCTCAGATTCTCTGGGAGTTTATAGCGGCAGGAGCCAAGATAAGCTCCCGGTGTCGTCCTCACAAGCTCTAGTTCATTCGTGGAATCAAGAGCTCCGATGTCCATATAGTGATCATGGAGGAATCCTTCGATTCCGTTGATCATGCCATAGACGCGGCTTACACCTGTCTGTTTCAGCCCTTCCGATACGACACCGTAAAGACTTCCGTTAATTACTGCTGTTGGTCCGCCGGATTGTCCGACAATAATGTTTTTCTTCATATATCATTCCTCCATCTGTAATAACTATATCGGATATCGGAAGATTTTACAATTGAATATTTGTTTTTCTTAAAAATAAGTTGGAAAATTTGCGGGAATGATTTATACTAGGAAGAAGTGTGAAAACAACTGGAAGGGTAGAAGAGTAAAACAACCAGGAGGAGATTAAGATGAAATATATTTCATTTGCAATTCCATCGTATAATTCAGAGGACTATATATCTCGCGCGATTGAAAGCATTCTTCCGGGAGGAGAAGATGTAGAGATTATTATTGTAAATGATGGCTCAAAGGACGGGACACTTAAGATAGCCAAAGAATATAAAGAAAAATATCCGGATATCATCAAGGTAGTGGACAAAGAAAACGGGGGACATGGAGATGCGGTCAACTTTGGACTTGCTAATGCAACCGGGAAATATTTTAAAGTAGTTGACAGTGACGACTGGGTGAATGAAGAAGCATTGCTCCTCATTCTTTCTTTTTTGAAGGAACTGGAGAGGGATGATAAAGAAATCGATATGCTGGTCTCTAATTATGTCTATGAGAAAGTCGGGGCGGCGCATAAAAAGTGTATCCATTACCGGAATGTGCTGCCGCAGGATAAGATTTTTACATGGGATGAGATCGGACGCTTTCATTTGGATCAATATATTCTCATGCATTCAGTGATCTACCGGACTTCTATGATTAAGCTCAGTCAGATGACGCTGCCGAAACATACCTTTTATGTGGATAATATCTATGTGTACTATCCGCTTCCGCATGTACGTAAAATTTATTATATGGATGTGGATTTTTATCGCTATTTCATTGGGCGTGAGGATCAGTCGGTAAACGAAAAAGTTATGATTTCCAGAGTGGATCAGCAGATTTTTGTAACGAAGACAATGATTGATATGTACCATCTCCGCGATATTTCCAGCAGAAAGCTTCGGCATTATATGGTGAATTATCTGGCGATTATGATGACGGTTTCTTCGATTCTTTTGATACGTTCGAAAAAACAGGAAAATTTGGAGAAGAAAAGGGAACTTTGGAGATATCTTAAGAAAAAAGATCTAAAGATTTATCTGAGAATACGGTACGGAATACTCGGGCAGACGATGAATATTCCGGGCAGGCCGGGACGCAGAATTTCTTCACTGGCATATTCTGTTGCAAGGAGAATCATCGGATTTAACTAAAGCGATATCGGGGACACAGTTTTTTTGGAACTGTGTCCTCTTTTTTCGTGCTGTCCTCTTTTACAAGTCCGTAGAAAAGATTTTGTTCAGGGTTTCTAAGGGGACTTTTGGATCCCTTTCTGCTGTCAGGAGTCCGTTTACTTCCTGCATGACGTCAGTAAGCTGTGTGTAGCAGTAACCGCAGCAGTCAGGAAGAGAAAGGATTGCGTTGGTGAGTTCTGTGATTCTCTGGACATATTCTTCGCAGGTTTTTGCAGCCTCATTATAGCCCCAGTTATCACCGGACGAATCACATAAAAGAGAGAGTCCGCCGTATTCACTCAGAAAGAATGGCTGTCTCTGGTATGAGGCAGAATGAGTCATGGCCTGTCTGCCCGGAATTCCTGTTCTGGAAAATTTCTCAATATCCTGATAACGTTTCTTAAGGATGTCTGCATCTCCTTCATAGTCGTGAATGCAGAAGAGATCTGTTTCTTCGGGATTCTCCCAGCCGTCATTTGTGCTGATCAGTCGTGTCGGATCGTACGCTCTAGTAAGATAATAGGCAGAAGAGATCAGGTCCTGCTGTTGATGGCAGGTGAGGACGTTGCGTATGCCCCATGATTCATTGAATAAAACCCATGTGATAATACAAGGATGATTGTATGCTTCGCAGAGCATTTCCTGCCATTCGGACAGAAAAGAATGAATCTCACAGTCATTAAATTGGTAAGGGCTTGGCATCTCGCACCATACGAGCAGCCCTAAGACATCAGCCCAATAATAATAATGGGGATCTTCCAGTTTTTGATGTTTTCTTGCGCCGTTAAAACCCATCAGTCTGGTCAGCTGGATATCTTTTTTCAAAGCTTCTTTTGCGGGCGAGGTCATCAGGGAATCTTTCCAGTATCCCTGATCGAGAATCAATCTTTGGAAGAGCCGGCGGTTGTTTAGAAAGACACGGCCATTTCTGGCTTCTATTTTGCGCATGCCAAAATAACATTCCACGAAGTCGCCTCCTGACAGAGTCAGGCAAAGATTGTAAAGATTCGGTGAATCACAGCTCCAGTAGTGGATCTCGTCAATGAAATCCTCTTCCTCAATAGAGAGGGTTTCGTTAATATAATGTGTGTCAGTGAATGACAGGGTAACTGTTTTTTTCAGAATATCGTGAAAATAGATGTCTGACTTCAAGGTGCCGGAAAGGTTTCGGTTCAAATATACTTCCAGTTTCAGATTTCGATTGTTTGTATCAGGGGTCAGTTTTACGCGTGTTATATATTCCTTTGGGGTGAACTCCAGCCAGACGGATTTCCAGATGCCAATCGTGTTCGTATACCAGCATCGGTCGGGTTTATCTTTCCAATATTGCTTTCCGCGGGGGCGGTCACAGCTTCGGGTGTCTTTTGCGTGAAGATAAATGCGGTTCTTTCCGGGATGGAGAAAGGCGGCTATAGGAAATTCAAACTGTGTATGTCCGCCGGAGTGCGAGCCGATATGCGAGCCGTTGATCCACACGTCGCAGCAGTAATCCACAGCGCCGAATTTTAGCAGAACTTCACCGGAAAGTATCTGCTCGTTAACAGTAAAGGTGCGTGCGTAATACACTTCACTCTCATAATCGGTGCAGTTGACTCCGCTTGCTTTGCAGCCGCAGCAGAATGGAACAGTGATCTTCCCGGGAAGGGACCTGTCCTGATAACTGTCAGGGAAGGAGTATTTTAACTGGGATGAGAGGGAAAACTCCCATTCCCCGTCAAGGGACGTCCAGTTTTCCCGGACAAAATCTGGTCTTGGGTAACTGGCTTTACTTAGTATCTGTTCGTTTGTCATGATGTGTCCTCCTTATGTGCCATGGCATATTTACAAGTATGCCGCGGAATATATGATCATTTCATAGCCGGCAGCTTCAATGTATAATCTGGCGAAGGATTTTACAATGGAGATAAATGTGTTTTTGCGTTTGTACGGTATCTGGAAGGGGGGACACCTACAGCCTGCCGGAATACCCTGGAAAAATAGTATTCGTCCGTCATGCCTACGGAAAAACTGATCTCTTTTATGCTGTAATCGGTCTGCTCTAAAAGAAATCTAGAGCGCTGTATCCGAACGTTCAGTATATATTTCTGGATGGTGGTGCCTGTGCACTGGCTGAAGATCTTAGACAGATAGCTTCTCTCTAAACCGACATGTTTGGACACGTCTGTGACGGTGATAGGGTAGATATAATTGCATTTTATATAGGACTTCGCTTTTTTTACGTGTACAAATGCAGTTGTCTGGCTGTTTTTTTTGTGTTTCCCTGAAAGAGAATATGATTGCGCGATATTGGACATGATGGAATAAATAATGGATTGTATCGCAAATTCATTCTGGTAGCCCGGAGAATTAATATGTTCTACCAGAAGATGAATGTTTTCCTCAATGGAATACTGGGGATGGAGCCTTTGTACAGGGCATTCATCGGAAAATCCAAGTAAGGGAAGCTGTTGGTCTGACTTTTCGCCGGCAAATGCAAACCATGAAAAATGCAGCGGATTTTCAGCGTTCGTCCTATAACTCACAATCTGTTGCGGTTGTATGATAAAAAGGTCGTTCTGCCGAATCGGATATGTGAAATTTCCGCAGGTGAATTCTCCCTCCCCTTGTGTGACATAATGGATCAAATATTCAGAACGAACATGGGGAGCCATTTTAAAATCAGGATAGCATTCTTCATATCCGCAGTATCTAAGATTGATGTCATACTCATTCTTTGAGGCATAGTATGTTTCAATTTTCATAAAAGAGTCCTCCTTCTTTGACAATATATCATGGAAATATACAAAAAACAACATAAATCCATCTCTAAGACACATGAATGTATGTATTTTGACAGGAAATTTTATAAAATAAACATAAGTAGCCGGCTGGAAACAAAAAATAGTGTGAACTTAAGGAGGAAATTATATGGTAAGAAAGAGAATTCTGGCATCACTTTTAACGGTGGGTATGATCACTGTATCAGCACTTTCAGGGTGCGGCAGTTCTGATGATTCCGGCAGCAGTGAGAGTAAGGACGGCAAGACGCTGGTGCGCTTTATGGTGGGAGGTTCCGCGGGGGAACTTGCGCAGTATCAAAAGGCTGTTGACGCATTTAATGAACAGAGTGATAACACACAGGTAAAACTGATCGGCGTTCCCGGAGACAACTATAATGAAAAAGTCCTGACACAGTTAAAATCTAAGGAAGCGCCGGATTGCTTTTATTCGGAGGAAGCTTCTTACGGGGAGCTTAATAATTCAGATGTGCTTTTAGACCTGACAGAATATCTGGATGATTCTGCTTCTTTATTGAAGAAAAGTGATGTTCCGGAAAACCTTTTGGAAAGTTATACGTTTAATGACAAGATAACAGGAGTTCCGGTAGACTGCAATCCGATGGTCATCTATTATAACGCGGAGCTACTTAAGGAACTGAAGATTAAGACGCCGCAGGAATATTATGAGGAAGGAAAATGGAACTTTGAGGCGCTTCAGGAAGTGTCAGAAAAATTGAGAGATGCATCAAAGGTTGGATTTGTCTATGAAAACTACTGGTGTCCGCTTTATTCCATGATGTTTTCTTCTGACGAAGATATTTACTCAGATGATATGAAGTCATCCGGTTTTGACTCGGACAGAGCGAAAAGTGGGCTGGAATATCTGGAAAACAATATAAAATCAAAAGCATTTACTTTCGCGGGTTCTTTGACAAGCGGAGAGTCGGCAGATACATTGTTCGTATCCGGTCAGGCGGGAATGCTTTATGCAGGAAGGTGGTTTGTGGCGGACTTTACGGATCTGGATTTTACGTATGATGTAGCTCCGTTCCCGTACTATGATGATCCGTCGCAACAGATGCCGGCGATGCCGGCAACGCCGATGGTTATCAATAAGAATACAAAGAATCCGGAGGCTGTATGGGAATTTGTATCTTATTACTGCGGAAAAGATGGTCAGAAGATCCGTATGGAGGGGCAGGGAAATGCAGTGCCTACCGTAGACGGGCTGAGTGATATCGTGCTTACCGGTACGCCGGAGCACGCGCAGTATTTTTTGGATGCAGTCGATCCGGCTTTAGTATATCCGAAAGCAGAAGCTACTCATCCGGGACTGACAGATTCTATTATGGAAGAAGCAGAAAAAATGCTTGTTGGAGAACAGGATTCGGTGCAGACGCTCCAAAATATGAACGCGGTCATAGATGAAGCACTGAATGAGCAATAACCATAAAAGGGGGAGGTAGGCATATGAAGAAAAGTAAGCTGGAAAGCTCCAGAAACCGCTGGGGGATTGTGTTTATCCTCCCCCAGCTTATCAGTCTGATCTGTCTTGGAATCATTCCGATCATGATTGCTTTTGTACTTAGTTTTTTCGAGTGGAATGGTTTTGGTTCGCCGTCTTATGTGGGGATTTCCAATTTTAAAGAGGTGTTTTTGGATTCGGATACAATGATCGCTGTAAAAAACACTTTTGTATATGCGGCAATCTATGTGCCGTGCTCGATTGTTTTGGCGCTGGGACTGGCTTTGCTGCTGAATAAGGCGTGGGGAAAAATGTTTTATCGGGCAGTGTTTTTCATGCCGCAGATTGTTACCTCTGTAGCGATCGCAGTTGTATGGTCATGGATTTATCAGCCGCAGTTCGGGATACTTAACATGATACTTAGCTTTTTCGGAATTGAAGGAAAGGAGTGGCTCAGAAATCCGGCGACGGCAATGGGAGCAGTCATTGTGATGAGTATCTGGTGGGGGCTTGGCTACAATGTGGTGTTATTTCTTGCTGGACTTCAGAATGTTGCGAGAGATTATGTGGATGCGGCAAAGATTGACGGAGCGAATGAAAGAGATGTCTTTTTCCATATTACGATCCCGCTGATATCGCCCACGACGCTTCTAGTGACGATTACGACAATGATCAATGCGTTTCAGGTGTTTGATCAGATGTTTCTGCTTACATCAGGAGGACCTGCCAAGAAGACTTATACACTGGCGATCCATATATATCAGACAGCATTCAGGCAGTTTGAACTTGGTAAAGCATCGGCAATCGCCCTGATCATGTTCGCGATTGTTGTCGTCATATCTATCGTGCAGTTTAAGTTGTCTGACAAATGGGTTCATTACGGAGAGTAGGTGAGAGATATGCAGAAGATGGAAGAGAGTAAAAAGATTTTGATCGGCGGAAAAACAAAAAAGAGAATTTCGAATCTAATCATACAGATTATCTTAATTATTATGGCGGCATTGGCGATTTTTCCGTTCCTCTGGATGGTTTCGACTTCACTGAAGGGTGCGCAGGAAGCATTTGCCTATCCGCCAAGTCTGATCCCGGAGATATTCCGGTGGGAGAATTATAAAAAGGCGCTGACAGACCTGCCTTTTGACAAAGCATATTTTAACAGTCTGAAGCTGGCGGTCATCAATGTGACGGGGCAGGTGACGACATCCGCAATGGCAGGCTATGCGCTTGGAAAACTGAAGTTTAGAGGCTCGAATGTTGTTTTCGGGGGCTTTATCACCGTGATGATGGTGCCGTATACGGTTATTTCGATTCCGTTGTTTTTGATCTTTAGTGAACTGAATCTGATCGATACGCATCTTGCAATTATTTTAATGACGTTTGCTTATATGCCGATGGGTGTATTTTTGTGCAGGCAGTTCATTATGGCGCTGCCGGATGAATTGATCGAGGCGGCGATCATTGACGGTGCAAATTACGGCTCTATCTTTTTCAGGATCATCGTCCCGTTAATAAGACCGGCTCTGGCATCCCTTGGCATTTTTTCCTTCATGTGGAACTGGAACAGCTTTTATACACCGCTTATCTTCCTGAATTCACAGGATAAATTTACAGTTCCGCTGCTTCTGAATATGTTTAAAGGGAAATATACGGTAGACTGGTCTCTGATCATGGCGGCATCTACCATATCAATCATACCGGTGTTAATCGTGTATCTGTTTGCCCAGAAGCATATTATTGAAGGAATCACGATTACAGGGATGAAAGGATAATACTATACGAGAGGAGATTTTTGCTATGCCAAAAATAACTTTTATGGGTGCAGGAAGTACAATTTTCGCCAAAAGTGTGCTGGGAGATTGTATTCTGACACCGGAGATTGAAAACTTAGAAATTTCGCTGCACGATATTGATCCAGTGCGTCTTAAGGATTCTAAGATGATGTTGGATAACCTTGCGGCAAACTCCAAAAGAAAGATAAAGATTGCGGCCCATCTGGACAGAAAAGAAGCGCTGAAAGGAGCGAAATATGTAGTGAATGCCGTTCAGGTGGGAGGGTATGATCCATGTACCATTACGGACTTTGAGATTCCGAAAAAATACGGACTCAGACAGACAATTGCGGATACACTGGGGATCGGCGGAATATTCAGAGCGCTTCGTACGATTCCGGTATTAGAGGGATTTGCAAAGGATATAGAAAAGATGTGTCCGGACGCGCTTTTTATTAATTATTCTAATCCTATGGCTATGCTGACAGGCTATCTTCAAACCTTTACAGATATTCAGACCGTGGGGCTTTGTCACAGTGTGCAGGTATGTATTCCGCAGCTATTCAAAGCCTTGGATATGGAAGAGCTTGTTCCGGAGACGAAATGGGACATTGCAGGAATCAATCATCAGGCATGGCTCTTGAAGGTGGAAGACGGAAAAGGCAATGACCTGTATCCAGAGATAAAAAGAAGAGCAGCGGATTTTCTGGCGGGAAAGACATCTTACGATGCGGACTGGGACCGTGTGCGGTATGAGATGATGCTGCGGTTTGGATATTATATCACGGAATCTTCCGAGCATTCTGCGGAGTATACGCCCTGGTTTATTAAGGAAAAATATCCGGAATTGATTGAAAGGTACAAGATTCCGCTGGATGAATATCCGAGACGCTGCATCAAACAGATTGAGGACTGGAAGAAAATGCGGGGAGAGCTTGTGAATAACGAAAAGCTTGAACATGAAAAAAGCCGGGAGTTTGCGTCATTTATCATCAACGCGATGGAAAATGATGTCCCTTACCGCATACACGGAAATGTGCTGAACCATGGCATAATTCCCAACCTTCCGCCCAATGCCTGCGTGGAAGTGCCATGTCTAGTTGACAGGGCGGGGATACATCCCTGTTACGTGGGGAACCTTCCGGAGCAGTGTGCGGCGATCAACCGCACCAATATCAATGTGCAGCTACTGACCATACAGGCAGCTAAATCAAGACGTAAGGAAGATTTATATATGGCGGCAATGATGGATCCGCATACGGCAGCGGAACTGTCCATGGATGAAATCCGCTGTATGTGCGATGAGATGTTAACAGCGCACAGAGACTGGATGCCGGAATATACATAGAAGGGAAATGAATGATGGAAAGAATACTGAAAGCAGCGATACTTGGAATGGGAAATATGGGAAGAGGACATGCCAGCAGTATGATGAAGATGGAAGGGGTAAAGCTTTCGGCGCTCTGTTCTGAGCCGATAGGCGATGCCAGAAGATTTGCAGAAGAAGAACATTTGGAGTGCCAGATATTTGATGATTTTGATCAAATGCTTGAAGAAGCGCAGATAGATGTGCTTTATATCTGCCTGCCTCCTTTTGCACATAACGGACAATTCGAGAAAGCAGCAAAAAGGGGGATTCATATCTTTATTGAAAAACCAATTGCGCTTACATTGAAAAGAGGGCGGGCTATGGCAGAGGCTGCTGAGAAAAACAAAATTGTTACGCAGGTTGGGTATCAGATGCGCTTTGGCGTCGCCGTGAAAAAATTCAAGGAATATATAGCGGACGGTACGGCAGGAAGAATGACACTGTATATGGCAAATTATGAGTGCAACAGCCTTCACGGCCCATGGTGGCGGGATGCAAAGAGGTGTGGCGGACAGGTGTTTGAGCAGGTGATCCATCTCTATGATATGAGTCTGTATCTGATGGGGAAAGCGTCGGCTGTAAACGGGTATGTTGCCAACCTGTGTCATAAACAGGTGGAAGGATATACGGTTGAGGACACCAGTGTAAGTAATATTAGATTCAAGAACGGGGCATTGGGTTCTGTCTGCGGCTCCAACTGTTCTGTAAAGAACCAGTGGAATGCAAGATTCCGGGTGATCTGTGAGAATATGACCGCTGAATTTGAAGATCAGAATCATGCCGTATTCACCTTTACTGGGGAAGAGGAGATAAGGGTTGAAGAGATTGCGGCAGATGCAGATTGTACTTATGAAGAAGACCGCTATTTTATACGTACAGTTCTGGGAGAGGAAAAACCGATGGCAGACATCAGGGAAGGATATGAAGGGCTAAAGCTTGTCAGTGCAGTCGTCTCATCTTCCGAGAAAGAAGGAAGCACTGTCAGGGTAGAGTGATAAATTTGAGAGAGAAAGTAAAAGGAGTAGGCATATGACAAAATTAGAGGTTGTTTCAACGGAACCGAGAAAAGCTTTTGCGAGAGAATATGAGGATGCACCGCTAAAGGAAGATGAGATTCGGGTGAAGGTCTCTTATGCGGCGGCCAAACATGGGACGGAATTTACCCATTTCCGCGGGGAAGATCCGTTTTTAGAAAATGTGTTTGATGAAGAACTGCAGTTATTCCTACCCAGTAAGGAAGCGGCTGAAAAACCGTTCTTTATGCGGCCGGGCAATATGTGGGTTGGAAATATTACGGAGATAGGACCGAAGGTGTCAGGGTTTCAGGTTGGTGAAAGAATTGCGGGATACGGACCATTTAAGAGTACCCATACTTTAAAAGCAGAGAATGCGCTGAGAATGTCAGAGAGAATGACCTGGAAGGAAGCGATGTGTTACGATCCGGCACAGTTTGCTCTTGGAGGAATCCGCGACGGTCAGGTGAGAGTAGGGGACAATGTAGCAATCTTTGGATTAGGCGCAATCGGCCTGATCGCCGCGCAGCTTGCACGTCTTGCAGGGGCTGCCAAGGTCATTGTATGTGATCCGATTCAGAAAAGACGTGAGGCTGCATTAGAAAACGGAGCAGATCTGGCATTGGATTCATCAGCCGTTGATGTTGGATTGGAAATAAAAAAGGCAACAGATAACCGCGGTGCGGATGTAATCATTGAAACAAGTGCGAATTACCATGCGCTGCAGCATGCGATCAGAGGAATCGCATACAACGGGAACATAGCGGTGGTAGGATGGTATCATGAATGTGCAGGGGGCTTTAATCTGGGCAGGGAGGCTCATTTCAACCAACCGAACATATTACTGTCCCGGGCATGCAGCGAGCCGAACAGGGATTACCCAAGATGGGATTTTGACCGTATCTGTGCTGTATGCTGGGATATGCTCAGAAAGGGACTCATCAAATGTGAGAACATTGTAGATCCGGTGGTAGCTCTAGAGGAGGCTGCGGATGCTTACATGGCGATCGAGCAGAACCCGTCAAGCAGTGTGAAGCTGGGAGTTACATTTTCTCGGTAGTGTCCCGCCTGATCAATATAGGTGTAATGACTTTATGGACCGGTTCTTTTGGAGGAGCCGGTCTTCTCTTCTTTCTTTCATTCATCTGCCCTACAAGCATACTTACCGCTTCATAGGCGATTTTATCAATCTGCTGTCCGATGGTGCTGATAGGTATGATGGCCTCTCTGGAAACGGGGGAGTTGTCAAAGCCGATGATCAGATAATCATCGGGCAGAAATCCGTATTTTCTTATAAGGAGGTTTAAAAAAACATTTGCCTGTGAATCGTTAGACAGGAAGACTCCTTTTTTCTTTCCGGCATATTTTTGCTCCAGATCATCAAGGATGGTTTTTAAGTGTCCCTGAATGGATTCATAAGTGCTTCCTATTTCTTTCAGGATAATTTCATGTGGAATCCGTTTTTCTCTGCACAGATCTAAAAAGCCTCTGACACGTCCGTAAGCAGGAATGGCTTCATCTGTGGGGGAATTGATGTGTATCAGGATGTCGCAATTCAGCCTGGCCAGAAGACTGGTCGCCTGGTAGCCGCCCATATAGTTATCTGTGTTCACGCTGCATACATACTTATCTTCTCGCTCTATGGTCACGATGGGGAGATTAAGGTCAGAAAGTTCCTTTGAGGGAATCGTATGGCTCAGGATGATCAGCCCTTCAATCTTATAGGCAAGGAGTTCCTTTATATAACGCCGCTCTGTTTCCCCGTTCTCATTGCCGATGAATACGAGAAATTTATAGCCAAATTGTTCGTAGGTAGACAGAATCTTATTTAACATCTCGGAATAGTAATGGAGAGAGAGATTCGGGATGATGATTCCGATAAATTCTGTTTTGCCGTTGGCAAGGATGCGTGCCACCTTGTTTTCTTTATAGTCCAGATCAGCGAGAGCCTTCGCGATGATCTCCTGATTTTCAAGAGTGAGTGAGTCCGGATTGTTAAAATATCTGGAAATTGTCGTCTTGGAAAAGTGCGTGTATTTTGCGATGTCGTTGAAGGTTACGTTTTTTTTCTGCCCCATAGCTGCCTCTTTCTGTCAGTATAATCTGTTATTTTTTCTCTTTTACAGTATAGCAAAAATATAAAATACAGGCAATGAGTAATCGGTTAAGTAACCGGTTTTGTAAAACATATACAAGTTTTGTTGTGTAAAATCAGATATATTTCACAAAGATTTTTTTGGAGATTGACGCAATATAGTTTCAGTGATATGATAAGTACATCAAAAGTAACCGGTTACTTTACCGGTTATGAAAAAAATCTAAAGAACAAGGAGGAATGATTCATGAGAAAGAAAGTCATGGCAAGGCTTGTCTCGGTTGTGCTGATTATGGTACTGATGATGACAATGCTGACAGGATGCAGATTTGGATTTGCCAGTGATCCGGATGATCCGAATGCAGAAGAGAAGAAGGAACCCATCGACACCTCGACGGATACCTTCGAGTATGACGCTTCCCTTAATGGCACAAACATCACGCTGCTTAATACAAAAGCGGAGATTCAGGTTGCATTAGAGGAGATGGGGGTAGAATATGAAAAAAAATCCGGCGTACATGTGGAGGTAATGCCAGTCAGCGACGATTCGCCTTATACGAAGATGATAAGCCTTTACAATTCAGGGAATCCGCCTACGATCGCTATTCTGGATACGACGGATGTTATCGCTCTTGCAGAGGAAAAGGGAGTAGATATGTCAGAGGAGAAGTGGGTCTCGGAGGCAGAGGGGTATCTTACAAAAATCAATGGGAAGATCTATAGTTTTCCGTTATGTATTGAAGGGCGTGGAATCATTTACAATAAAACGGTAATTGAGAAGGCTCTTGGCGAAACCTTTGATCCGGCTTCTATTACTACATTGGATGAGTTTCAGGCATTTCTTGACAGATTAGTGGAGAACGGAATAGAAAAACCAGTGTCTATGGCGAAAGAAGACTGGTCGTTAGGAGCGCATCATCTCCAGTATATTTACGAGACTTATGACGGAACCTCAGAAGGTGCGCAGAAAGTGGTGGAGGAGATCAAGGCGGGAACGCTGGATCTTAATACATACAACCGGATGTCGGAATTTCTGGATATCTTTGACGTGCTGAAAGAGTATAACGTAGCAAAAGGCGATCCGTTAGGGGCAGACTATGATGAGATGGCGATCGACCTTGCGGACGGTAAGACAGCGTTCTGGTTTAATGGAAACTGGGCATGGCCGAACCTTGTGGAGGCAGGAGCCGAAGAGACAGACGAGTATGGCTTCCTTCCCTATTTTATGAACAACGATAAAGAGGATTTCGCAAATCAGATGATTCAGGGCGCACCGTCAAAGCAGGTGATGGTGGACCGGCAGATTGCGACTGAAAAGGAGCAGGCTGCAGGAAGGCAGTTCTTAAACTGGATCGTATTCAGTGAGATTGGGCAGCAGATGCTTGTAAAGACGTGTAATATCATCCCGCCGTTTCAGAATAATCCGTATGAGCCAAGTGATCCGCTGAGCCGTGATATTTATGAAAAAGTGCATGCGCAGAAGGCTTTCAGTGCATCGGTGATCGTACCGAATGATCACTGGGCAGTGCTTGGAGCCGCGATGCAGAAATATCTTGCAGGCAGAAGCGACCGCAGGGAGCTGATGGAATCTATTCAGGATTACTGGGATGAGCAGGAATAAGGAGGAGCAGAATATGAAATCAAAAAATAATGGAAAAGATTTTTGCATGTTTGCATTGCCGGGGATGTTTTGCTTCTTTGCAGTTGTGATCGTACCGTTTATCTATGGTGTGTATCTGACGTTTACGGACTGGAACGGTGTTGCTACGGTTAAGAATTTTGTGGGATTTAAAAACTTTGGAGGAGTCGTAAAGGATGCGCAGTTTTGGTCATCTTTGCTTCTGACTTTTAAATATGTAATATTTGTTGTGATTATCGTAAATGTGCTTGCATTTGCCATTGCATATCTCCTGACGAGGGGGATGAAGGGAGAGAATTTCTTCCGGGCAGGCTTTTTCACTCCAAACTTGATTGGCGGTATCGTACTCGGATATATCTGGCAGTTTGTCTTTTCCAGAGTATTTGTAAGTATCGGGGAAAGTACTGGATGGAAGCTCTTTGAAGTATCGTGGCTGTCCGATCCGACAAATGCGTTTATCGCGCTGGTAGTTGTGTCCGTATGGCAGTTATCCGGCTATATGATCCTGATCTATGTAGCTGGTTTTATGGGACTTTCTGAGGATGTCATGGAGGCGGCAAGTATTGACGGAGCTTCCGGATTTGTAAAATTAAAAAGTATTATCATGCCGCTGATGATGTCATCCATTACAATCTGCCTGTTTTTAACTTTATCACGGGCATTCATGGTATACGACGTCAACCTGTCGTTAACAGCGGGCGCGCCTTACGGAACGACTGAGATGGCGGCTATGCATGTATATGAAAAGGCATTTACATCGAGACAGTTTGGGGTAGGCCAGTCTGAGGCATTGATCTTATTTATCATTGTTGCATGTATCAGTGGTATCCAGGTATACCTGACTAAGAGACAGGAGGTGGAAGCATAATGAAGCAGACGACAATTGGAGGAACAAAGAGAAAAGTAACAAATATCCTTGCAATGTTAGGGCTTATCATCATATTTATCGCATATATGTTCCCGTTTATCATGGTAGTGATCAACTCTTTAAAGCAAAAGAGAGATATTATTAAAAGCCCGTTTTCATGGCTGTTTACGATTAAAGGACTTTCCTTTGACAATTTTGTGAAAGCATTTACTCAGATGGATTTTCTGAATGCGTTTAAAAATTCACTGATCGTAACTGTGTCCGCGACAGTGCTCGTGACTCTCCTTGCTGCAATGCTGGCGTACTATATCGTTCGGCACAATAATGGAATCTCGAAGCTTACGTTCGGATTGATGGTGGCATCTATGATCATTCCATTCCAGGCAATCATGATTCCGCTTGTGAGTATTTACGGAGGGACGCTGAACCTTTTGAATCACAGAATTACATTGATTTTTTTACATACTGGATTTTCTATGGCGATGTCGGTCTTCATGTTCCACGGATTTATCAAAGGAAATGTGCCGTTGGCGCTTGAAGAAGCCGCTTACATAGATGGATGTACGCATTCACAGACATTTTTCAAGATTGTACTGCCGCTGTTGAAGCCGATTATCTCTACGATGGTAATCTTAAATTCACTGGCGTTCTGGAATGATTTCCTTCTGCCTTCGCTGGTACTGACAGATAAGAAGCTGCTGACACTTCCTCTTTCTACATACAGCTTCTATGGAACCTATTCGGCAGATTACGGTACGATCATGGCGGGGCTTTTGCTCTGTGTAGTTCCGATACTCGTTCTGTACGTTGCACTGCAGAAGCAGATTATTGGAGGTGTAGTTGCAGGCGCTGTGAAATAAAGATATTTTGCGTACTGCCAAAGAGGGTATTGAAAAATACCCTCTTTATTACTATACTGAAATAAGATGAAGAAAATTAAACAAACAGGCGGGAGATTGGCATGATAGAGAATACATTACATCTGAAGGCACCTGGTAATTGGATCAATGATCCGAATGGGTTTATTTATTATAAAGAAAAGTATCATTTGTTTTACCAGAATTTTCCGTATGCCCCCATATGGGGCACGATGCATTGGGGACATGCAGTGAGTACAGATCTGGTACACTGGGAACATGTAGGAATCGTTCTATTCCCTACAAGATATGAGGATTCAAACGGCTGTTTTTCAGGGAGCGCCATAGAACATGACGGGAAGATGAGCTTGTATTATACGGGAATTCATTATAATAAAATAAATGCTGAAAACATACATATTGATTCCAAGGATTATGATGCCTCGCAGCTTATGATATCATCAGAGGATGGGATTCATTTTGATAATTTTGATGGAAAGCGGGTTGTCATCCCAAGGATTGATGATATAGAGATTGGAGACTGCAAGGATACGAGAGATCCCAAGGTATGGAAAGACGGGGATTGCTTTTACATGGTTCTTGGTAGTACATACCGGGGTGAGATGGGACGGGCACTTTTTTATAAAAGTGAAGACGGCGAAAACTGGACATATGTATCTCAATTTCGCAGCGAGAGATTTGGGAAGACACTGGAGTGTCCGGATATCTTTAAGATAGGGGACAGCTATGTGTTTGTTGGATCGCCGATGTATATCGCAAAAGATGCAGGCGGTTATGAGCACCATGCTGTCTGTATGCAGGCGGATTTTGAGCCGGGGAGATGCAGTCTGAGCCTTCATGGAAATTACCAGTACATTGATTATGGACTGGATCTTTATGCGCCTCAGACAAATGTGGATGCGGCGGGAAGACGCGTGATGATTGCCTGGCTGCGTATGCCGAAGGCTGTGGAACAGGAAGGTAAAGAACCATGGAACGGAATGATGTGCCTTCCAAGAGTTGTGGAACTGGAAAATGGACACATTTATTTCCGTGTGCATCCGGAGGTTGATACATTTTTTGAAAAGGAAATACTGTCAGAAGAGAAAATTTTTGACGGAGAAAAAGATTTTCAGGCGCTTTCTGTTCATGAAGGAGAGCCATACCGTATCCGGGTGACGCTTAAGAAAGGAGAGACACTGGATATCGGCGGATTTAAAATCCGGGTGGAAAGGGACTTTATCAAGACGGACAGAAGCAGTGTGTTCGGAGACATAAAAGGACACCGCATGGTGAGTAATACGCCTAAGGTATATGGCAATTATGAACTGGATATTTTTGTGGAGCCGAATCTGATTGAAGTATTTGTTAACGGCGGGGAATATGTGATCAGTAACGCAGTGTACGGGCTTGGCAGTTACATGCAAGGACGTGTTGAAAAAATTTTGGTTGGTAAAGATAGTGATGTGTAATCAGCAGTGATATTTTGTAGAATTAGAATGTCATTTGAAAAATAATATGTATAATCTGACAGCTATGGTACATACTACCTGAAAAAAGAAGGAGTGTGTAACATGGCTGTTGATTTTAAAGAGAGCAAAACAAGAGAGAACCTGATGCGTTCATTTGCGGGAGAGAGTCAGGCGAGGAACCGTTATACGATAGCTGCAGAGGCGGCGAAAAAGCAGCAGATGTATGCTGTGAATCAGATTTTCCTTTTTACGGCGGATCAGGAAAGGGCGCATGCGGAGAGATTTTATGGACTGTTAAAGAGTCAGTCTGGGACGACGATTCAGATTGACGGCGGGTACCCGGTGGATCATTTTGACGATGTGGTGAAGCTTTTAAAATCAGCTCAACACAATGAAATGGAAGAATTCGGCGATGTTTATCCGGCATTTGCGAAAGTCGCCGAGGAAGAAGGATTTAGCGAAGTGGCATATACATTCCGGGAAATCGCTAAAATCGAGGAAATCCATGGAAAACGGTTCGGAAAAGTGGCAGAACTGATCGAGAATAACAAATACTATGAGAGCAGCGGAGAGCAGGACTGGATGTGTTTAAACTGCGGACACATCTATCACGGGAAAAACGTTCCTGCCAAGTGTCCGGTGTGCCAGCATGATAGAGGATATTTTATCCCGGCAGGACTGGCGCCGTATCTGGCATCGTGCTGTATGAATGAATAAGAGGTCAAAAGCAGTCAACTGTATTTGTGCCATATTATGTGAAAGGCTCTGCGGCATAGGACATGCACTGCTGGTCATATGATAGATAAATGACAGGTACGGGAGTGGGATTTTGACAGGACAGAAGGTTGAGAATCTTTTAAATCTGGCGCTTGATGCCACGGAAGAAGAGAGAGAAAAATCCCTGCAGCTTGATGTGGGTTACAATCCGATCGAGCGGTCATGGGAACTGATCATAAAGTATTCTGGGAATCTGGATGCAGTGAGGGAGATAGCGGAGCAGACTACCGAACTTATGAATGAATATGCAGTGATAAGGGTTTTAGAATCCCGCATTAATGAGTTGGCAGCTCTGCCTCAGGTTGAATATATAGAAAAACCGAAAAGACTGTTTTTTCAGACAGCGAATGGAAGAAGGGTATCTTGTATCGATGCGGTGCAGGATACCCGTTTTTCTCTGTTTGGACAGGGAGTTTTAGTGGCAGTGATCGATTCGGGGATTAATTATACACTGGATGATTTTCGTAATTCTGACGGTACAACGAGGATCCGGGCGATTTGGGATCAGTCTTTAAGACCGCGGGAGGGAGAGCGTGCGCCAAACGGATATGAAATCGGGGTGGAATATACAAAGGAAGTGATTGATGAGGCGTTGAAAGCCCAGACGCCGGCGGAGAGGGGGAAGCTTATAGCTACCAGAGACACAACCGGCCATGGAACGGCAGTAGCAGGGATCGCGGCGGGAAACGGGAGAGGCGCAGGTGCAGATTACCGGCGCTATGCAGGAGCGGCGCCGGAGAGCGAACTGATAGTCGTAAAACTGGGAAATCCGTCAAGCGATGGGTTCCCGCGGACAACAGAACTCATGATGGGGATTGATTATGTGATCCGCAAAGCCCTTGAGTATCAGAAACCGGTGGCAGTCAACATAAGCTTTGGAAATACTTACGGATCTCATGAACCTTATAATTAAGGGAAAACATAAGAAAACACTGATATTTCCTGTGTTTTCAGGCGATTCAGTGTTTTACTCGGATTCATGTTTGGTTGTCATTTGGGTCTTATAATACTCGGTCAGGATCATGTTAATCTGCTGGGAACGTGTACGATAGTTCGCTTTCGCATCCTTATCAATCTCAGCAACCAGTTCTTTGGACAAAGTAGTATAGACCTGAGTATTGTTGGAACTGATAGCCATGTGGCACCTCCGATTCAATTTAATAGAATTATTTTATCATACTTCTTCGGGAGGGGCAATGTGAACTGAAAATTGGAGAATTATTGTTACTGTAAAGCTGACACAAGCCGTAAAGAAAATCTATGAGTAGAGAACGATAAGAAAGGTAGAACAGACAATGAAGAAAACAATTTTTGAAGAAATGGGTGGTACTTATATCAGACAGGGGGATTACTTAACTTAAAGACAGTATATACATACAGCCTGCTGATACATTGCTTGCAGATACCCCGCAGAAACCAAACCATACAGAAAAGGAGTTTTTGCATATGAAATCAATATTTGAACAGTTAGGCGGCATATACCACGAAGAAAATAGGTATCTTATACCAGATTTAAGATTATCCGCCGAAGAAGAACAGCCGATAGGCACATGGGGGCAGCGGCATCTGGATTATCTGAAGCAGTACCGCAAGGTTACATACACCAATCTTCTCACAAGCGGCAGACTCAACGCTTATCTTGCCGACATTGACAGGCAGGCGGGGGAACGCTTCCACAGGCTCATAGAGCGCATGAAACAGGCGCAGGGCATAACAACAGAACAGCTAAAGGCAGAAAATGCCGTATCAAAAGGAACAACATTTCATACAACATAAGCCTTCCGGTTTGGAGGGCTATTTTTCTGCCTTGCCCGAAAAAGCCTTATTCTGCGGGCTTTGCCGCCATGCAATAACGCTCGTTCGAAAGGCTCTCCGCAATCCCCACAGATTACATTGACCTCGCGCGTTGCCCGGATAATGGTGCCGCAGCAGGGACAGACATATTTGATACTGCGGTTCTTGGATTTCTTGCTCCCGGTTTCCTCGGCTTCGGATTCTTCCGCCGCCTGCTCGGTGGTTTCTTCGGCTTCGGCTCCAGGAATACCTCCGGCAGTACGCCCTGCGCATAACTGATTTCAAAAGTGATTTTGCCGTCCTCCGGTACATCGAAATGGAAGTCCAGCATTTCCACCTCTTTGAGCATATCTGGCAGGTCAATGTTCTTGTACCGTTTTACTTCCTGTCCATCTACCATAAGGCATACCGGAACCGCGTCCCGGGGTTTGCTGTGATTTTTCCTGTCTTCATAATGTTTTCCACCTTTCGCTTTTGATTGTATTTTGTACTGGCTGTTTGCCTTGTGAGTGACAGCTTACACATTTTCGGTGGAAAGACAAGGCTTTTTTCAAAGAAATTTTGTTTGAAAAATATCTTCGGAAATCATCTTCCAAAGGAAGATCATAAAGCGGAAACAAAAGAATTTACCATATTAAGCAATGGCATACAGATGCCTATGATTGGCTTGGGCGTGATGCACATGCACGGGAATGAATGTGTCCGGGCAATCTGTGAAGCGGTGGACGCAGGGTATCGGATGATTGACACGGCAGCAATTTATGGGAATGAGGCTGCGGTGGGTAAAGGAATCAGGGATAGCGGGATAGATAGAGAAAAGCTGTTTATCACCACAAAACTTTGGGTACAGGACGCAGACGAAAGGCACGCAAAGGCAGCTTATGAACAGTCCCTTAGAAATCTCGGCCTTGAATATGTAGACCTGTTTCTGATCCACCAGCCACTTGGCGATATTTACGGCGCATGGAGGGCAATGGAAAAACTTTATGAGGAGGGAAAGGTTCGAGCAATCGGTGTATCAAACTTAAACAGCGGCAGGCTTGTGGATTTATCCATGCACAACCGGATCACGTCTCATGTGAATCAAGTGGAAATACACCCTTTTTACAGTCAGGAAAAAGCGGTGCAGGAAATGAAAAACCTTGGTGTCCAGCCGGAAGGATGGGCTCCGTTTGCGGAGGGGCGTAATAATATTTTCCGGGATAAGGTGCTGACCGACATAGGGCAGAAATACGGAAAAACTCCGGCGCAGGTTATTTTAAGATGGAACATAGAGCGTGGTGTTGCGGTGGTTCCGAAATCCTCGAAGCCTTCCCGTATCAGAGAAAATTATGATGTATGGGATTTCCGGCTGACAAAGGAGGATATGGCAGCAATCCAGAAAATGGAGGGCGGCAGGGAATTATTTTTTGAACATGACAGCCCGGAGCTTGCCCGTATGTTTGGCAATTACCGGATTCATTAAGAGGAGGAAACAATTATGAGCAAAAATGCAGAAACGGCAGTCCTGCAGGAGAATGAAATGGGGACGCTCCCGGTAGGAAAACTTTTAAGAAAAATGTCCCTTCCGCTGATTTTTTCCATGTTCGTGCAGGTGCTGTATGGTCTGGTAGACAGTATGTATGTGGCACAGCTTGGAGATACGGCGCTTACGGCGATTTCCCTCTGTATGCCGGTACAGTATCTGGTGCTTGGTGTCGGTATTGGTATCGGAGTAGGTGTCAATTCCATTTTATCAAAGAAGTTAGGGGAAAAAGACGATCAGGGAGTAAACCGGGTAGAGGGAAACGGCTTTGTACTGATCTGGATTGTATCGGTTGTTTTCGTAATAATGGGGCTGTTTGCAATGGAGCCATTCTATCAATTACAGACGGATATTACAGAAGTGCTTGATATGAGTATTTCTTACAGTAGGATCATTAGTATTGTATCCTTTGCGGCTCTGCATCAGGTCATTATGGAAAGGCTTCTGTCGGCTACCGGAAAAGCAAACCTTACAATGATTCCCATGCTGACGGGTGCGGTTGTAAATATTGTTCTTGACCCGGTTATGATTTTCGGCTGGTTTGGGTTCCCGGCTCTTGGCATTGCAGGCGCAGCTTATGCAACGGTGATCGCACAGGCAGTTGCCGCTCTGGTGGGATTGTTCCTGAACCTGAAATTTAATAAAGAAGTGCGGTTTACCGGTGCGGGATTCCTGCCAAACGGCGGTATCATTGCTGAAATACTGAAAGTCGGAATACCCGTTGCGCTTTCCCAATGTCTGATCTCCGTGATTGCTTTTGGCATGAACAATATTTTGCTTTCGCTTTCGGCGGTGGCTCCCGGAATCTATGTCATTTATATCCGTTTGCAGAGCTTTGTAATTATGCCCTCCGGCGGCATGAGTACAGCAGGAATTTCCATCATTGCTTATAATTATGGGGCGGGGAATAAAGAGCGGATCATGGAAACCTTGAAAAAAAGCATTGTGGTAAATCTAATTGTTGTTGCTGTCGGTATGGCAGTATTTCTGGCGGCGCCGGAGTTTCTGCTTGCCATGTTTAACGCTTCGGATGCGGTTCTGGAAATTGGTGTCCCGGCACTCCGCATCATTGCGGCTTCCCTGCTGCTTACAACGACAACGCAGATTTTGACCGGTTTTTTGCAGGCGCTCGGGCGTGGTACGGACAGCTTCATCATTGCAATTACGCAGGCAGTATTCCTTCTGCTTGCAGCGTGGCTTTTGTCACTGACGGGAAGTGCGGTATTAGTATGGCTGGCATTTCCAATCATGGAGGTACTTCGGTTTGTGATAGGGGTATTCCTTGTAAGAAGAACACATAAAAATCAGATTATGAAATTAGAGGTAATGGCATGAACAAAGAAGTATTGATTGCGTATTTTTCCCACGAAGGGGAGGCTTATGCGGGCGGAAAGATTGTAACTTTGGAAATCGGCAATACGAGGGCGGCGGCTCAGATGATGGAGAAAATGATGGGAGCTGATGTATTCCGCATTGAAACGGTAAAGCCGTATCCGTACAGTCACATGGAAACGGTGACGATTGCGCAGACAGAACAAAGGGAAGATGCCCGTCCGGAACTGAAAGGAAATAACATTAACGTGGAGGATTATGACACGATTGTACTCGTATACCCGAACTGGCTTGTGTACCACAATTTGATACAATGCACCCAAGCATGACTTTGGGTGCAAATTTTAACGATAGGAATTTTAGATATCTATCAGGAAAATATCCGTAGCCGTATGGAAACATCGCAACAACGAAATTGATACAATGGGAATGGCTGAAAAGCCTGAAAATAAGGTATTTTGCGGGTTCTTCGGTTTTGTTTTTTCGCTTTTTAAGCCTTTTTTCTGTTGAGGGAGCAGCTCCGTTTTCTGATTTTGCACCACTTTTTAACGATAGCAGGAATCGTTAAAAGGTTTGAATGGGGCGGGGCAGAGCCATGGATGCCAGAAAATTTTTATGGTATAATTCAGTGGGTACTTTTGCTTTAGTGGGAATAATTTTCTGCCGAAGTAATAGGAAATGGAAAGGGAAGTGGAAACCAATCATCTTATGGCGGCTGCGTTTAGGGGCAACATCCCTGGCGAAGCTGGAGCGGGATATAGACGGCATTACACAGAAGATGCTGCTGGAGCAGTTAAAGGAATTGATGGATTACGGATTTGTGGAAAAGAAATCCTATGAGGGATACCCGCTACGAGTGGAATATTCTTTAACGGATGGTATGGGAAGGGAGATACTGGAGGCGTTAAGGATTATGCAGCATATCGGGATTGATTATCTGTAAGTAAATGGCATGGAACATATTTTGGAGGAAAACGGAGTAATCCAGCCCCAATATGGCGGGCATGGGACGCAGTTCAATGAAAACGGTATCCCTACTTATTCTTTACCCTTTAAGGTGGAAGATGCGCCGCAGGGAACGGTGTCGATTGCCATTGTCCTGGAGGACAAGGACGCATACCCGGTGACAGGGGGATTTGCATGGATACACTGGCTGGCGGCAAATATTACCCGTTTTGAGATCAAAGAGAATGAGAGCCAGACGGCGGAGGATTTTGTGCAGGGGCGGAATAGCTGGACGAGCATACAGGGCGGAGAGCAGTCTGCGGAGCTTTCCTGTTATTACGGCGGGATGACGCCGTCCGATAAGCCGCACATATATGAACTTCATGTGTATGCTTTGGATAAGATGCTAGACTTGGAGCGGGGCTTTCTGCTGAACGAACTTTACTGTAAAATGGACGGGCATATCTTAGACCAGTTTACGCTGAAAGGGATATATGAAAATTAACAGACAGCATTGACAAAATAGCAGAATCGCCGTAAATGGGATCAGACCATTGCGGCGTTTTCTTCTTTATATTTCAAAATGAATATGTTATAATATATTTTGTTCAATAAAACATATTAAAGGAGGAATCATGGAGCAGGTTTCATTGAAGATAGGCGAGCGGCTGAAAGAAATCCGGAATACAAGGCAGCTTACACTGGATGATGTTGCGGAACTGACTGGCGTGAGCAAGCCCATGTTAGGCCAGATCGAGCGTGGGCAGTCCTCGCCCACCATCAATATATTATGGAAGATTTCAACAGGGCTGAAAATCCCACTATCTTTTTTCTGTAAACAGGAAGAAGCGGAATACATGGTCGCCGGGCTTGATGGGGAAAATGTGATCACGGAGGAAAACGGAGGGATGCGGGCTTACCCTCTATTCCCCTTTGACCCGGTGCGGAATGTGGAGGTGTTCTATATTGAGTTTGATGCAGGAGTGCGTCATGATTCGCTCCCTCATGTAACAGGCGTGGAAGAATATATTTTTCTGGTGCAGGGGACGCTGAAAATGGTAATAGGCGGGAAGGAAGTGCTGCTGCAGGAAAAGCAGTCAATACGCTTCCGGGCGGATGTTTCCCACGGATACCATAATGCTTCCGAGAAAGCCTGCACCGCCTATAACGTGATATTTTATCCGAACAATTAAAGGAGGAAACGGAAAATGTATGAATTGGTTCAGGTCAGTGAGAAATGCTATTACATAAACTGCCCGGCGAAGATAGGCGTCTATGTTGCGGACAGGGATAATGTCTATCTGGTTGACAGCGGAAATGATAAGGATGCGGGGAGGAAAGTCAGACTGATACTGGATAAGAACGGCTGGCATCTGGCGGCAATCTTGAATACCCATTCCAACGCAGACCATATCGGCGGGAATAGATACCTGCAGGGGCAGACGGGATGTAAGGTTTATTCTAGCGGCATAGAGGCGGCTTTCACGAAATACCCGGTACTGGAGCCGTCCTTCCTTTACGGCGGTTATCCGTGTAAGGACTTGCGGCATAAGTTCCTGATGGCGCAGGAAAGCGATGTGGCGGATTTCTCAGATGAAAGTTTCCCGAAGGGGATTGAGGTGATTCCCCTGCCGGGGCATTTCTTTGACATGGTCGGATTCCGTATGCCGGACAATGTGGTGTTTCTTGCGGACTGCATCAGCAGTAGGGAGACGCTGGACAAATATGCGGTTTCCTTCATCTATGACGTGGGCGCATATCTGGAAACGCTGGATAAAGTGGAGCAGATGGAGGCGGCTATGTTTGTCCCTGCCCATGCGGAAGCCTCTGTTGATGTAAAGGAACTTGTTCGCTATAACAGGGATAAGGTGCATGAAGTGTCAGAAAGAATTTTATCCATTTGTGAAGAACCAATGTGTTTTGAGCGGATTCTGCAGGAAGTGTTCAAAGGCTATGGTCTTTCCATGAACTTTGAGCAGTATGTGTTGGTTGGCAGCACGGTGCGGTCTTATCTTTCATGGATGAAAGATACCGGGAAAATGTCGGCTGAATTTCAGGACAGTATGCTGCTTTGGCAGAGGGCATAATTTTATGACTCGGAAACAGTCTGGGAGGCATACAGGCAAAGCACGGAAAAACTGAAATCCTATATGCAGCGCCAGTGGAGGTTTGTTGGGGGAATGGTCGGCACGTTCAGGGAGATGGAATGATGGTTTGATACCAAAAGTTCTGCCAGAAAACGGAATTAGAGCATAAAAACAGAGAATGACACGCTGAATTGACAGGATGACATGTTAAGATGGTGGCATTTATACAACTTTGATTCTATAATCCAAACAGAAAAACAGAAAGAGAGGTTGTTTAAGATGACTTTTGGAGAAAAACTGAAAGGGCTCCGCAAAGAGAAAGGCTATTCTCAGGAGGAACTGGCAGGACTGTTAGAGGTGTCACGCCAAGCTGTAAGTAAATGAGAAAGTGACAGGGGGATACCAGAGATCGATAAATTATTGCAGATCAGCAATATGTTTGGCGTGACACTGGATTATCTACTAAAAAGTGAAGGGCCGGATGAGAATAATAAAGAAAATGGGTATTATGTAAGCCGGGAGACGATTGATGGGTTCCTTTCCCATAAGAGGCATTTGGCGAAAAACATTGCTATTGGGGTTGGTCTGGTCATCAGCTCAGATATTTTTGGATGCTTTTCCGGATACATGCAGTTGCTGCGCCCGTTGTATTGGGGGACAATGGCAATTGGCATAGCTGTTTTGGTATGGACTTTTTTTTCAACCGAGGCGTTACAAAGAAATCAGTTCAAATACCTTGCTGTTTGACGAAACAGTGATAAAATCCTTTCGCGAGGAAAGTAACCGAAACAGGAAAAGATATGTTGGCATGATTGTTTTGGGGGTGATAATGTTCCTTTTTGGATCAGAGTTTCTGTATATGGTAAAAGATGCTGTCGGCAGTGAAGTATGCAACGCATTGGACTGGCTGATAGATGCGGCATCGGTCATGCTCCTGATTATAGCGGGAATAGCAATCCATGCCGAAAATATAATTACCCGGAATGCGGATTATATTGCGAAGAAAAATTTGCGCGGGAAATTTACATGGGTGTATATTGCCCTGCCTGCAACGGTACTGGCGGTATTGATAGGTATTGCCACAAATGCCTGGAGCCCGGTTTTCCCGGTCATTTTCCTGATTTGTGTGTTGCTTGTGACAGTCTGTAAATTGCTGATAGAAAGGAAGGAATCTAAATGAAGAAGGTATTGAGTTGTTTACTGGCAGTTATTCTGTCCGCTATAGGTCTGGCTGGATGCGGCGCAGGCGGGAATGCGGGAGGGGAAGATGTAGCCGAGGAATTTTTGACATTTTATACTACTGTATCAGATGAAGATAAAAATTTTATTCTGTCATTGGCGGAGATTAAAAAATAATAAGCGCAAGCTGATAAGGGAAATTAGTTGGAAAGCGGGGAAGTTAGAGGTAATATGTATCATTACATTAAAGAGAAAAAAGTTACAGAAATCACTTTGATAAACTCAGTCTCGAAGACTCTTGTTAAGGAGTAAACACAGACTTTGTAAAGACTGCTTATTTTACAGAAGTTTCTGAAATTAACTTGACTTTTAAATCTTACAGATGTAGTATTTGTATAAATCGATAAGATATAAAAAGATCATATTTTTTGACTCAAAATCTTACAAATGTAATATGATAAAGGAGATGATTATTTGAAGAAATCAGTATTTTTGAAAAGCGGATTTGTAGCAATAGGAATTTTATTGGCAGTGAATATGTCCGGGTGTAGTTCCTTTACAGAGAACGAATCAGGGAACATAGATACTCAGCCATCGCAGCAGGAGCGTGAAAATGCGAATAAAATAACTATGAAGCGTAATGAAACAGAAGAAAAGGAAGCGAAAGAAATTCTGGAGATCTGCTGTCAGGCTTGTGAAAAAGCTACAAAAGAAGATAAATTGAATGATTTGGAGATGATACGTGGTCTTGTGACTAATCTTGGTGAAAAGGGTTATACAGCAGTTGATAGTGAAAATCAAATCAACATGACGGAATATGAGAAATTGCAACAATTTTGTGAAACTGTGAAAGCTAAGAAAAAGGGACGTATGACCGTTGTAGAAGTTACAAAAAATGGTAGCTGCACGATCCGGAACATGGAGACACAGGATGGAAATGTAAACATAATCAGAAGTTACTATGTTTATGAAGAAGGCGAAATGGATCAATCTTCGGAAGACATATATCGGGCAGAATCGTGGGAATATACAGAGAATGGATATCTGATGTTTTCCGGGTGGTTAGCATTTGAAGGCTCTTATGAAGTTACAAGAGATAAGATGATGGAATATACTGCATATCGGGTATTGCCATTGGATGAAACATGCAGGGAGTTAAACCGTAAATATATCCTTCCAATCGGATATGAACGGAATAACATGTTCCTTACGGACTGGAGTGAAGAAGATTTTGGCGAATTAGACTTTTACGATGCTTTTGATCTGTTTTACCGGGAGAATCATATGGGAAACGGGGACTTTACCGCAGGGATGGCAATGGGGACAAGTGCAGTCTATTTGATTTCAAAAGAAAAATTTGAACCGGTTATTATGTCAAAATTTAGGATTAGTAGTGAAGTTTTACAATCGAAAACCGTTTATTATCCAGAGGAAGAAGTGTATGAATATAAACCGAGAGGATTTGAAGAGGTAGAATACCCGGAATATCCATATCCAGAAGTGATTGGATATACAAGAAATAATGATGGAACATTGACCTTGAATGTACAGGTTGTCTTCCCTTACAGGGGATTGTCAAAGGTATCTATCCATGAGGTAACTGTACGTGATACGGAAGATGGAGGCATACAGTATGTAGCAAATCATGTTATTGAACCAATCAATGACTCGGAGATTGGATGGCATGTGCCTCGTTTGACAAGAGCAGAATGGGAAGAGCTGTATGGAGGTAATTAGTGGAAGATGTAAAATGGTTAGTTAGAAAATGTGGGATTCCACTTTTGATTCTTTTTCTATTGCTGGTAACTGTAATTTTCGTAAGAAAAGGTTTATCTACAAAAGAACAGGAGGCAGAAGTGGTATGGGAGCCGCCTGTTGAGATAGAAAATAATCAATCAGCAGAAAAAGTTTCCAATGATAAAGTTTCTGAATCGTCAGCCTATTGGTTTATTCCGCAGTCCAGTGACTGCCTTATTTCTGAGGAGGAACAGGAGCATTTACAGAATCAGGTGCTGTCAGCAGCAGAATCAGTTTGCGATATTTATAAGGAGAGTGTTGTTACAGGAAAAGAGGAAGCGTTTTCTGGTCATGTAGAATTTCCCTATGAGCAACGAAAAAGAGTTGTAGAACAATTAGGAGTAGCAGGTTTTGTAGCAGTAGAAGAAGATACAAATATGCAAAACCCACAAGGAATAGAAACATTTTATGGAGAATATCTGAGTGGTCAGGAGTCAATGGTTACTGTATATGATGTGCATAGAGATGGAGTGATCGGGGCAGTTACATTCATTTACCGGAAAGATAGATTGCAGACCTATTATATAGGGATACAGTGGAAAGAAGGCGGTATTCCTGAAATTGAGGGAACTTCGGTGAGTGATGTGGCAGAGATAAAATTAACGGAGAAAGGCTATTTTATTTATGCTTATAAGAATGTCATTGCCCATGCAAGTTTAAGACAGTATTGGAGAGCTAAACCATTATCAGAGGAGTGTAGGGAACTGACAAGAAAGTATTTATCCGGATTAAGCTATGTGAATTATAATCTTCTTGTCACGAATTGGGACAGCAGTAATGTAGAGGATATTCTGATGCCTTGTATGTATGAGGATATTTATCGGATTGCGACAGGTGAAAATTTGAAAGTGGAAAGCGGGAGAATTCCTGCAGAAGAATATGAGAAAATCATGACTACTTATTTTCCGGTATCTGTGGAGCAGTTGAGACAACATTGTGAGTATGATGCGAGCAGTAACAGTTATGCGTATGAGATGATCTATGCCAGCCCGTATCCGCCTTTTGGAGAAGTCGTTTATTATAGATATAATGATGATGGGACAATTACATTGATTGTTGATGGTGTGTGGGCAGATTACAATTCAGATTTTGCTTTTCAAAATGTAATAGTTGTTCAGCCTTTCGAGGATGGAAGTTTTCGCTATCTTTCTAATTCCGTTGAAGAGAAGGAACTGGAGCTGCCACCAATCGCAAGAAAGGAAGGATGATAAGATGAAATTCGGAAAAGGGTATGAAATTCTAATGATGGTATTGATAGTCGGGTGTTTGTTATGTGGCTGTGAGAAAAGAAAAACAGAATCGGAAAATATGATTGCAGAGAATACCAAAGAAATAAAAGATACAAGCCAAGAGACAAGAGAACAGAGGGAGAAAGGGTATGATCTATCCTTAGAAGAAGCGGAACAGGAAGAGGCAGCCACAGAATGTAAAGAGATGATGAAAAAAATTCAGGGTATCTATAAGCTGGCGGATAAGGGGGAGGCATCCAATGTTGTTCCGCAGGATGAGACGATGCTTGAAATGCAAAAAGCTTTGACAGAAACAGGCTGTCCGGTTTCGGTATCAGTCGCTTATTCTGCTATGGGTAATTATGAAAAGGCAGATCAATTCCTTACAGATTGTAAAAATGGGAAAAATGGTTTCGTAGTTATTTATGATGTACGTCAGGACGGCGGTGTCAACAGAATGAAATTTCTTTATGATGGAGCCGATATGTATGTAGTCAGTACAAGCGGCATATGGATGGAAAATAACACACCGGGGATTGCATATACGTCTTATACCCGAATCAAAGAATGGGAATACACAGAAAATGGATGGTTTTGTTATGAGTTGTGTGTACCAGAACCGCCGGAAGTCACGGAAATCATGGATGGAAGTTGCTTGATCCGAATTATCCCCATGCCGGAAAAGGAGAGAGAACTGACAAAATTATGTGTTCAGGGAATCGGGTATCAGGGAAATAATCTGTTATGCTCTGATTGGGATTTAGACAATTTGGATGCATTAGATTATAATGGACTGTATGAATACTTGTATAGAATGAAATATGGGGAGCGGCTTCAAGCAGAAAACTATATAGACGGGATTCCAAAAGCTGAGTTTGAAAGTTTGATGATGGAATATCTTCTAATATCGAAAGAAGAGTTGCAGGAATATGCAGAATTTGATGAAAAAACACATAGGTATACATGGGCATCATTAGGCTGTGGCAATTATTCTCCGAACTTTTTTGGTACTTCTGTGCCGGAGGTGGTGGAAGTAAAAGAAAATCCAGATGATACGGTTACATTAACGGTTAATGCAGTATGTGATATGGTTATCTGTGATGATGCCCTTATTACACATGAATTAACAGTGAAATTCAAAGAAGATGGGAGTTTTCAATATTTAGGGAATGAGATCCAGAAAGAGGATAGAAACAATGTCCCGGAATATCAGTATCGTGTGAAGGGAGAAATCAAGAATGGTAGTCGAAGAGAAAGAATATCGTGATAATAAAGTTATATATCACTTAAATATAGACAAGGAAGCAAACGATATTTTAATGCATCTTAATTCATTAAAAACTATAAAGATCAATAGAGTAATCAAAGGTACAACTTTTGCGAGTGCTTTTTATATCTTTTCTTTAGCAATTTATTCATACTTGTTTAATATGTCATTTGGATGGATATGTTTATTGTTAAGTATTGGATTTTCTGCATTAGGTCTAAGTGTAGATAAATTCCAAAAGGCATTTATGAAAGCAGTCATAAATAAAGAAGAACAAAAAATGAGTAGTGAACGAAAATATTTATTTTCAAAAGATGGTGTGGAGATAGTCTCAGAGATTGGAGTTACACATAATTATTGGAGTTCATTTGTATAGGCTCTCGGAATTTTGAGCCTACCGACTAAGATTCACCAGTCGGATGAACCTTGAAAAGTAAATATTATCCAGAAGAGATATGACAAGTAATAAATGACGAAAAAATGGCGCACTTTCATAGACCTTGTGCCCGACATGGTTTATAATGGTATTGCTTATGAAGTTAAGCGGTTTGCTCAAAGAGATCTTTTAGCAGGGATGACTTTGGCAACGCCCACGCATCAAGATGTTGACACATCATGATGGCAAACAGGCGGCAGTACCACATCATGGATGAACGGTATCTGCCGTCTT
>VIQU02000036.1 GCA_010206225.2 Lachnospiraceae bacterium MD308 | reverse complement strand
ATTAATTAGGAAGTTACCATCTGATTATTATACGGAATCAAAATCAGCGAACATCTCACCGAATAATTGGGTTACCATGAATTCTGTTGTTTTAAAAAACGGAATATATGATGTAAAAGCGAATGTGTCCTATTCAGTCAGTGCAGATGTTGGAATCGGATTGTCTATTGAAACAAATCCTTACACTAATACCGCGTCAGTCAGAGGAAACATGGGCGGCGGCGGTGGGCTATACGTCAGTAACTTGATAGATGCAAGGAATAGGGATATGACCGTAAATGTAAAAACCTTTCATGGCAATTCTTCTGTTTCCGAAGCAACCTGTATATTTTCATACATTCGATTATGCTGATTTAGTATATTGGATAGGAAACTGATAAATACGAAGTTTCTGAGTTCGACAAAATATGCACTACTATATAAGGCCCATCAACATAACCAACAATGATCTAAGCACCTTTATTAATGGCAGATGTTACTGTACCAACTTGACAGATATTATTTTAAGTTTCCATCAAACTTCCCATTGACGCTGGCGAGATGGGAGTGCCTCTGCTTCCGTTCACTCTTAACAACCATCAAGGGATGCAAATAGCAATGTCCAAAAGCGGTCCCCAAGCTTTATGTGTGTATACACATAAAAGATGTATCAATTTGGTCTGATTGGAATTTGACGCAAAGCATCACATAACAGATGTTGTAGTTATTGATCGCCATTCACTGTATACATCTCGGTAGCTTGTTCTAATGTAAAAATTTGAAGACTCATCGTAGTTAAATACTAATTGAACCACACCATCAAGATTATTTAGTGCATAGCAAACGCCAGCCATACTACTTATTGGTTTATTAGATATTCCATAGCCTGCCGCGTAATCAAAAGTTACATATTCAAAGGGATTTAAATAATTTAAATCTGATACTTTAACGGATTTAAAACATTTCCTAATTAATCCAGCCATCCCTTATATATAATCATTATAGTTTCACATATTTAATAACATAACAAAAGCACCAGACGCCTGCCTGGTGTTAAAATCAAAATTATATACTTCTGATTCTATGCACTCAGGTATTTCTTATGATGATACTGTACGGATTCCCCCTCTACTGTACAATACAACATCGTTGTCTCTAACTTGGCGTGCCCCAAAAACTGAGCTACCTCCTGCACCGGCATTCCACGGTTAAGAGCATTTGTGGCCGCTGTTCTCCTGAAACGATGTGGGTACGCATGCACATCTACCCGTTCTCCTGTTCTTCTGATCAGATCTTCCAACCCACCTTTCGTTAATCGCTTATAAGGTGATTTTTCAGACACAAACAATGCTGGGTTATCATCTGTACGGCTTTCCAAATATTCTTTTAAATACATATGAGACCTTTCATTCAAATAAGTTACACGTTCTTTTGCCCCCTTTCCAAATACAACTAAATCCTTTGATGTGAAACGGATATCCGATTGATTGAGTGCTACCAACTCTGATACCCTGACTGCGGTCGAATACATGAATTCCATAATCGCCTTATCGCGAATAGTCTTGCATGTTCGCAGCATCAGTTCCCTCTCTGTGTCCGTATAAGGCTTCTTAAGCTTTTTTTCTACTTTGATCTGCTCAACCAGCACCATAGGGTTGCTGCCGATTCTATCCCTATCACGCAGCCATACAAAAAAACTGCTAAATACAGTCCGAACATTCTTAAGCGTTTGATTGCACACGTTTCTCAGTCGTTTATACATTCTTAAATATCCAGATATATCTGCAGCCCTAATGCTATATACCGCCTTATTAACATATGACAGTAAACGGCTCAGTTCATACCGGTATCGTTTAACAGTGGCTGGAGATTTTCCTTCCAATGCCTTGGCCATTAAATAATCCTCTAAATCATCCTGCCACGAATCATCTACTATCATTAATTCCTGATGCTGCGGCTCTACATGGTATGTACACAAAACATTCTGCAACACATTCCTGAGTTCTGCCAACTCATCATCTTTCAACAAGTCCTGCATACAGTACAAGACTCTGTTAACCAGCTGTTCTTTCACCTTTTCCAACTCCTTTTTGCTTTATTTTAACAAAAAGCAAAATCCAATAACAGGCACTTGATTAATTAGGAAGTTANGTTTAACAGTGGCTGGAGATTTTCCTTCCAATGCCTTGGCCATTAAATAATCCTCTAAATCATCCTGCCACGAATCATCTACTATCATTAATTCCTGATGCTGCGGCTCTACATGGTATGTACACAAAACATTCTGCAACACATTCCTGAGTTCTGCCAACTCATCATCTTTCAACAAGTCCTGCATACAGTACAAGACTCTGTTAACCAGCTGTTCTTTCACCTTTTCCAACTCCTTTTTGCTTTATTTTAACAAAAAGCAAAATCCAATAACAGGCACTTGATTAATTAGGAAGTTAGAGGATATTGATACATACAATAATGCAAATATAACTGAACAATATGACGTTACTATGATCAGTCCTGAAAATGGAAGCACACATCAAGGATCCTCTTATCAAAAAATTGGTGCAAAAGTGATATTAAATTTATCGATCAAGCAACTAAATATTGGCAGAAATACAATAGCCACATTGCCTGCTGGATACAGACCTATACAAACCTTGTCATTTATTATTAGTGATGGTACAGAAACCGGTATTGCAAGTGTGACTATTGACAGTTCAGGAAACATCATAGGTTATGCCTCATCTTCTGGGTATCTTATTGGATATATAGAATATTATGCTATGAAGTAATTATCAGCATAATCGAATGTATGAAAATATACTGGTTGCTTCGGAAACAGAGGAATTGACATGAAGTGTTTTTACATTTACGGTTATATTCCTATTCCTTGCATCTATCAAGTTACTGACGTATAGCCCACCGCCACCGCCCATGCTTCCTCTGACTGACACGGTATTAGTGTAAGGATCTGTTTCAATAGACAATACGATACTAACATCTGCACTGACTGAATAGGATACATTCGCTTTTACATCATATATTCCGTTTTTTAAAACAGCAGAATTTATGGTAACCCAATTATTCGGTGAGATATTCGCTGATTTTGATTCCGTATAATAATCAGATGGTAACTTCCTATTTAACTCGGCAAACCCTTCTGATATAGCTTTCTGTGTCATACTCCCATCAGTGCTATCTCCTGTTTCTGTATATAGTTTTCCTATACCTGCCGTTTTTGTATTTCCAGTCTCATAAGTCGTGTCAGTGTCTGGAGGTACTTTCCACGTACCATCATCACATAAATATTTCGTTTCGGTTCCTGTACACTTTGGAACCAAGCCAGGAGCGTTTTTACTTACCACTCCATAGGTTGTATCGGTATCTGGAGGGGTTTTCCATGTACCATCATCACACAAATATTTCGTTTCGGTTCCTGTGCGCTTCGGAGCCAGGCCTGCTGCTTCAGTAGATACCAGATCATAAGTAGTATCGGTATCCGGAGGGGTTCTCCATGTGCCATCATCACATAAATATTTCGTTGTTGTCCCCGTTCGTCTGGGTGCCAAACCCGCCGCCTCGGTAGATACCAAGCCATAAGTAGTATCGGTATCCTGCCCCGGAATTCCAAGTTCTGTTATATCCTCTTTCGATATTGGTTCTGCAGATATAACATGTCCCTCTTCATCTACCGTCACTTTATATAAGCCTGTATCATATTTTTTATGTTTTGGATGTATATATTTATTAGCATTTTCTGCTATACCATCAAGCTTATCCTTTAATAAATCTGTAAAATCATTTGCAGATAATCCTTTACCCTCAATGCTGTCTACCTTTTTCCTAAGCCCTTCAGATAACTTCTTTTCAAATGAAGCGACTATATTCTTCAAATGCTCTGTCAGGATTCTTCCATCCATTGCATACCCGTCTTCTTGAATATCTGTTGACTTAAGAACCCTGTCCTTAGTAAATACATTCTCCTTCATCCACTCCAATGACTGTACCAGCTTTTCTACCCTTTTATTAAATACTTCGGCATGGTTCGGTTCGCTGACTTCAAACTTGTCTAAATCAATATCATATTTAGGCGTTTTGTCAAATAAGCCCATCTCTGCCCTCCTTAATAATTATCCCGAATTGAAAATATTACTTCTGTCTCATCTTTTCCCTTGGCCAGGAAATTAGAAAAAGCAATAACATCTTCAGCCTCATCGATCAATGCGGCTTCTGATATAAATTTCCCTGCCAGTTCCATAGGTCCTAATTCGATTATATATTCATATGATGTTTCTGAGATCTTCGTACATGAATTGTACTCTTTCCGTATCAATTCATTCTTCAGCTTAACATTTTCAGGGAGCGGATAAATAACTTCCCCTGCTTCATTAACGCCTCCGTCCCCAAGCGCTATATACTTCACTTTTTCAATTGGCGTTCCGTCATACCGTGCCTTTGCCATTTTTTGTCTTGCAATATTTGTTATTACACTCTTTGCCATTATATTTCCTCCCTGTTCCAACAACATTCAAATTCTATCATATTTGAGTCAAGGAAGTGCTGTCCATCCATCAGATACGTTCCGTCTAACGAATCATAATCATAATAATCCATATCTTCATAATACTGTACGACATGCTCTGTTTTCTCTATTTCATTGATAACAATATGATAATCAAAAAGGTAATTATCCTTTGCTCCTACTGCTTTCCATTTACGCACGGTTTTCTTGATAGTGGGAAGAGTTGACGGATGGGCTTTATCAGCCTCCATTCGAATAAAAACTATAAATTCTGCCCATCGTGAAGTATCACCTGTATATTCAGGAACACTTTTTATAGATACATTTTCATACCCCAACGATGATACTGCTAATATAATTCCAGCATTCAAACCACCAAGCGCACATACTTCCTCATACATAGCTATCCTGATACGAAAATCTTCAATGTCCTCATCATCATATCTGGCAAGTCCCCGATCCGCCCCATGCACCCTGAGCATGTCATCACAGCAGGCTGCCACCATACCTTCATCTCTTGCTCTCATGATATCTTCATGCACTTCATCGAACCGCTTTCCGAATACCTTACAGAATATGTACCATTGATTTACGGACTTTTTTACCAGCTTGAAAGGAGTCGTAAGGAGATACCACATGTATTCCACAAAGCTTTCCATACCATCACTCCTGACCAATCTTTCTTATCTCAACTCTAATTTCTCCCGCAGCGAGTACCTTTTCCTTCTCCAGAACAACATCCTCCGCTGGCAGTCTGATATCCGTTTTCCGATAATCCTTTATATTCTTGCTCAACGCATAGATAATGCTGTCATGATACAAAACATTCAATTCATTGCCTGTCAGTCTCATCAAATCCTCAATTATACTTATAGCCTGCTGCTGCACTCCATCCGTCACTGCATCTTCAGATAAATATATTACCAAATCAAAATCCTGTTTCACAATTTCTGCAGATTTCACAAGATAATCTTCATACTGCCCTCTCAGCGGGAACACTGCTTCTTCCGCAGCTTTAATTAATTTTTCCGATGCTTCCCCTGCGGTACCCGTAATGATGATATCAACTGTCCCCTGTCCTCGTGGATGCTGCGTGTCAATCATCACGTTCAATGCTCCATTCACGGACATCACTGCATTTTTTATTTTTTCCTCTATCGTCACTGCTGACAACTCTGACCAACTCGCCAAAATCCGATCACGGAACGCCTCATCGTCTTCCTCATCAGATCCCTCTTCATAAATCCATCCTTCCTCATTCACTACATAATCAATGCCCTCTAAATGAATCAGTGATTCCGTTATTCTTCCGGCTGATATATTGTAATAACTCCCTGCTTCTTCCGCTTCTACCAGCACTCTTCCTATACTCTCTCCTGCTGCAATCACTGTATTTTCTAATACATAATATTTTAATTCTATCCCCGCCGTATCTGACTTTGTTTTAAAGCAATGTCCTTTTGTAATCTGCAGCGCATTAGAATATTCTGATCTATACACTGTAATATATCCTCTTACGGGTGTTGCCTCTTTCCTATGCTTAGAAAAATCTGCTGCTTTGATATCAAGCCAGTCACCGGACGCATGCTGTATAAAACAGGAGTTTAATAATTCCCTTGCAAATTCTTTCAACTCTATGTACAACAAAATCAGCAGCCGTGCCAGATGATAAAACACACCGCCTTTGGAAAAATTTGAAACTGCAAAGCCTTCTTCTTCTAGTTCTTCCTGAAGCTTTTCCATTTCCTCTTCCTCATCAGGAACCGGAATAACTTTGTCCAGTAATATTTCATCTATCATTCTTTAATTACCTCCACCTGATTCTCACTGATTTCCACATCGTATTCTTCATTTGTCTCTTGTATCCTAAAATATATTTTTATTTTTACAAATCCCTCTCCATTCAAAAACAGCTCTGTCTGGATACTTTCCGGAGCAATCCCTTCCCTCTTTTTAAGTTTCTCCTTAATCCTCTGTTCAATTTCCAATTCTAAGAATTCGCTATATGCCGCTTTCATGAATTCCAATAATCCAAACCCATAACTGTCTATCTCATCTTCGTCTTCATAAAACAATTCTGCCTGTTCTGTTAAAATTTCATTGCGCAGATCCTGCAGGAAACATTTTACTCCAGAGACAAATTCAAAGTCACCTTCATTATCAACCACTGGTTGTCCGTGCTTATCAAGCTTTATATCTGCAGATTCCATATCTGCTAATTGCATTATACCGCCCTCCCTACAATGTACGGCATTACATCCCCATACAAAAATATCGCTACTACGACATCCCCACTCTCATATAATGATTCACTTTTCACTTTTGGTATTTCAGGGAATTTGGAATTTTCCTTTTTATTTTTGTCAAGAATTCTGATAATGTAACTGTAATATGCCGCTTCCTTTTTTACATTTGTGATCTTTGCATATACTGCTGCGGGATATTTCAGGTGTGGATATTCTTTCTGGATTCTTTGATCCAGTTCCTGATCCACAAATATTTTTAACATATCAGACATCCTGCTTCCCTCCTCTGAAAAAAATATACATATGTACTGCGCCACGCTGATCGGTTTTGATCACGGTCTTTTCGACTTCTGCCATTCCGTTATACCTGCTATGCCTTACTTCTATTAGCTGGCTGTGATGAATCCATGGAATAGCCAGTGTTTCCACTTCCCACAATGTTCCATATTTTTTTAGAGACAGAATCGTATTACCCTCTTCTAGAATGTACATTTCTTTTTGTTCTTCTTTACTTCCCCAGTAAAACCTTTTGCCTTTAAAAAAATACGGTTGGGATATTTCCCATATCGCATTAACTTCTGCGATCACTTCAAGTCCATTTTTCTGTTCTATTGACACAACAGCTTTTTTACCGTAATTCTGTTCCATAAGCTCATAGTCACAGATACCCGCCTGGATCAGCACATACCGGATAATGTCTTGCGGAGTGGCATCCAAAAATGTTGCTTTTATCAGAATCCTTTCCAATTTCGTCATATCATCTTTTACAATGATTCCTGAATCGCTCTTTTTTATGTAGCCATCAATCAACTCATCATAATCATCTCCATACCCCAGTTCTATCTTCGCAGATTCCATATCATTCACCCTGATGAGTTCTTCCAGTTCAGGGGACAGTTCAACTGCCCCCCAATCACATTTTGACTCCTTTGAAGAAAAGCACTCTACTTTAAGCCCTTCTGAGATTTCATAATTTCCAATTGAAACCCGGAATTCCGGTGTAAGTAATTTCTTTTCTTCCAATCTATCACCCTATTTCTTTGTTATATTTTTCGCCCTTTTCTTCGCTTTGCTGGTATTACGCTTATCTTTAGCCGCACTCTTGGACTTTTTCTTTTTTGTCCTTTTTTTAGAATTTTTCTTCTTTTTTCCTGTCTTTTTCTTTTTTGTAGATTTTTTAGTAACTTTAACAGCTACCGTATTGGGAGACCACAGCTCTAAGGCGGCAGTCACTTTGCTTTCCGATATTATATTTTTGGTTTCAAAAGACTTAAAATATACGCTTGTGATCCCATGTGCCGCACAATCCTCATTTACTACTGCCCTCTTTACTGCTGCTTTCTGTTTGGGCTTTTTAAACAACGCCTGGTATGCACGAATCATCTGGTCAACAGATTGGGAGCTTGTCTCTTCTAATAATACTTCTACTGTAATCTTTGATATTTCATAGCCTCTTGGCTGCACTGAATTAACTGCCCCTGTATCATCCTGTGCTGTATGAATATTGGCTGACTCCTGAACATTCACACTTTGTACCTGTCCCGGGAGCATAACGCCCCCGAGCTTAATGATATTGTCTGTTATATATAGCATTCTATATCTCCTATACCGTTACATATTCATCATCAGACTCCCCGCTGTCCGTCTGATTCTGTACAGCCTTCAATTCATCAATCAACCGTTCCAACATCCTTAAATCTTTCATATCCTTCATGTTCACCCGAATATTCAATGTCTGGATATATGTACGCCGCCCTTCCGTCTTTGTGTTACCCTGGTCTCTCTCACGAGGTAATGACGGCTCTCTGCGTATGCCCCCGACTTTTTTCTTCAAAGCATGGACGAGCTCCGAGCCATCAGGCTTTTCATCCTGCCTGTCCTTCCCTTGAACGATACCGGAAACAATCGCCTTCATCTTAGTCCAAAGGACGGAAAGCGGAAGAATTGCCTCTGCCCCCGCTTCCCCCGCCCCATGCAGAGTACTTCCAGTGGCTCCGATCAGCGCCGCATTCTTTAAAATACCTCCGTCTTTATGCCAGCTGATAGAAAACTTGGGTGTACTGGGCGGGTTCAAGCTGAATTTACCGGACATATTTATCTTTGGCATAGGTATTTTAGGTCTGGGAAATGTCACCCTGAATGCCGATTTCATCCTTTCAACTGCATTTCTTACGGCATCCTTCGCCCCATTCATTTTGGACTTCACAGTATTCACCACCGCTGCAAGTTTTCCATTTGTCAAAGAATTAATCGTTGCATAACCTGTCCTGAAGAAACCACTTACTCCTGTCATTGTCGCCGATACGGCTCCTTTTATTCCGCCGCCTTTAGAACGATAGGTATTTACCATTGCTGACAATGTACTCACCGTCCCGGTACGCCATGTGTTCATCGTATTCTTGGCCATAGACGCTGCGGATGAAAGCTTTGATGTTATCGCATTCTTAATACCTGACATTTTCCCTGAAACATTAACCCCTGCTGCAGATAAAGCTCCTTTAATCACTCCCTTAAACCCAGAAGCAAAGCCTCCGGCAAATGATAAAATTGCATTAAAAGAACCAACAAATATATTCTTCAAATTCTCTGATGCCGCCCCTGCAAATCCAAGCGCGCCTGTCAGGTCACCGTTCAGTAATGCTGTAATCGCTTTTATGGTATTTGTCACAAATGCTGCAATATTAGATACAATACTCAATATCGGGTTCAGTGCAGCTATAACTCCCTGAATTGCACCTATAACTGTTCCCACAATGACTGTAAGGACTGCCGCCCCTACTTCTGCAATTATCTGTAGAAAAGGCTGAGCAGTATGATACAATTCCATCAGACTCTGCCCGGCTTCTGACAAAGCTGGCATTATCTGCGATTTAGCTTCAATGACAGCACCTTTTACCTGGTCAAACAACCCAATCCAAAACGATCGGAATGCCTCCGAACGGCTCCAAAGATATATAAATGCCGCAACCAGTGCTACAATTCCAACAATCACCCACGTAACCGGAGAAGCCAGGAACGTAGAATTCAAGCCTCCCATAGCGCCGCCTGCGATCGAAATTGCGTTTTTTACAGCCAGAAATGTTTTCCCCAATATACCGACAACTATTAAAACACTGCCTGATATTGCCAGGAATATTCCGAGTCCAAGAACTATCTTCATTATCATAGATACAAGCTGCTGGTTATTGCTGATCCATTCGGAACCTTTTGATATTACTGAGCTGATTGCATCCATCGTTCCATTAAATGCGGGGATCAGGCTGCTTCCCAGTTCCTCTACATTATTGTGGATCTGTTGCTTTAACCGTTCAAATTTCTGCTCTGGAGTATTTTGGATTGCCTGTGCCATTTCCTCCGTTACAGATACGCCCTTCTGCATACTTGAATGAAGGTCTGTAATGCCTCCTTCCAAAGTATCCACATTATTATATAGGAGGTCAATCGCAGCTACCGCCTCATCCGTTCCGAATGCTTCCTTCAGTTTCTGCTTCTCAACAGCATCAATCGTATCTCCGAATTTGCTTTTTAAAGCTGTAAGAATCTCAGGCATAGACATCAGCTGGTTATTCGTATCGGTAAATTCAAGGCCCAGCTTCTTGCCTGCAGATGCCGCCTGATTCAAAAAACTTTTATATTTTGTAGCCGCTTCTGATCCTGACATCGTAGTCTGGAGCTGCCCTAAGATGGCGAGCTGCTCTTCAAAAGACACATTTGCATTGGTAGCCGTCGCACCCAGCGCAGAAATCGCGCTCGACATCTCAGATCCAGATGTCTTATAATTTTTAACTGCTGTAGAGATTCCTGCGGAAAACACTTCTCCGAACTCCATATCCGACAAGTTCTCATACATTCCCTTGTAAATACCATATCCAGTTGCAAACAGGGAGCCCATTTCCTCCGTCGTTGATTTCGTGGCTTTACCTGTAAGTGCTGAAAGTTCCGTGAACTTTGCAACACCTTCATCTGATAAAGATGCTATACCAGATTTAATATCATACGCAGCTGTAATAAAGTCGGATTTCGTTGTTCCGGCCCATTGATCTGAAAACCTTTTTGCAGCTTTTTCAACAGCCCCAAGGTCTTTTACCCCAAGAGACGACAACTCGCCCAGTGCATTCTGGGTGTCAAAAGTCGCTGTCACAGTAGACACAGCTGCCGTCGTTATTGCAACTCCGGCTCCGGCCATAACGCTTCCGGCTTTTTGCATTGTTCCGAACGCGTCATTCATCTTTTTGACAGTATCCTGTGTTTTCTGTCCGGAATTGCTCAATGGCCCCGACATCTGATCGACCATATTCAAGAGGACCGAAAGCTTATATACGGATTCCATCGCCATAAGCACCATCTCCTGCTTGCTTTTTCATAAAAATTATGATACATTACCTATAGATCATTAGGCATTAGGCATGGTGCCTGCCTGCAGTATACAGCTGCAGGTTTTTTAATTATCTCCGATTATTTCATTTAGCGCTTTCAGAAATCCTGCATGTATATCTTCAATCGCCAGTTCATGCAACAAATCTGCTTTTGCAATCAACTTGAAGAACTCTTCCAGTGCAATGTCCTCATAGCTTCCATTTCTTACATTTTTCGGAAGGAGTTTTTCCGGTATATACCGATGAATCAAAATCATCCCATATTGGATGAAATTTTCCTGAAGCTCTTCCTTATGCTTTTCTATAACTTTTTTACGGACGCAGAATCCGCAAGGCCAAGCATCCTAAGAAGCTTATCCGCTAAACTGATGGACATTGCCGGGTATTCATCTAATGTTTGCGTGAGGTAATCCCTCTGCTCAGGGACAATATTATCCACAGAAAACGTCCTTGCTGCCTTCGTGGCGGAATTGGACAGCATCTTAACATACCTGTCATAAGATGCCGTCTTCGGTTTCATGAACACAAAAGAAAATTCTTCCTCTGTATCATCATCAATCATTACATTTGTATTGACCGTATATACTTTTTCCCCGTTTCCAGAATACTTCTCTTTTAATTTTTCAATAGACATTTTTTCTTCCTGTCCATCCCCTGCTCCCTGCCGTGTTCCCATTCCGTCAATTACTTCCATTATGTAATCCTCCTGTTTTGTCATTTATTTTGTCAACTATGCGTCGATGTCACCAAGTTTGATTCCACCAATAACGCTGAACTCCAAACTGATATTAAAGCCTTTATCACCCTGTGAGTCCGATTTTCCCCATTTATTCAGAACAAGCTTGTTTATAACATCTATCTGAATTGGTGCCCCTTCATCTGCATAAGTCACGGTAACTTTATCAAGGATAAAGTTAAAAATATTGGTATATCCTTTTGCCCTTGCTACCCTGCAGTATTCATCAAAATCTTCTTCCGCCATCTCAAGCTTCGCCGAATGTTTCAGGTTTCCCGTTCCAAAACCGCGTTCTTTACCGCCTTTCCCGTACCTTACCTCCGTTTCCCGCTCGCCGTCATACTCTATTTTCGTAGGTTCGAGATAATCCAGCCCAGGCATATTGATGGTCACGGATGACCAGTCATAACATTTCCCATTAATCAGCTGCGCATTTCCCATCTTTCCCACCTCCTATCCTGCATACGGATTTTCCAGTCCGAATACAACATCAATCTCCCTGATGTGCCCCATCGGTACATAGGAAACTTTCGTTTCCAGTTTCTCATCAACAAGAATGTTTAAATTTTCTGTATTAATCGTCACTTTTCCCGAACTGATAATCTTGTCCTGAATTGCATCTTCAATCGGAGCTTGAAGCCTTGCCTGAATCACCGCTATACTAACATCTACTGCTCCCGGATCGATTTCTGCCTGAAGTTCATTGACCGCTCTTTTCCGCACTTCATTTACAATACGATTCATGACACGGGTATCTTCCGCATAACGGAAATCGCTGCCATCCGCAGACATCACTCTCGCATTGTACACAAAATATCCATCGAGTCCTACATACTGTCGGAACGTCAGATATCTGCTATTGTCCAAGTCATCTATATATTCTTCAATCCTTTCCGGAATGAGCCTTATGAGCTTTTCTTCCGAAATCGGGAAAGATCTTACCTCCCCTATGCTCTGGCTTTCCCTTGCCTGACAGTATAACCCGGTCACAATTCCTGCAAGATTGATATCCTGTTCCCGCCTATCCATTCTCATATATCTGCCCCATGCTGCAACTACCTGAATGAACATGCTGTTGATCCCCCGCCCGTCTTCCTGCAGAGCCGTTACATACTCGTCAGCAGATTCATTTTCATTAGGTTTTCTTGCCTCACAGATAAAAAGCAGCGGCCGCTTACTAAACTCCAGGAAATTCTTTGCTTCATACGCCAGAGCCGCCCATAGAGCCTTTGTGGTTGTTCCAACGATGTGTACAAATTCAAACTCAAGTTTCAGGTGCTTCAGTTTTTCAACAGCGTCCAGTATATCACTGTTACTCATTGCCGGTCCCATTGTTGAAAACTTATAAATATCCCCTTCTTTAAAGGAGCTCCCCTCTGCATCATCAGTAAATGTTAAAGAAACTCCTGTATCCGGGATCTCTGTCTGCCCATCTACTGGAACCGTATATTCTTCACTAAACGTTTTTCCTCCATCAATAGAATGGCGGTAGCATGCTTCATTACAATCCCCAGTCTCCGTAATCTCTATAACGACATCGTATGAATTGTATGGTCTTCCGCCTGCCTTGAATATACCTTTTCCTTCAGCAGTGATAACTGGATCACTGACGCTTCCAGCTTCGCTTTCTTTTACACCGATGCAGTAAATCGTCTTGGCTCCATTCTCCACAGAATCTATACATGCATCTGCAAGAGGTGTATTTCCAAGCTTTTCTTTAATCCCATTAGCACTCATGGAACTGGTAATCAAAATAGGCTCTGTACTCTGGATATTTGACAACCCGATCTTTACCTGTGTCCCAGCCCCCGTTGAATTTGTCAGCCCCAGATTTCCGTCCTCTACCCGTAGGTTAATATCTCTCACAGTATTCCTCCTTTCTATCCGCTATCTGCCATCCGCCGCACCATTTGAAAATGCATGGTGCGCCGCCTTAAATTCTTTTTCAGTGACCTGCTTGCCGTTCCTCCAGCCATTTGCAGCTTTTAGTCCTTCAAATACTGCATCCCTGACCTTATGCAGCTTTTTCCAGTCTTCAATCGGCTTCAGGATAACCCCGCCGTCTTTCGCTGCTGCTTTCTTTTCCGCCATTACTCAACCTCCTGTATGATATTGATCTCTGCCGTCTTCAGCAGATGATCCGTATATATGCCTCCAGTAAATGTCACATCAAACTGTACTGCCACTTTCGCTTTCAGGATGCTGTCTTTCTCATCCACCCAGTCCAACTCCCCAATCTCGATATCCACCCAGTTCTGGTCCACCACCATCCCTTTCCCTATGATCCGGAGGAATTTTTCAAGGACTATTTCCACTTTTTCATCCGTGGTATCACCAATGACAACGTGCATCTTTGTGGCCCTTTTCCAGATCTTGTGTCTGCTTCTCCTGCGTCCCTCTTCATCCACATATTTAATTTTTGAACCGGATCTTGTAAGCACTTCTCCAGAAACCATCACCCCTGCCATCCGCAGGTCATGTGACATCTCCATCCTTTTAAGGCTGGTAAACACATTACCATTTATGCCCGCTTCCTTCAGTTTGTTTACTAAATATTCTTTTTCCTTTCTCATCCTTACTCCTCAATCGCCTCTTCCAATAGTTCCCGTATCTCTTCCTGATCCTCCTGACTGATACCAAGAAACGGCCTCGCCGGTATATGTATTGTAACAGATGCCTTGCGGACCCATTTCCCACCAATCTGAAAAGTAAGATATTTACTATTTTTTGCTCTTATTGTCCTGGTATCGCCAAACTGATGCGTGGCTGCACGTATGTCATTGGTCCCCACTGCCGCGCCGCTGTCATCCGATTTTGCCCGGATACTATTCTTAAGCGCAGCGGTCTGCGTCAGCGTCTTTCCTCCAGAGTCGCCTGCCCGGACTGACGGAGCCCATTTTACTCCTTCCGGGCTCTGCTCCCTTGAAAACCTTTCCATTGTCGATGTCCTTAAGCCCTCCGCTATCGCATTCAGCACCCCGGCCCTGTCAAAAGAGCTTAACTGTTTCAAACGCCCTAAAAGCTGCTCCGTATCTCCGGATAGCTCTGCCCGGATTGACGACATCCTTACCACCCCCTCATGCTCTCTCTTGAAAATATGCGCCCCGAAGACTCCATCCGGAATCCATTAGCGGCACTGCTTTCCTTTGCCGGGAAATCTTCCACACCAATATCAATCAGTCCCTTTGCCACGTTCATCAGGAAGCTGACTGCCTGGTTGTACCGCGTCAGGAAAGTTTTTTCACGGTCGCTTTCATCAACTCCCATCCGGGACACAAGGTTATACGCGGCGATGTCTTTTGCAAATTTGTTCAGGACACCGGGCGTCTTCCGGAATGGGACGGCATAGCGCTTTGCAAGATACCCGTCAATCTCCAGGCATGCGTCCTTTACCGCATTCTCTGAGAGCTTAAGCATTCGTTCCCTGCGTTCCTCCGGATCCCCGATATATTCGTCCCCAATGATCGCATTCTGCATATCTTCCTTAATCATCTCCACAACTTCCCCTGCGGTACAATACATCATCTGTCACCTACCCTTTCACATCTGCTGTCCCTGTGCTGCCATATGCCATCTGCCAGAAGCCATATCCCGCGTTGCACCGCCCGTCCGCGCCGTACAGGAATTCATTCTGCATAAATACATTCGGGTCGGTTTCCCTGTTCAGATTGACGAATTTATAAGGTTTCCTTTCCTGGAAGATCATCGGCTTCAGGAATTGTTTTGTATCCATAAGGAACCAGTAATCCTTGTTAGCCGCAAGTTCTGTCACTGTTAATAAATCTGCCGTATCCTTTAAGACATTTGTCGAGCCGTCTATCTGATCCGCTTTCAGAATCTTGCGTGCCTCCATCTCATACGCCGGTGATACGACCAGAAGATCCGGCACAAGATTCAGGGAATCCCCCTTATCGCCGCACAGCCCCATCATTGCTGTACGGGCTTTCATATAGGAATCCGCACACAGCTTTTCAGTCGTGACATTACTGTATGTAACCCCTCCGCATTTGTGCTCAGCACTGAAGAACGGCTTGCCATCATAACATAAATTCGTAAATCCACCCATCAACAGCTTATATACCAGTTTATCCGGGTGTTTGCGCGCCTGCACGCCCATGTTCTCCATATTCAGCGTATAGATGCCGTACTGGTCATCTTCAATCTCATCCCGGTTAACACCAACCGTCATTTCAAAATGCAGGTTTTCAATCTGATATTTATATGCGCTGAGGTTCTGGATCTCCCTCTCCCCAATCCACTCCCGAAGCTGCGGGAACTGCCCCAGCCAGTTATACTCCTGGATCTTGCTGGAACTTGGGATCCGTGATGCGATTCTCTGATAAGTAGGCTCTACGCTGTTAAAGCCTTTGTTGTACGCGGTTGAATAGGACGTATTAAGCGCCCTTAAATTTCCTGCATTGATAATCATGTCAATACCTCCTTAAACTGCAGTTTTTGTTGTGATCTCTTTATAAATATGTGTCATCATGTCTACAATGACATACTCGCCCTCCAGCCCCAGAACTATCCCGGCAGCGCTGGAGCCTTCAGATGCAGCCGTAACTGTCCTCTCATCATAAATGAAGCATTCCTTCAGCACGTCTGTTTCCTTAATGGTGCCGTCATTGTTCCAGAGATAGGTGCCACGCTTGACGGAGATCTTTGCCCCGCCGTCTTCGCCATTAAGGTTATCCACATATTCCAATGCTATCCCGGCTATCTTAAGCCCGGCTTTCTTCGATGCAGGGACGGCATAGCCTTCCCCATCGACCGCTACCATGGTACACATCTCTATTTCCGTACTGCCTTTTACACTAAGCTTTAAGAACTGGTTCCCCATCTTTTCATGGCCTGTCCTGATTCCCATAACTATTCCGCCTTTCCATATTTTTCATAGTCTTCTTTTGTGATTCCGCATGCCTTCAGGATCTCCATATCAACATCCGGATCCTTCCCCTCCGGGGCATCCTTAAGTTCCAGCTTATCCATCGGCACGACTTCCGGGGCGATCTCCACAAACCGTTTAAACCCTTCCTGGTCTTTTAATGCATACTCCCTCGCCCACTGCTCCTGTGCTTTTGAGATCTTTCCTGCTTTCAGCGCTTTTCCTACCAGCTCGTCCACATCCTTCTCTGCAAGGATTCCCTTGAGCCTTAAGATCTCCGCCCGGTCATCCGCATTGCCTGCCTTAAGCTGCATGATGCTTGCCGTAACCTCTTCCGTCTTCGCATTTTCCTCCAGCCCCAACGCTCCAAGGATGGTGCTGTTGGCAACCATCTCTGCCGGTCCGTCTTCAGGCGTGGTCTTAGGATCCTCCTTTCCTTCTTCCGCTTTCTTCGGCTCAGGCCCCAGCGCGTTGTCCAGCGCTTTCAGGACATCTTCCTCTGATGCCGTTTCCGGCAGCCCGAGTTTCTTTGCTAACTTTACCAAATCCATATGCTTTTCCTCCATCTCTTCTAAATCATTTATATCAAGGGAATTCGCAATCGTGAACATTCCCTCAATCGCCGGTGTGTTCGTCAGGGCTGCGGAATGGATGTATGCAGCCCTCTTATCTGACTTCCTTACCATGATCACCGGCGACAGATACCGGTATTCCTTATTTGCAATATACTCTTTTGCCCTGTCCGTCCATTCCACCTTCGCAATGATAGCATCCGTCCCGAAGGACAGGCTCTTGATCCATCCGCCTGCAGGTGCCTGCACATCCTTAAGCGTCTGATGCTCGTAGTCGATAACCAGATCTATCTTTTTTTCAAGGAATCTCTTCTCAATCATCCTGAAGGATTCTTCGTCTACCAGAAAATCACCCTTCTGGGAATGGACATGACCTAAAGGGAGCAACCGGATCTCTTCCGGGACTCCGCCCACATCAACCCCATTTGCGGCACATGCCACGTATCTTTCCATATAGTCACCTCTTAACTTCCCTTGTAATAGCGTTATAACGCGTTATACAGCGTTATTTTTATCTTTGCGGGGAATTACCCCTTTGCCTCTTGAATCCCTCTGATTAAATATCCTGCGCAATTCCGGGGAGATTCCTTTCATATCCGGTTTCCACACTGTCTTCGCCGGGTTATTGGAGAACCCCTTGTCCGGCATTACAGGGATGATCTCCCCCGTCCCATAGTCCACGTTAAACGGGATCCGGCTCTCCACAGGCAGCTCCATTCGCTCTACCTGTGACTTTGTTAGGCTCACCACGCTGCACCTGCAGCGGAACCCGTTTGGCGGATACCAGATATCCCATACTGGGTCATCTGCTCGGAACACCTTCCCTTCCATCGCCGCATGGCTCTCACGTACTTCAGAATCACCTGCTGTCCGATACTGCCAGTACGGCCTCAGACTTTTCGTCATCGGGTCTGTCATGCTTTTATAATGCCCGGCATTAAATGCCGTCTGCATGTTCGTCCGGAAGATCGTATCGCTCTTCCATGGGTTCAGCCCGTCATATCCATGATCCTTCAGGAAACTGTCCATGTCTTTCCGGAACTGTTCTTTTGTGGTTCCCTCTTCAGCAGCCTGGGTAAGGGTATCCAAAAATGTCTGAAGGACTTCCAGGCTAGTATAACCGGATACGGTAAATGCCAGCGCCCTGCTCTCATCATCCAGCGCCTTATATTCTTTCGCTGGCAGGACACGCTTTCTTTTCAGGAACCGAACTACACTGTCAAAGATAAACTCTCCCGTCTTCCCATAACGAACCTTCATACCTCCATCGTCCTTCCCAGCAGCTTAGACAGATACATCCCCTGCCTGATCAGATCATCCAGCTCTACGCTGTCCATATCCTCATAAAGCTCTTTCAGTTTCTTTTCATCCTTCAGGGCATCCCGCAGCGATACCAGATCCTCGTAATTGTCAATTTCCCTGAGAACCGGGCGGAACATCTCCTGAAAGAGTTCTTTTGACAACCCGGTGGACATTGCTACAATCTCATCAACCTGTGCCTGGCTCTCCTCTGTATCAGGTTCAAGTTCCTCCTTTAGCACCGTCTCTGTCTCCCGGAAGCCTGCAGCCATGTTCCCTTCCCTTGGCGCCAGTATCTTTTCACCATCTTCCGGCTTCGGGATATTAAACTTTTCATACACATGGTCTTCAGAGATTCCAAGCCCCATCTTCTGAAGTCGCTCATAGATCCCCACCAGCTGGCTTAAATCTTCCGGCTCCTGGCAGTCGAATTTAATCTTCGGGATATCCACGTCCTTTCCGAAGTTGAACTCGACCAGCGGACGTATGATATCGCGGCGCACCGTGATCGCCAGGGCTACCGCATCCGCCACTGTCAGGTCATGCCGGACATCGTTATGTGTCTTTGACTGTGCATAAGAGCCGCCCCCGCTGTCCGCAGTCAGCGTCTGCCCTACAATTGCTTTACTGATCTGTTCATCACAATATCTTGCAAATTTTTCATATACATCAGAAGATGAAGTCTTATTTGCCTCAATGAATTCTATCATTGTAGATGTCGGCACCACGCCTGCAGCATCGGTTCCCAGGCTGACGATCGCCTCCATCAGCTGTTTCTTGTCATCCTCAGACGCACTGGCATCATACTTGCCAAGGCGCAGCGGCATGCCGAACACTTCGCAGAAACTGACCCAGTCTTTGATGTCAAAGTTCTTGAACATATACATCCATGCCACGATCCGCAGGATCCCTGCCCGGCTTGCATGCCCGCTCTTTGCTTTGTACTGGTGTACGGCAAACTTATTTTCAGGAAGGCTGATCCCTTCCGGGTATTCCCTTGTGCAGACCTTCATCTCATCCGTCTGGTAGTCCCATACCAGCTTTTTCGGATGTACGTATGCAATATCCTCAATCACATCGTACCCGTCCGGATCCACCGACCATTCAATCTCCATGATGCTGATGCCCTTCCCGATGGCATCCAACAGGTCTAAAAGCACGCTCCCGAAGTCTTCCAGTCCCTCCAGCTGGCCCTTCACAAAATCGGCTACCCTTTGGTCCGCTTCGTCCTCTGAACATGCCTGTATCTCCCAGTCAAGCCCGGTCACGGCCAGTTTCCTTGTCTGCATCTGTGAGAATATATGTGCGTCCTTTTCCTCGATCTCCTCAAACAGCTCCATCTGGGAACGGACATTCCCTTCATCAGCTTCCTGCAGGATCCTCGCCAGCCGGACCGGGTTCAGCCCTTTCGATGGATAATCCGAATATTTATCGTTGATATCCCTGACCGCGATCCGCGCCGTCACCGGCCTATCAATGCCTGTATCTACCGCCGGGTCATACTTCCTTATCTCTTTTTTCTTCTTTTTCTTTGATCTCGCCATCCTACCATGCACCTTTCCTGAACCTTAACGCCCGGCGCAGCACGCTCTGGTACGAGGTGTGCGCGGCAACTGCCTTGACTGCCTGTGCGAGCTGTACCGCCATCTGCAGGCAGTCCGGCCCGTCATCGTTCTTCCCCATGGGGTATTCCTCTAACTGCTTCAGCAGCGTCTTATGGTCCCGGCAGAACTTCAGGTACTTATTTTTGATTACAGGCTGCAAGGACTCAATACGCAGCTGCTTGTTCACGGACGTCTGCATCTCTTCGATCGGAAGATACTCTCCCAGCTCCGCAGACAACGCTGCCATAACTTCCTTGAAAAAATATTGGAACTGTACGGTTTCAACGCCGAACTTGTAAAAACCTTTTTTATAATCCCTCCGGAACCTTCGGTTCATTTCAAACACATCCGAGATGATCACATCTGGTTTCCGTTTCTCAATGGAAGCCTCCAGCACGAACATATACCCCGTCTTTAAAGACAATGCCAAGCTGATGATGGCGCTGGTATCGGATTTCTTATTCTTGCCAAGGGACGGGTCATTCGCCCCGATAATAATGAATTCCGAAGTTTTAAAATCGAACTGCCCCGGCTCATAATAATCAAACCATTCCTGGTTGAATGTCGCATTATCCGGGTCTACCGGATCATTCTGCAGCTCTGAGTTAAAGGACGCCTCCCCCTCAGATACCTTTATGACCATCAGGTCATAGTAAGAAAGCTTTTCTTCCCAAAGGACATCTGTCCCTTCCAGCATGGCTGCCTCATTCGCCTCATAGAAACTGCGGGCATCCTCTTCATGGTTCTCATTAAAAAGGTTGATATAAATACTTTCCCATTCCTCCCACAGCTTTTCATTCACTGCATAGGAATTGACTGCCCGGTATTTCTTTACTTTATACCTCGGGTTCTTCAGCACATTGGAAAGCAGGGAATCATAATGCAGGATCGTCCCGATATACATGATATCGGTATAAGTGTCACCCGCCTTTGATACCGCTTTTGTAAACCAGTTCTTAAGTTTCTTCCTCTGGTCAGGCGTATTGACGTTCTCATCATTCTCAATGTCATCCAGCACGATCAGATCCGGCCTCCAGTTCCTGTGCCGCCGCCCGCGGACTTTCTTCCCAGAACCGATCGCCTCCACTTTGACATCTGTTTTGGTGAGGATAACCCCTGTCCTCCAAACCTTCTCCCCTTTCAAAGAGCCAAAGTCCATAAGGATGTCCGCATTATCCTCCAGCTCCGTCTTGATGTCTTCCAGGAACCCTTCCGCCTGGTCGGAAGAATCCGACAGGATTAGGATATAATGCTTATATCCGTATAAAACAGCATGAAGGCTGTCCTTAAAAGTAAAGTTCGTAGACTTGGCATGCCCCCTGGGTGCTGCCACCGCCTGCCTTGTCCCGTCCATGCGGGAGATCTTCTTTGCCTCCAACAATGGATCCTTCCCTTTCATCACGCCGTTTTCCCAGATACTGTCAAGTTCCTTATGGAACTTCGGGGATTTCCGGACAAAATAATGGCGGAGGTATGCCCGGCCGAAATAGGAAAGGTCAAATGCTGCCAGCCCCTTCCTGAGTCCATGCTCCCCCATCAGGGGTGCTCCCTGCCGGTATTCTGCATATAAGCGTCTGCGTTCTTCCGGGTTATTATCTCCGGCAAATATGCATTCTTCAAACAGCTCCTGCTGGTAAGTTTCATTGTCCCTTGCATCTAGGTCTTCCTCTTCATCCAGTACCCGGAGCCATTCCTCCATATCAATCATCCTGCACCATCCTGTCCTTCGCCTTCTTAAGAATCTCCTTCAGGGCATTTACGGAGCTTTCATCCTGTTTAATCACCTTCATGATCTCGGATTCCATTTCCTTAAAAGCAACCTCTGCTTTTTTCTTCATCTCCTGCCTTACCCTGTCTTTATAGACCTTCGTCCGGGACAGGGAGGCGATCAGACGCCCGGCTTTATCAAGAGGCATCGCATCCCACTCTTCCTCTGCCGTGGCAACTTTATTTAACAGGCCGTTCATGGTCGCCATAATAGCTGCCTCTGTATAATCTGCCTCCGGATTCTCCCGAATCGCTTGGACTAATCGGTCGGTCTGTGCCTGCGCCTCCATGATGCGCTGCGTCACCCGGTTTGTCCGCTGGGCGTAACGCCCAACGCTGGACTTCGATACCTCAAAGCCCTCTTCCTTGAGCCACTGGCTGATCTCCTCATAGGTATTGGATACATCTGCCAGCAGCATATCCACCTCTGACCTCACTGCATCCGGCAGCTCGTTAATCTTGGAGTTGACCCTCGTCTTGTTCCTCTTTTCACCCATCAGATATCAACCCCGTTGTCCTCAATCGTACACTCCGCAAGGTCTATACCTTCTTTGGTCAGCTTGATCACCGCATCATTGGCATAGGCATTATAGGCAGTGACCTTATCCTCCGTAAACTCGATGTATCCGGCATCTTCCAGATAATCAAGATATTTACTGATATCCGGGGACACCACAAGCCCGGACGCGATCATAGCATTGGTAAGCTGCCGTGTCAGCGCCGTATTGTTATGCCCCTTAACAAGGCACCGGATAATATACCCCCGGATCGCCTTATTCCTTTTGATTTCTGCTTTTTCCAGATCGTTCAACCACTTCACCTCCTGTCATCTGTTCCCTGATCCATTCTGCATGAGCAGTTTGTCCATCTTCCCGTTCATATCCCGCATCTGCTGCTCCACACCGTTCATGGAACGGAAGAAATCATCCCGCTGTACGTAAACTACAGGGAAATCCTTTTCAATACTCTTTAGCTCCTCCCGGATATCTTTAATCTCTGCATTTGTTTCCTCTTCCAGTTTTTCAATCCGCCCGTTCAGCTTTTCATTCGTCTCGGCTATTTTCTTGTCTGTACTGTCCATCCGGATGTTCAGGTTGTCAAACCACCGCTTGAGCAGGAACGTTACAAGCCCCAGTCCCAGTCCGATGGCTCCGCTCATCACATCCGCAAACGTAATCGCATACTCAGCCATATGCGTTACCTTCCCCGTCCCTTTTCCATAAACCTGTCAAAAATATCCATCACCCGTTCCCAGCCGCTCATGGATACCAGTGCAACGATGAACGCTGCAATGACACACGCAAAGCATGCATACCAGTCGATGACCACGTTGTAATACGCTGCCATCCGGATCAGGGTTGCCGGTGTTACCACCATGGACACAAGGACCGCTGACATCTCTGTCGGGACTTTCCTGTCATACCATTTCCACTGCTTAAGCACCTCCGTAATGCAAGACGTAATAAACGCCAGCACCCCGATGACGGTGACCACTTCCGATAAATCGCTCATTAAAATTGACATAACTACCACTCCTTTTCCTGTTTTCCGAGACTTCCTGAAGCGCAATAAGAGCATACACTTCCTGTGTATGCTCTCAAGTTTAGCTGGTATAAAAATAAATGTTTAGGGGAAATATTTCCGGAACTGCCCCCTACTTAAGCCCCAGGACATACGGCCATGTTTTCTCCCCGCATTTCCCGTCTGCTTCTTTCTGCCCCATCTTTGCTTTCTGAAGCTTTTTGCAGGCTGAGGCACATTGCTCCCCATAGTCCCCGTCAATCTTTCCTGAATAATATCCCTTTGCCTTCATACAAAGCTCAAAAGTAATGACCTGCTTATTTTTTGTCCCTGTTTTTAATAAACCAAACTCCACCTTATATGTACCTCCTGACTTTTTTTCCGGCGTGCTGTCTTTCGTGCCGCCCTTGATCTCATATACCCATTCCACATGCCCGATCTGCAGCGGGCGCTTTGGATCATTTCCAACAAAAAGGACCGCATCCCCCACCTTCAGTATCTCCGGGTTAGTGATATGCCCGTTCTTTATCGTTACCGGAACCGTTTCAAATAAAGGGGACTGGTAGATCCCTGCCGTGTTCAGCAGCGTGACGCCATATCCGCTCCTCTGGAGTGCTGCCATGCCTGAAGAACTGCAGTCACTGTAGTACCTACCGTCAGCCGCTTTACGGAATACATACTCCCGCTTTCCCTGGCTGTAATAATTGCGCCCGAGGATAATCCCGTAATAATCATGGAACTTCATACGGCCTGTGTCCGTCAGGTCTCGAAGCCTCATGACCTTCACTGCGCCTTTTCGTTTCCCGTTCGGGGCTTTGCTCTTATACCGTGCCTCCAGATAAGTATGCATCACCTTTGTAGACGGCCTCCCCGATCCGTGTCCACAGATGGTGATGGTCTTCTCTGTTGCCAGCGTATTTACCGCCGGAGATTTAGCATCCGTCTTTTTCCCTGCCGGGGTTTTAAACCATTCTAATGTTTTTCCCTGCCCGGTGATGCGGTTCAGGTCAATATTCCCACTGATGCCGGCGCATCTCCCAAGGGATGTGAACTGGTGGAGAGACGCCCCTTTGTTGCATGGATAATGGGGGCTGTATGTCCCGTCATTCTTCCCATAACGCGCCTCCCACCAGAATCCATTTGAAGCGTTCTTTGCTTTTGTAATAGATTCTTTGAAATAGGAGTAGTCTGCATATCCTGTATACAGCCCCCATTTGATTCCAAGCGATGCCAAATAATCCAAAGCGGCTTTTACCTGGCTGTCTGTCGGCTTTGTCCCTGTGCCTGGGTTCTTCTCCGCGTCAATTATGTATCCAACAAAGTATTTTCCGAGCTTCCCCTTACATCCATCAACCATATATTTAGCCTGGGCCGCTCCATCTCCTCTGACTAAAAAAGTATACAGCCAATATGGGACCTTATTTTCCTCACAGTTCCTGATGAAACTGTCTAGGGTCGAATCCGTGTACCCTGTCCCCTGCGTTGCCTTGGATATCAGCACCTCCACATTATTTTTTACCCGGTTCCAATCCCGTACCGGATGATGGTGCGAGATATCTGGTATCTTCTTTGCCATAAATATCATTCCTCCTTCAGCAGAGCCCGTAGTCTTCAAACGACATCTGTCCATATACCGGTTCATCCTTTAGGATGTTCCCGATCTGTTTTGTTGTCAGGTTATACCTGTCTGCAAGCTCTTTCATGTTATATCCGTTCCATTCCTTCTTGATGCGGCGATTCCGCGCCGGGGCGATGACGTTCTCCACTTTGGGGAAATACAGCTCATCACCCTTTGCATAATCAGAAAGTTCAATAAATTTCTCTATCCCGATAATCCCAACAACTGACCTGTAGCTCTCAGATATATCCTCAATCGTAGTCTCTTCAATAAGCTCCCTCGTGATCTTATCTGTTACCATCGGTATCCTCCTTATCCAACAGTGCGGGTAAATTCCAGGCAGATCCATCCGTTCTCATGCTCCTGGTATTCCTTAAGAAGCCCCCAGCCTTTCTTCTCCTTTACGATATAGTGCTGCTTTTTCTTCCCTTCTGGTTCATTTAATATGGCAACTTCCGCATAATGAGTTCCGGCTCCGGCCCGCACCCTTAAATATTCTACGATAGTTTCTATCATCCGTCCCTTCTGGCAGACGGGATTCCCGCCCGGGACTGCCTGTTCTGTTTTTCTCCTTGCCATGGCCTAACCCTCCTTCTCTTCATCATAATCAATCGTTACTGACAGCTTATTCTCTACAAGGATACATTTACGGAGTTCTTCCAGCGTCCGGTCTAACAGCTCCTCCGGTAGGAATGCCCGTATCAACTCTGCATTCTTGATCCGATAAATATACCACAGCTCCTCTTCAAATGCTGTATCTGTACCCGGAGCCAGCACGCTCCTGAGCGTTTCATAATCCTTCCGGAAATCCCCCTTCAGCTTTTTCTTAAGAACTGCCCGCTGTTTGGAATCAGGGACAATACTCATTTGGTCAAACAACTCTTCCAGCGTCATATCAAAAGTATAATCCCCGGTAAATACCGCCTTCAGCATCTGTTCGAACTTCGGATTGCACTTATACTTTATATCCTCCGTCCGCTTCACTTTCATATCCCATACACCGGATCCGACGATTTCCTTCAGCCGATCCGGATTCAGGATATCCAGGGAGAGGCTTTCCGTAACTGACGCGTTTCCCTCCAAGCCGTAATATCTTACGAACTTCACATTATGGTCTTCCATCTCCCGTACCCCCCTTGCCTGCAGCTCGGCCTTCAGGGCATCCATCTCCTTTTTCATATCCTTCATCCTGCGGTCATTATCTATACACAGGCAGATCAGTGTTCTTGTATCTACTTTATTTAGTCCTTCCAGCATCTTTAAAACCTCCATGTGTTCCCCATGCGGCATATGCACACGCATAGCAGATTCCTTTTCCTCCAATTGGCTTCACCCTGCTTGTCTCCCCACAGATCTGGCATCTGAGGTTGTACGGCCTGATATGCACTTCCCCTTCTTTTATTTCCAGTTCCAGCGGATCCTTCGGCTCCAATGCCAGTTCCCTGCGCATGGCCACCGGGATGCTGACGGAACCATGGCTCGTCAGTTTCTTATACTGGTTCTTCATCAATTACCACCTCCATATCCTTAATGCTTTGCTTCATGCCTCCATGTTTGATAACTTCTATCATTTCTTCAATCAGCCCAAACTGCTCACAAAGTGATATTACGCTGACTGCTGCGTTTACAACCCTCTCCGCATTTACATTCGTAAAATATACTGTTGAAAGCCCTTCGCTGTCCATATCAAACATCAGGCCGTTTACAACTTCCTTAGAAGTCCCATCGTCATAATGGACTGTAAATTTTTCTACCGCTGCCTCTTTCTGCGGCTCATACCTTATCTCTCTCATGATCTCCTCCTACGCTTCAAAGATATCCCTGATAAATTCATACTGTTCATATACCTTATACCTGTCTCTCCCTTCCTCCTTCAGCTTCTCATAAAACTGCCTGAGCCTTAACGCCATCTTTAAAGCCTTGGCTACGCCCACCGCCTCTAAAGATACCCTTAAGCTGTTCCTTTCCGTGCGGGACAACATGATCGATATTGCCTCCATAAGATAGGCATCCCATACATAACATTCTGTGTCCCTGCCGTTCCACTCTTCCTGTGCTTCCTCAATATATTTCTTCCTGTTAAGCTTCGGCTTGTCCGGCGGGAGGATACCTTCCTCCTGCATTCGTTTCTTCCACTCGGCTTTACATTTTTTCTCTCTGGCCGTCATCCGTTTTCTCTTCGCCATTACCGTTTCCTTTCCTGAGATTGTCTTCCAGGGATGCCATTGCTGCGTCATAAATATCCCACAGGGCGCTCTTGACGTCCTCAATATCCATCCCTCTCTCCTTTACCAGTATCATCCCTGCTGAAACCTGCAGATGCCCTGTCAGGATGCCAAGGCTTTCCAAGCTGACATGCTCAAACAACGTCTTCACTTTTCCGCCAGCTACCCCAAGATGTATCCATTCTTCATAATCTGATATACTTGCCATCCTTTTCCTCCTTCCTTTTCACCATGCTCTTAAGCGCCTCGATCAGGTCGGAGCACTGCTTATAGCTCAGCCATTCCACCCGGTCTACCTTAAACATCCTCCGGCACATCCCGTTGATCCTCGCGGGCTTGTCCCAGCCCAGCTCCTGCGCCAGCATGTAGATCTTCCTGCGCTGTGCTGCCGTTTCTGCATTGCCCGCTTCCCCGCGCCGCGCTCTTTTTGCAGAGTCCCTCATACTTCCCAGCACACGCACCACAGTCTGCAGCTCCCGGTAGTTCAGCTCCTTTAAGCTGTCCTTCCCGGTATGCGCCGCTACCAGCCAGTGCAGCTCATCATCATTAAGCTGAAGCTCCGGGCTTTTCGCTATCCCAAATACCGTCCTTAAGCTTATGCTTCCCATGCCTGCACCTCCCCGATGATACTCAGCTCCCCTTCATCCGGGATCCGGCCTGACTTTATGGACATGCTGATATAGTCCGCATCTGAGATTGCCCTGTAGATGCCGCTCTGGATCTGCCTTGCAACTTTCTTTTCCTCCTCGCCGTTTAACATTACTTCAATCTTGATCATCCTGCCCCTCCTATCTCGGCATCATCAGGCTGGAAGCTTCCCTTACGATCTCCATGGTCACTTTCGTTTCCTGCCTTCCCTTCAGGATACGGATCACGTTGTTCAGCGTCCTGTCCAGTAAGCGGAAGCACCCGTTCCTCGCCTCCAGTGCACGTTCCGCCAGTTCCCTTGCAGCGTCCTCCGTAATATCCCAGCCTTCCATGTAACGTTTAAGTTCCTTCGTATCCAGTCCATGCATCCGGTAATAAAAGTCAAGCCTGTTTGCAAAACGGTCCAGATAACTTTTGATCTCCACCTCCAGCCGCAGTTCCCCGGCAATCACAATACCGACGCTGCTCTGGTCAAAGATACTCCGGATGATCTCCATCTTAGCTGTTGTGTACTTATTAATAAGCTTGTCCGCCTCGTCAATGATGATAAGATACCCTTTGTTGATATTTAAGAACTCCCGGATCCGGTTAACCCGTCTTCGGACCGTTCCGCTGGACATGCCGCCAATGCCGAGCTTCGCCTCGATATCCTCCACAAGGTCCTTGCAGCTCATGGTCCCGTCGCACTCAAGATATGCCACCCTCTGAAGCCTTGCGTACTGCCTGAGTGCGTAGGTCTTGCCGAAGCCGCTCTTCCCTATGATGATCCCAAGCGCACGGTTCTCCTGGCAGCTTTGGCACACACTCATCACATACATGTAATCGGAGCTTTCAAACGCTTCCCGCTTCTCCGGAAATGTCAGTGTAACAGCAGCCTGCCCTAATCTGTTTTCCGGCATTCCTTCTGCTGTTCCGGCAGCACTGTCCCCATACTCAGCCTCACTATCTGCAAGAAACTGTCTGAGGATCCCCTCAATCTTCTCCGGGTTGCTCTGGTATTTCCCGTTCAGGTACTGGCTGACCATCGCCCTGCTGCAGTTATAACGTATGGCGATCTCTGCCTTGTTCCCCCTCATCCTTTTCAGCCTTTCAATTACCTGGAGCGCCAGTTCTGTCGGCTGCCCCTCCGCCTTTGCGGTCATATTTACGTTTCCCATAACGTACCGTCCTTTCCTTTTACTTTTTGTCATTTATTCTGGTTATGCGTCCTGGATCTGCCGCAGCTTCTCCATGGCTTTTTCCGCCTGTGATTTCATGTACCCAGAATGGTCAATATCCTGTACCTGCCGTTTCTGCCTCCTTAAGCCCTCTGACGGCATGGCGACCACCTTGTTCTTCGCCGGTTCCTTCCCGATGGTGAGCTTCACTCCGCCGACCATGCCCTTATGCGCCGCCTGCACATCCCCGTCAAAGGGAACAGTTGCCTCTTCAATGGCTTTCCGGACTTCCCTAAGCTGCCGGTTCTGCTGCTTCCGGTGTTCTTTGAGCGTATCATCGGATACCGTGCCGAACTGCAGGAGTTCCTGGCTCATTGCCCTGCATACCGTCTGCCCAAACTTATTGATCACATAGATCCCCGTAACATCATACGGGTCTATCTTGATATCCACCTCCTGGTTGATATAGGGGAGCAGCTCGTCTGCCATGTAATAATATCCGTTCCTGCGGATGCCGACGTTGTTGACGCGGGCTTTCTCGGACTTCATGAGGGCCATCACTGCAAAGCTCCTTGGCGGCGCTGGCTTCAGATACCGTTCTTCGTTCTCAAAGACTTCCCTCGGAGTCTTATAAATTTCCCCGGCACGTTTCAACCCACCGTGGATCCGGCTGTTATACTTTTCCTTGAATCTCTTCCATTCCCCATAGAACTCTTCCATGGTGAGAAGTTCCCCGCGTTCCGCCATCCGTTTGATCTCCTTATTGACCTTGGCATCTGTACTTGAACCTGTCAGTGTCCCGGTATAACTCGCGAATTTCTTCGAGAACTTCTCTATGACTGTCCGGAAGGAACGCTCGATCTGTGCCTTTGTCCATGGCTCATAAGGCATGGAGATATGTTCATCCTGGATCCCTATGTCATGGTAGAACCCCCTGGTCGCCCGGTCAAACTCCATATCAAAGAACCGATCCTTTGCCTCCTGGTTATGCCGGTCCTTTCGGTCAACGCCGATCATCTCCCTGCTGGTGTAGTCTTTTCCATTGTCTATGTACAAATACTTCGGCACCTGCCCCGGCAGATCCACATACATCAGCTTGACCAGGCTCTCTTTCAGGACCTGGCTGTCCGCGTCCCGGCAGATGATATCCCCCAGGATCATCCTGCTGCGGGTGTCGATCCACGCCACCAGCTTCGGTCTGACCGGGATCTCCTTCCCGCTTTTCGTCTTGTACATCACCCACAGGTCAAAGGTATGCTCATCTCCCTGCAGCATCTCCAGCACCTTAAGCCCCTTGGTGTCCCGGATGCGCTTGACCATGTTTTTGTTCTTCCACTCACGGGATCCGTTCCGCTGGTAATCGTAGGCGTTCCTTAACCCCTCATGCTCCATGAGCCATGATATGTAACGGTTCACTGTCTGGTAGGAGGGAAGCTTCTTCCAGTCCATCCTGACAGCTATTTCTTCCAATATTTCATACAGATCCTGCCGGTTCCTCCGGTTCTGCGCGAATTCCTTTTCAAACCAGATGTTCTTGACTGCCTGCTTCATGTCCTCCGGGATGGAGGGGAATGTCCCGACGGTCTTCGGCTTCCGGCAGAGGGCGATCACTTTGAAATAATCATAACTGCACCCGTCCCGTTTCCCGAGCACCGCCGCCCAGTTCTCCGCCTCCTGATAGGCTTCCACCATGCGCCGGAATGTCCTGCCGCTCTTCGACAGGTTGTCCCTTGCGAACTGGTCAGTAAACCCTGTCAAGTCGCCTTTATGCTTCCGGCTCTCCTGCAGGAACCTCCGTATCACGTTGCCAAGCTCCGCTGCTTCATAATACTTTTTTTGGTACTGGTGCATGAACCACTCGTAGTCTACATCCACGTACCAGGGGTGCTCCTGTTTCCCTTCCGGCACTTTACCATCATCCGGATCGGCGGGCTGCGTAGCAATCTCCATCAGCCGGTCACGCTCTGCCTTGGCGTTCTGTGCCATCTTGGATAAAGAGTTGACTGCCACCAGTACAAGGGGCTTTCCTCCGGACTTCTGAGGGATTAATTTGGTTTCTACATTTCCTCGATTTCCTCGTAATTGCATTGCATTATAAGTTATTCCTTCAAGTTCTGCCGCTTCTTCTAATGTGACATATGCTATCTGAGTCATTTTCTCTCCCTCCCTACGCTGTTCGTTCATACTTTCGGTAGTCAATATCAAGGATAGTACATATTTTCAAAATATACTTAGCTCCACTACGTTCCCCTGTCATAATCATTGAAATGTATGGTGGTTTTACTCCAAGTTCTGCCGCTAACATCACATTAGTCATATTCTTATCAATCAATTTTTTCTTTATCTCTTTCCCCAGCGGGGTCAGATGCTGTCTCCGCCCTGCCATGAATATCACCTTTCCTTTCTACTCGCATCAACCACAGCTTTTCATCCTCCGTACACAAGCCAAAATATTTATCTGTCCGTGTGAAGCTAAATTCTATGCCATAAAACTGCTGAATCATCAACTTGAACACTTCCCATCTGTCCTGACAGCTTCTGCATGTATTGTCCCAGTACCTGAAGCCCGGCCAGTCAGGTCCTTCCGTATCGTCATACAAGCGCCCCGGCGTCGTTTTCCCCCTCTCTTCAATCGCCTTGTCCCAACAGCGGATCGTCTCTTCCAGCTCTGCTCCGGCTTCTGTCTTCATAAATTTTGCCATCGGAATTTCCACACTTTGGCTACTCCTTACTTTGACCATTTATCTCACCTTCCTTTTATCAAGCGTTTGGTAACATAAGCCGTGCATTCTTTTACGTCTTCATCATTCGGGAATTCATAACCTTTCTCACCTATGTAATAAAGGAGTGCCAAGCATGATATGTACCTCATGTACCAGCCAGCCGCACAGATAATTACTGCAATAAATAAAATAATCTCCATTTGTCACCTATCCTTTCTTGCTTACTTCTGTATTCCAGCCAATATTCATATTGCCATTATTAAATAGTTTCTAAGATTTTTATAGCCTCTTCAAACCTACATTCTGATATAAGCCTGACTGCTTCATCCTCAACCTGCTGTCTGTGATCCATTTCAGCCTGTAGCCGCTTAATCTCTTCAATTCTTTTCATACTCAATGTCCCTTTCATTTTTGTTTTCCATAAAATCCTGTTTTAAAACTACAATTTTTCGGCATTGTGTGTTAAGATAATTAATGTGGTACATGTCTGATTAGTAGATTGGTTCTGTTCTATCGGACATTAATACCCACTCATTATTCCGGGAGCTGTTGCTGCAGCTCCTTTTCAATTGCCTTCATCATGTCCTTGTCCTTGCCTACTCAATATTTAAAATCCGAGTCCTTGCCTTTCCTCCTTTCTTCAACGCAATCTTACTTACCACTTCAATGCTGCTACCAAGATTCTTGACTACCAACCAGCACGCCGGATCCAGTCCCTGACTTTTCATGATAAGCTTCTGTCTCTTGGTTGGTTTTTTCCCGTTTTTCAATTCATCCCTTCTTTCTTGTAAAACCTAAAATAGCAAGGTTAATTTCAATACACTTCTATTAAAGAATGTGCTAAAATCAAATTGATTATTTTATTAACCTAAATATATTTTAACTCGTAACTTGTAGCTAGTCAACTAGAAATTACGATATAATCTATTTTTTTCGAGTTAAAAGGACTGGAGGTCGCATGAATACAGATATGATTGGAACAAGAATAAGAGAAAAAAGAAATGAACTTGGACTAACACCTAATAATGTAAATGCACTGGTAGGTATACGCACTGGACACTTGTCTGAATTGGAAAATGGTAAATCTCTTCCTTCAACACCCACATTACTTAAATTATCTAAATTATTTAATTGTTCAGTAGATTGGATTTTATTTGGAGAAACTCCAAATTCCGAGTCAGTCAAAACAGCACTATCTGCTCGTGAAATCGAGTTGTTGGATCTTTTCACTGAGCTACCTTTATCAGATCAGGAAGAACTATTAGATATTGCAAACATAAAGCTGCAAAGGGCAAAAGGAAAAACACGAAAATCATCTTATTCTCAGACTACCGATAACACAAATATTTCGGCATAATTTTTTACCTATTTTGATTATTTAATTAATCATTTTGTGACGTATTGCTTTTTTTATAAAAAAACTCCTTAAACCGCATGGTTAAGCCAATACGTCACAATTTTTTACATGATCCAAAACGACTCTTTGCATATTATCAAAAAGCGGCCATTTATTTTACCAAAACTTTTTATCATCATAAATTCATAACGCATTGTAACGCTTGTAAACACTAAGTTTTTTCAGATTTCTTTGCAAAAAAATAACGCTATAACATCACGTTATAACGCTTTAGTCTTATCAATTTATTATTTGGCTACTACTCACTGATGACGAGCATACCATAATTTAATTTTCTTTAAATATTTCCCGAAACCCTTGATTTTACGGCATTTCTTCCTCTTTCAGCTTCGTTTCTCGTTCTGCAACCCTAAAAATGCATTTTTTTCTCAAAATATTTGACAATTTTTTATACAGTAAATCGCCGAATCCCTTTATTTATCGTGGTTTCCCGTCATTTCCCGGATACTCTCAGATCATCTAGTTGACTCTCGATATTTGTCATTTATTTTGGTAGTCTACATTTATCATCGATAGGAGCTCCAAATTTATTTCCAATAATAAAGCAGACAAGAGCAACTACTAATCCGATAATAATATTGTGGAAAGATCCGATGGAAATATTTAATGCCATCGTAATACAATAAGAGCTTAAGCCACCGATTACACTGGCTATTGCCCCCACTTTGTTAGCCGTCTTCCAAAACAGGCCAAAAAGCATTGTCCAAAAGAACACTGTTTGTAAACCACCAAAAGCAAACATATTAATCCATACAATCAAATCCGGAGGATTAACTGCAATAACAACAGCTAAAATGCCCATAATTGCCGTTACTGCAAAAGAAATCTTAGCTACCAGTTTCTGATTCGGTTCTTCCTTTTTTTCTGCTTTATAATGCAAGTACATGTCTTTTACGATTGCAGAGGATCCTGCAATAAGCAGAGAAGATACGGTAGACATGGCTGCTGCCAAAGGCCCTATAATCGCTACACCTCCAAGAATAGGAAGCATATAATTTACAATTACAACAGGAATAACGGTATCTGTAGATCCATCTATGGCCGTAAAGAGGCCTCTGGACCATATACCAATAAGATGTATACCTATCATCATAATTCCTACAACCACTGTTCCATAAATCATTGCTTTATGTACAGATTTCGTGTCTCTGTACCCCAGACATCTTACTTGTGACTGCGGAAGTCCAATTGTGGTAAATCCACACAAAAGCCACTGTGACAGATAAAGCTGGAATGGAATCTGACCACTGGCTCTTGGATCCAGAAGATCAATCCCTTCTCCCGTAACTACTGCCTGAGCAGACTGAGCAGTAATGCTTTCCATAATAGCCTCCAATCCTCCCCCTCTTTGAATTACTGCAATTCCGAGAAGAATCGTTCCTATAACCATGACAATGGCACAGGCAGTATCTGTAATAGCAACTGCTGTAAATCCTCCAATAGTCGTATATATTACAACCACAGTTGCAAAAATCAGCAGGCCAATAGTATAGTCAAATCCTGTGCATGCTGCAAAAAGTTGCGCACCTCCAATAAACTGGCTCACCATCTGAGTAGTGAAAAATATCAAAATAGCAACCGTACAAATATAGGACAATCCGTTAGAATTATATCTTGCCCTCAATACGTCAATTACTGTTACGGAATCTGTCTTACGCCCTATAACTGCCATCTTCTTACCAAGCACTCCCAGAATCAGAAATGCTGCAACAACATTAGAAGTAGCATAGTATACCCATCCAAATCCAGTCTCCCAAGCTTTTCCAGCTCCACTCAAAAAGGAACTAACAGAGCCATAAGTCGCTACCAATGTCATTGCTAATACAAAACCACCTAGACTTCTTCCGCCGATAAAGTATTCCTTTGAAAAATTTTGCGCCTTAGCGTCAGCAGATCTTCTCTGTACATATATTCCAACTCCCATAACTCCTGCAAAAAAGACAATTACTGGAATCAGCCTTAATACCGAATCACTCATTTGTATCCTCCTCATCACTTTCCAAGTCAAAATCTTTAAATACAAATTTCAACAAATACACAACTCCTATAATTCCTGCAAACCAACAGCCAAAACTTCCTAAAATAAACCATGCGGGCATTCCTAATATTGTCCAGCTGTTTCCAACTAACAAATACACACCAAAGCCCCCTGCCAGCCAAACGATAAATGCAATTGCGCCCACAATCCAGGTTGCTTTAGCCTCTTTATTTATCTGAATAAACTTTTCTTTATAACTGAGCTCTTCCTTTTCTTTTTTATTTTCCATTAGTTTTCACCTCGCTTATAACAAATCTCACCATCAATAATAGTGTAATCAACCTTTGTTTTTACGATATCTACCGGATCAATTGCTAAAATATCATCTGAAAATACTGTAAAATCGGCTAGTTTTCCTATCTCAATGCTTCCTTTGATATCATCTTCAAAGCTAGCATATGCACCATTTATAGTATAACATCGAATAGCTTCCAACATGGAAATTCTCTGTTCTGGTCCGCATATTTCACCAGTTCCCCTGTCTATACGATTAACAGCTCCGTCCAATCCTGCTATTGCATCACACATTGCTGTCGGAGCATCACATCCAATTGCTGGCTTTAAACCGGCATCTATAAAGCTTCTTAATGCAAATAAATAGTTAATACGTTCTCCGAAATAACGATGATAATCACTACCATTTAAGGGGATAAAATGAGTATTAGCAACAGGAATAATTCCCATTATTTTCATTCTTTGTATCAGATCATCGTCCACAATTACGCAATGCTCAATTCTATGCCTGTGTTCTTCTGGTTTTCGGTAGTAATTTTTCAATGCTTTCTCATATCCCTCTACCATAAATTCAACTGCAAGATCACCCTCTGCGTGTGCCGTAGCTTGACAGTCATGTTTATTAATATAGTCGATATAGCTGGCAACCTCTTCTCGCTCCCATGATAAAATTCTTGGGAGGTCAGGATTATGAGAGTAAGGTTCTCTTGTTGCCATGGTGGGTCCACTGCTTCCTCCATCTACCATGAACTTACAACTTCCGATTCTAAACCGTTGATTCCCCAGTCCGGTATGAAATCCAAGATTCAAAAAGTGCTCGTTATCCTCTTTTGAAAAAGGTTTTCCGAAAATGCTGTGAAGCATCATAAACTGTCTTGGTTTAAACCATCCATTTCTAGCTGCTTTAAACATCATACTGTATGCCGGTGCATCACATTCGCCGCAATCATGTACAGAAGTGATTCCGCCTTCTAGGCACACTTTATTCGCACGTTCAATCGCTTCTCTAAGTTCTTCATCTGTATATTTTACCTTACTCCACAAATAAAATGCGCTCAAATCTCTTGTTAATCCAGTAAATTTCCCATCAACAACCTCTATCTCGCCCTCGCCAAATCTTTTGATGTCTTCTGGCATTTTAATATCTCCAGCTGCTAATCCCAGCGTATTATATATGCACACATGTCCACATGTTCGCATACACTGCACAGGATGGTCCGGAGCCGCAGCATCCAAATCTTCCAATGTAACATGACGTTTTTCTACCAGCTTATTATTGTCATATCCCCACAGTTTAATCCAGTCACCTTTCGGGGTCACTTTTGCTCTCTCTCTCACTAGTTCTTTTATATCTTCAATGCTTTTGCATTTCGGATATGTGGCATCGAAAATTGCTCCATTCATAAAGCCGGATAAAATGGGATGATAATGACTATCAATGAATCCCGGAGTCATGGCCCGGCCTTTTAAATCTATAATCTCCGTGTTCTCATCTATCAGGCTTTTTATTTCTTCATTTGAACCAATAAATACAATTTTATTTTTCTTAATTCCAACTGCCTCACAGATATCATCTCGAGCGTTTACTGTAATGATGCGCCCATTAATAAACGCTTTGTCAATGTAAGAATAATCAAAAATCATTTTCTCCTCCTTTTTTATACAATAATCTCTCGGAATCTTTAATCCAGTAAATATCAGGCTTTCAGATTCCTTTTTTATTAAAATCCCCCACTTTTTTGCCAAAAACACTTGACAAATCCATCGAAAAATGCGGCGCTTCGCGCCCTTTTTTATAAGACATATTTTTCGATTGGAGGCGATTTTATGTTACCTGTTAATTCTGGCGGTCATTCCGCCTATCAAAACTTTGTTATTGAAAATCTCCGTAAATATTATCCTGACCCTTCCTCTTTTCCCTCTTCTACCCGGGATATTATGGAACGATTCTGGACTCTTGACCTGACTTATACAGATGAACTGCTCCGCAGCAAATATTCCGTCTTTGGTCCTAAACCCAGAACTCCTTCCTGTATGCACCGTTCCTATCTGCTGTCTATTGATTTTAAGGTGGATTCCATCACCGACTGGGCTGCCCRGTTAAAGCTCAATCCTCTTTATGCCATCCTTAGCGGCTTTGAGTTTGGTAATACTCCCGGTGTTGGTACTTTCTATGACTTTTTTAACAGGCTTTGGGATTCCGATTCTGACAATCTTTCCCCTCATATGCATCCTGTCAAAAAGAAAAAAGTGAAAAAGCCAACGCAGAAGGGCTCCAAAGCAGCATCTGTCGAAAAAATTTCCGTTGAACAGTTATTAAAACAGCTGGAATCCGAGACCTTTTCCATTGATGACCAGCCATACGGTTCCCTTTTTAATATCTTTAATAATGAATTCCTAAGCCAGTCTGTGGAAAGGGGACTGATTGATACTTCTAATCTTTCCATCGCCGGCGATGGCACACCCTTTGTCACTTCCGCACGGGAACGCAGGCACCGTGTCTGTGACTGCGCTGATAATGGCATTTCGGACTGCGAATGTCACCGTTACTTTTCCCAGCCGGACTGTGATATCGGRTGGGATTCTTCCAGAGACTGCTTTTATCATGGCTACGACCTTTATATGATRGTCGCKGCCAACTCTGAAAGCGACCTGCCCATCTTTCCTCTTCTGAATCCTGCCTCAAAACATGATTCCCACGGATTTCTGGAAACCTATTTCAGAATGAAAAGCTTCCTGCCGCATTTTCATGTCAGCAAATGGCTTTTGGATTCCGCCCATGATGCAATGGCTTATTATACCTACTGCCGCAGGAATCATATAAAGCCTTTCATTGACTTAAATGAAAAGCGGGGCATCAAAGAAAAATACAAAGATGACTTTACCATTGGCAAAGACGGAATTCCCATCTGTAAAGCCGGGCGGAAAATGAACCATGACGGTTCTGAGCCTTCCAAAGCCCGCTTAAAATTCCGCTGTCCGCTTGCAAGCCGTAAATATGGCTGTTCCTGTCAGACTCCCTGTTCTGATTCCAAATATGGCAGAACGGTTCATCTTGCCATGAAAGACAATCCGAGRCTGATTAATTTTCCACCCCGCAACAGTGAAAAATGGAAACTGGAATACAATGCCAGAACGTCCGTAGAACGTTCCAATAAACGCGAGAAAATAGACTTTAAATTAGAAAGCGGCAAACACCGCTCTACTAAGATGTGGTACTGCCGCCTCTATCACATCCTCATGCTACAGCATCTGGATGCATGGGATTTGCCCTTTGAATCCACCCTGCGAAAGTTGATTTTAGAAGTAGCATAACCCCTTAACCATTATATATCATTTTTCAAAGCATAGCGACAGTTATGTCTATTTTCCATGTCCATTTTTATTTTTTGGGATAATATTTACTTTTCAATGTTCGCTGCCAGTAATAACTGGCTATAATCACTCAGGATTCCGAGAGATTATCTAATTTTGAGCGCAAAAAAGGCATATGAAACTTTATATCTCATATGCCTTAACGCTGTCATTACTATCTTGTTTTTACACTACTGTATGCTCTTTAAGCTGACTGTCAACATCCCTGCCAGCATACATAACACGGATTACCGTCACAATACCCGCATCATTATCCGGAATATAAAACACCAGATAATTGTCAACAGGCATTCCTCTCAATCCTCTGCTGTGCCACGGCTCTTTTTCATAATGTCTGAATTTCTCTGGAAATTCTTCAAGCCCTACAATGTGTTCCTCTAACCGTCCAAGCTGCCTTGCCGCATTATCCGGTGAAAGCAGTTCAAAGGCAATATACTCATATATGCCTCTTAAATCGGCATCAGCCTGATCTGTGGTAATTACCTCATAAATCATATTCCATAATCCTTGCGGATATCTGCAAATGCCTGTCTTGCAGGTTTGGCTCTGCCTGCTGTCATGTCCGCATATCCTTTCTCCAGCTCTGCATTTAATTCTGCTTCGCTCAGTTCTGACACATCAGCAGGTCTTGCCGTAGGTATTTTTACTTCAAACGGAAGCCCCCTGTTTAAAATTATCTGTTTATAAAACATATTAATCGCATTGGACGCCGGGATGCCAAGCGCTGATAAAATGCTTTCTGCCTGCTCTTTCACATCTGGCTCTATCCTTGCGTACAAATTAGCTGACTTTGCTGCCATAGAACAACGCTCCTTTCCAAAATTTCAGTGTTTCCTTCTGTCAGATTTATTATACCAATATGTACGCACAATAGCAATACATTTTATTTTTCTTTTTCGGGAAATTCCAGCTTTACCTTATACTGAAAGCCTTTGATTTCCTTCCCGTCTTTGGTATAGGAATAACCTTCAATTCCCTCCGGTATCAGGTACGCATCATAGCTGCCTTTCTTCCCTTTCAAGCCTTTTACAAGGGTCTTTTTTCCCTCCAGCATACTTTTTATCTGGCTGTCGGTAAACACCGCCCCCATTGCCCGTGATACGTTCATACCGCACTTATTCTTGCAGTAAGCACCGAATTTTCCTTTTACCACATCGCCGCCGCACTTCGGGCATTTTCCAACGCATTCCATGCGTTTGGCTTCCTGTGTGCTACTCCCAAACATGGTTTTCTGCCCGTCACTGACACTGTGGTAAGTCTGCACAAGCCCTTTTACCATATCCTCTATGCCAGCCATAAACTCCTGCATGGAATACTCGCCCTTTGCAACAAGGGTAAGGGCATTTTCCCAATCGGCGGTAAGTTTTGGCGATTTTACCACATCAGGAAGCACAGTAATGAGCTTCACCCCGTCCTCCGTGGGTATCATCTGTTTTTTCTCCCGCTTCACAAAACCGTCCCTGACTAACTTCTCGATCACGTCTGCCCTTGTCGCAGGTGTGCCAAGTCCCTTGCGCTCTGCGTCTGCCCCAATATCCTCTGCTCCGGCACGTTCCATAGCAGACAATAAGCTGTCCTCTGATAAGTTTTGTCAAGTGGTGGCATGGATTATTTCTGATTTTTTCAAGGCACTCATTGATAATCAGCTTTTGCACACTATCCTTAAAGGTTTTATTAGTGTCTACTCAGCAACTGGCATCAAACAGCGGGAACCACTGAATGCTGGTTTCTGAATACCAAAATGTAAAATATATTTGATTTTGTACTTTGAAAAATCGACTCCCAAAATTTACGCAAAGTAACAGTTGTTAGCCTGTCTACATTCATAGCTATGATTGACAGGCAGACAGAGCTTCTGGTTGTTGTATCAAGTTTCGTTCGGATTAATCCGAGTCCGTAGCATCGTTTGGCAAGGCTGAATTTCCGCTCTACCTCTATACGGTCTATAGCATCCCTGTAGATATGTTTTCTGTCTGCGGCTGAATCCTTTTTCGGCCGCCCAAGTGCAGGTCCAGACAGACGGATACCTTGCTCTTTACAATATTTNAATATATTTGATTTTGTACTTTGAAAAATCGACTCCCAAAATTTACGCAAAGTAACAGTTGTTAGCCTGTCTACATTCATAGCTATGATTGACAGGCAGACAGAGCTTCTGGTTGTTGTATCAAGTTTCGTTCGGATTAATCCGAGTCCGTAGCATCGTTTGGCAAGGCTGAATTTCCGCTCTACCTCTATACGGTCTATAGCATCCCTGTAGATATGTTTTCTGTCTGCGGCTGAATCCTTTTTCGGCCGCCCAAGTGCAGGTCCAGACAGACGGATACCTTGCTCTTTACAATATTTTAGATTCTTGCGGTTTCGGTAAATCTTATCAGCAAGCACTCTTTTGGGATAACGGCCTGTCCGTTCATAATAATTCTCGACCGCACCGATCAATACGTCACTTTCATTGTAAGCATCAAAAGATTGCTTTTCAATTCGCGCCATGCCATTGTCATCGATACTCAGGTCAAGCTTGACTCCGAACTCCGTTGGTGTCTTGGCTTTTCCTCTTACAATTGGACGAATGTATGGCTGACTGATACTTACAATCCTGTCCGGAACAGAGTGTACCTTGTTATCGTACATGTATTTCTGCTGCTCATAGACCTTTCGGATCACATTGAGCTGCAATTCCTGTTTGATGGACAGTTCCTTTCCTTCTTTTAAATACTGGTCGATGTATCCAAGATCCCGCCAGACGTATTGAAGCTGTTTCTTGATCGCTTTGCGGATAATCTTTGCTGACCGTTTTTACGCTTGGCAAGGCAAGATAGTCTTTTCTGGCTTTTTTTCGGTAGGTACGCGGCTTTGGCTCATTGTATTCATAGCAGACTGTATCAATAATCCTTTCGAGATCTTCTCTTGCTTCATTCAGCAGGTTGATATCCTGTGGAAATGCAATGTTCTGTGGTGMGCAGGTGGCATCCAGTATAAGCGTGCCTTCGTTGTCTGAACTGCCATCTCCTGCAGCAATTGTGTTTCCAGAATCACCGCTGCCGCCAGCTGGGGTATGATCATCCGGATGGTTGAATCCAATAATCATCTCATTGATGTCCCCAAGGATGTCGTCAGTCAGACGTTTTCGGAATTCTACCAGAAGCGATGGTGCAAACGGCGGTTCCTGTTGATAACCTGGAAGACCAATAAAAAACTGGTAGTACGGATTCTCTGTGAGCTGTTCTACCAGTTCCCGGTCGGAATAATCGTACTGCTTCTGGATAATAAGTGATCCAAGAGCCAGGCGCAAAGGTTTGGCAGGCATTCCCGTCTTACTGGGAAAAAGTTCCGCG
>VIQU02000035.1 GCA_010206225.2 Lachnospiraceae bacterium MD308 | reverse complement strand
AGTTCACATCGACGGAGTGGTTTGGCACCTCGATGTCGGCTCATCGCATCCTGGGGCTGAAGTAGGTCCCAAGGGTTGGGCTGTTCGCCCATTAAAGCGGTACGCGAGCTGGGTTCAGAACGTCGTGAGACAGTTCGGTCCCTATCCGGCGTGGGCGTAGGATATTTGAGAGGAGCTGTCCTTAGTACGAGAGGACCGGGATGGACTGGCCGCTGGTGTATCTGTTGGCTTACCAAGGCCATGGCAGAGTAGCCAAGCCGGGACGGGATAAACGCTGAAGGCATCTAAGCGTGAAGCCCCCCTCAAGATGAGATATCCCTGCGCAAGCAGTAAGACCCCTTGAAGACGACGAGGTAGATAGTACGGAGGTGGAAGTGCAGCAATGTATGGAGCTGACCGTAACTAATCGGTCGAGGGCATGACCAGTGAAGGGGAAGGGCAAGGATGGAGAGATAGAGTAAGGAAGCGTTGCTTGTATGCAGTTTTGAAGGTACATGAGTTACAATAAGGCCCAGTGGCTCAGTTGGTTAGAGCGCCGCCCTGTCACGGCGGAGGTCGAGAGTTCGAGTCTCTTCTGGGTCGTTGACGTTAAACACTTGAGGAGGTATTCCCGAATCCGGTGCGAAAGTCCATCTCTAGGTATAGTGCAGAGGTGAAATATTTTGGGATCATAGCTCAGCTGGGAGAGCATCTGCCTTACAAGCAGAGGGTCATAGGTTCGAGCCCTATTGGTCCCACTTAATTAGTTTGGATGGATTCCCGAGTGGCCAAAGGGGGCAGACTGTAAATCTGTTGCAAGTTGCTTCGGTGGTTCGAATCCACCTCCATCCATTGACATTGAACACTTAGCTAGTTTTTTGAGCTTGGAGTTCAAGTCGTTCTAAAGTTTTATTTTAGAATATCCTTAAGCGGTTTTTGGTCTGAATGTGCCGATGTGGCTCAATTGGCAGAGCAGCTGATTTGTAATCAGCAGGTTATCGGTTCGAGTCCGATCATCGGCTTTTGTTCTTTGAATAGAACAGCATAATATAATATCGCGGGGTGGAGCAGTCTGGAAGCTCGTCGGGCTCATAACCCGAAGGTCGTAGGTTCAAATCCTGCCCCCGCAATTTACATGTTGCAGTTGAGAGTGTGCACAGCAATATGTATTAGTGAACATTTGCCCAGATAGCTCAGTTGGTAGAGCAGAGGACTGAAAATCCTCGTGTCGCTGGTTCGATTCCGGCTCTGGGCATTTGTCTTTCTTATAAGATATTTAGTTGGGCGTGTAGCTCAGGTGGTAGAGCACTTGACTTTTAATCAAGTTGTCCGGGGTTCGAATCCCCGCACGCTCATCAGCACAAAAGCTCTTTAGAGAAGAAGTTCTTTAAAGAGTTTTTTGTTATAATGAAAAGGAATTCTTGATTGTTAGAATGTTGACACGAAACGCTGATATCGGTATACTAAAAGTGATGTCAGAAATGTGATGGCATAAGGAAGGGTTTTAAATGAGTACAGGAAACGAGAAGCAGAAGATATTGATAGTTGATGATTCAGAGATGAATCGTTCGATTCTGGCTGATATGCTTGGAGATGAATATGAGATAGTTGAAGCAGTTGATGGAGCTGAGGCGGTTGCAAGGTTGAATATGGACAGCACGGATATTTCTCTGATGCTGCTTGATATTGTAATGCCAAATATGGATGGGTTTGAGGTTTTGGCGGTGATGAACCGACGTAATTGGATTCAGGATATTCCGGTTATTATGATATCTGCGGAAAATACTTCTTCTTATATAGAACATGCATATGAGCTTGGAGTGACAGATTTCATTAGCAGGCCCTTTGATGGACAGATTGTACATCGGCGTGTGATTAATACGATTATGCTTTATGCAAAGCAGAAACGGCTGATAGAGTTGGTTTCCGATCAGATTTATGAGAAAGAAAGAAAGAAGTAATAATCTGATGGTATCCATCCTCAGCCATATTGTCGAATTTCGTAATGGAGAGAGCGGCATGCATGTGCTACATATTAATATGATGACGGAGATTCTTCTGCAGACAGTGATGCGCAAGACGGATAAGTATAATTTAAAGCGCTCAGATATTCCTATTATTACTATGGCATCGGCTTTGCATGACATCGGGAAGATTTCTATTCCTGGAGAGATTCTTAATAAACCAGGCAAGCTCACAAAGGAAGAATTTGATACGATGAAGACGCATACTCTGGTAGGAGCGGAGATGCTTGATCAGCTTACTTATTATAAAGACGAAGCGTTAGTGAAAGTAGCGTATCAGATTTGCCGGTGGCATCATGAGAGATATGACGGCAGAGGCTATCCTGACGGGTTGGCGGGTGAGGAGATACCGATTGCGGCCCAGATCGTTGCGTTGGCGGATGTTTACGATGCTTTGACAAGTGTGCGTGTATATAAACCTGCGTTTTCTCATGAAAAAGCAATAGAGATGATTACGAATGGAGAATGCGGTGCTTTTAATCCATTGCTTTTACAGTGTTTATTAGAAAGTACGGACAGTATCAGGGAACAATTGGCAGTCAATTCTATTAAGCAGGAAAGTGATAGGAATATACGCAATATTACGGAAGATTTGCTTCACTATGAAGACCTTTCGGCATCAGAGAGGACTTTAAGGCTCTTAGAGCATGAACGGACAAAATACCAGTTTTTTGCTTCCTTGTCTTCGGAGGTTCAGTTTGAATATACGGAAGAACCCTCTATGCTTACTTTGTCAGATGTAGGTGCAAAGCTGCTTAATGCGGCAGAGATTACTATGAATCCGTTTGAGGACGAAAAGATTACGAGTATTGCTGATGAAAAAATTCTGGAGGAGATTAGAAATCTGGTGATGGCATCTACTCCAGAGTCTCCGGTTATTCAGTATGATGGAGAGCTTCTTATTAACGAAGAACTGCGTTGGAGCCGCGTGATCTGCCGTAGTATGTGGGCATATGAAGAACAGCCGTATATGACAGGATGTATTGGGAAGATTGTAGATATACATGAGGAGTATGAGAAGATTAAAAACTTGCAGAGAATGGCATCCTATGACGGGCTGACAGGGCTTCTCAATCAGTCCACATCCAAACGGCTTGTGAAGGAACGGCTTCATGAGGGCGAAGGAAAAGATTTCATTTTGGCAATTTTTGATATTGATTATTTTAAAAATGCGAATGATAGATGCGGTCATATGTTTGGAGATAAGGTGCTTCAGCATATGGCAGACAAGCTTCGCGGCAGTACCAGAGATTATGACATAACGGCAAGAGTGGGCGGCGATGAATTCATGATTTTTATGGAGGATATGTCAGGTATAGATAGTATTATCGACCGTATTTTCCATGCGCTTTCCGGTAAATATGAGGGCTTTGATATATCTATCAGTATGGGAATTTCATGTTCTAAGAGAGTGGGACGTGACTATGAGAGTTTGTTTTGCTGCGCAGACAAGGCGCTTTACACGGCAAAGCAGGCAGGGCGCGCCCAGTATTGTTTTTATGATGATTCAATGAAAGAGATATTATCAGCGATATCTTCTATAGATGGAGAGGAGTAAGATATGACGATAAAAGAATGTTATGAGACGATTGGCGGCGATTATGAGGCTGTATATCAAAGAATGATGAAAAAGGAAGCTCTTGTCACAAAATTCACAAAAAAGTTTTTAGATGATGACAGCTTCAAAAATCTGCAGGACAATCTGAGTGCAGGTAATATTGAAGAAGCATTTCGCGCAGCGCACACTCTGAAGGGAGTTGCACAGAATCTGGCTTTTGATGCATTGTATAAGCCAAGCAGTGAATTGGCGGAGATACTGAGAGCAGGCAGTACGGAAGGCGCTAGAGAGCTGATGGATATAATAACGAGAGAATATGAAAGGACAATAGCGGCGATTAGCCAATTGTAAATTGTATTTGACATATGATGGTTTTTGGAATATAGTAGTTATTAATAAAAGGGAGTAATCGGCGCTTGGTTTTAGAAAAGACAGAGCGTTTGCGAATGCGTCAGTACGATGAGTAATCATCCGCATCGTGATGAAATGGTGAGACTTTTATTGCAGAATAGAAGTATGCAATAGAGGTCTCTTTTTAATTGTCTGTATTTTGCGGAAATGGGAAAGCTATTATAAAAGAGAAACTGTTGCGTAGAAAGGAGGGAAAAATATGCTCACAAGTAAGCAGGTAAAAGAAAATCAAGCGAAATACGGATTCAATGAATTGACAGAGGGAAAAAAGAAAAGTTTGCTGCAGATTTTTATGGAACAGTTCCTGGACTTCCTTGTCATTATTTTAATTGTAGCTGCGGTAGTGTCCGGGTTGCTGCATGAAGCGGAAAGTGCAATTGTAATATTTTTTGTGATCACGATGAATGCAGTTTTTGGGACAGTGCAGACGGTAAAGGCGGAGCAGTCGCTTAACGGTCTTAAAAAGCTCTCTGCGCCGGAGACGAAGGTAGTTCGCGACGGGAAATTGATGATGGTTCCGTCCAGAGAGGTTACAGTAGGCGATGAGGTAGTGATTGAAGCCGGGGACTTTATACCGGCAGACGGAAAACTTCTCAGCCTCGCCAGTCTTCAGGTAGATGAAAGTGCTCTGACAGGCGAGAGTATTCCTGTAGATAAATCTCTTGAGGATGTCCCAGAGGGGGCAGCGCTTGGAGATCAGACGAATCGGGTATTTTCCGGATGCTTCGCAACCTATGGGCATGGAAATTTTGAAGTGGAAAGAATAGGTATGGATACGGAGGTAGGAAAGATAGCGGAATTGCTTAATCAAGCGTCGGATAAAAGAACTCCGCTTCAAAAAAACATGGATGATTTTGGAAAGAAGCTTTCCGTAATCATATTGGTATTTTGTGGTATCATTTTTGCAGTAAATGTTTTAAAAGGCGGGGATATCGTTGCTGCATTTCTCTTTGCGGTAGCGCTTGCAGTGGCAGCGATCCCAGAGGCATTAAGCTCTATTGTGACGATCGTGCTTTCCTTTGGAACACGTAAGATGGCAAAAGAACATGCAATTATAAGAAAACTGCAGGCAGTTGAGGGATTGGGGAGCGTATCGGTAGTCTGTTCTGATAAGACAGGAACGCTGACTCAGAATAATATGATGGTAGAGTATTACTATGTGGATGGAAAAGAAAAGGCATCAGACAAGATTTGCATAGAAAGCGGGAATGAAAAAAGACTGCTTTACGGGAGCATTCTCTGCAATGATTCTTCTGTAAAAGAAGGTCATCATATCGGAGATCCGACAGAGACAGCTTTGGTAGGAGCGGGACACCGACTTGGCGTATTGGCAGACGAGGTCAGGGAGAAATATCCAAGAATTTCAGAAATACCTTTTGACAGTGACAGAAAACTGATGACAACACTTCACTTCTGTGAAGGAGAGTATTTTGCAGTAACGAAGGGAGCAGTAGATGTACTCCTCAAACGTTTGACAGGAATCAGAGAGGGGGAGGTGGAAAGAGAAGTCTCCAAAGAAGATCTTCAGAAGATAGAGAAACAGAATATAAGGTTTTCGCAAAACGGCCTGAGAGTACTTGCATTTGCATATAAGAAAATGACAGCTAACGCGGTGATAGAGGAGAGCGGTCTTACATTTTTAGGGTTAGCAGCTATGATGGATCCGCCGCGTGAGGAATCGAAAACAGCAGTGAGAGACTGTATCCGTGCAGGAATCAAACCTGTTATGATTACGGGGGATCATAAAATTACAGCAGCAGCCATAGCAAAACGTATCGGAATTCTGGAGGAGGAATCAGAAGCGTGCGAGGGCGCCGTAATTGAAGAAATGACAGATGAGGAATTGAAAGATTTTGTGGAAAAGATATCTGTATACGCCAGAGTATCGCCGGAACATAAGATAAGAATTGTGCGTGCATGGCAGGAAAAAGGGAATATGGTAGCTATGACCGGGGATGGCGTGAATGATGCTCCGGCGTTAAAACAGGCAGACATTGGCGTGGCGATGGGAATTACCGGAAGTGAAGTTTCCAAAGATGCTGCGGCAATGGTTTTGACAGATGACAATTTTGCGACTATTATAAAAGCAGTGGAAAATGGCAGGAACATATACCGGAACATTAAAAATTCTATCCAATTTCTTCTATCGGGGAATTTTGGGGCGATTCTCGCCGTACTCTATGCAGCGGCGGCGGGACTTCCGGTACCTTTTGCTCCGGTGCATCTTTTATTTATCAATCTGCTGACGGACAGTCTGCCGGCAATTGCATTAGGATTGGAGCCTCACAGTACAGATGTTATGAGAGAAAAACCGAGACCGGCGGATGAATCGATTTTGAATAGAAAGTATCTTGTCAGTATAGGTCTGGAGGGCTTGATAATAGGAATTGTTACGATGGCGGCATTTTTCACCGGATATAAAGACGGCGATTATATGACTGCCAGTACAATGGCATTCGCAGCGCTTTGTATGGGAAGATTGTTTCATGGATTTAACTGTAAGTCAGAGCGTCCAGTGTTATTTACAAAGTTGTTTTGGAACAACAGATATCTGCTGGGGGCATTTATAATCGGTGCACTATTGATTACAAATGTTGTAATGCTGCCGCCGCTGCGAGATGTATTTAAGGTTACAGTTTTAAGTGCAGGGCAACTTATAGAAGTATATGGACTGGCATTTCTGACTCTTGTGGTCGTACAGGGTTTAAAGTGGGTAAGATGTAGAAAATAAGGAGGCATTTATGGATTTAACGAAAGAAAATGTGAAAAAGCTTAGAGGCTTGATCGTGTTCACTGCGGTAATCGTTGTGTGTTTGTGGAAATATGAGGCGTCGCTTAAGATTCTGTTCTTCATATGGGGAGTTGTACGCCCGTTCATTTTAGGCGGTGCGATTGCATTCGTTCTGAATGTACCGATGAATTTTATACAAAGGCATCTTTTCCCGCAGGAACGGATAGAACATAATAAGATATGGAATAAATTAGCTCGTCCGGTCAGTATGCTGATAGTATTATTTTTAGTGATTGCGACAGTTGGGCTTGTCATGTTTGTATTAATCCCACAGCTTGGAAATACCTTTGCAAATCTGGGACAGAGCATACAGAATTTCATTCCGCAGATACAGGAATGGGCAGAAGTCTTGTTTCACAATAATAAGGAAGTGATGGATGTAATAAACCATCTGGAATTTGACTGGAATAAGATAATGAATACGGGATTTGATTTCTTCACGAGCGGTGCGGGAAGTGTTCTGGATTCTACGATTTCTGCTGCGAAAAGTATTATAAATGGGATTACGACATTTTTCATTGCATTCGCATTTGCAATTTATATTCTGATGCAAAAAGAGAAGCTGCAGGTTCAGTCCCAAAAGGTATTGTTTGCATTTGTGCGCAAAGGAAGAGCGGAGGCTGTGCTTGAAGTGCTGTCGCTGACTTACCAGACATTTTCCCATTTTCTTACGGGACAGTGTGTGGAAGCGGTGATACTTGGCTGCATGTTTGTAGTTTCTATGGCAATTTTCAAGCTTCCCTATGCACTTTTGATTGGCATTGTAATTGCGTTTACAGCATTGGTTCCTATTTTTGGAGCTTTTATCGGATGTTTTGTGGGCGCTTTCTTAATCTTTATGGTTGATCCTATGAAAGCGGTTGCTTTTATCGTATTATTTTTAGTATTACAGCAGATAGAAGGTAATCTTATCTATCCCCATGTAGTAGGCAATTCGGTGGGACTGCCTTCCATCTGGGTATTGGCGGCAGTCAGCATTGGCGGCAGCCTTATGGGAGTTGTGGGGATGTTGGTATTCATTCCAGTGGTGTCAGTGTTTTATGCGTTGTTCAGGGAGATTGTGTATCTGAAGCTTAAGAAGCAGAAAATTGATGAATGCGGTGAACTGTGATATAAACGAAGGCCGCTGATTTATATCATGCGGCCTTTCCGGTTATTCTTTTGTATAATTTTCTCAGTGCATTTACAGAGAAAGCTTCATGGGGCGAAATCCTGCGGATATAGTTTTGCTTTGCTAATGCGTCTGTATAATCATTCAGCTTATATACCGTATAGGATTTGTATTTTTGACCAATATGAGTTACCAGAGGATCCATTGTATAATTTTTGATATATACACCTTTGGAGTCCTTAGCGATTGTTATTTTTGCCATTCCCCCAAGGAGGCGCGGAACTTTTTTCTGAGAGGAAACAAAGTTGCCGAGGGAATAATATACAAGCATTTTTCGTCCATTCTTTCCTTTCAGCATTTTATATGGCTCTAACACATGGGGATGTGTTCCGATCAGGATGTCTACACCGTTGTTTAAGAAAAAGTTTGTCCATTTTTTTTGGCTGGCATCAACGGAATATCTGTATTCCGTTCCCCAGTGTGTAAATACGATCACAAGATCACTGTTTTTCTTTGCTGATTTAATATCCTTTTTAATCTTATTTTTATTCTTCGATTTAAGAAGATCGACCATATAGCTTTTGCCGGCCGGAAGCCGGCGGCCGTTCAGACTGTAGGTATAATTGAGCATTGCAATTTTAATCCCATTTTTTTTAACTACAGTAATTTTATTGGCTGCATTTTTGTTTTTGTGGATACCGAGGACTTTTATATTTGGATATTTTCGGTTCCAGTACTTGAGTGTGCCGGTAATTGCGCCTGTACCCCTGTCAAGAGTATGGTTGGTAGCGTGAGTAACAACATTAAATCCGGCTTTGGCGATGGCATCTGCCACGGCCTTTGGACTTCCGAAAGACGGATATCCTGAATAATTCTTGTCTACAAGTATCGTTTCCTGATTGATAACAGAAATATCTGCTGCTTGAATATCCTTTTTTATATGTTTGAAAAGAGAATCAAAGTTATATCCTTTTCGTGTTTTGCACGACTTATAAATGGGTGAATGGATAAGATCATCGCCGACAGCTACAAGTTCTACTGTTTTAGTTTCGGCGGCTGATACCGGGATATACGGAAGCAGCAAGGCAGCTGATAAAGTAAGACACAGAGTTGTCCGGAATTTAAATTTTTTAAAAATCTTATTCATATCAAATCCTCCAGTCTTCTAAAGTACATTTTAATCATATATCAAATCCGTTTGTTTGACCAGTATAAAAATTTCGCAAATCACGTAAATATTGAAAATAACAGGATTATTGGCTGTTATACCACGAAAGATACAGATGGTTTTCGACAGGCAGCTTCAAGGGATACATTTATTTAATGATATGTTTCCAATTTTACCATATCTCTTAGCAACGGCAGACACAGCAAGGCTTCCGAGGGTCTGTTAAAGAGATATCAAGTCCCAATTCTAGGAAGAATATTTCCAGATTAATATGGAAGTCCCAAACTTGTCCCAAACCAGACAACGGGAATCCCTTGTTTTAAAGCAAAAAAGAGGACAGACAACAACTTGTCCATCCTCCTAAAAAGTCTTATTTTATGCCGTTTTCCTCTTAGCCGAAGTATCTCTTAAGAAGTCCTTCGAAAGCTTTTCCATGTCTAGCCTCATCTCTGGCCATCTCATGCACTGTATCATGAATAGCGTCAAGGTTGGCAGCTTTAGCACGTTTTGCAAGGTCAAACTTGCCTGCTGTAGCACCGTTCTCAGCAGCAACTCTCATCTCAAGATTCTTCTTTGTGCTGTCAGTTACTACCTCGCCAAGTAATTCTGCAAATTTAGCAGCATGCTCTGCTTCTTCATAAGCAGCCTTCTCCCAATATAATCCGATTTCTGGATAACCTTCTCTGTGAGCAACTCTTGCCATAGCGAGATACATACCAACCTCTGAGCATTCTCCGTTGAAATTCGCTCTTAAGTCTTCAATTATATCTTCGCTTACACCTTGAGCCACACCTACAACATGCTCCGCAGCCCAGCTTAAACCTTCTGCCTGCTCTGTGAACTTGTCAGCTCCAACGCCGCACTGTGGACATTTCTCCGGTGCAGAATCTCCTTCGTGAACATAACCACAAACACTACATACAAATTTTTTCATGATTTTTCTCCTTTTCTTTTATAAAATTTATTTAATATCAGTAATAGTTACTGATATTAAGTTATCATAGTTATTTATGCTTGTCAATCGGCAATTCATGATTTTATATTTATTTCATTTTCTTACTAAGACAATGTGAACAGATCCCGTTAAATATCATGGTATGTGAATCTATCTGTCCGTCAAAATGGCGGTCGGCAAGCTGGTTGATCTTTGTAATATGTTCGGGAGAGAGTTCCAGATCGGATACATTTCCGCAGGCGTTACATATTACATGGTAATGAAAGTCTGTTCGCCCGTCAAAGCGGTCGCCGCCGTGTGAAGTCGGTATTTTCTGCGCTTCTCCCATATCGGCAAGAAGATTGAGATTACGGTATACAGTACCGAGGCTGATGTTTGGAAATTCTTTTTTTACATGCAGATATACGGTATCAGCAGTCGGATGTTCATGAGTTTGCAAGAGATATTCTTGGATAGAAGCTCTCTGGCGACTGTATTTTAATATAGCCATGCAGAATCTCCTTTCAAATAATAATGATAATAATTATTATAATTAGCATACATGGATGGGATGTTTTTGTCAACAAAATATTTTTGTATGTAACAATTTGTAACATTTAAATGTAAAAAAATGGTAATAATATTAGAGGATTTGGAAGAATATGTATATAAAATATTGATTTATACGCTTGACAGGTAAAAATGTCATGTTATAATTAGGGCGTAACGTATGTAACAATTCTGTAATATTTACAAAAGATAAGAAAACATAAAGGAGGTTATTTATGTATTCTAATCTTAAGAAAGGATTGTTCTTAGTTACTTTTTCAGGAGCCGCCATGTTGCTTCCTGTGACGGCGAAGGCAGCAGATACGCAAAGTGAACTGCCAAGTGTGGGAATTGAAGAGGTGCTGGATCATTGTTATTCTTCAGGAAAGGAGATAGAGATTGAAAAATATCTGGTGCCGACAAAGAAGGGTGAGTATTTAGATATGGCATTTGCCGACGTAGAGACATTTCTTTATATTAGAAGCGAACCTACGACGGAAAGTGAATGGGTGGGCAAATTATACCCCGATGATGCAGCCAAAATTATGGGGCCGGTGGACGAGTGGACAAAAGTACAGTCAGGAAGTGTTACCGGTTATGTATATTCTAAATATATTACAGTAGGGAAAAAAGCAGAAGAAAAAGCACAGAAGATTGTCAAGAAAAAACAAGAAAAAAGGCTTGAGAAAAAAAAGATAGAAAAAGAAAATCCTGAAAAAGAAGAGGTTTTAGAAAAACCAGAGCAAATATTTGAATATGCAGAATCAAAAGAAGAAGAGGAAGCCAGACTTGAAAAGGAAGCTGAAGAGGCACGCAGGAGAGAGGAAGAAGCCAGAAAGAAGGCTGAAGAGGAAGCAAAAGAAAAAGCTGGCTCAGGACAAGCAATTGTAGATTATGCCTGTCAGTTTATTGGAAACCCATATGTATGGGGAGGTACAAGCTTGACAAATGGAGCGGACTGTTCTGGATTTGTGCAGTCAGTGTATAAACATTTTGGCGTCAGTCTGCCAAGAACTTCCGGCCAGATGCGGGGCGCAGGAACAGGAGTAAGCTATAGCGAAGCTATTCCGGGGGATGTAATCTGCTACGATGGGCATGTAGGAATCTATATGGGAGACGGACAGATTGTAAATGCGATCAATCGTTCAAAAGGTATTGGGGTATTGTCTGCCACTTATGCAAATATTATTACAGTAAGAAGGATATTGTAATACGGCGGATCAAGACTTTTATGATTTGAAAGCGTTAAAATTCAGGATAGGGTGAAAAGCCTTGTCCTGAATTTTTATGTGAAGGTTATCATATGAAATTAAACTTGCAGAATGTACAAATTGTACAAATTTGTAAAAAAATGTATAAAAAAAGAAAAAGGACTTATCCAAGTTATCCACACTAAAACCATAAAAAAAGGTGGAAAGATTAATGTTTTTAAAAATTTATCCACATTATCCACATAAAAAGGTTAAAATACGGTGGATTATTTTGAGTAAAAAAAGAACGAACGTTTTGTGGAGTTATAATAAAAATGATGTTTCAGAGAAAAAAATCAAAAAATATGTTGACTTCTAAGTAGTCAAATATTGAGAAGAAATTGTACAAAAATGTTTACACAATGGATAAAAGTAGCTATAATGAATAATACTGAATTACAAAGGAGGTGTCATATATGGCACATGTTTCTAAAGATATGACTTTTGGTGAACTGCTTATGACATATTATGAGAAATGTCCAAAGATTGTGGATGATCTTATGGAAGCAGGGATGGGATGTATTGGGTGTCCGCATTCCCAGATGGAATCAATTGAGCAGGGCGCCATGGGGCATGGAGTAGATCCGGATCTTCTGGTTGCGAAGCTTAATGCGACAATCGGTGCCGCGTTGGGAGAATAAGATAAGTAAAAAAATGCTTCGGATGAATTACCGAAGCATTTTTTATAGATTTTAAATGGCGCATAATTGTTGAATTGCATTATTAGAAACCAGCAGCTCACAGTGTTCCTCCAAGAATGCTAACGCAGCTCCGGAGGATTTCTCCAGAGTCCCAAATTCTGTGAGCATGTTACAGATTCGGTTAAAGTCGTTAATTGAATGGTCGTTCTGCATAATTGCGAGGATGTATATATTCTCGGCAGTATCTTTATAAAGAGTATTGGAACCATGGTACATACCGCCAAGTAATTGCGCTGCCTTTAATACATGCTCCATAGTTGCGAATGAGAATAAGCGGAGAGATACCGTACTCTCTTCTTTTTCGGACTGCTTCTCAGAAGCAGCTTCTTTTACGGCCTCCATTTTTTCTTTCACTTTTCCCAGAAGATTTAACAGGGTTTCTGCTCCTTCAAGTTTATCAAGTGCTTCATACTTTTTATGTCCGAATTCGTCGGACGGAGAAGGTGCAAATTTTGAAAACCGGGTATCAAGTTCATCTGGGTCTTCCACTTTAGTAATTATCAGTACAATAGAATCGGCGGAGGCAGGAATGGCTTCTATCATTAAAGGAATATCTTCTGCCTCAAAACCAAATTCGTATGCCGCCTGTTGCATCATATCATGGAAAAGTGATTTTGCTTTTTCGGTTCCATAAGCCAGTTCGCTTAATTGAAGCTGGCGTTCAGCCAAATCAGTCCGTGTGAGAGTACAGCGTATCTGATTATCGTTGATCTTCTCAATCTTCATAATTTATCACTTCCTTCTAATTTAGTATAGCATAGGGAATGCGGAATGTTCAATAATAGGTTTAATAAAATAAGTATAAAATAAAAAAGTGCTTGCTTTACATGTTTCTATCGGATATAATAATAACACTAAGAGATAGTTTTCCCTGATAACCACGTTCTTAGAACAAAGGAGGGAGAATTTCACGAATTTACTTTTTCTCAATGTAATATCTAGTAAATTATCAATGTAAACAATCAGAAAACAATCAGAGATGTCAATTCGACACAAGTATCACAAAGCAATCATTTACAGAAAATAAACTTACTAAAAATAAAGTATATGCAAAGCAGGCTATCTTTTAGTTTTTTGAATTTAGAAAATGTATCACAACACTTTTCTTCTGGTTTTAATATATGTGGAAATGGATGTGGTTATCATCGCAATGCATTGAGGAGGAGGAAAAAAATGAGTGGGTACGAAAAAAAGGATGTCCAGAATCTCTTTACGGAACTGAACGGCTATGAAAAGAAAGGCGTTGACATTACGCTGAATGGATTGGCGGCGAGTCCTATGCAGGTTGTTCAGGCGCATATTCTGCGAGAAGATGTAATTTATATGCGTGATTATGTTATGAATGAGAAGGGAGATATCAAAGAGCTGTGTTTTACGGACGTTATTATACAAAAATGAGCGTAAATACCCCTCAAATAAAAAGAAAAATGTCGAAATAAATAATGACGTAGGTCACAATTATTGTTATAATAGGTTCGGGTAGGAGGTGCAGCATGGAAGAAAATGAGAAATTAAGCCGCACAAATTCGAATCAGCCGACAAAAAATACTTCTGAGGATATCGGAATATCAGAAGGGCAAACAGCCAAAAGAGCAATGCCTGGACAAAGGACAGTCAGAAGAAGAGCGGCGGGAGATCAAGCTTCTGTGGGCAGGCTTTCAGACATACAGGGTGCGAGACGCAGAACAACCGGGAGTGCCGGGACAACGGCAAAGCGCAGGAGACCGGAAGGAAATAAGGTCTCTGCGGAGAGAAGAAGGCCGGAAGGAGCCAGAATTTCTACGGAGAGAAGAAGGCCGGAAGAGGGCGGAAGCTCTGTGGAGAGAAGAAGGCCGGAAGGAAGTGAAGTTCCGGTAAGGCGCCGGCAGAGGCGTTCGTCAGACGGAGGCAGACAGGCAAGAAGAAAACAGAACCGAAGAAGAAGAAAGAGAAATCTCGTATTGAAGATGATCCTTTTTGTTATATTGTTAATAGCTGCAGTGGTGGGTGCATTTTTATGGAAGAAATACAGCCCGTCTAAAGAAAAAGCAGACTTGAAAGAATATTATGGAATAGAAAAGGAAGGACAGCTTGCTATTACAATTAATAATGAGATTACAGAACCGCACGGGATGATTTCGGAGGGTAAGGCTTATGTCCAGTATGAGACGGTGCGGGATCATATCAGCAACCGGTTTTACTGGGACTCTAAAGAGAATAAACTTCTTTATACTCTGCCTAAGGATATTGTGTCTGTAGAAGTCGGCAGCAAAGATTATATGGTTTCAAACGATAAGAACAGTGAAGACTACGTTATTTTAAAAACCGAAGGAAGCACAGCATACATTGCTCTTGACTTTATTCAGCAGTACATGAATATTGATTACGCGGTATATGAAAATCCAGGACGTGTGATGATTGTCAGTGAATGGGGGGAGACTCCTGTTGCACAGGTGAAGAAAAATACACAGGTTCGTTATCGGGGAGGAGTGAAAAGCCCTGTCCTGTCAGAAGTTAAGAAAAAGGATGAGGTTGTCGTTCTTGAAGAAGAAGAAAACTGGAAAAAAGTCCGCACGAAAGACGGTTTTATCGGTTATGTTAAAAACAGTGCGCTGAAGGAAACCGAGAAAAAGAAGCTTGCCAGAAAATTCGAGGAACCAGATTATACGAATATTTCATTGGATTATACCGTTAATTTAGTATGGCATAACGTAACGAACCGTGAGGCGAATAATAATGTGCTAGATAAGATAGCAGAGACAAAAGGTCTTACAACGATTGCGCCGACATGGTATCATGTGAAGAATACGGATGGTGATTTGGAATCTCTCTCATCGGCAGATTATGTGGAAAAGGCACGTCAGTTAAAAGTGGATGTGTGGGCCACAGTAAGAGATTTTGATGGCGGGATTAATTCGCAGAGTGAGACCTATGAGCTTTTAAGTTCGACGTCAAAACGTGAGAAGCTGATCAATCAATTGATTTCAGATGCGCTGCAGACGAATATCGCAGGTATTAATGTTGACTTTGAAAAAGTATCGGAAGAGTGCGGTGAGCACTATATCCAGTTTATCCGTGAACTGTCTGTTAGATGCAGGCAAAGTGCTTTGGTATTATCTGTAGACAACTATGTTCCAAAGAATTACAATATGCAATATAACCGGAAGGAGCAGGGAGTGTTTGCGGATTACGTGATCATTATGGGATATGATGAGCATCACGGCGGTTCGCCCGAGGCGGGCTCAGTCTCTTCTTATAATTTTGTTCAGGAAGGAATTGAGGAGACGCTGAAAGAAGTACCGGCGGAGAAAGTGATCAGCGGGGTGCCGTTTTTCACCCGCCTATGGAGCGAGAAACCAAAGACACAGGAGCAGCTTGCGAAAGATCAGGGAACCGAAGCGGCGCAATATGCGACTGAGGTAAAGAGTGAGGCATACGGCATGTCAAAAGCAAAAGAAAAAGTGACAGAGGCCGGGGCGGACATCACGTGGGATGAAGAGGCAAAACAGAATTTCGCGACATGGACAGATGGAGATACGACATATAAAATCTGGCTGGAGGATGTGAAATCGTTGGAGCCGAAGTTAAAACTCATGAAAGAATACGGACTTGCAGGAAGCGCCGCATGGGCGCTGGGGCAAGAGTCGTCGGATGTATGGCCGCTGATCCAGCAATATGTAAATTAAATAACAAACTAAATAAAATGCCTCCGGCAGTCATATATTGAATTAATACAGACTGTCGGGAGGTATTTTTTTGAAGAAGAAAATTGAGCTGGCGATTCTGATTTTCCTGATTGCCAGTCTTGCTGTATTAAACCGTAATTTGGAGGAACAAGTATCCTCGGACAAAATAACTGTTCAGAAGAACACGGTAGTTCTTGATGCAGGACACGGAGGAGGCGATCCAGGAAAAGTAGGCGTGGGAGATGTAGTTGAAAAGGAAATCAATCTTCAGATTGCAAAAAAAGTAAAACAGTTGTTGAAAAAAGAGAAGGTCAAGGTAATTATGACAAGAGAAGCGGATACGATGTTAGCCGGGGAAGAAAGTACAGGAACAAAAGTGGCAGATATGAAGGAACGGGTAAGAATTATCAATGAGGAAGCGCCGCAGCTTGCCGTGAGTATTCATCAGAACAGTTATCAGGATGCCGTTGTTCACGGTGCGCAGGTATTCTATTATTCGGGATCTTCAGAAGGGGAAAATGCCGCGAAGATTATGCAGAATGCATTGCTTTCCATTGATGAAGATAATACAAGGCAGGCGAAAGCCAATGATACATACTATCTGTTAAAGCGGACGGATGTTCCGACAATCATTGTAGAATGTGGTTTCCTGTCCAATGCCGAGGATGCGGAGAATCTGTGCAACGAGGAATATCAGGATAAGGTGGCGGAAGCAATCTGCGATGGAATACTGAAAATCATTGGAAAAGAAAATGGAGTGTAGTATAATAAAACACATGAAGACAATAATAAGTAAAATTGATAATCGACAATTGAATAATGATGTTATTAAAAAAGCCGGCAATATATTGCGGGAAGGCGGGCTTGTGGCATTTCCGACAGAAACAGTGTATGGGTTGGGCGCGGATGCATTGAATGAAAATGCTGCAAAAAAGATATATGCTGCGAAGGGAAGACCGTCGGATAATCCCCTGATCGTCCATATTACGAACATAGATGCGCTCGAAAAAATTGTTTCCCATATTCCTGCGTCGGCACGTATTGTTGCAGAGAAGTACTGGCCGGGGCCTCTTACTATGATTTTTAATAAGAGTGGTATCGTACCTTATGGCACGACGGGCGGTCTTGATACAGTGGCAGTACGGATGCCGTCTCATGAAATTGCCTGTGCAGTGATAGAGGCAGGCGGAGGGTATATTGCGGCGCCCAGCGCCAATACATCCGGACGTCCGAGCCCTACAAGAGCAGAGCATGTAGAAGCGGATCTGAAAGGAAAGATTGATATGATTGTGGACGGAGGCTTAGTGGAAATCGGCGTAGAGTCTACGATTCTCGATATGTCAGTTACACCCCCTATGCTTCTGAGGCCGGGAGCCGTTACAAAAGAGATGTTGGAGGAACTTTTAGGAGAGGTGGCGGTGGATGCCGCATTGTTTGATGAAGACAGTAAAAAAGCGCCGAAAGCTCCGGGGATGAAGTACCGCCATTATGCTCCGAAAGCAAAGCTGTGTGTTGTAGAAGGAGATGAAGCGGCAGTTGTAAAAGAGATTAACCGGATAACGGATGAAAGCATGCGGGAAGGAAAAAAGGTAGGGATTATCGGAACGCAGGAGACGGTCGGCAACTATTTGAACGGAGTCGTAAAATGTATTGGAACAAGACAGGATGAAGCAACCATTGCCAATCATCTCTATGCGGTTCTGCGGGAGTTTGATGAGGAGAGGGTGGATTGTATTCTGAGCGAGGCATTTTCTGAAAGCGGAATCGGAGATGCGGTTATGAACCGGCTTCTTAAGGCGGCGGGGTATCATATTATACAAGTATAAAGTGAGAAGAAAGTGAATGTTATGGGACTAAGGAGGATGTCTGATGGGAGATAAAAGAGCAGATTATATCAGTTGGGACGAATATTTTATGGGAGTAGCCCTTCTTTCAGGGATGCGTTCAAAAGATCCGAATACACAGGTGGGATGCTGTATCGTAAGTCAGGATAATAAGATTCTGTCTATGGGATATAACGGCCTGCCTACAGGATGTTCGGATGATAGTTTTCCGTGGACGAGAGAAGGGGACGATCCGCTAGAAACGAAATATTTTTATACAGTGCATAGTGAATTGAATGCAATTCTAAATTACAGAGGCGGGAGTCTTGAGGGAGCAAAGCTGTATGTGTCCTTGTTCCCCTGTAATGAATGTGCGAAAGCGATTATCCAGAGCGGAATTAAAGAGGTTATCTATGGATCGAACAAGTATGAGGATACGCCGTCCGTAAAAGCTTCCATGAGAATGTTTGACGCTGCAGGGGTAAATTATCATGAATATCATGAGACAAAGCGGGAGATAAAGATAAATTTATAAACATGCTGTCATATTGCCTGTGACTGCCGAATATATATGAACAAAAGATGAAGACGGGGGAGCTTTAAAATTGGAGCAGAAAACCTCTTTTATTGTTCAGTTTTTAATTCGCGCAGTAGTAGGAATGGCTTTTATATTTTTTATCAATCAATTTCTTGCGTCGAAAGGAATTTCCGCGCAGGTGGGGCTAAACCCCGTGACTTTTGCGACGTCCGGTGTCTTTGGAACGCCAGGAGTCGCATTATTATACGGAATTGCTTTTTATACGGGCGGCTGATATGCAGCGTTAATATCGGAAACAGAGCGATGAGGACTTTCAGAGTTTGGTATTTGATATGCGATGCTGCAGTAATAGCTGTCAGGCACAGGGACCGGTTCTATGCGCCAGGAAGAGTAATCTTTCTGGCTTTTTTTAATGCAAAACATTGACGGGAGTTCCTGTATATAGAAAGAATCCGGAGATATCGTTAATCCGCTTCCGATTCCCTTTAAAAATGCTTCGCGGACAGTCCATCTGCGGAATACAAAATCTTTTTGCCCGGTTTCATCCAGCCTGAGAAATTCAGAATATTCATCCGGATGAAAAAAACGCCGGACTAAAGTTTCAACGCAAAGTTTCATGCGTACGGTTTCAATGTCAATTCCGACAGGCGATGCCGAAGAAAAAGCAAGAGCGACAAATTCACCGGAATGAGAGAGGTTAAAGTGTATTTTGGGGAAATTATTTTTATGCGGGCACAGATAAGGTTTTCCGTGCGGCCCTGTTTGAAACGAGAGTTCTTTTGCTGGGCAGCACAGATACAGACTTAAGGTTCTGCGCAGAAGAATACGGCTTGCAATAAAATGCATACGCCCCTGTTCCTGACGGAAAGAATTTGCTTTTTCCTGTTCCTGTGCGGAAAGAACATTCATGCTTTTCGATAAGTAAGAAAAGTTTTTAACAGAAAATATGCAAATATCAATCGTATCAGTTTCAGGAAAAGAAATATTTTTTTTGGTTAAAAGGTTTGTAGAAAGATAATTTAATTTCATTGGACGGCCTTTCTGTGTCTGTAATGCTGAAGTATTTGTTATATTAATCATATAGGATATTTATGTTTATAATCAAGAAAAAAATAAAATACCCTATAAGAAATAGAAAGAATAGCGGGAGTGCAATTTCACTTATAGAAATAACAAATATATACAAATTAATTATATGAATAATCGATTTGTTAACATGAACTGGAAATGATATATTGAAATCACTATTATTATTGCAAAAGAGGAGAAGAAGTATGACGAAAAAATTAATTGGTATGTTGTTATGTGTTTCAATGACTGCAGTATTGATCATGGGCTGTGGCTCCGGTTCAACTGGGGAAACCGGAGAAAAGGAAGACGGAACTGAGACGGAAGAGAAAAAAGAGATTACTGTCGTGGGAAACGGAAGTTTTTATCCGATCATTTACACGGATGATAATGGCGAGCTGACAGGATTTGAGCATGATGTGATAGAAGAAATCGCCAAGCGTTCAGGATTTGAAGTGAAGTGGGAACTGTCCGATGACTATAGCGCTATGTTTTCTGGTCTTGACAGCGGAAAATACGATACGATCGCAGGTCAAGTTTCTGTAACGGATGAGCGGGAGAAGACATATACATTTACAGAAAAATATGCTTCCAATAATATACGGATGGCTGTTCGCGGGGATGATGAGGCAGAGTCCGTGGATGACCTTCAGGGAAGAAAAGTATGTATTGAATTTGGCACGGTATTAGAGACGTTTTTCAATGATTATAATGCGGATCTTCCGGATGACAAGAAGATTGAGATGGTAGTCACATCTGGCAATATATATGACGAATTAGCAGTTGGACACTATGATGCATTTCCTATTACCGAATTGTCTTTTGATTCTATTAATGAAAAGGGAGAATACGATTTTAAACTGATCGGAGATCCGATTATTGTAGACTATCAGGCATTTCCATTTTCAAAAGAAGCTGATTCGGATGTGGTCGAGTCATTTAATTTGAGCATCAAAGAGATGAGGGAAGATGGGACGCTTTCAAAGTTATCAGAGCAGTATTATCATCGCGATGTGACAGATATAGTAGAGTAAATAGATAAGTAAAGGGCGCTTCTGGTGCGGGAGCGCCCTTTTTTGAAATTATATTATGTGAGGATTGAAATCGTGAGATTTGATAATGAATTTTTTCTTTCGTGTTTTCCCAAGCTTATATTAAAAATTCCTTATACACTGTGGCTTGGGATTATAGCTTTTGCGGCGGCGTTTGTGCTGGGGCTTTTTTTGGAGATTTGTTATACGTCCAAAAATCGTGTTATAAGAGGATTGGCGGGTATTTATATTTCATATTTTCGTTCGACGCCGTATATTACGCAGTTGTTTATTTTCTATTTTGGATTACCGCAGCTATTTGATTTTATGAAGGATGTTACTGGAAGTACGGCACTCGTTATAACGATTGCTATGAATTCATCTGCTTTTATTTCAGAGATTATCAGAGGCGGTTTGCTTTCTGTTGATAAGGGGCAGAAGGAGGCCGGTTTGTCAATTGGTCTGAGCCCTGCTACAATGTATAAAGAGATTATACTGCCGCAGGCTTTTGTGGCGGCGTTTCCGTCTTTGGGGAATTCCTTTATTACCATGATCAAAAATACAGCAATTGGTTTTACAATAGGAGTAGTAGAATTGTTATCGCAGGCAAAGATGATGGGTGCATCAAGTTTGAATTTCTTTGAGGCATATATAGCCGTAGGAATTGTGTATTGGGTGGTATTAGTTGTGGTCGACAGGATATTAAAGATAATGGAAGTCAGAATATGCAAGTATTTATAGGAGGATTCGATGAAGAAATACGACGTTGAACGTTTGGATAAATCGTTAGGGTTAAAACGAAAGATCATTGGCGTTAGATTTTTATATTTTAAAACAGAATATGAAGGTTTAAATATTGAAGAGTATGGGAAAAAAACCAGCTATTGTATGATGATTCAAAAGGCGATGTCTGGCGGTCATTTAAAGGCTTCGGCAAAAAATTTTGCTTGCAGATGTGCCGTGGAGGCATTGGGGCTGGATACGGAAATGGAATGTGTGGAATCCGGAGAGCGTTATTACAGTATAAAATTGTACGAAAGCAGGGCGGTCGCAAAGGCGGTCACAAAAGATATTTCACGCATAAAACAGCGGATATACGGTATTGAGGCAGGGCCGCTGGAGGAGATGGATGATGCGGACGTTGTATTGTTTATGGTAAATGCATATCAGTTGATGAGAGTAGTGGAAGGTTATTCTTATAAATATGGAATTCCGAAGAATTTATGTATGGCAGGGAATCAGGGAGTTTGCGCAGATCTGACGGCAAGCCCGTTTGAAAAAAATGATTTGAATTTTTCAGTGTTGTGTGCGGGAACCAGAAAAATGTGCGGCTGGCAGGATGATGAACTGGGGGTAGGAGTCCCGATTCAAAAACTTACACCGCTGGTTGAAGGCATTATTGAAACACTGAATTATATTGAATATCCAGAGAGAAAAAAAGCGATTCGGGAACGGCTTCAAAAATCAGACGAACTTGGTATTTTTATCGATGATAATCTTCATTACGGCAAAGAGGGGAAGGCATATGTCAATCCGCAAAAGTATGAACAACTAAGAAATGGGGAAACAGAATGATCAAAATACGTAACCTCCATAAAAGTTTTGGAGCCCTACAGGTTTTAAAAGGAATAGATTTTACAGCTTCGGAAGGAGAAGTCGTTGCAGTTATCGGACCGTCAGGGATGGGGAAATCAACATTTTTGCGATGTATTAATTTTATTGAAAAGCCCGAGAAAGGAATATTAGAAATAGACGGGATAGAAGTTGATGCGCAGACTTGTAAAGAGAAAGAAATCAGGAATTTCAGGATGAAGGCCTCTATGGTTTTTCAGAATTATAATGTTTTTAAAAATAAGACAGTATTGCAAAATGTGATGCTGCCGATGACGGCAGTACAGAAAATAGATAAGCAGACAGCCCAGACAAATGCGTTGGAATACATTCGGCAGGTTGGGCTTACGGATAAGATCGACGCGTATCCGTCCCGGCTGTCAGGAGGGCAGCAGCAAAGAGTAGGAATAGCGAGAGCTATGGCGGTTAATCCAAAAGTAATGTTGTTTGATGAACCGACTTCTTCGCTGGATCCGGAACTGGTTACCGGGATCTTAGAAATTATCCGCAGACTGGCAAAGGAGCATAAACGGACGATGCTGATCGTGACACATGAGATGCGTTTTGCGCAGGAGATAGCTGACAGAGTATTGTTTATGGATAATGGAATGATTTTAGAAGAGGGGACTCCGGAGAATATGTTTATCAATCCTCAGAACGAACGTATGAAGAGATTTTTAGATCAGTTGAAATGATTTTTTTAAAGCCGCAATGGAATATCCTATTTTCATTGCGGTTTTACTATATTTTTTTATTGGAATAATTGGAGAAATTTTACCGCAAAATTTGTTGAGTATTCACAAAGATTGTTCTTTTTGAAAAAAACAGTGGACAGATGAGAAATGAAAGACTATAATCGATCTCACAAGTCGAGTCAAGGACTTGTATCTGATTGTTTATCTATTGATAGTTTCATGCAGTTCAAAGAATTCAAGCCAGTATCGGCGAAGATTCACAGGAAAAAGCAAAATCGCGTAACAGGAGGAACAGGAGTGATAATATGTGAGAAGTAAGAATCTTGTAGTATGCGATACGGAAGAGGAGTATGCCAAGGCACTTGCCGTGTATTTTATGAGAAAAAAAGAATTGATGCTTCAGGTTCATGTGTGCAGCAGTATCAGCCATGCCGAAGATTTGGGTGAAGAAATCCGGGCGGATATTTTGCTGGTGGCAGCGGAGTATGCAAAAAAAGTACAGGAAAAAGTGAAAGCAGAAAAAGTATTCATATTAAGTACAGGAAAAAAATTCGACGAGAAGACAGAATTTCCAGTGTTGTTTAAATATCAGCCGGGAGAAAAGTTGCTTAGCGGTATTCTCAGAGAGTGCGCAGACATTTTTGACGCAGGGGATATGGTGCAGAGCATATCCGGAAATAAGGAACGAAAAATTATCGGAGTGTTTTCACCTGTATGCCGAATTGGGAAAACAATGTATGCATTCAGGCTTGGAGAAGAATTGGCGGAATCAGAGAATGTACTATATCTGAATTTGGAGGTTTTTGCAGGACTGGGAGGGCATTTTGAGCAGAGCGGCCAGACGCTTTCAGACGTTCTTTATTATGCCCGGCAGGAAAAAGGTAATCTCGGGCTGCTGTTAACTACTTTGGTGTGCCATAGAGGTAATCTTGACTATGTACAGCCTATGCCGGTTTCTGAGGACATGAAAGAAATCAGGGGCTCGGAGTGGGTAGAACTGATGAAGAAGATATTAGAGCAGAGTATCTATGAAACTCTTGTTTTGGATATCAGTGACGGAATTCCGGAACTTTATACGCTTTTAAAATGCTGTACGGAAATCCATATGCTTGTTTTAGAAGACGAATATTCTAAGTCTAAGATCTTACAGTTTGAGCATGAGATAAGTCTTTTGGGGTATGATGATATTCTGAAAAAAATCATTCAGAAAGGAGGAGCCGCATGATCGAAGCAGAACAGCTCCATGCGAGAATCCTTGAGGAATTGGATTTGACACGGGAGGTAGAAGATGAAGAACTGACAAAGATTATCCATCAAGTATTAAAAGAGGCTGGAGAAAGGGAATATATATCCCTTAATCAAAGAACCGTACTTGGAAAGGAGTTATTCAATGCTTTTCGTAAATTAGATCTGCTGCAGGAATTTCTGGAAGATGAGGAAATCACGGAGATCATGATTAACGGTACGCAAAATATTTTTTATGAAAAGGATGGCAGACTGTATCAATCTGAAAAGCGGTTTTTGTCAAAAGAAAAACTGGAAGATGTTATTCAGCAGATTGCAGCAGGTTCAAACCGGCTGGTTAACGAAGCGTCTCCGATTGTAGATGCCAGATTGTCAGACGGATCAAGAGTAAATGTCATTCTGGCACCGGTAGCGCTCAATGGACCAATCGTTACAATTCGAAAATTCCCCAAAGAAGCTGTTACTATGAAACAGCTCATTAAATGGAATTCCGTCAGCAAAGAGGTTGCGGGAATCTTAGCAATATATGTGGCGGCAGGCTACAATATATTCATCAGCGGTGGAACCGGATCTGGGAAAACCACATTCTTAAATGCACTTTCGCAGTATATTCCAAAGGATGAGAGAATAATAACCATCGAAGATAATGCAGAACTTAAAATACTGGGTGTTGCTAATCTGGTGAGTTTAGAAGCCAGAAATGCCAACGCAGAAGGAACAGGGGAAGTCACGATACGGGACTTGATCAAGTCGGCACTGCGTATGCGTCCAACAAGAATTATTGTTGGAGAGGTGCGCTCAGCGGAGGCCATTGATATGCTGCAGGCGCTTAATACAGGGCATGACGGAAGTCTTAGTACGGGACATGCCAACAGTCCGAAGGACATGCTAAGCCGTCTGGAAACAATGGTACTTATGGGTATGGAGCTTCCGCTTCCGGCAATCCGCAGGCAGATCGCCTCAGGTATAGACTTAATCATTCATCTGGGGAGGCTTAGAGATAAAAGCAGAAAGGTACTGGAAGTCACGGAGATTTTAGATTATGAGAATGGTGAGATACTGCTCCAGCCCATTTACAGCTTTAAGGAGACAGGAGAAAAAAATGGAAAGATTCAGGGAGTTTGGAAAAAGGTTCACAATCTTACGCACACCGGAAAACTGCTGGCGGCAGGCTATAAAGAAGCGGCAGAAGGTGCTGATGCTTAGCAAGTCAGTGGGAATTGTGGTTCTGACAGTATGGCTTTATTATCGTTCTGTGTGGCCGCTTGTCGTTTTATGGCCTCTGGGGGTATGGTATTACCGTGGGCTTGAAAGTGAGAGCATGGAGATAAAGAAAAGTGAGTTTCTCGTGCAGTTTAAGGAAGCGGTTCAAAGTATGGCAGCCTCCTTGCATACTGGCTATTCCGTAGAGAATGCAGTAAGAGAGACGCAAAAGGATATGCTTCTAATGTATTCAAAGAACGAAATGATTTGTAAAGAACTAAATTTTATGGTACAGCAGATACAGATTAAGATACCGGCGGAGCAGATTTTTGAAGATTTTGCAAAAAGAGTCCGGCTTGAGGATGTCCGTAATTTTGCCAATGTGTTTGCAGCCGCAAAGCGAAGCGGGGGTGATATGATTGCCATTATTCAAAATACGGTGAACCAGATTGGTGACAAGATAGACGTCAGGCGGGAAATAGATACGATTCTTGCTGCAAAGAGGTATGAATTTAAAGTGATGGCTGTAATTCCATATGTGATTATTGCCTATATGCTGCTTAGTTTTCCCGAATTTATGGATTGTCTTTATGGAAATATGATTGGAACGGGAGTGATGAGCGTATGTCTTTTGGTTTATTTGGCCGCTTACGCATTTGGTGTAAGGCTGGTAAAAATAGAGGTCTGATGTTACTACTGCTTGTATTGATGTTCTTTGGAGGAACGCTGCTTTTTGCCGCTGATTTTGTGAATTCCAGATTGGCGCTTGAAGGAGGATTAACGAGAAATTCTTACGGAGCAGGAAGCAAAACGGAAGAACTGGAAGTTACGGCAGGGGAGGGGGAGAGAGAGAAGATAGAAGTACATGTGTCGGAACAGGCATATTCCGGCGAAGAGCTTAAAAGTATGTTCCAGAGATGTATTGTGCAGATGGATAAGCTGATACTTGGGAACAATAGAAGTCTGGACCATATCGAATCGGATATGTATCTGCCCGCAAAAATAGAAGGCGTCCCGATAGAGATATCATGGGAACTGGACCGTTATGATGTGATGAATGTATATGGTGAGATTCAGGATGAAGGGCTTGCAAAGGAAGGAACTTTGGTCGCGCTGAAAGGGGTGCTGACATACAGTGAAGATTCAAGTAAACAGGTACTTTATGAACGTACGGCAATGGTATTCCCAAAGACGCTTAATGAAAGAGAACAGCAGGCCGCGGATATTGAGAAGGTAATTCTGGAAACAGATAAAAAGACACAGACAGAAAAGATCCTTACATTACCTCAGGAATTAGATGGAAAACCACTTCTCTTTTTTGCGGCGCCAGACAGCAGGGGAGCAGTGCTGATGGCGATGGCGGTTTTAATAGGTATTCTTCTTTTGGCGCTTGAAAAGCAAAATCAGGAGAGAGAATTATCTGAAAAAAGGACCCAGATGCAGCTCGATTATCCGGAGATCATTAATAAGCTCACGCTTCTTCTGGGAGCTGGAATGACGGTAAAAAGAGCGTGGAGGAAAATCACGGTGGATTATGAGGAAGAAAAACATATCTGGGGAGTCCGGCATGCTTACGAGGAGATGAGACAGGCATGTAACGAGATGGACAGCGGAATTACAGAGGCAGAAAGTTATGAGCGGTTTGGCAGACGGTGCGGTCTTCAGACATATACGAAGATGGGGGCGTTACTTTCTCAGAATCTGCGTAAAGGGACAAAAGGATTGAATCAGATCTTACAGACAGAGGCCATACAGTCCTTTGAAGAAAGGAAAGCAAGAGCAAAAAGACTTGGTGAAGAGGCAGGAACAAAACTGCTTGCGCCGATGTTCCTAATGCTTGCTGTAGTGCTTATTATAGTGATAGTACCGGCCTTTATGTCTGTGCAGATGTAGCAAAAGAAACAATAGAATGATAGAAAGAAGGAGGATACGATATGTGGAGAATATGGTATTTGAAAAACAGGATCAGAGACATCCTGACAGAGGAAGATGGTGTAGGAGTTGTGGAGGTTATTTTGATTCTAGTAGTTCTTATAGGTCTTGTCATTATATTCAAGTCGCAGCTTACCAGTCTGGTGCAGAATATTTTCAAGAAAATAACAAGTGAAAGTTCGGGAATCTAGAGGTATGGGAAGGGCGGAAGTAACCGCATTTTTAAGTCTTACCTTTATCCTGCTTGTGACTTTTATTGGAGGTATTATGGAGAGCGCCTCTATCCAGATGGCGAAAAATTACCGCCGGGCGGATGTGAACCGGGCAATGGAATCGGTTTTTGCAGAATATCAGAAAGAACTTTTAGAAGATTATGATATTTTTTCGCTCGAAGGAACATATGAAAGCGGGAAATATTCGCAGAGACTGATAGAGAAACGGTTGAAATATTTTGGGGCTGACAATATAGAGAATGACATCCAAAGAATACAGTTTCTGACAGATAACGGCGCCGAAGCATTTTTTGAACAGGTGACATATTATATGCATCATAAATATGGGCTGAATCATCTAAAAGACAAGCTTTCTATGACGGATTCATGGAAAGTACAAGAAGAAAAAGCCAGTGCTTATGAAAAGGAAAGCCATAAAAAGGAAGAAGAGCTGGATAAACTTTTAGGAGAGGCCGGAGGAGAGCTGCCCAGGCAGGATAATCCGATCGCACATGTATCACAGCTAAAAAAGAAATCACTGCTGGAACTTATTATGCCTGATCATAAACAGGTTTCTAATAAGGAAATCGATTTGAATGAGAGTCTGGCAAGGAGAGACAAAAATAAAGGATACGGTGACTTTTCCGATGTTGCGGAGGGTGGCAGCACACTGTCCTCGCTAATGTTCGGGGAATATCTGCTGGAACATTTTTCTATGGCGACAGATGAGAAACCCAAAGGAGCTCTGGATTATGAATTGGAATACATCTGCGCCGGGAAAGGAAGCGATCGGGAGAATCTTGAGACTGTTGCAAAAAAACTGCTACTGATGCGATTTGTACCGAACTATCTTTTTCTTCAGAATAGCGCTGCAAAACGTGCAGAGGCAGAAAGTCTGGCGCTAACTTTGTGTTCACTGGCGGCGCTCCCTGCTCTTTCTAAGGCTGCGGCACAGGTCATACTTCTTGTGTGGGCATTTGGAGAGTCGATTGTGGATCTGCGGGCACTTTTAAATGGGAGCAGAATACCTCTCACAAAGTCAGAGGAGAGCTGGCAGTTGTCTATTTCGGGGCTTTTGAAACTTGGAGAAAGCGGTGATACAAATGATGGGCGCGACTGCAGGGATGGACTGCTTTATAAGGAGTATCTCAGAATGATGTTGTTTTTGGAAAAAAAGCAAAATACAAGTATGCGTGCACTGGATATGATAGAACAGAATTTAAAAATATTACATGGCGCAAAATTTTTTAAGGCTGATTGCTGCATCAGCAGAATGGAAGTAAAAAGCACCGTTCGGCTGCGGCGGGGAATTACATATAGATTCAAGACGTATTTTGGATATAATTAGCAAAAGCAAAAAAGAAGGAGGTGAAGACAGATGCCCTTTTGGAGTTCTAAAACTCTTTTTATTATCAACATTTTATACATCCCCAAAAAAATCTATGAAGAAAGGAGAACGATTCGTTTGATATTGAATGGTATACTCCCCACACGAAATACCAGTCTCATATGCTCCAGAAGGGCATCTGCCTTCACCTCCAAAAAAGGAAGTATTACTGTGGAGGCGGCTATGGCCGTCCCATTGTTCTTCTTTGCCGTTGTATGTCTTTTATATCTCATGGAAATTATGGCAGTCCAGACGGCAGTTCGTTCAGGGCTTCAATATGCAGGAAAGAGAGCGGTGCAGGAGGCATATGCGACGGTGACGTGTTCGCCCTCCACAGTGAAGTCAGATGTGGTGAACGCAATTGGCGCAAGGCGTTTAGAACGCAGTATCGTAGCAGGCGGGAGCAGCGGGATTGACTGCCGTGCTTCCAGAATATCGCCGATTACTGGAATTGGAGAGTTGTCAGTAAAATATAAGATACGGATTCCCGTGCCGGCGTTCCATATCGCGGTGATTGCTTTTGAAGATAAGATGCAGGTTAAAGTGTGGAACGGATATGAGAAGGGCGGATTCGGAACAAAAGATGAGGGAATTGTATATATGACAGAGACGGGACTGGTCTATCACCGGGATTATCACTGCACACATCTTGAGCTGTCCATCCGCATGGTGCAGTCGGAAGAGGTAAAACTGCTTCGCAATAAGAGCGGCGGCAAATACCATGTATGCGAACGATGCGGCAAAGGGGCAGGAGGCGGAGTCTATATTACCGATACGGGAGACCGTTATCATAGTTCTCTGTCCTGCAGCGGATTAAAAAGAACAGTTTATGCAGTCCCTGTTTCAGAGGCGGCGGGGAAGCGTGCATGTTCAAAATGCGGGAAATAACCTGTAGGAAGAATCGACGAACATGTTACGGCTAAATAAATATAGATGTACCACAGAAAGGGGATGAGAAAGTGAAAGCGGATCAGGCGGTATGTCTGGGAATTTTAATTATCGTATCTGCAATAGATATCAAATGCCGAAAAATTCCGGTAGGAATTTTAGCGTCAATGAATGTCGGAGCACTTATTTTTCAATGTCTGCGTCGTGGAGAGGATGTTGCGCTGATTGCAGGAGGCATGGCAATAGGCATAGTATTTCTGACTATAAGCAGAATAACGAAAGAGGGAGTAGGATACGCAGACAGTCTGGGTATTTTAGGAATGGGAATATATCTTGGATTGTGGAAGCTTTTTGAGGTGCTTGCAGGTGCGTTTTTCTTACTGGCATTATGTGCGATGATCGTTTTGGCAAGGAAAAAGATGTCGCGTAAAATTGCGCTGCCGTTTTACCCATTTTTAACGGCAAGTTACATTTTTTGGTTGACAGGGGAGATTGGAGTATAGATGGATAGAGGTATTATGAAGTATTCTGGCAGAGTCTTAAAGGGAAGCATGACAGTTGAAATGTCGTTTCTTATGCCGATTATTTTATTGCTGATTATGAGTAGTATACTGGCATCATTTTATTTTCATGATAAAAATATACTGGCAGGAGCTGCCTATGAGACGGCAGTGGCAGGAAGTACAAAGATGCGGGAGAAAGATAAGGTGACGGAGGGAGAATTGAAAAGCTTATTCCGTGAGCGGGCGGGCAAAAAATGCATTCTGTTTGCGGGCAGCAGCGTCAGTGCCAGCATAGGAAAGTCAGAAATTTGTATAAAAGCCTCTGCCCGCAAAGGGCGGTTTGGGTTGTCTGTTATAAAAAAGGCGGCAGTTACGGACCCGGAGAATCATATCCGGGATGTCAGGAGGGTAAAGGAGATTGCAGATGGAGCGAAAGATCACAATTGAGGAGACAGCGGTCTATCACGAGGATTACCAGATGAGAATGCTTCAAGTAAATGAGATAGAAGGGATTCTTCCGGTGAAGGGCAGAGGAATAGATGGTGCGTCATTTTATGATTATAATGTAAGCGGAAAAGTATCTATGCAGGCGATGTATGAGAGAACAAAAATCAGCGGAGAGGATCTGAGACTATTTTTGCGGCAGTTACTGGCAGTAATACGGGAAATAGAGAATTATCTGCTTAATATCCACTGTATACTTCTGGAACCGGAGTTTATTTTTTATGAGGACAATAGATTTTACTTTTGTTATTATCCGCAGGCGAAGCAGGAGCTATGGTCTGAGATTCACAAACTGACGGAGTATTTTGTAAAGCAGGCAGATTATGAGGATAAAGAAAGTGTACGGATTGTTTTTATTCTTCATAAAGAGACGATGGTGGAAAATTATAGTCTGGAAAAGATCGTGAAGGAGTGTATGGAGGAAAAAAAGGAGGCGGATCAGGGAGAAAAAAGGAGCAGTATCAGAGTCCAGAAACTGTATGATGAGGAAGAGGACAGAGATGAAGAAAATGGATGGGAGGGAAGAAATCATGCCAGTCATGGAGTGAATGCAGTAAAATATGACAGCGCGCAGCATGAGTGGATAAAGAAACAGCACCACGGGAATTTAATCATGGAGGAGACAGAAAATATGTGGACGCCGGTAAAACGTTTTCTTAACCGGCGGAAGAAACCAAAATGGGGAGACTGGGACGGATTATATATTGAAGAGGAGGAGATATAATGTAAAATGTCATCTGAATTTCGGCAAAACATCCCGTTACTGTTTGAGGCATGGGGGCGCTGATGGTACTGAGTTGGGGCGATTTTTTGTTGCAGTCTTTTTTCAGGTATGCAATTATTCAATATAAGACTTGTAAGTTTTATGATTCGGAGGTCCGGATTGGCGATATAGATATATTTGTGTAGAAAGTTTTGGAGGATGGAATATGAGAAGGGACTGCAAAAGACTAATGTCGACAGCACTGGTATTTGTACTGTGCATGACTTTAGGGATGACAGCATTTGCCGCAGAGACAACGCAGTCTGGTGATAAAAAGACCGAAAATGCCGAAAAAAAGGAATTGACAGAAGAAGAAAAAAGAATGCAGGAAGAGCTTGATAAGGCATATAAGATCCCGACGGAATCTAATGCATGGGAGGGATGGGTGAAAGGTCCCGGAACATATGGAGAAGCCGCTATTGTTATGGAGGTTTCAACAGGAGCGATTCTTTATGCTAAAAGTATAGATTCAAAGCAATATCCGGCGAGTATCACAAAGATTCTCACCGCATTGGTTGCGCTGGAAAATGGAGAGTTATCAGATGAGGTAACGTTTTCTCATGACAGCGTAGCTTTTTTGCAGCCCGGGGATTCTTCTGTAGGCTTAAAAGAAGGGAATGTTATCTCGCTGGAACAGGCGCTTTATGCGATGCTTCTGGCATCGGCCAATGAAGCTGCATATGCTGTGGGAGAGAATGTAGGAAGAAAAGCAGGTTATGATTATAACTGGTTTATTGAGCAGATGAATGCGAGAGTACAGCAGCTTGGAGGCGTGAATTCTCACTTTGTCAATACGAACGGACTGCACGATGCACAGCATTATACATGTGCGAGAGATATGGCTTTGGTTGGAAGAGAGCTTTTTAACGATCTAAAATTTTTTGAGATAGTTCAGACATTAGAATACAAGATACCCCAATCGAAGGTTGTGGAAGAGCATGTATTTCAGCAAAAGCATAAGATGTTAAGACCGGAGGACAGTAATTATTATAAATATGCCATCGGCGGAAAGACAGGTTTCACGTCGGATGCATTGTCTACGCTGGTTACGATGGCAGAAAAGGATGGGGTACAGCTTGTCTGCGTAGTGCTTCGTACTCACGGGAAAAATGTTTATCCGGATACTACAAAGCTGTTGGAATATGGTTTTAAGAATTTTTCTAAAATAGATGTAACGCAACAGGTGCAGTCGGAGAATGTAAAGGAAGCCGTCCCGGGAGATAATTATGTGATTCTGCCGAAAGGAGCTGCGTTTACAGACTTGGATGTGGAGATTACTCCAGAAGAGGATTTAAAAGACAGGGCGACACTGACTTATACGTATCGCGGGAATTATGTGGGTTCTGCGAATGTAAAGCTCAGTGAGTCTTATATAAAAGCGTATACAGAAGCTGCAAAAGAACCAGAGATAAAGGAAAACTCTGGTAATAAGCGGGAAAATAAGAAAGAAAAAAAAGAAGAAATCAAAGAAAAGAATGGAATTTTTAAAATTCCAGGCATATCGTATCTTTGGAAGAAACTTGGGATATCTGAGAAAAGCAAGAGGGATAAGTATGTACTGGCAGCGGCATCCGCCCTTCTGATTGTGCTGGTTACAGCGTTTATTGTGCTGCTTGTCAGGTACAGGCGGCTGACCAGACAGTTAGAGGAGGACGAAAAAGCGGAAGAGGAAAAAAAGGCGGAGGACAGAGTACGGTTTGAAGGCTATTTCTGATAATGGAGAGACTAAGATATGGAGAATTATGGAAGATATCAGAAAAAGACATCTAGTATGACAATGCTGCTGGCCGGCGCTAATATTATTGTATTTTTGCTGTTATCGCTGCGGGGCATGACGGAGGATGCGGAGTTTATGCTTCGTCACGGGGCGATGTATGTGCCTTATGTAGCGGAAAGCGGTGAGTATTACCGTCTGTTTACTTGTATGTTTCTGCATTTTGGATTCGATCATCTGATGAATAATATGATAGTCTTGATTCTTGTCGGATGGAATTTGGAATTGACAGTGGGAAAGATAAGATATCTAGTTATCTATATAGCAAGCGGGTTATGCGGAAATATAGTCTCTGCTGTCTGGGATATTCGGATCGGGGAATATGTTGTGTCGGCGGGAGCCTCTGGCGCAGTCTTCGGTTTGATCGGCGCACTTTTGTATGTGTCGCTTTGTGACAGGGGAAGGAGCGGGGGTATTTCTGGCAGAAGGCTCATCTTTATGATTCTTCTTATGCTGTATTATGGCTTTTCAAGTACAGGAGTGGATAATGCAGCCCACGTAGGCGGGCTGCTGTCAGGATTTCTCTTTGCGGTTCTTTTATACCGGAAGCAAAAGCGTGAAAGTAGTCAGATCGTTTGGAACTGATGTTACGGAGAGAGAGCCTTTGTGAGCCCTTGCGATGCGGCTCGCTATGGCAAGGCCGAGGCCGGTTCCGCCTGTCTTATATGTAGTAAATGGTTCGAAAATGTGTCCAAGATTCTCTAGCGGGATACCGCAGCCGTTATCGGATATTTTTGCGCAGATATAAGTTCTCTGATGAATATCCTCTGTTGTGGATACATCCAGACAGATTTTATGAGCAGTATGTTCGCGGAGCATCACGCCGTCTCTGGCATTGTGTAATAGATTCAAGAGTACCTGCCGCAGCTTTACAGTGTCGCAGTCAAAATCAGGGAGACGGTCAGGAATCCGGGATGTAAATTCAATGTCGGTGTCTGTAATTGACGCTGCAAAGGAAAGGGAAACTGTTCTGAAAAAAGAAACCGTGTTCGTCTGAGTCAGGCTCAATCTGTCGCTGTTATTATAGACGGATAGTTCTTCAAGCAAGAGATTTGTGTATTTCACATCTTCCATAAGCTGATTCCAATATTTAAAAGAAGCTGTTTCCGGATGCTGTGAGGCGATAAGCTGCAGAGTGCTGTAAATAAGTGTCAGCGGATTGCGGATTTCGTGGCTGATTGCACTGATTGTCATCTGATGTGATTCAAGAAGACGCTGAAGAAGTTCTTTTCTTTCAGGGCTTTCTTCCATTATCTGCTGTAATTTGTCGAAATCTGTTTCTGAAAACATAGTAAATACCGCCTTTCTGTTAGAGAGTTTAGCACTGGTCGATAAAATAATCAATCAAATTTACAAATATTTTTAGAAAGAGGAGAGGGAAATGAAAGATAATAATTGTATTTTCTGCAAACTTGCCAACGGAGAGATTCCGACGGCTACACTTTATGAGGATGAAGATTTTCGGGTGATATTGGATGCGAATCCGGCTTCAAAAGGACACGCGCTCATTATCCCGAAGGAGCATTATGCCAATCTGTATGAGTTGGAAGAATCACTTGCGGGTAAGGCGATGATTCTTGCAAAGAAGATGGTTGCAAAGATGACAGATGTATTGGGCTGTGATGGCTATAATCTAGTTCAAAATAATGGAGAATGTGCAGGGCAGACAGTATTCCATTTTCACTTGCATCTCATTCCGCGGTATAAAGATGATGGGGTGGGACTCGGTTGGAAATTAAATGAGTTAACGGAGACGGACAGGGAGGATATACTGTCTAAGATGTAAGATTTTACTGGCAAGAGTGTACTATTACGAATGAGGAAAGAACAGTGGAAGACAAAGGAATTACCAGTGGAATGGACTCTATTAGAAGCGTAGATTTTGATAAGATTTATGAAGAAAATATGTCCACGGTCTATCGGACAGCATTGTATTATTCTCAAAATGAGCATGTAGCAGAGGAAATTGTACAAGAAGTATTCCTGAAATTATATATCAGCAAAGAAAATGTAAATGCGGAGGCAGTCAATGCATGGCTGGTTACGACAGCGAAAAATATGGTGCGTAATCGTAAAAGAGATGGCTGGCATGAAATTCTCAAGGGAGATATCTTTGAAGATGAGGATTCAGATCTTCTTGTGTGCAGCACGGAAGAAGGGGTTATGACTGTTCTGCACGATAGAGAGTATCACGAATTTGTGGAAAAGATATTCAGTGATTTACATCGGATGAATGAGCGGTGGTATGACGCGATTACAATCACATATCTTCTGGGAAAGCCGCAGAAAGAGGTAGCAGAGAATATGGGAGTGTCGTTAGAAGTGTTGCACAGTACGTTGTATCGTGCAAAGAAGTGGATACAAAGAAAATACAGAGAAGAATATGACCGCCTAAATGAAACATAAAAGAAGGTGCTTTTTCGGCACCTTCTATTTGTAATAGTATTATGCTGTGACTGATTCAATTAAATCAATGATTGTATCTATAGAATTCTGTTGGGAAGAGTTCTTCATTGCATGCATATATTGTTCGCGGTGTTCATAAAGGCTATTTACTGCATTGAGCAGGGTGCTATCTGTCAGATTTTCTTCTTCAAGGACGATACTGAATCCTTGTCGTTCAAAAGAACGGGCATTTAGAATTTGGTCGCCGCGGCTTGCGTTGGCAGAGAGCGGGATCAGGAGATTCGGCTTATGTAATGCAAGTAGTTCACAGATTGCATTGGCTCCTGCTCTGGAAATAACGATATCTGTGAGCGCGAAAAAATCTTTTAATTCTTCTTTGACATATTCAAACTGAGCGTATCCTTCAAGTCCTTTTAGTGATTCGTCAAGTTTGCCGCGCCCGCACAGGTGGATGATCTGATAGGACTTTAAAAGCTCGGGAAGTACCATGCGTACTGCGTTGTTGACAGCAACGGCTCCAAGGCTCCCCCCCACGACGAGGATTACTGGTTTATCAGAGGTAAACCCGAGGGCCTCGCGTGCTCTGAACCTGTCGCCGGACAACAGCTCCTGACGGATAGGCGAGCCGGTGAGAATGGCTTTCCCGTCAGGAAGAAGCTCTAAGGTCTCCGGGAAATTACAGCATACCTTTGTGGCTGCTGACAGGGAAAGCTTATTGGCCAGTCCGGGAGTCATATCTGATTCATGGATAATGACTGGAACATGGCATCTTTTTCCGGAAAGTACAACAGGGACAGATACAAAGCCGCCTTTGGAAAAAATAACGTCAGGCTTCAGAATCTTTACAAGTTTTTTTGCATCATTCATTCCCTTAAGGACACGGAATGGATCTGTAAAGTTCTGGAGACTGAAATAACGGCGGAGTTTTCCAGTGGCGATCCCATGATAAGGGATGCCGAACTGCTCAATGAGTTCCTTCTCGATTCCGTTGTAGGAGCCAATATAGTGGATGTCGTACTTAAGCTCCTTGAGACGGGGAAGGAGAGCGATGTTAGGAGTGACATGGCCGGCGGTGCCGCCGCCTGTTAAGATAATACGTTTCATAAGAACCTCCGAAAAGAAATCATTAATTACAAGTAAAGCTCAATTGAAGTTTAAACAGTTTATGCAGTATCTGTAAAAGAACTGCTATATATATATTATACATCCGACGGGATTTGGTCAAGAGAAAGAGACGGGTGAACAACCGGTTTTATGAGGTATTTGTCATGACAATGTATAAAGATGATTTGGAACAGGTAATAAAAGAGGATCTGTACAGAGAGGCAGAGTCGATTCAAAGAGAAGTGAATGCGTCTGAGATAGAAGAGGTATCAAGCGCTCTTAAAAATGATATCCGATCTAAGCTGCAGGAACGCATTGATGCTTACGAAGAAGAGCAGGCATATGCCGGACTTTCTGAAAAAGACAGAGAAGCGCTTAAGCTGGGACGCAAGCTTCAGGAGGAGCGTTCTGCGGCAAAGAAAGCGCGCAGGAAAAGAAGATGGAAAATGTATGCGGCAACAGCCGCGGCTGCTGTGCTGGTGCTGACTGTTGGAATGACAAGTATGGGCGGAGCTGAAAAATTTGCGTCAGTGATAGAGCAGGTTGTTGGGGGAAGAAAAGTAATGAAGGTAAATTCCGATGAAGAAAATAAAGTATCGGAAAATGAGGAGGAACAGAAAGCATATCAGGAAATTAAAGATACGTTTGGGGTGTTTCCGGTTAGAGTAACGAATTTAAAAAAAGGTATAAAATTTATCCAGATGAATATGGAAGAGAATTTACAAACGGCGGAAATAATGTATCAATATGATAATCAAACTCTTTTGTATGTAGTCAGTGCAGGATATTATGATTCTTCTTTTGGCTTTGATACGGACGATGAAATTATAGATAAAGAGATTATGGAAGTGGACGGGAATGACATAGAGCTGACAGTATATAAGATTAAAAAGACAGACGCGATTAAATGTTCGGCTCATTTTACATATCAGAAGTTGGAATATTTTTTGACTGGAAAGATAGAAAAAGAAGAATTCAAATCAATTTTAAAAAATTTGTATTTTTTGTAAAAATGCCGTCAGTTTTTGGCGAGTAATGTGTCTATTATATGAGAGTTAGGGAGGGATGGAGGTAAAAGATGAAGAAAACGAAAGTGATGTCTATTAGCTTTATCTTAATGTTAGTATTTTGCATGTCTGGAGTTAGTCTTAACGTGCATGCACAAGAAGACAGAAAGCAGATTGATGGTTCTTATCTGACTGACGAGAGTGAATCGATCGGATATGATACGAAGATTACCCGCGGCGAGGATTTGCTGGCAGGATATTCCAAATGTGTCAGACTGCCGAATGGTCATCTCTACGTTGGAGGAACTACCATCGCATGTCAGACTGTGGAGAGGATCGGACTTGCTGTTATTATCGAGAGAGCGAAGGAAGAGGATACTTCGTGGGAGGGATATGACGGATGGATCTTGCACGAAGAGAATACGGATAGGATAGCTTCCAGTAAAGAGTTAGAAGTAGAAGGCGGCTATTATTATCGGGTTAAGTGCATTCATTCTGCAAACAATGATGGAAGCGATAGTTTTACAGACGGAGTCTTCATCGAGTAGCCGACTAAGCCATAATAGAGATCATCCAGTCGCTCTGTTACGGCACCTGATAATAGCTCTGTATGTTGATTCTGCTGGGAAGACTGTGACAAGCATCGCCGCGGGAAGTGATTGTTTCTAAGTTGAAAAGATTACATTGCGAAAAAGTAAAAATATTTATCTGTGTCACGTCTGCCGTTGTACAGCGATGCAGGTCACAGTCTTCCTAGGTAAAAGAAGAGACAAAAGAAAACAAACAAGGAAAGGACGCCAAGGTGGGGGCGTCCTTTTCTTGCGGGAGATAACGGATAAATAAATGCTTTAAAAATCAGAAAAATTATATGTTTTTTGAGGTTGTATTTTAATTAATACTTTCCCAATCTGCCGGACTATAGAGCATCGGCAGATTGGGATGAATTCTTTCTAGGGCGACCACGTGGGCGCTTTGGCTTCTGCTCGGACGGATCTTTGGGCTTGGGTTTACGGCCACGTTTTTGGGGTGCTGGCTTTGGTATCGGTTTTGACAGACCTAAGGTCTCAAGTTCCTCAAATACAATCCGCAGTGTGTGGACCCAGTATCCATCATCTGTTGCCGGTTCTTCCGGGGCATCTGTTCTACGCCAGGCTGATGATAGGTCATCCATCAGTTCTCCATAGGACAT
>VIQU02000034.1 GCA_010206225.2 Lachnospiraceae bacterium MD308 | reverse complement strand
GGTATTCGGCCTAGAAGCGCTGTCTGAATACAGCGCACGGAAAGGCTCCTCATTTATGGAAGGAAAGATGTCTTCAGCAAATGTCTTTGCCCAGGAGTTCTCCAGGGCTTTCTGCTCCCGGGAAGTAAGTCCGTTAAAGCTGTCGGTGAAAGATATCTGTTGGCTGGAATTTGCTCTAAATGACATATTTATCAACCGCCTTTCTCTGATAGATATAGTATACCACATTTGGCGGTTGATGGGAATCTGTGTGAAGTTTTCAAGGTGCTATATTAGGGGGCTTTTGACCCCAACATCTTGATATAGGTAAAAGTATAGATGAGGTTTGATTTGGAATGAAAAGGGTTAAGGAATATGCGTATGGATTTGATATAAACGAAGAACTGACAATATATAGTAGGATAGGGGAGGAAAAATCACCATATCAAAATTACTGTGAATGGCATGGTTATATTTGTGAGAAATATGGAGGCGGTAAGTATGCAGAGTCTACATTGAAAAATTTTGTGCATTATTTGAAGCGTGAGAAAAATCTAATTATGAGCAGAAAAGAAATGTGGAATGGGTGTACAATGCCGTTATTAACGGTGTTCATTACGATTGTATATACATTTGTATTTTCAGTGGTCAATGTGATAAATACTTATAATAATTCTATAAATATGTTGATAGATGAAGAATTTTTGGAGTATACAGGGTATAATCCAAAGCTAATATATGAGGCATTGGAACAAAATTTACATTCCGGAATGTGGTTTTATATTTGGGGAGCTTTTTTAATGGGATTGATTGTTTTGATGTTTTTATTCTTTGCGTCTGTTAGAATTAGAAGTAATAATTTGAAGAATGAGTTTTATTCGGATTTCATAACGATTGTTCAAGAAATAATTGAAGAGCAAAAATCAGGAAATGCAGAAACGGCATAGGAGGGAAAATGGATCATAAAGAAGGCGACTTTAGAAAAATATGTTTTCACTGTGCTTCCATTTATGAGATGGAAGGCGAGGAAATATTGACGTGTCCGGTTTGTGGAAAAAGTATACTGTTATCAGAATATGAAAAGGTAATGCAAGGTATTAGGCAGGCTGTTTTTGGAGGATGGACATGCAGGGAAAGGTATGATGGTGTAGAGGACGATGGGAGGCGCTATTATACAGAACCCTGTAGTGAGATATTAAATTTTGTGGCAGTGGCTGTTGCAAGTGGTTTGATTGGAAATATGTCATATGACATTGTTAAAAAGGTATTTGGTAAAATCGTTTCATATCTGAAACGGAGTAAGAAAAGTTGTGAGGATGAAACATTAGTAGCTTTTTTGGAATCCCCGGAGAAGATAAAGAAATTTTCAGAATATATCAGTGCGTATTATGACGAATATGAGGGAACAGATGCTAAAACGAAGAATGCGATTATGGAAGAGGTATTTGTGGATCATGTTTCTCATATCATAGACGGTCTGATAAAAATGAGACATAAAGACATTGATATAGACAAAGTGATGGAGGACAGCCCGCATACAAGGGAAGAGATAATGAAGATGGTTTTGGAAATACGGGATAAAGTGAATGCCAAACGATTGGAGGAAGAGGATTTTAAAGGTTTTTGGGATGACATAGATATTGATTAAGGGAAGAAGGTTAAATACATATGTAAAGGAATAAAAAAGTTGAAAAATTTTTTGTCCTTTACTTGACACGGGCAGAGCCGATGAACTTGTGAGAAACCTCACAGCTCATCGGCTCTGTTTGTCAGAAAGATAAAAATTTAGTCGTTGTCTTTCGTGCTTATTACGGAAGTTTGTTTCTGCATCTCATTCAGCTTTTTGTGGAGCGGTATCGCCATGAATACTGTTATGACTGCGGAAAACACATCGGCAATCGGCTGGGCATACATTATTCCATTTAGTCCCCAGACAATCGGAAGAAGCAGGATAACGGGGATAAAGCAAATCCCCTGCCTGCAAGCTCCGAGGATAAATCCCTCTCTGCCTTTTCCTAAAGCAAGGAACAGGGAAGAATACACCGTATAAAATCCAAAGAGCATAATGGAAATGCCGTTTGCCCTTAAAGACGTTACACCGATGCGAATCATCTCGGCATCGCCCTTTGTGAATTGGGAAACGATAGCCGTAGGGAACAAAGCCAGTATCACGCCAAAAATCACACAGAAAGCCGTAGACCATAGTATGGAAGTCTTGATTGCTTCACGCAGACGGTCAAATTTCTTCGCCCCGTAACTGTACCCTGCAATGGGCTGAAAACCTTTGATGAAGCCGAATACGGACAAGCTGCCCATTGAAATAAGGCGGGTAACAACGCCCATGCCTGCAATGGCAGAGTCCCCGTAACCGCCAGCGGCATTGTTGATTAAGGAAATGGACACACTCGTTAAAATCTGGAATACCAATGTCGGGATGCCGATTTTGAAAATCTCAGACATGGTTTCCTTAGTGCTGACGAATGTCATAGAGGTATCCTCGGAGAGGATTTCTTTTGTATATGTGCAGTCCTTAACCCGAAAATGGAATACGCTCTTTTTCTGAAAAATATAGGTCAGATATACGCAGGTTGAAACAACTTGTGAGATTGCGGTCGCTATCGCTGCTCCTGCCACGCCTAAATCAAACACATAGATAAACAGCGGGTCTAAGGCGATATTGAGTACCGCACCCGTCAACAGGGCACACATGGTTGTTTTAGCTGCTCCTTCGCTAGTCACAATGTTATTCATCGTGACATTGAACACATTGAAGATGCAGGAAACAATGTAAATGCCTGCGTATGTGGCGGCAAAGGGGAGGATGCTGTCGGTTGCCCCCAAGAGCTTCAGTATGGGATGCAGGAACACCATAGAAATGATAATGATAACTGCCCCAACGGATACGCTGCTGTATAAAGCGGTACTTGCCACTTTATCCGCATTTTCCTTGTCCCCACGACCTAACAATCGGGAAATGTAAGAAGCCGCACCGTTTCCGAACAGCAGACCAAGACCGACAACGACCTGTCCGAGCGGATAGACCACGGAGATTGCCCCCATCTGGCGCTCCCCTAGCCCGCTGACAAAATAAGCGTCAACAAGGTTGTAGAAAGCATTTACCAACATGCCAATCATTGTTGGGATGCCCATTGCTAAAAGTGCTTTTGGTATGGATGTGCTGCCGAGCAGCTCCATCTTTTTGCTTGGACTGTTCATTTTGAACTCCTTTCTCTTGGTAAATAGTATTTTTTATACTACTATAAAATATAGTAATTGCGTTGCAGGGGCTATAATACTATAATTTATAGTAGTTGTCAATAGAAAAAGGAGGGATTTTAAATGGCGACCATTGATTTGATTGTATTGGGAATGTTGAAACGGGAATCCTTGAGTGCATACGATATTCAGAAACTGGTGGAATACCGCAACATTTCAAAGTGGGTAAAAATCAGCACACCATCCATCTATAAAAAGGTTATCCAGTTGGAAGAAAAGGGGCTTATCACAAGCCGCACGGAGAAAGAGGGAAAAATGCCCGAAAAGGCAGTATATTCCTTGACGGATGCAGGAAATGAGGAATTTGAGAAACTGATGCTTGAAATATCCTGCAAGCCGATTAACATATTCTTGGACTTTAATGCGGTTATTGTTAATTTAGAAAGCATGGAAAAGGAACAGCAGAGGGAATGTTTGGATAACATTGAAAGCAATATCAATGTGCTGAAATCCTATCTTGAGGAGAACATAGATTTAAAAGAAAATGCTCCCGATATTCCTGCCACGGGCATGGCGGTTCTGCATCAGCAATTTCGATTAGTGCAGGCAATCGAAGAATGGATAAGGGCATTGAAAGAAGAACTGCTGTAAATGAAGATGGTTTAAAACATAGCAAGAATGATGAAAAGATAGAAAACTCCTTGTGCTACAATATCTCATTGAACCCCTGCTTTGACATTTCGTAATGTTAAAAAAATGAGGGTGAAAACGAGGAAACACCACAAGGGTGTACCTCTATGCCCATAAAGCATGGGCGAGAATGAAGAGAGGAGGTCGCAAAATGCAAGGTCAGACAGTACGCATTGTTTCACAGGCTATCCGCTATATCGAAGAACATCTGCATGAAAAGATGGATTTAGATATGGTGGCATCGGCACTGCACTATTCCAAATATCATCTGCATCGGATTTTTACAAAGACCGTCGGCTTGACTATCCATGATTACGCAAAACGGCGGCAGCTTACGGAAGCGGCAAAACTTCTGGTGTTTTCTGCAAAACCGATTATCGAGATTGCCCTTATGAGCGGGTATGAAAGCCAGCAGGCATTTACGGATATTTTTAAGGCGATGTATAAGACTTCTCCTGCGGAATTTCGGGAAACGGAAAACTTCTACCCATTACAGCTTGAAATCTATCTGAAGGAGGAACTTGTAAAAATGGATTTGACAAAAGACAATATTAAATTTGCCACGCCCGAAGATGTGGATGACTGGATGGAACTGGTAAGCCTCACGATTGACGGCTATCCATGTCTGGATAAAAAAGATTACACCACAAACCTGCATCGGTATATTGCGGATAAAAAGGCTTTGATTTTACGGGATGACGATATGGCTATTGGCGTGATGGGATTTTCGCAAGGCACAGGCAGCATAGACTTTCTGGCTGTCCATCCGCAGTATCGGCATCTTGGTATTACAAAGCTGTTCCTTGATAAGCTGGCAGACGAGTTGCTTTATGGGAAAGAGATTACGTTGACGACATACCGTGCAGGCGATAAGGCAGATACGGGCTGGCGGGAAGAATACCGCCGTCTTGGATTTGCAGAACGGGAACTGCTTGTGGAATATGGCTATCCGACGCAGCGTTTCGTGCTTCCACCGAAAAACAAGGAGGAAACAGATAATGACCGAAACACAGAAAAACCCGTTAGCAGAGAGCTTTAACGCCCTATCCCTTATCAGATTTGCTTTCCCAAGCATGGTGATGATGCTGTTTATGGGATTATACACCATTGTGGACACGATTTTCGTCGCACGGTTTGTAGGCACGAACGCCTTGTCGTCCATCAATATCGTCTGCCCTGTCATCAATCTGATTGTCGGTCTGGGGACGATGCTTGCGACGGGCGGCAGTGCGGTCGTTGCGAAGAAAATGGGGAATGGAAACACAGGGGAAGCCAGAAGCAATTTTACTTTGATTGTCGTGGCAGGGGCGGTTATCGGTCTGCTGATTACAGCGGCAGGGCTTCTCTTTTTGGATGAAATCATCTGGGGATTGGGTGCAAGTGAAATCTTGTTCCCCTATTGCAGGGATTATCTGACGATACAGCTCATTTTCGCCGCCTTTAACATGATGCAGGTGCTGTATCAGAATCTGTTTGTGACGGCGGGGAAACCGACATTAGGCTTAGTGCTTGCTGTTCTGGCGGGGACCAGCAACATTGTTTTTGATTATGTCTTTATCGTTTTGCTGCAAATGGGAATCAAGGGAGCAGCTATTGGGACAGGCATCGGATATATGATACCGTCAATTATCGGTACAATATTTTTTCTGTTGAAAAGAAGTGAGCTGCACTTTTGCAAGCCTAATATGGACGCATCTGTTCTGCTGAAAAGCTGTTCCAACGGTGTGTCGGAACTGGTAAGCCAGTGTTCGACTGCCGTAACGACATTTCTGTTTAATATAACGATGATGAAGCTGTTAGATGAGGATGGCGTAGCTGCGATTACGGTAATCATCTATTCGCAATTCCTCTTAACAACGCTTTATATTGGCTTTTCTATGGGAACAGCTCCCGTCGTAAGCTATAACTATGGGAGCGGGAATGTAAAACAGCTAAAAAAGACTGTCTGTATTTGTTTCAGCTTTATAGCGGAGATTTCCATATTTGTATTTTTATTTTCCCTGCTTGGTGGAGAAAGCATTGCAAAGGTATTTGCGGAGAACAACAGGAATGTTTTTGAGATTACAAAGAATGGATTTAGCATTTTTTCATTCAGCTTTCTGTTCTCTGGATGCAATATTTTTTCATCCGCTTTATTTACGGCGTTATCGAATGGAAAGGTATCGGCAACCATATCTTTCCTGCGGACATTTGGATTTATTACGGTGTCCCTTTTGGTATTGCCGAGATTTTTAGAGGTAACGGGCGTATGGCTTGCAGTACCGTTTGCGGAACTTTTCACGCTTATGCTGACAGTATATCTGCTATGCAGGCATCGGAAACAATACAACTATTTTTGAAAGAAAGGCAGGCAGGAAAGATTGATAGAAGTGAGAAATCTGCGTGTGACAGTGGTTGGGAATGAATGGAAAAACGATATTTAGGAGAGAGAAATGATACGACCATTAGAAGAAAAGGACATTGATACGGTATGTGACATTGTAAATGAGAACTGGAAAAATGTTTATTCTGGATATGTCAATCCGCTGCTGCTAAATTCAGATGGATGTGCAGCAAGGACACACCGATTAAAGACAGATTTTGCCGCTCGCAGACTGTCAGAGTATGTGTGGGAGGAAGAAAACCGAGTGTCGGCAATGTTGTCTTTTGGAGATACGGCAGATGCGGATATGGCAGGGGCATTTGAAATCTGGCGTATTTATGTTGCTTCCCAATTTCAAGGGAAAGGAATTGGGAAAATGCTGATGGATTTTGCTGAGCAAGAGGCGGAGGAACAAGGGTATAAAGAAATTGTGATATGGGCGTTTAAAAATAACCATCATGCGGTTTCCTTTTATAAAAAAAGAGGATACAGCATCGACAAAGAAGAATATTTAAGTGAGCCGTATTTTTCAATGGGAATACGGTTAAAGAAGAATATAGGATAGAGCCAGACACATAGATGCAGAGCCAATGAACGTGTGGGAAACCATAGTTTGTTGGCTCTGTTTTTATACAAGCGTAACATCTAATTTAATTATGCAATACCTCTTATATAAGATATAAAATTTCCTATTATGAGAGATAAAAACTGAAAATTTCATAAAAATAGGATTTGACAAACTGCTGGTTTTCATGCTAGAATAATTTGCATTAATTTTAAAGGAGAACAGTTTCATGAGCTTTTACATTACAAACGAACTTCCGCCTAAAAAGAAAATCAGCTCTGTACAATCAAATCCGATGAAACATTGTACAGAGTATAGCGTAATATAACACGTTAGGATTTCATCGGGAAATACAGCAGTACATGGGAGGGATTTTATATCTTTTTCATATATTGTTTCTTTTCCCGTACAAATTTGTGTGCAGCAGGCTATGGACAGTGTTTTGTCCGTAGCCTTTTGTTGTATATGGGCTGTTTCCTAAAAGCGGTTTGTGATGGAACGGATATAGCAGAAGGCATGATACCAAGAGTATCTGACTTCTGCTATTTTTTTGCGCGTAAGGCATAAGCCAAGGTGGAATGCTTGCATTCCAATTTGGCGCTGCCCGCGAACCGTGGGTAACTTGCATAAGCATGTTTCCCACGGTTGCCCATTTTGGAAAATCAGACAGGAAAAAGAGAGGACAATGATTATGAGTTTATTAGAAGTTACGGGATTAACACATTCTTTTGGAGAAAATTATCTGTTTAAAAATGCGGATTTTACATTGAACAAAGGGGAGCATATCGGGATTGTCGGTCAGAATGGGGCAGGAAAAAGCACGTTCATAAAGATTTGCACGGAGCAGATTATCCCCGACTCTGGCAGGATAGTATGGCAGCCGAACACAAAAATAGGGTATCTCGACCAGTACGCCCAAATAGAAAAAAGCGTGGCGATGAGGGAGTTCCTGCAATCCGCATTTTCTGGGTTGTATGAGATAGAAAACAGGATGAATGAGCTGTACTGCCAGTCTGCGGATGGGGATATGGCGAAGCTAAGCACGGCGGCAAGGTATCAGGAAGAATTAGAGCGCAAGGAGTTTTATTTGATTGACACAAAGATAGAACAGGTGGCAACAGGTCTTGGCTTAACGGCAATTGGGTTAGACAGACCGATTGAACAGATGAGCGGCGGGCAGAGGGCAAAGGTCATACTGGCAAAATTGCTGCTTGAGAAGCCAGATATTTTGCTTTTGGACGAGCCGACAAACTTCTTGGACAAGGAACATGTTACATGGCTTGCCGAATATCTTTCCAGCCTGCCAAACGCTTTTCTGGTAGTATCGCATGACTATGACTTTTTAGAGAAAATATCCACAAGGATATGCGACATTGACAACGAGAAGATTACAAAATATTTTGGCACTTATTCAGAGTTCACGAGAAAAAAGGCACTGCTCCGTGAGGATTATATCAGACAGTATGCCGCACAGCAGAAAACCATCAAAAAGACGGAAGAATTTATCCGCAGGAATATTGCAGGGAGAAAGTCAAAAATGGCTCGTGGCAGGCAGAAACAGCTTGACCGAATGGATAAGATGGAAGCTCTGGAACAGAAAGAAATCAAGCCACATTTTCGGTTTGAAGCTCTCCCGCTGACTACGACAGAGCATCTAAAAGTAAAACATCTGGATGTTGGCTACCACTATCCTGTTTTGTCGGACATCAGCTTTTCCATAAAAGGGGGAGAGAAAATTGTTATGACGGGATTTAACGGCATCGGCAAATCCACCCTGCTAAAAACGCTTATCAGTCAAATACCCTCATTAAGCGGGAGTTTCCGTTTTTCGGAGCAGGTAAAGATAGGGTATTTTGAGCAGGAGTTGGCATGGGCGGATATAGAAAAAACGCCCATTCAGATTGTTTCCGATGCTTACCCATCGCTTACGATAAAAGACGTGAGAAAGCGTCTTGCAGGCTGCGGCATCTCAGGCAAACACGCCATGCAGGAAATCGGGACTTTGAGCGGAGGGGAACAGGCAAAGGTTAAAATGTGCCTACTTATGATGAAGCCGTGCAATTTCCTTATCATGGACGAGCCGACAAACCACCTTGATGCGCTTGCCAAAGAATCGTTGAAAACCGCACTGGAGGAATTTGAGGGGACAGTACTGTTGGTGTCACATGAAGAAGCGTTTTACCGTGAGTGGACGCAGAAAGTGATAAATATAGAGAAGAAAATATAGGTCAAAAGCACTTTTTGTAAATAGTGCCAGAGGCAAGGGGAAGCCCGCCAAATAAAAAAAACAGCGTTTGGTGGGCTGCTTTGCCATGCCAAAAATAAAAGTCCTTCCAAACCTGCTTTAGTTTGGAGGGATGAGCAGGCACATTGAACATTCCGAGCTGACCGAAGAAACGTTGAATGACAGAGCTTTTTATAAGGCTGAACGGATTGAGGATATAGTTTCAGAGAGCATCGAATACAAACAGCTACATAGGGCGGTTTCCGAGCATAAGCCCGTTGTCGGTTCGGAGCAGGGCGGCATACGACCCGTACTTATCATTTCTAATGACAAGCGTTTTCTTCCTGCAATGGACAAAGTGTTGGCAATTAGCATTGGCTTAAACGGATATTCGCAATGCCCGATGAAGCAGGGCAGTCTCTCGGCTTCTTTACCTGCTCATGAATGTTGTCCGCTGCATGATGACAGCGTTCAAAAAAAGGATTAGCCCCCTCGTTATATGGTACAATCATTCGCTCATATATTGAGAATGAGGGAGGTGTTGCCTGTTGAAGCATAGAGAATTTAGATATGTTGGCGAGCCTGTTCCAGAATTGAATGAGCAGGAACACGCAGCATTTCTTATGAATTTTCAAAGGTCAATCCTTTTATCATTAGAAAAACGGAATCTGTTGACCGCATCACAGCGGGAACGCTGCCTGCTTGAGCTTGAAAAACAATATCGTCTAAATTAGAAAAAAGCAACGTCAGGCATAACCGCTTGACGTTTTTACATAGTCAAGTGTGAGAAAGCAGAGGATATTCGCAATCCACTCTCGTTACTTGCTCATGAATACAGTTGTAATTTACAGAAATGTGTAATTTATGTTCTGTATTCAAATTTGCACATTCGACATACCATTTTCAATTAACTATACTGAAAATACGGCAAGGGATTGTCGGGAAACACCGCAAGGGTATACCTTTATGCCCTGAAAAAATGGGCAAAATTAAGGAAAGGAGATATTCTTATGTCAATAGATAAATACGAAACACTAAATCAAGAAAGGAAGATACAGCACACAAAGAGAAAGGTTGCCGCATACTGCCGTGTATCTACGGACAACGAAGATCAGGCAAATTCATTTGAAAGCCAGCAGCGTTATTTCAGACAGTATATAGAGCGTAATCCCGATTGGGAGCTTTATGAAGTGTTCGCAGATGAAGGAATCTCTGGTACGAATACGAAAAAACGGAAAGAATTTAACCGCATGATTGCGTGTGCAAAGAACGGTGATTTTGATTTGATTGTAACAAAAGAAATCTCCCGTTTTGCGAGAAATACCCTTGATAGTATATTCTATACCCGTGACCTCAAGAAGCACGGCGTGGGTGTTATCTTTATGAATGATAACATCAACACTTTAGACGGAGATGCGGAGCTTCGTCTTGCCATTATGTCCTCGATTGCACAGGAGGAAAGCCGTAAGACTTCCGAGCGTGTGAAATGGGGGCAGAAACGCCAGATGGAGCAGGGGGTTGTGTTTGGGCGGAGTATGCTTGGCTACGATGTGAAAGACGGCAAAATGTATATTAATGAGGATGGGGCAAAGGTTGTCCGTCTTATCTTCCATAAGTTTGTAAATGAGGGGAAAGGAACTCATGTGATTGCCCGTGAGCTTCGGGAGGAGGGCATTCAGCCCATGCGTGTAAAAGAATGGCAGAACACAGTCATTCTTCGTGTTATCCGCAATGAAAAATACTGCGGTGATTTGGTGCAGAAGAAAACCTATACGCCAGACTTTTTATCCCATGAAAAGAAAGTAAACCTCGGGCAAGAGGAATTTGTGATTATCAAAGACCATCATGAACCGATTATCTCCCGTGAGCTTTTCGATAAGGCAAACCGCATTTTGGATGAAAAATCGCTTTCACAGAAGGGCAAAGCGAAACACAGCAACCGTTATCCATTTTCTGGGAAAATCAAATGCGGATGCTGCGGCGGGGGTTATGTGGCGAGATATAAAGCCCGAAAAAATGGGAGCCGCTATAAGGCGTGGCGGTGTCTTGAAGCTGCAAGACATGGAAGCCCTCATGTGGACAAAGCAGGGAATCAAGTTGGATGCAGTGGACTTAGCATACGCAACGAAGATGCAACCCACATCATGTACCTCGTCACGAGCAGCTTAAAGTATAATAAGGAGAAAATCACTAATAATTTGCTTGCTATTATCAAGTCTGTAATTTCATCTGATATGCCGTATGGCATCAAAGTATGCCCGAAGGGCGCGGCAATGGATACCACAGGTACAGACAGTGAGAAACTAAAATCACAGATAAAAGCCACCCTGCAAAAACGCACAAACCTCATTGACCTTTATACATCTGGCGATATTACCAGAGATGAATTTTCAGCAGCAAGAGCAAAGTGCGAGAATGAGATTGCAAAACTGCAATCCGTGATAGATAGCATGCCTAAGTATCCAGACAAATGCTCCGGTGGAGCATTTGATCGGATAGACAAACAGAGGGAGAGGCCACAGGAACAGCAAGAACTTGTCGCTGAAATTACAGAAGCGATGAATGAGCTTATAAACGGCGTGGAATATGAAGATGATTTTTACAAAGAAATTTTAGATAAAATGGTTGTGAATGATAAAGACCATATTGATGTGTATTTGAATCTGCTCCCCCTCAAATGGAGCTACACGGTTGCAAAAAGCGTAAACTGTCCGCAGGGTAGACCGCTTACGGGAAAGCATCCACTGGAAGCTTCCCCGCACACAGAGTAAAAGAGTGAAAAAAAGCTGGGGCCCCTGAGATGGAACATTTCAGGGGCTTCTCTACCTATATCGGTTAAGATCCCTGTCACTTCATTGTAAGGCATTGTATATCTTTGAGACAGATACCGCATGGATGCGGCCAGTTCTCCGTCCGGACCGCCGAACTGGCTGATGATCACCTGGGCAATCTTGGGATTGGTCTGTGTGATATTTACAGGATATTGCAATCTTTTTTCATAATTCCACATAAACTAGCATCCTCCTTTCTGCCACGGCCACGGCTCGTGAATCCATGTCCAGTGATCCTCACATGGGCTGGCGGTATCAATGGTCAGGGGACCAAAATATTTTGCGTATTCCTTTAAAGCCTGCACACGCTGTTTTTTAAATTCCTCAAAATATTCCAGTGCTTCCATGTTGCAGGGATGTGTGTCTAAAAAGAGCTTTACATCATCTACGGCAAAGCTTACAACATTGATCCATTCCAGTAATTCGTTCCGGCAAGGTTTCTGTTCACTCATCTGCAGCATCCTCCTATCCCTCGAAATGGTTTGTCAAGCTCTTCAAAGATCGTACCGCGGTGGAAAGCTTTGTCGGCCTCGTGAAGAGAGCGCCATTCCTGCCACGGAACATAGGCCATGGCAAGAGGCATTCCGCGCAGTTCATCATAACTTTCTTTGTCATTACAGCATACCGGAGCGGAGGATTCTCGGCAGGAAGTTTCACAGGAAGGCTGGCAGGAAGTCTGCATTGCTGTGACTGATCCGCGGTAATTTCCGCGCCGCATGTTCATATAGTCAGATGACTGATAACGAAAATTTGGCATATATAATTCTCCTTCTATAAAATCGTTTGCAATATTATTGTATGAAAATATGACAAAAGGTGTTAATGAAAGGAAATAAAAGTCGAGGTTGTTTTTAATTCCGTGTCAAAGTATAATAATAACGATTGGAGTGCAAATAATATGGCAAATAGAAAAACAAAGGTGAAAAAAAATAATAGGCCGGAGAAGATCAGGTATTACGACTATAGTCTGATGGCAATATTGATTTTTCTGGTATGCTTTGGACTGGTTATGCTCTATAGTACAAGCGCTTATAGTGCGCTGGTGAGTTATGGAGACAGTATGTTCTATTTTAAAAGACAGCTTATATTCTGTGTGGCAGGATTCGTGGGAGTGTATATTATTTCAAAGATAGATTACCGCTGGTATACAAAGATAGCGAAGCGGTTGTATTTTGTGTCCATTCTTTTGATGGCGCTTGTACAGACGCCGTTGGGAAAGGAAGTAAACGGCGCCAGACGCTGGATCAAACTTCCGGCGGAGCAGCAGTTTCAGCCGGCAGAGTTAGCTAAGATCGCAGTGATTCTCTTTATCCCGCTTTTGATATGCAAGATAGGGAAGCAGATCGAAACCCTTGACGGAGTAGTAAAAGTACTGGTGTGGGGCGGAATTTCGGCGGCATGTGTCTATCTGCTGACAGATAATCTTAGTACGGCGATCATTGTTATGGGGATTTCCTGTGTCATGGTATTTGTCGTACATCCAAAAACAGCGCCGTTTATTGCAGTGGCTGTAGGAGGCCTGATTGTTATCGTTATTGCGGTGAAAATTCTTAGTACAAGTCTTTCGCATATGGACAGCTTCCGGTTACGCAGAATCCTAGTATGGCTGGAACCGGAGGCTCATGCGTCAGAGGGAGGATTTCAGGTTATGCAGGCCCTCTATGCCATCGGCTCCGGAGGTTTTTTCGGGAAAGGGCTTGGAAACAGTGCGCAGAAGATGATCATCCCGGAGGTGCAGAATGATATGATTCTTTCCATTATCTGTGAAGAGTTGGGTGTGTTCGGTGCGATCGTCATATTGCTTTTGTTTGGGATGCTTCTTTACAGGCTGCTGTTTATCGCACAGAATGCGCCGGATCTCTACGGTTCTTTAGTCGTGACAGGGATCTTTGTACATATTGCGCTTCAGGTAATCCTGAACGTGGCGGTTGTGATCAATCTGATCCCGACAACAGGGATTACTCTGCCTTTTATCAGCTATGGAGGCACGTCGATTCTGTTTTTGATGGCAGAGATGGGCATCGCTTTGGGCGTGTCTAGAAGAATCCAATTTAGTGAATAAAATACTTTCCTTTCCGGCATAAATATGCTATGATGATTAAGTAGTATTTAATACTATGTATTATAGAAATGAATGACATGCCAAAAGTATATAAATGTGCGTATGTCGGGAGGATGGATATGAGTTATAGAGTTGTTGTCGATAGCTGCGGTGAGTTAAGCAGTGATATGAAAAAGTCAGGACATTTTAAGACGGCCTCTCTGAGCATCGAGGTAGCAGGACACAATATTGTGGATGATGAGACATTTGATCAGGCGGATTTTTTGAGGAGAGTGAAGGAAGCGCCGGATTGTCCCAAGTCTTCCTGTCCGTCGCCGAAGCAGTATATGGAATTATATCAGTGCGAGGCGGAGCATATCTATGCGGTAACACTCTCGGCAGAACTCAGCGGTTCCTATAACAGTGCAGAGCTTGGCAGAAAGCTTTATATAGACGAGTACGGACAGAAGGATATTCATGTGTTTAATTCTTGTTCGGCCTCCATCGGAGAGACATTGATCGCGCTTAAGATTGCAGAGTGTGAGGAGAGCGGGATGAGTTTTTCCGAGACTGTAGAGACCGTAGAGGATTATATTCAAAAACAGGATACTTATTTTGTACTGGAGACGCTTGATACGCTCCGGAAAAACGGAAGATTGACCGGACTGAAGGCGGTTGTGGCGACAGCGCTCAATATCAAACCGATAATGGGGGCAACTCCAGAAGGAAATATCTGCCAGCTTTCTCAGACAAGGGGGATCAGAAAGGCTCTTGCAAAGATGTGTGACATTATTATTGAGAATGTGAAGGATTCCAGAGAGAAGATTCTTGCGATCTCACATTGTAATTGCAGGGAGCGTGCAGAGCAGGTGAAGCGTATGCTGGAATCGAGAGCAGAGTTTAAGGATATCATTGTCCTTGATACGAGAGGAATCAGCAGCATGTATGCCTCGGACGGCGGGATAATAGTAGTTGTATAGTTTTTGGATTTGTGGTAGACTGATTCTAGTAATTTATACAAAAAGGAGTTATAGAAACATGAGTCAGGAAAAGGTTGATAAATATAAAAAAGAAAAGGCAAACCGCAAACAGACTATGAAAAGGGAGAAACTGCAGAATGTGCTGAGAAAGTGCATGGTAGGAGTTGTCGCGGTTTTATTGATCGGGTGGATCGGCTATTCGGCATATGGAACTTACGAATCTAAGAAGCCGAAGGAAGAAGTGGAGATCGATTACACGGCGCTGACAGATTTTTCTGAGAAGCTTAGTGAAGCGGCAAAAGAAGCAGAATAAAGGAGAGTTATACGGGCAGGGAGTTCTGCCCGTAATTTATTAGGGAGACGAATTAATCTTAAACGGAGTACGAAACTGAGAGTTGGAAAAGCTATGAAAAATCAAGGCTTTCCAGCTTTTTTTGTTTTTATTGAAAAATGACGCTGGGACAAATTTGAAAAAAGGGGTTGAAATCCCCAAAAAAGTAGTTTACAATGGGTTCAAGTGGTAGAAAGTGGTGAAAAGTAGAAGAAAGTGGAGCGAATAGCATAAAGGTGGCGGCCCACTTTGAAAGAGGGTGAGTTCCAGTGCTTAAGGGGGAGTATAGTCATAATATAGATGCAAAAGGCAGAATTATCATTCCTGCAAAGATGCGAGACGATCTGGGGGAGCATTTCGTCATAACAAAAGGAATGGAAAATTGCCTGTATGTATACCCAGAAGCAGAATGGAACGCCTTTGAGGAGAAACTTAACGCCTTACCAACCACCACCGACAAAAAAGCCCGTGCTTTTGCATACTTCTTTCAGGGAAGCGCGATTGACGGGGATCTTGACAAACAAGGCAGAACACTAATTTCATCTGTTCTAAGGGATTATGCGAAGCTTGACAAGGAAGTAGTCTTTATCGGCATGGGGAAGCGTGCTGAGATTTGGGACAAGTCAAGATGGGATGAAAAGAATGCTGAAGTGGAGCTTAACATTGAAGATATCGCATCTGATATGGAAGCAAGTGGATTCAGTATCTAGAGGGAGAGGATATGGAGTTCAGACACAAATCAGTATTACTTGACGAAACTGTTAATGGATTAAGCATTAAGGCGGACGGAGTCTACGTAGACGGAACTCTCGGGGGAGGGGGACATGCTTACGAAGTGGCAAGGCGCCTTGGCGAAAAGGGGAGTATTGTAGGAATAGACAGGGACGAAGCGGCCATCGAGGCTGCGGGAGCCCGGCTGAAAGACTTCGGGGAAAGGGTCACGATAGTCAGGAGCAACTATTGTGATATGAAGTCGCTGCTCCATCACATAGGCATTGACAAGGTCGATGGGATCGTACTGGATCTGGGCGTATCATCTTACCAGTTAGATACGGCGGAACGGGGATTTTCTTATCGCGAAGATGCACCTCTGGATATGCGGATGGATAGACGTCAGAAGATGACGGCCAGAGATATCGTCAATGATTATAGTGAGACGGAACTTTACCGCGTGATCAGGGATTACGGTGAGGACAAATTTGCGAAGAATATCGCAAAGCACATCGTAAATGCACGCGGTAAATGTTCTATTGAGACAACCGGACAGCTGACGGAGATCGTCAGGCGGTCGATACCTATGAAATACCAGAAAAAAAGCGGTCATCCGGCAAAAAGGACGTTTCAGGCAATCCGTATTGAACTAAACGACGAACTTAACGTGCTGAGAGAGTCGCTGGATGATATGATCGACATATTGAATCCGGGCGGGAGATTATGTATCATTACATTCCATTCGTTGGAAGACAGGATCGTGAAGAGCGCGTTCCGCAAGAATGAGAATCCATGTACCTGTCCGAGCGATTTTCCGGTCTGCGTATGCGGCAAAGTTTCAAAGGGGAGTATTATAACTAAAAAACCGATTCTGCCCGGTGCAGAGGAGGTTGAGCAAAACAGCCGTGCAAAGAGTGCGAAACTTCGCATCTTTGAGCGGAAGTGATGCGTAAGAAAGGGGTGAATGTATATGGCGGTAAGACGTGCGCGAACGGCAGACAGACAGAGATATCAGGGCGCGGCAAGACAGACGTATGTATACGGCAATGCTGTTCCGAAACCGGAGCAGGCGCCGGATCAAAAGCCTGAGAGACCGAAAAAAAAGGTCAGCCGTCAAGTACAAAAGAACCGTAAAAAAGCACTCCGCATGAGTCCGGGCTATGTGGTGTTTTTAAGTACTGCAGCAATTATTGTTCTGGTTATCTGCGTAAACTATGTAAAGCTGCAGTCGCGTATGACCAGCCACTCCAAAAATATCGCTGCGCTTCAAGGGGAGCTGGCGGATATGAGGGAAGAAAACCATACGAAGTATAATGCAGTCATGGATTCTGTGAATCTGGACGAGATCCGTGAGAAGGCGCAGAAAGAGCTTGGCATGGTATATGCTGTGCCGGAGCAGGTGGTCGGATATCCAAGACCTTCTGCAGATTATGTGAAGCAGTATGAGAATATTCCTGAGGATGGCGTATTAGCACAATCGGATAAGCAATAAATTGGGTGGGGTATATGATAAGACGCAGAAAAAAAATCTGGAAAAGAAAATTTAACAGATTAATGCAGAAAAAACTGGTCATGTCCTTTGCGGCAATTGTACTGGTTTTTGTTTTCTTAATCGGTAAGATTACATATATTAACGCGGCCAGCGGCGACAAGTACACAAAGGTGGTGCTTGATCAGCAGCAGTATGACAGCCGGGTGATTCCTTTCAAGCGGGGAGATATTGTTGACTGCAACGGCACAAAGATCGCTACCAGCGAACGGATCTATAATGTCATTTTGGACGCTAAGGTCATGCTTAGCAATGAAAAATATAAAAAGCCTACGATAGAGGTTTTAGAATCCTGCTTTGATATTAAGGCGGAAGAGATTGAAGAGGTGCTTGAGAAGAACCCTTCCGGACGATACAATATTATGAAGAAAGGCATAGATTTTGCAACTGCGCAGGAGTTTGAAAAAATAGAAAAGGATAGAAAGAATTATCCGAATGTTAAGGGTATCTGGCTGGAAGAAGATTATATCAGAAAATATCCCTATAATACGCTTGCGAGCGATGTCGTCGGATTTACGGTTGACGGCAATGTGGGAAGCAACGGAATAGAAGCCTCTTATAATTCGGTACTCAATGGAACGGATGGGCGGGAGTACGGATATCTGGACGATATCTCTTCCGTGGAGAGAACAGTAAAGGAGCCGGAGAACGGGCAGACTGTGGTATCTACGATCGACATTCAGGTACAGAGTATCGTAGAAAAGCATATATTGAAGTTCAATGATGCTCACAAGAATCAGGCAAGGAAAGGAGAAGGAAGCAAGAATACTGCGGTAATCGTCATGAATCCGCAGAACGGTGAGATTCTTGCGGAAGCCTCCTATCCGAATTATGATCTTAACAATCCGAGAGATCTGACAAAGTATTATTCGGAGGATGAGATCAAGGCCATGACTAATGAAGAAAGAATTGATACGCTTAACAGCTTGTGGAATAATTTCTGCGTCAGCGGAACTTATGAACCGGGTTCTACGATTAAGCCTTTTACGATTTCCGCCGGTTTTGAACTTGGAGTACTGACGGGAGAAGAATCCTATACCTGTGGCGGTATGCTGCATGTCGGGGATCATGATATCCATTGCAGCAACCGAAGCGGGCATGGCCCCCAGAGTTTGAAGCGGTCGCTTGAAAATTCCTGTAATGTGGCGCTTATGCACATTGGTAAAAGTATTGGGAAGGAGGAGTTTTGCCGGTATCAAAGACTATTCGGTTTTGGGGAGTATACGGGGATCGACCTTCCGGGAGAAGCGGCGACGGACGGACTTTTATATACGGCGGAAAATATGGATCCTGCCAGTCTTGCGACCAATGCTTTCGGACAGAACTTCAATGTTACGGTAACGCAGCTTGCAGCGGGTTTTTGTTCTCTCATCAATGGCGGCGACTATTATGAGCCCCATATCGTTAAACGGATTCAGGACGAGAACGGAAATGTAACAGAAAATAAAGATCCCGTTCTGGCGAGACGTACCATTTCCAAAGAGACCAGCGATTTGATTAAGGAATATATGCTTGGCGTCGTTGAGGAGGGAACCGGCGGGGAAGCGAAAGTAGAAGGGTATGACGTAGGCGGAAAGACCGGTACGGCTGAAAAACTTCCGAGAGGAAATGGAAAGTATCTTGTATCTTTCATCGGATATGCACCTCAGGAAAATCCGCAGGCAGTGGTTTATGTGGTGATTGACGAGCCAAATGCAGGCCAGCAGGCTAACAGCGGGTTTGCGACAGAGATGGCGGCGGATATTATGGAAGAGATCTTCCCCTATCTTGGCGTGGAAAAAGTGTCAAAAAGCGAATAACCTCGCGAAAGTGATAATAAGTTATACAAAAGCTTTTGCGAGGTTTTTGTGTGCGATGAAAAATAAAACATATAACAGAAAAAAAATCATGGTTGTATTCTGCTGCGCGGTTGCAGTCATCTTTAGCCTTGTAGGACGTCTTGTCTATTTGATGGTGTTCGATGCGGAGTATTACCAGAAAAAGGCGGAAGCGCTTCACGAGAGAGAACGGGAGATTAAGGCGGCGAGAGGGGAAATCATAGATGCAAAAGGGATGGTTCTTGCCACCAACAAAACAGTCTGTACGATCTCTGTTGTCCACAGCCAGATCAGGGAGCCGGAAAAGATCGTGAAAGCGCTGTCGACGGAGCTTAAAATGGAGGAGGAAGAAGTACGCAAAAAAGTGGAGAAAGTCTCTTCCATGGAACGCATCAAGACAAATGTGGAGAAAGCGACCGGAGACCGTATCCGGGAGCTGGAGCTTGACGGGGTAAAAGTGGATGAGGATTTTAAACGTTTTTATCCTTACAATGAACTTGCTTCCAAGGTCCTGGGGTTTACTGGAGGCGATAATCAGGGAATTATTGGTCTGGAAGTCAAATACGAGGACTATCTTAAGGGGAAGAATGGGACGATCCTTACGACTACAGATGCCAGAGGAGTGGAGCTTGATGGTGTGGCGGAAGACCGTATCGAACCGGTGGCCGGCAATACGCTTAAAGTAAGTTTGGATTATAATATCCAGATGTATGCTCAGCAGATGGCGGAAAAGGTCATGGAAGAAAAACAGGCAGACAAGGTGGGGATTATCCTTATGAACCCTCAAAACGGCGAGATTCTTGCAATGGTCAATGTGCCGGAATTTAATTTAAACGATCCATTTACTTTGAACACGGGAGATTCGGACGGTTTGTCGGATGAAAAAAAGCAGGATGCGTTAAATCAGATGTGGAGAAATGGCTGTATTAACGATACGTACGAGCCTGGGTCCACTTTCAAGGTTATTACGGCCGCTTCCTGTCTGGAAGCGGGCGCGGTGTCTTTATCAGATCATTTCAGCTGCCCCGGTTATAAGATTGTGGAAGACCGAAAGATCCGCTGTCATAAAGTGGGCGGCCATGGGGCGGAAACTTTTGTGGAGGGGATTCAAAATTCCTGCAATCCAGTCTTTATCGAGATTGGCCTCAGGCTTGGCACAGATAATTTTTATAAGTATTTCGAGCAGTTTGGATTGATGGGGATGACAGGAGTAGATCTGCCGGGAGAAGCCGGAACGATCATGCACAAGAAGGAAAATGTAGGACAGGTCGAGCTTGCGACGATGAGCTTTGGGCAATCCTTTCAGATTACGCCTCTCCAGCTTGCGACGACGGTCGCGTCAATCGTAAACGGCGGAGAGCGGATCACCCCTCATTTCGGCGTCAGCGTATTGGACAGTGACGGAAAAGAGGTGGAAAAATTCGACTACGGGCGGGGAAAGAGAATTGTGTCAAAAGAATCCTCCGAGACTATGAAGAAGCTTTTGGAAAGTGTCGTATCCGAAGGTTCCGGGAAGAATGCATATGTGGAAGGATATCATATCGGAGGGAAGACGGCAACTTCCCAGACACTGCCAAGAAGCGCTAATAAGTATATTTCCTCCTTTGTGGGATTTGCGCCGGCAGACGATCCCAAAGTGCTTGGAATGTGCATTATCTATAATCCTCAGGGAGTTTACTATGGCGGAACCATTGCTGCTCCGGTAGTGAAAAATATTTTTGAAAATGTATTGCCTTATCTTGGCATTGAAAAAGAGTAAGAAATGAAGTATACTTGGTAAGATACCAAAGCATGCAAAAGAAGCTGCCGGCGGCAGGTTTGCAGCATTCAGATGGATAACAAAAGAGATGAAGAGGTGTGGTATGGATTATACGGTATTTATGCCGGTACTTGTAGCGTTTGTGCTGAGCGTGATCATGGGGCCGGTGATTATTCCTGTTTTAAGAAGGCTTAAGATGGGGCAGACAGAGAGAGAGGACGGGGTGAAGTCTCATCTGAAGAAGGCAGGTACGCCTACAATGGGGGGAGTGATCATCCTTTTAAGCGTTGTGATTACCTCAGTATTTTATATGAAGGAACATCCGAAGATTATTCCGATCTTGTTCGTGACGCTGGGATTTGGGCTGATCGGATTTCTGGACGATTATCTGAAGGTAGTACTCAGGCGTTCGGACGGCTTGTTTCCGAGACAGAAGATGGCGCTCCAGATCGTGGTAACAGCAGTGTTTGCTTTCTATGTCATAAAATTTACAGATGTGCCGCTGGCGATGCTCATTCCGTTTTCAGGGGGGAAATATCTGGATATCGGGTGGCTTGCTGTTCCCTTAATGTTTTTCGCAGTGATCGGTACGGTGAACGGAGTAAATTTCACGGACGGACTGGACGGACTGGCCTCCAGTGTTACGGTTCTGGTCGCAACATTTTTTACGGTGGTTGCCATCGGTACGAAGAGCGGGATCGAGCCCATTACCTGTGCGGTGGTGGGTGCGCTGTTAGGATTTCTTCTATTTAATGTCTATCCGGCAAGTGTGTTTATGGGAGATACAGGCTCGCTGGCGCTGGGAGGGTTTGTGGCATCCACGGCATATATGCTCCAGATGCCGGTTTTTATCATTATTGTCGGCCTGATCTATCTGATAGAGGTATTGTCGGTAATGATACAGGTAACATATTTTAAAAAGACAGGCGGTAAGAGGATTTTTAAGATGGCGCCGATACATCATCATTTTGAACTGTGCGGATGGTCAGAGACAAGAGTTGTCGCAGTGTTTTCCATTGTGACGGCGCTGCTTTGCCTGATCGCACTTATGGCTATGTAGGAAGAAGGCTAGAAATGCGCGGACAAAGAAACTTAAAAGAAAATATTGCTTCCAGAGTTCTATATCTCGGCGGCAAGCGTAAGATAGAACAGGGGATGTTCCCGGATTGTGAAATACGAGGAGATAAGTTTATAGAAATGTAAATTCCTTATAAGGAGTGCTTATTAAGTTGCAGCCAAAAAAAAGAAAGTATGACATTACGCTTCTTACTGCATTATTGTTTTTAGTAGCCTTTGGGCTGATAATTTTATACAGTACCAGTGCATATAATGGTGAAGTAAAGTTCCATGATCCTTTCTATTACCTGAAAAAACAGGCATTTGCCACCGGGCTTGGAATCGCGGGCATGCTGATCGTTGCAAAGATGGATTACCATATCTGGAGGCATATGGCGCTTTTGGGATATCTGGTCGCAGGTGTATTGGCAGTTGCGGTGCTGTTCGTAGGAGATGAATACAACGGGTCCAAAAGATGGCTGTCTTTGGGCCCATTTTCTTTCCAGCCTTCAGAGTTCGCGAAGGTTGCCGTGATCTTGCTTCTGGCTCACGTTGTATCAAAGAATGTGAAGGAGATGGGGAAACTGTCTTCACTTGCGAAGGTAATGCTTTTGATTCTCCCCATCGTCGGGCTTGTGGGTGCCAGCAACTTAAGTACGGCGATCATTATTCTTGGAATAGGAGTTATCGTTGTGTTTGTGGCAAGTCCAAAGTATGGGCAGTTCATTTTCATGGGCATTTTAGGAGGCGGTTTTATGACCATATTCCTTGCTCTTGAAAGCTACCGTCTGGAGCGTCTGGAGATCTGGAGGAACCCGGAGAAATTCGAGAAAGGGTATCAGACTTTGCAGGGGCTATATGCCATCGGCTCTGGAGGGCTGTTCGGCAGAGGGCTTGGGGAGAGTGTGCAGAAGCTTGGGTTCGTGCCGGAGGCGCAGAACGATATGATCTTTTCGATTATATGTGAAGAGCTGGGGCTGTTCGGCGCAGGATTTGTGATGATCCTGTTTTTGATTCTTATCTGGCGTTTTTTCGTGATCGCTACGCATGCGGAGGATTTGTTTGGAGCGCTGATTGCGTCGGGGGCTATGGCGCACATGATGATACAGGTTATCTTAAATATCGCGGTCGTGACGAATACCATACCAAACACAGGAATCACGCTGCCTTTCGTAAGCTACGGGGGGACGTCCGTTGTCTTTTTGTTATTGGAAATGGGGCTTGTGTTAAGCGTGTCATCAATGGTACGATAGATGCAAAGCGGTGAAAATCCGCCGGGGAGGAGTTACATGGCGAGGAGAGATTATCGGGATACTTATGACGATTATGAAAATAATAAAAATTATGAAAATTACGGGACTTATGACGGCTATGAAAGACCTGTGAGAAAAAGGCGGAAGAAGAAAAAGAAATCTAATTTCTGGTACCGGTTTGCAGTAACATTTTTGGGGCTTGCTATCTTGGGCCTGCTGGCAGTGATTCTGTTTAAGGTAGAGAAGATAGAGGTTGACGGAAATCATTACTGCACGGACAGACAGATCAAGGATATGGTGCAGAATGATAAATATTCGGTCAATGCTCTGTATATATTCGGGAAATATATGGCGGACAGGGGAGAAGTGCTTCCTTGTCTCGAAAGCGTAAAAGTGACGCTGAAAGCGCCGTGGCATGTAAAAGTAGCCGTAAAGGAGAAAACGATTGTAGGCTGTATGGCAGAGGGGGAGGAAAACGTATATTTTGACAAAGACGGGCTTGTGGTCTATAAAAGCAGCGAGACTGTGGAGGGACTGCCGTTTTTGGAGGGGCTGGAGATGAAAAACACGAAGCTGTATCAGCGGATGAAGAGCGAAGATGCCAATATATTTGAAGGAATACTGGAAGCTTCGCAGGAACTTAAGAAATATGAGATCGTACCGAAAAAGATTGTGTGTAAGGACGGAAATATCTATCTTTATATTGAGAATGTATGCGTGAGCCTTGGAAATACCGTTACATCTGAAAAGATCGCACAGATTACTCCTATCATGGAGAAACTTGGCAGGCAGAAGGGGACGCTTCATATGGAAAATTATTCGGACAGCCGGGAAACTATTACTTTTGAGAAAAAGAAGGATTCAAAAGAGAAGGAAAAGGATGAAGAAAAATAAAAATTAAGAAAAATTGCGTAATTCTATTGATATTTTATACAAAAGCTTATATTATATAGTATATATGGCGACGTGCATGTATTAGATTGCCCTATACATGGGATGGATATATATTATAAGGAAACGAAGGAGGAGAAACCCTTGCTAGAAATTAAAACTAATGAATCGGAAGCGGCGGCAAAGATAATTGTTGTTGGAGTTGGCGGCGGCGGTAATAACGCTGTGAACCGTATGATCGATGAACAGATTGCCGGTGTGGAGTTTATCGCAGTGAATACAGACAAGCAGGCGCTTCAGTTGAGCAAAGCCCCGACGCTTATGCAGATTGGAGAGAAGATTACGAAAGGACTTGGCGCGGGAGCCAGACCTGAGGTTGGAGAGAAAGCTGCGGAAGAGAGCGAGGAAGAGATTTCAGCGGCTCTTAAGGGCGCGGATATGGTGTTCGTTACCTGTGGTATGGGGGGCGGCACTGGAACGGGGGCGACTCCTGTTGTAGCACGTATTGCGAAGGGACTCGGCGCGCTGACAGTAGGCGTTGTTACGAAGCCTTTCCGTTTTGAATCAAAAGCCCGTATGAATAATGCCCTTGGAGGGATTGAAAAGTTAAAGGAGAATGTAGACACTCTGATCGTAATTCCTAATGATAAGCTGTTGGAGGTCGTTGACAGACGAACGACGATGCCGGAGGCGCTTAAGAAAGCTGACGAAGTATTACAGCAGGGTATTCAGGGAATTACGGATCTGATCAATGTTCCATCCCTTATTAACCTTGACTTTGCGGATGTTCAGACTGTTATGACAGATAAAGGTATCGCACATATCGGTATCGGACAGGGCAGAGGTGACGATAAGGCTCTTGAGGCAGTGAAACAGGCTGTTGCAAGTCCTCTTCTTGAGACGACGATCGCGGGCGCATCGCATGTTATTATTAATGTATCCGGTGACATTACTCTTATGGATGCATCGGATGCAGCAGAATTTGTACAGGACCTTGCAGGTGAGGATGCGAATATCATCTTTGGAGCGATGTATGATGATTCCAGAACTGACGAAGCAGTGATCACGGTTATCGCTACAGGCCTGCACAATGTGAATGGGACAGCCTCCAAGCTGAAATCAAGGCTGGAGAATCCAAGACCGGCAGGAGCTCAGTCTCCGTATGAAGGTTTTGAAAAGCAGGGAGGGGTGAAGCAGATTATACCGCCTCAACAGCAGCCTCCGAAGCTTGATCTCGGGATGGCGCCGTCAAGAGGAGGAGCTACGACTGCAGTGCCGAGAAGACCGGTAACGCCGCAGTCGGCGCCGACGCTTGAGACGCCAAAGACACCGTCTCCGAAGGTAAAAGAGCAGTCCATTAAGATTCCGGATTTTTTTAAGAGATAAGAATGACATGATATAGAGAGACCGTATGGAGGAATTCCATACGGTCTTTTTGTCATTCGCTGTCGAGAAAAATCCTGTATTACTTTCAGAGTATGACAAATTTTTCTTCGTACAATCCATATAATAGATGTTGTTAAAATACCGGCAAAAGAAAGAAGGCGGAATGTGCAATATGAATTATACATAGATTTATTTTTTCTTGTAAATTTTATGATGGACTACATTCTGCTTTTGCTCCTTCGGAAGATGCTTGCATGTTCTGCCACGCATGCGCGCGTTATTCTGGGAGCGGCTGTGGGAGCAGCCTTTACCTGCGCCGTGATCGCGGTTCCGATCCCATATATGTTTGTGAAGCTTCTGCTTTTTCATGGCGTTGTAAATGTCATGATGTTAAGGATCGGACTCTGTATCGAATGGGGACGTTCGTTTGTAAAAGCGTTCCTATTCCTTTATATCGGAGGTTTTTTGCTTGGCGGTATTATAGGTTTTTTACGCCAGTATGTGAGAATCGGCAGTTTGTTTTTTGTGCTTGCCCTGTCAGGTTATCTGTTTGCAACCGGAATCTGGAGTCTGATCGATGGGTTGATCAGATATAACCGGACACATTGCGTGGTCGTGCTGTACAGGGAAGGAAGGAGCTGCCGGGTAAAGGCGCTGGTTGATACAGGGAACCGTTTAAGAGACGGTAAGACCGGAAAACCAGTCAGTGTCGTAAAGCCGCAGACTGCGAAAGCGCTAGGCTTTTCAGAAACGATTAACGAGTCTGAAAAGCTTCGCTATATTACTTATCATTCCATTGGGAATGCAAAGGGTGCGCTGCCCTTATTTGAAATCGACAGGATGTGTCTGGCAGAAGGCAGCGGTACGGTGGAAGTGCATAGGCCGCTGCTTGCGGTTGGCGGAGAGGAGATGGATTTGGATGGCTACGGTATCATTTTGAATCCGGATGCTTTGACCCAGAGGTCATTTTTTCATGCATGTTCTTAAGAGACTGGCGAGTTTTTATATGTCAAAATATATTGGAGGGAACAAAAAATATGATAAATACAGCAGTAGGATTATCCATGTTTGCGAATTTAAAGGCATTTTTATTTTCAGAAAGCAATGAGATTCATTATATCGGAGGGTCTGACGTGCTTCCGCCGCCCCTTAAGCAGACAGAGGAGACAGAAGCCATAGAAAGTCTTGGAACTGCCGGTGAGGAGCGGGCAAAAAATCTCCTGATTGAACATAACCTGCGTCTCGTTGTGTACATAGCAAAAAAATTCGATAATACGGGAGTCGGTGTGGAAGATTTGATTTCCATCGGAACGATCGGACTGATCAAGGCAATTAATACATTTAACCCGGAGAAAAATATCAAGCTTGCAACTTATGCCTCCAGATGCATTGAGAATGAGATTCTAATGTATCTAAGGAGAAATAATAAGACAAAGCTGGAAGTCTCCATTGATGAACCGCTGAATGTAGACTGGGACGGCAATGAGCTCTTACTGTCCGATATCTTGGGGACAGAGGAAGACACGATTTACCGTGACCTGGAAAATGAGGTGGAACGGAAACTGCTTATCAAGGCCATAGGCAGGCTGTCGGGACGGGAAAGGAAGATTGTCCAGATGCGTTTTGGGCTTGGAATGCCCGACGGAGAAGAGAAGACACAGAAAGAGGTGGCGGATATACTGGGAATATCTCAGTCATATATCTCACGGCTGGAAAAAAAGATTATGCAAAGACTTAAGCGGGAAATAGTGAAATATTCTTAAAAAGGTGCTACAATAAAAGAAAAAGGAGTTGTGCGTATGAGACTTACTTTTATTGGAGCAGACCATGAGGTGACGGGGAGCTGTCATCTGCTTCAGGCATGCAATAAAAATATCCTGATCGACTGCGGTATGGAGCAGGGACCGGATCTGTATGAAAATCAGGAGATTCCTGTGGCGGCATGCGATATCGACTATGTTCTTTTGACACATGCACATATTGATCATTCGGGGAAGATTCCGGTGCTATGCAAAGAAGGATTCAAAGGCGAGATCATTACCACATTTGCGACGTCAGACTTAAGTAATATTATGCTTCGTGATAGTGCGCATATTCAGGAATTTGAAGCAGAGTGGCGGAACCGTAAGGCAAGAAGGAGCGGCGCGCCGGAATATGAGCCGCTCTATACGATGGAACATGCAGACGCGGCGATCAAGCTTTTGCACCCGCTGGATTACAACCAGAGGATTGAGCTGTGTGAAGGAATTGATGTGAGATTCAATGATATGGGGCATCTTCTGGGTTCTTCTTCTATAGAGATCTGGATCAATGAGGACGGTGTGTCGAAAAAGATCGTATTTTCCGGGGATGTGGGAAATTCGGACCAGCCGATCATCAAGAATCCCATGAAGGTGGAGGAAGCGGATTACATAGTGATAGAGTCCACCTACGGGAACCGGATACATGCGGCAGAGAAGCCGGATTATGTAGGAGATTTTACGAAGATTTTGCGAGAGACATTTGCAAAAGGCGGGAATGTAGTAGTACCTTCCTTTGCAGTAGGGCGTACACAGGAGCTTCTTTACTTTATCCGTGAGATTAAGGAGAAAAATCTTCTGCCGGAATTCCCGGGGTTTGAAGTGTATGTAGACAGCCCGCTTGCAGTGCAGGCGACAAGAGTGTTTAATAAGAATGTCCAGTCCTGCTTTGACGAGAATGCGATGGAGCTTATCAGGAAGGGGATTAACCCGCTGCTGTTTTCGGGACTTAAGACTTCGGTAACAAGTGATGAATCCAAGATGATCAATTTTAATGAGAATCCGAAGGTTATTCTGTCTGCCTCTGGTATGTGCGAGGCCGGACGTATCAGGCATCATCTGAAGCATAATCTGTGGAGAAGCGAATGTACCATTTGCTTTGTAGGATATCAGGCGGTGGGAACTTTAGGACGGAAGCTCATTGAAGGGGCGGATGAAGTGAAACTCTTCGGTGAGAATGTAGAGGTGAATGCTTCGATCAAGTCTTTAAAGGGTATCAGCGGTCATGCGGATATGAACGGACTGCTTGACTGGCTGTCGGGTTTTGCGACAGCTCCGCAGCATGTGTTTGTGGTACACGGTGAAGACAGTGTGACGGACGAATTTGCGCAGACAGTTACAGAGAGACTGGGATTTCCGGCCATGGCGCCGTATTCCGGCGGCTGCGTGGATCTTGCCACCGACGAGATCCTATCGGCGGGAGTTCCGGTGAGAAAGACGGCGGCGAAGCCTGCGGATATCCGCAAGAAGACAGCGTTCCAGCGTGTGGTTGCGGCGGCAAAGCGGCTGCTTGAGATTGTATACAAGAATGAAGGACTTGCGAATAAAGAGCTTGCCAAGTTTGAAACACAGATTCACAATCTGGCTGATAAGTGGGACAGATAGATTGTCAAGGACTAAAAGTTTTTTTATTTTCCTGATATAGAGAATAAGTCATGTGCATATGGAGAAAATTTTACTTAGATGATTTAATCTGGTAGGAGGTTTTCATTATGGCACAGGGAAAAGTAGAGATATGCGGTGTGAATACGGCAAAGCTTCCAATCCTCAAAGAAGAGGAGAAGGAAGCTTTGTTTGCGAGAATAAAACAAGGGGATCAGCAGGCGAAGGAAGAGTACATCAAAGGTAATTTAAGGCTGGTTCTAAGTGTGATCAAAAGATTTGGCGCAAGCAATGAGAATCCGGATGATCTGTTCCAGATCGGGTGTATCGGACTGATTAAGGCGATCAATAATTTCAATACGGAGCTGGATGTGAAATTCAGTACCTATGCCGTACCGATGATCATCGGCGAGATCCGCCGCTATATGCGGGACAACAACAGTATCCGGGTAAGCCGCTCCTTAAGGGACACAGCTTACAAGGCAATCTATGCTAAAGAAAATTTCGTGAAGCAGTATCAGAAGGAACCGACGGTTCAGGAAATCGCTCAGGAGATTGGAATCTCCAAGGAAGACATCGTATTTGCACTTGATGCGATTCAGGCGCCCATGAGCCTGAATGAACCGGTGTACAATGACGGCGGTGATGCGCTCTACGTGATGGATCAGTTAAGCGACACAAAAAACAAGGAAGAAAAATGGGTGGAGAATCTATCTCTGGAGGCGGCCATGGAGCACTTAAACGAACGTGAGAGGTATATTATAAGACTGCGTTTTTTTGAGGGACGCACACAGATGGAGGTGGCGGAGGATGTGGGAATCTCGCAGGCACAGGTAAGCCGCCTTGAAAAAAACGCGCTGAAAACAATGAGGCAGTATTTGTCATAAATACTGCCTTTTGAATAAGTTTACCTGCTACTTAAGGAAAAAGAAGCTGTCAACCCGGTTATCTGTATCAAACATCTGGTTGTACTGCAGCATTTGGTAGGAAGTAAGGAGGTCGTTATCTTCTGCTTTTTCATCAATGCTGTAGATATTGCCGTCTTTGTCCTTATAACAGACCGCCGAGATAACCGGAAACTCGTTTTGAAGCTCTAACAGGAATTTATTGTATCCGGTCAGTTTGTTTCCTGCAATCTTCATAACATAGGAAGAAAGATAGTTTGCGCTCATGTCAAGTTCCTTTTCCTCAATATCGTAGTTGGCCCATATGACATAAGGGGTGGAATACCAGTCTGCCTTTTCTTCTGTTGACAGTTCTTCTACATCTTTTCCAAATTGATTGCTGTAAAAGGTGTTTGGAAGCGGCGGCTGATGGTCGCCGAACATTACGATGATTGTCGGATCATCTATTTCTTTGAAGTATTCAACAAGCTCTTTAAACGCATCGTCGCTGATCTTTGCAAGGTTCACATACTGCTGTGCCTCGAAAGTATTGAGGGCGGGATCATTGATCGTAATCTTAGGTTCAACAACGCCGGCTTTCCCGGAGTACCCTCCATGGTTCTGCATTGTGACATTGAATAAATAAAAGGGTGCGCTGTTTTCTTTTTTTGCTGCTTCATAGTCATCGATAATCTGCTGAAAGTCCGATTTATCTGAAATATAGTTTCTCAGCAGCGTATAATTATTATTTTCCTGATAATATTCCTGAAAGAAGCAATCGTTAAATCCCAGCAGGGGATAGACGATCGTTCGGCTCCATCCTGACGATCTGTAAGGATGAAACGCATTCACGCCGGCATAGCCCTGCGTCTTCATGCTGTGTGCCATAGAAGGAAGGACATCCCGGATGTATTCGTTGTATGGAACGCAGTGGTAAGGGAGGAATCCCAAAGTATTGCCTGTCAGAAACTCAAATTCTGTGTTTGCAGTATTGGCGCCTTCGATGGATACGTATAATTTCCCCTTTACTATGTTTTCCTTCAGACTGTGCAGGAACGGAAGATAATCTTCTGACAAATTGACGGGATTGTTGTAATTCAAATCCGCTAACGATTCATTCATAATGGCAATAATGTTCGGCGAGCCATTTGCTTTTGCATCTGCTTCGGAGGCTTTATCGGACGGATAGTCTTTTGCTATTTTCTCCACCTCTTTCACAGAATAATTTTTCGGCTTTTCTATTCTGATAGAAGACCAAGACATCATAAATGAGAGAGCGTTCCCATTTTTGGCATAGGAGCGTTGCGGGTGCCATATTTTATGTTCCACCCGTTTGGGTATAAAGTCGGTATGTACAAATAGTACGATGAACAGAAAGGCATATGCCGCGCATGCGGCAGCAATACAAAGGCGCCGTTTCAGACGCGGCCCTTTATAGCCTCTGAGACTTAAAAATACGGCGGTAAATGAAAGAATATATACGACGCCCCATATTCCTGTCATGTCAAGCGTATAAGAGAAATTATCGGCTACATTGAATGCGGTTGCCGCGGACTGCACATCCGTGGCGAGTATGGGACAGCCCCGGAAAATCCAGACGTAGTAATTGGCAATATGCATCAGGAACGCCAGAAACAGAACAAGGATACTTGCGTACTGTGTCCGGTTGATCAACATATAAGCGATCAAAAGCAACAGAATGTAAATGCTCAGATTAAACAAAAACTGCCATGTGAATATTCTTTCGAGCATTTCTGAAAGGTGGTAATCGTTAAACCGGTCGCCCAGAAAAACACAGAGAACCGGAGTCGCCCAAAAGAAAATTCTAGACATAATCATCGTGCTGTCAATGGTTCTGGCGAATTTTTCCTTAATTATGGCATCGATGCGCCAAAATGGAATCAACACGAAGAGCAGGCTCAAGAAAAGCAGCACATACATATCAATTACAGCCCTTATATTATAAAAACTGTAATTAAAAGAAGCTCGAAGCCGATTGTCTATCGGCGTCTGATCCTGCGTAAGAGTGCCGAACAGACCGCCTTTCTCAGAATGTGTATAGATTCCGAATCCTTGCGGATTATAAGCATCCCGGACGATAACTTGAAGAAGATAGGTATTGTTTTGGGATAATTTTTGTGGATTTGCAAAAGCAAAAGGAGATCTTCTGGAAATACTGGTCAACGCCTTTTCCGTGCTCATCAGGGTATTGCCGTTCGCATCAAGGATATTGACGGCGACGCTTCCGGATGAAAGGGAATTTCCGTGATTGAAAAAACGAATCGTAACTAACTCCAAAGTTCCGTCCCATCCCTGAAATGGCTGTTCAAATGTTCTGCTCCCGGAGAAACGGATCAGCGATTCGGCTTCCGGAGAATCAGCGTTTTGCGACACGGCCTCGACATGTAAGCTGTAATAAATATCTCTGTTCAAAAACACAAAGAGCATCCCGAACAATAGAAGAAAAAGCGCACATGCTTTTTTGAACGCCAATATGCGGTTGTTTTTAATAAAGTCTTTTATCATAAGTACATCCTCACTTAACTTATACTAAATGATTTTAACGCATATATTCTAACACTTCGATGATAGAATTTCTACTATGAAATTATGGCAAATTTAAAAATTTTAAAAATCATATCTACACTTGAAATTTCAGACTGTTCATACTATTATGAAGAAAGATGGGAGTGAATGGGAAGATGGGAGTGAATGGAATGATCAGAGCATGTATTTTTGATTTGGACGGGACGCTTACGGATACGATCGAATCGCTGACGTACTCTGTAGGAGAGACGCTTAAGGAGATGGGGCTGCCTGCGATCACGAAGGAACAATGCCAGAGTTTCGTCGGAAACGGCGCAAGGGTACTGATAGACAGAGCTATACGGGCGGCGGGAGACGTAAGCGGTCTGAGGCTCGAGGAAGCGATGGAGATATACGGACGCATATTTGATGAAAACTGTACATATCATGTAATACCTTATGAAGGAATCCCAGAACTTTTAGAAGAACTTCGTAAGAGACAAGTGAAGCTGGCGGTTCTTTCCAACAAACCTCACAGGCAGACGGTGAAGGTTGCGGAGACGATATTTGGAAAAGGAATCTTTGACGTTGTATGGGGGCAGCAGGGACGAATTCCCAGAAAGCCCTCTCCAGAAGGAATCTACGCTATATTGAAGGAGCTTGGAGTGGAACGAGACGAATGCATCTATGTGGGAGATTCCGAAGTGGATATTGCTGCGGGAAAGAATGCCATGATGCAGACAGTCAGTGTGGCATGGGGATTTCGGACGGAAGAAGAACTTAAGAGCGAAGGAGCGGGCTGCTTGATTCACAGACCGGAGGAGCTTCTTGGATTTTTTTGAATATAGAAGACTGAAAAACAAATTTTTATAAAGTATAAAAAAAAGGGAGGACAGTTTTATATGTATGAGTATGATGAAGAGTGTCTCAGGACTTTTCTGAAAAATCAATCCAGATTGTTTGACGAACCGGTTGCAGAGACGCTTGAGGAAGCGGAAGCCTTCTTAGAAGACTGCATGGCGGCAGTGGTGGACAGCATTGAAGAAGTACGGCAGTTTTTAGAGGAGGACGGACTTGACGTGGATGGGATGTCTGCGGAGGAGCTTGAGGAAGCGTCAGAAGTATTCGCGATTCCGAATGGGAAATACTTGATTGTGGAAGGCTGATAAAAAAGCCATAGCTGCCTACTCGGCAGTTATGGCTTTTTCTAAGGCTTCGTCTATTGCGCTTGTAAGAATCTGAGAGGTGTAAGGGTATTCTTCGGAATACTCGATATTGTCCAGAGACTGCTTTTCATATACCTGCTCCGCAATATCTTCAATGGTCGGCTGTATGAGCGGATACATGGTAGTCACGGTTTCATCTAGATTGGAAAAGCGGATGGAGTTGATATGCGACTCGTCTACCGTGACTTCTACTTCCAGCGCCGTATTGTTAAGCGTCACGGTGGAAGTATAGACACCGGGTACATATTTATCTGCTTCTGCATTTGTTTCCTGACTTTTTGGCCGGAACATAAATATCAGTAATATGATCAATACGATTGCTAAAACTGCGAAAATAGCGGTATATACAATCTCTTTCATATGCAATACAACGATTTTAGTTTTGGAACTCATAGTGTCCTCCTCGTAATGGTATGTTATTTGGTTCTTTATAATGTATGAAAGAAATGCTGAAATTATGCATCATAAGTTTGAGCGCAGCGGGAAATGTGCGTGACAAATCGGGAGCATTCCTGTAGAATGTAAAAAGGAAAAGACGGCGATTATAGATGGAACAGTAATAAGATGAGGTGAAGATATGTTTTTGATCGTAGGGCTTGGCAATCCCACACTGCAGTATGAAGGGACAAGACATAATGTGGGATTCGATGTGATAGATTTGCTGGCGGACAAATATAATATAACAGTAGAGACAAGAAAAGGGCGCGCATATATTGGGAAGGGCATGATGGAAGGGAAGAAGGTCATCTTAGCAAAGCCCCAGACTTATATGAATCTGAGCGGGGAGAGCGTGAGAAGCCTTGTGGATTATTATAAGATTGACGAGGAGAGCGAACTTCTTATAGTCTACGATGATGTAAGCCTTGGAGTGGGACAGCTTCGGATACGGAAGAAGGGGAGCGCTGGAGGTCATAATGGAATCAAGAACATTATCTCCCATCTGGGTACGAATGTATTTATGAGGATTAAGATTGGAGTGGGGGAGAAGCCGAAAAAATACGACCTTGCCGATTATGTTCTGAGCCGCTTTTCTAAGGTGGAGCGTGAACAGATGGAAGAGGGGTATGAAAAAGCAGTCAGGGCGGCGGTCATGATCTTAAATGGAGAGACGGATGCTGCCATGAATGAATATAACAGAAAAGCAAAGCAGGAGGAGGCATGAGAATGCAAGCCTTGATAAGCCCCCTTAGCGAACTGGCAGAGTTCGGAGAATTATATAAGATCAGAAAAGAAAAGGCGGGGATGATACGGGTCTGCGGATGCGTGAATTCCCAGAAAACACATATGATGTATGCACTGAGCGATGGCTGTAAATATAAAGTCATCGCCTGTCCCAGTGAGTCAAAAGCAAAGCAGGTGTATGAGGAATATCGTTTTCTTGACGGGGATACTTATCTTTATCCTGCAAAGGATCTGCTTTTTTATCAGGCGGACCTTCGGAGCAAGGAGCTGGCCCGCCAGCGGATGGAAGTGATCGAAGCAGTTATTTTAAAGGAATCGATTACGGTGGTCACAAGCTTCGACGCATTCATGGACTCTCTTCTTCCGAAGAAAGTGATAAAGGACAGGGTTATAAGGATCGCGGGGGATACGGCGGTCGATATGGATGAGATGTCCTTAAGGCTTTCTGAGATCGGGTATGACAGGGAGGAACAGGTGGAAGGTCCCGGACAGTTTGCAGTGAGGGGCGGAATCTTAGATATCTATCCCCTTACGGGAGAACTGCCTGTCCGGATCGAGTTGTGGGGAGATGAAGTAGATTCGATTCGTACCTTTGACGTAGAATCCCAGCGGTCAATTGAGAATCTTGCAGAGACCGTTATTTATCCGGCCATAGAGTTTCCGAGGGAGAATGAAGAGAGAGTGTCATTTCTTGAATATTTTGACAGGGAGGATACGCTTCTGTTCTTAGATGAGCCGCTGCGTCTTCTGGAAAAGGGGCAGGGTGTAGAAGAGGAATTTATGGAGGCGCAGAAAAAGCGGATAGAGAGCGGATATGAGATGTCCGATATGGAGGCAAGACTTTTTACGGCAGAGGAGATCGTTCGGCGAATGAATGCGTATAGAAGTATAGGGCTCATGGCGCTTGAGATGCGCTGTAAGGGTTTTGAAGTCCGGGAAACTTATAATCTCCAATGCAAAAGTGTGAATCCTTACAATAACAGTTTCGATATGCTGACACAGGATTTAAAGAGGCTTAAGAGAAACGGATATCGGGTGATACTTTTATCCGGCTCCCGAACGAGGGCGAAGCGGCTGGCAGAAGATCTCAGAGATTATAACTTGAGCAGTTTTTACAGCGATGATATGAAGCGGGAGGTGCAGCCCGGCGAGATTATGACGGTGTATGGTTATGTGGCGGAAGGGTACGAGTATCCGTTCCTTAAGTTCACTGTAATCTCTGAGACGGATATCTTTGGGAAGATAAAGAAGAAAAAGAAACGACGGGTGTATGAAGGAAGGAAGATACAGAGTTTTGCGCAGCTAAAACCGGGAGACTATGTGGTCCATGAAAGTCACGGGCTTGGAATCTATCAGGGGATAGAAAAGATAGAAGTGGACAAAATCTCCAAGGATTATATGAAGATTTCTTATGCGAAGGGCGGGAATCTTTATATTCCTGCGACGCAGCTTGACTTGATCCAGAAGTATGCCGGTGCGGATGCCAGAAAACCAAAGCTTAATAGTCTCGGCACGCAGGAGTGGAACCGGACAAAGAGCCGGGTGCGGGGTGCAGTAAAGGAGATCGCGAAGGATTTGGTAGAACTGTATGCGGCGAGGGAAAAGTCAGAAGGTTACCAATATGGCGCGGATACGATCTGGCAGAGGGAATTTGAGGAGATGTTCCCTTTTGAGGAGACGGAAGATCAAACACTTGCTATAGAAGCTGTGAAGCGGGATATGCAGAGCAAAAAGATTATGGACCGCCTTATCTGCGGGGATGTGGGATACGGTAAGACAGAGATCGCCATCCGTGCGGCATTTAAGGCGGTGCAGGAGGATAAGCAGGTGGTCTATCTGGTGCCGACGACCATTCTCGCACAACAGCATTATAATACATTTTTGCAGAGAATGAAGGATTTTCCGGTGCGGGTGGATCTGATGTGCAGATTCCGCACGAGTGCGCAGCAGAAGAAGACGATTGAGGATCTAAAAAGAGGACTTGTGGATATTGTGATCGGAACCCACCGGGTGTTGGGGAATGATATGAAGTTCAAGGATCTGGGACTTTTGATCATCGACGAAGAACAGCGTTTCGGAGTGCAGCACAAGGAAAAGATCAAGAAGATGAAGGAGAATGTGGATGTACTGACTTTAACTGCCACGCCGATCCCAAGAACCCTTCATATGAGTCTCATCGGTATCCGGGATATGAGTGTGCTGGAGGAAGCGCCGAATGACCGTATGCCTATCCAGACTTATGTTATGGAGTACAATGACGAGATGGTGCGGGAGGCGATCGAGCGGGAATGCGCGAGACAGGGGCAGGTATACTATGTCTACAACCGGGTAGAGGACATCACGGAGGTGACGGCGAACGTAAGGAAGCTGGTGCCGGAGCTTAACGTAGCATTCGCACACGGGCAGATGAAGGAGCGTGAATTGGAACGGATCATGTACGACTTCATCAACGGAGAGATCGATGTGCTGGTTTCGACGACTATTATAGAGACTGGTCTTGATATCTCCAATGTAAATACAATGATCATCCACGACGCAGACCGTCTGGGGCTGTCTCAGCTCTATCAGCTTCGGGGGCGCGTAGGGCGTTCTAACCGTATGGCTTATGCATTTTTGCTTTACCGGAGGGATAAACTTCTTCGGGAGGTAGCGGAAAAGAGGCTGGCGGCTATCCGAGAATTTACGGATTTAGGTTCGGGCATTAAGATTGCCATGCGTGATCTGGAGATCCGCGGCGCCGGCAATCTTTTAGGAGCAGAGCAGCACGGTCACATGGAGGCGGTCGGGTATGATCTCTACTGCAAGATGCTGAATGAAGCGGTGCGTCTTCTGAAGGGAGAAGCGCAGGAGGAAGAGTATACCACGACGATTGATCTGAATGTGGATGCGTATATTCCTGACAGCTATATCCCCAATGAATACCAGAAGCTTGATATCTACAAGCGGATCGCCGCCATAGAGTCAGTAGAAGAGATGGAGGATATGACGGAAGAGCTGATCGACCGATTCGGCGATATTCCGAAAAAGGTGGAGAAGCTTCTTTTCGTTGCGGGCCTGAAGGCAGAAGCGCACAGCGCCTATATCACGGCAGTTGAACAGAAAGGGGATACCTATACCTTCACCATGTTTGAAAAGGCGAGGGTGATCCCGGAAAAGATTCCGGAGCTTATCAGGCGTCATAAGGGTGAACTGGTGTTAAAGACCGATACGCAGCCTCCCTGCTTTGTCTACCGGAAGCTGAACAAGAATAAAAAGGAAGAGCAGTTAAGTTCGACGGATATTGTGAAAAGTATGTTAAATGACATAAAGGGATTGATAGAATGTTAGAAAGAATGTATAATATATAAGTTGACAGGTACTAAGGAGGATTGTGGCATTATGAAAAAAAGATTATTAATGATTGTTGCTGCAATGATGACCGCTGCGTCATCTTTGACGGGCTGCAGTCTGGTTTCCGTGAATCCGAATGAAGTAGTGGTGAAGGTGAATGATTCGGAGATCACGGCGGATGTGGCAAATTTTTACGCAAGATATACACAGGCACAGTATGAGACTTATTTTGGGGCGTATACGCAAGGCGATATGTGGAATACAAAGGCGGAGGAAGGCAAGACTTATGAAGAATCCGTTAAGGCTTCCATTCAGGAGGAATTAAAGCAGATGCTTCTTCTGGAACAGCATATGAAGGATTATAACGTGTCTCTTTCAGACGCTGAGAAAGAAGTGATCCAGAAGGCGGCCAAAGAATTCGACGAGGATAACTCGCTGGAGAACAAAGAGAAGATCATGGCTGATAAAGCAACGGTAGAACGTATGCTTACTTTGATGGCAGAAGAGCAGAAGATGCGCGCAGCGATTCAGGAGGATGCGGATCAGAATGTCTCTGATGAAGAAGCGGCCCAGAAGAAAATGGATTATGTGTTGTTCTCCTATCAGAAAGAGGAGAGCGAGGATGAAGAGTCTGACGAGATGACAGATGAGGAGAAAGCAGCAGTAAAGGATAAGGCAGAAAGCTTTGCAAAGAGTGCAAAAAAAGACAGTCAGAAGTTTTTGGAGATCGCGCAGGATCAGGGAGCAGAGTCGCAGGAAGCCACATTTGATGCAGAGACACAGGTGCCGGATGCTGATCTTATCAAAGCGGCGGATACTCTGAAAAAGAATGAGGTGACAGATGTGATTGAAACGGATGACGGATGTTATGTTGCCAGAGTCACCAGCCTGCTGGATAAAGATGCAACGGAATCCAAGAAGAAAGAGATCGTCACGGAGCGGGAGAATGCGTTGTTCGCAGAGGTTACGGAAAAATGGATGGATGAAGCCAAGACCAGTGTGAATAAAAAGGCATGGAAGAAGATTGATTTTAATGATTTAGGAATTACGATGAAGCAGGTGGAAAAAGAACCATATGCGGATGACGTCATGACGGATGATCAGGCAGAAGACGCGAACGAATAAAAATAAGCATATAAAAACCTTCAGACGGCACGGTAGTGTAAATTAATTTGTGTTTTTGGAAGAAAATGGCTCCTTTTTGGTAAGAATTAAGATATGACAATTCTTATAGTAAAGGAGTGTTTTTATGGCAGTTGCAAAGGAGCAGATCCGACAGATTATTTCACAAAACAACATTAACAGCGTATCAGATGTTTATTCTCTTCTCAAAGAGAGTTTCAAAGACATCCTTCAGGAGCTTATGGAAGCAGAACTGGATGCTACCCTTGGTTACGAGAAAAATCAAAAGGGTGGCTTGCTGACAGATAACAAACGGAACGGCCATTCCCCT
>VIQU02000033.1 GCA_010206225.2 Lachnospiraceae bacterium MD308 | reverse complement strand
TGTTCCAGGAATCAGACATGGAATAAAGTTTTTTAAGCTGTGAAGGATTTAATAAAGCCACAGCTTCAGAAATAAAATGTTGGTATTCAGCGTGGGAATCCCAATGTTTCAGCATGGTTGGCACCTCCGAAAAAAGAATTTCTTTTAACGAAGGGCGAAGCCCCCGATTTTGGGGCGCTTGTCAACCCTTTTTTGAAAATTTATTCAAAAAATGTGCAGAAATAATGAGGTGAAACCCAAAAATAAAACAATAAAAAAGAGCGGAAATATGGATACTTCAGAGTTTCCGAGACCGCTCTTAATGTATAATGAGGTGGTCATATTATATGAGATTGAAAGATATTTTTCGAACTCAAAAGTATGTTTGTATTCTTGCGTGGGCTTTGATCGGTTTTGTATTTGCTTATATTGCCTGTTCTGTAATATTGAGCGGCAGCACATCGATAACCAGTTTATATGATGTGGGAGATGTATATGAGGTACGGGATAGTGTTTACAAAACGGCGATTACTCTGGAAAAAGGACATCAGGAAAATTCGGGAAAAGTGGTATTAGATGACGGCCTTTTTGAGTACCAAATAGAGATAGAAAAGAATGAAAATCAATATAAATATTTTTGCATCCAATTAAAAAATTTAAGTATAAAAGATGTTGAATGGACAATTGATTTTAGAAAACAGAAAAATAATGAAATATTAAAAAATGAAAAGAATTCATATCTGTTACATGAAGGAATGAATTTGATATATTTACCTAAGAATTCCTTTAATACTATTGCGATAGAGATAACCGGGGAAAATGACACTTCATTTTATGTTGAAAAGATGCAAATGCGAGAAACAAAACCATGTTTTGACGGGGAAAAGGCGCTTGAAATCGTTTTTGTTACTTATTTGCTGTATATACTTCTCTCTGGGGCGTTGCTGTTCATTTGGCGTAAAATAGGTATTTCTTTTAGGTTTTATAGTTGGATAGAGTCCCTACAGGAAATTTATATCATAATTGCTGGTCAATTCAAAAAAATTCAAGAAAGGATGTTTTTTCTTCAGAAATATAAAAATTATTTAGTTACGTCCTTTTTTGTTTTGATGTTTTCTTATAGTGTATTGGTGGAAATACTTCGAGTTTATTATATAAAATTTAAATATCATGCGTTTATTTATCTGGTTTTGCTATTAATAATTACGATGTTGTCTGTGGAATCAAAACCTGAGAAAAAAAATTGGAATAACAGCCTTGTATGGAGTTGGCTTATCCTGTGGATTATTGCATGTATATCAGATTTTCTTCTTCCGAAGTATTTTAGATTTATCGGATATGTCATGGTTTTTGCAGTGGGCTTCTTTATATTTGTATGGAATAATATGGAAAAGCCAGAGGGGATGATAAAGAATTTTGTCCGGGCTGTTCATATCTTTTTAGTATTGATTACGATATTTTGTCTGTTGTTCAGACCGGATGTTTCGGCGGATGCAAGATATTCTGGAATCATTGCAAATCCAAGTATATTTGCCCTATATTTGGCAACTATATTTGCTGTCGTTTTGGGAGAATTGGAAAACGCGATTAAAAATGAAGTGAATCTGAAATACCTTTTGATTTATATTGCAGAAGGATGTGTGACATTCGTTTTTATGATAAAATCTCAGTCTCTCTGCCCTCTTTTAACTATAGCGGGAATTGCATTTATCTGGTTTGTAAGAATGGCTTATTATACCAAAAAGGAACATTGCCGCAAGAAGTTAGTATTAGTTGTTATAAGCGGGCTCATTTTGCTGACTCCTACATATATGTGTATTGATTGGGGAGTAAAGCATATACCGCAGTCCTTAGGGACTTCTATCACATATGAGGGGGAAGAACTAATCGCAAAACGACAGTTCGGTATGATTGTTTATGCAGGCGATCTGAAAGAAAAAATCAGAGACAGCAGATTGGGACATAAGCTCAATAATGCATCATTATCGGGAATTCTTTCCGGGAGAGATTATTATTATAAAGCGTATTTGAGAGAAATGAATCTGTTTGGACATAAAGAGAACCCGGAAATGTGGGGAAAGAAAAGACTTCCTCATAACGCGGTGCTTGGTATCGCTCATCGTTATGGGGTTTTTGCTAGTGCGCCATACATTATAATGCTGATTATGGTAATAATAAGGACATTTCGATATAGCAAAAAAAAGGTACCGTATGCGGCAGTCCCCTTTTATGTCTGTGTGTCATCCATCGTGATGTCTATGGCTGATAACGTAGAGCAGCCATTTGTGTGGCTGCCTTGGATTGGGCTGTATTTGATGATGGGATGTGTATTTGATAACAATAGTTTAAAAGAATAAAAAGAAAAGTATTTTTTTATGTACAATAGGAGAAGAGATATGTTTAATTCGGATAGTCATTTTAAAGTTTTTGATTCTAAAATATGGTTAAGCAGCCCTACCATGCACGGAAGTGAGATGGAATATGTTAAGGAAGCTTATGAAACAAATTGGATGTCTACTGTAGGGAAAAATATTAATGAAGTAGAACGCTTGGCATGTGAAAAAATAGGATGTAAATATGCAGTCGCTCTTTCAGCAGGAACAGCTTCGTTACATATGGCTGTAAGACTGGCGGGAGTTAAGCATGGGGACAAAGTGTTTTGCTCTGATTTGACTTTTGGCGCAACGGTGAATCCTGTTGTTTATGAAGGAGGAGTCCCGATATTCATTGATACGGAGTATGATACATGGAATATGGATCCAGAAGCTTTGCAAAAAGCATTTGAGATGTATCCAGAGGTTAAAGTCGTAGTTATGGTACATCTTTACGGCACTCCGGCGAAAATAGATGAATTAAAAGCGATTTGTGATAAACACGGAGCTGTAATTATTGAGGATGCGGCAGAGTCTTTGGGAGCGACCTATAAAGGCAGGCAGACAGGAACATTTGGAAAATATAATTGTATTTCCTTTAACGGAAATAAAATCATTACTGGTTCTTCCGGCGGGATGTTTTTGACTGATGATGAGGAGGATGCGAATAAGGTCAGAAAGTGGTCTACTCAGGCGCGCGAAGATGCACCATGGTATCAACATGAAGAAGTTGGATATAATTATCGTATGAGCAATGTTATCGCGGGTGTTATCAGGGGGCAGTTCGGGTATTTGGACGAGCATATAGCTCAAAAGAAGGCAATCTATGAAAGATATAAAGAGGGATTTAAAAATCTGCCGGTTCTTATGAATCCGTATGATGCGGATAATAGTGAACCCAATTATTGGCTAAGCTGTCTGATTATTAATGATGATGCTATGTGTAAACAGGTTAGAGGAGAATGTGAATCTTTGTATATATCAGAACATGGCAAGAGCTGTCCGACAGAGATCTTGGAAACGATCGCGAAATTTAATGTGGAAGGCAGACCGATATGGAAGCCGATGCATATGCAGCCGATATACAGAATGCATGATTTTGTGACAAAGAATGGAAGTGGAAGAGCAAATACAAATGCGTATATTGCAGGAGGTTCTTGTAACAGCAGGATATTCGATGCAGGGGAGGATATTTTTGACAGAGGACTTTGTCTGCCAAGTGATAATAAAATGTCATCAGAGCAGCAGAATATAATTATTGAAATTATTAAGAGTTGTTTTTGCTAAATCTTTATTTGTAGGAGACAGCTGTATACTTATGAAAAATGTGGAAAATGTTAGATTGTATCGTAAGATGGGGTTCTATGAAAAAGTAATAAAAAGAATCATAGATGTAATTTGTTCCGGGCTGGTGCTTATTGTTTTTAGCTGGTTATATGTAGCAATTGCAATCTTAGTCAGAATAAAGCTGGGAAGTCCGGTATTATTTACACAGTATCGGCCAGGACTGATAAACCCGGAGACGGGCTGTGAGTATATTTTTAAGATGTATAAGTTCCGTACGATGACAGATGAGAGGGATGAGAAAGGAACTTTATTATCAGATGAAGCACGCCTGACAAAATTTGGTGCATGGTTAAGGTATACATCGCTTGATGAATTGCCAGAAGTTTTTAATATTTTGAATGGAACGATGACAATTATTGGTCCGCGTCCGCAACTGGTACGTGATATGGTTTTTATGACGGAAACCCAGAGAATGCGCCATACTGCAAAACCAGGTTTATCAGGGCTAGCGCAGGTTAGCGGAAGAAATGCAATAAGCTGGGAAGAGAAATTTAAATATGATCTGGAATATATAAATCATGTTTCTTTTCTGAAGGATTTAGATATCATTATAAAAACGATAGACAAAGCAGTGATTCACAAAGATGGGATAACCGACGGTGATTCGGTTACAGCCAAAGATTTTGGCGAGTATTTGCTGTCGGAGGGATATATAACGCAAGAAGAGTTCATTGAAAAAAACATGGAAGCAGAAAAGATATTAAGAACTGAGTAAAGAGGAAAATATTATGAGTAAAAAAGAGGAACGACTAGTCTCTATCATAACGCCTGCTTATAATGCGGCAAAATTCATCGGTGAGGCCATTGAAAGCGTCTTGGCTCAATCATATCAAAATTGGGAGCTTATCATTGTTGATGACGGATCTAAGGATAATACAGTAGAAATTGTAAAAAGTTATAATGACCGAAGGATCATACTTCACAAATTAGAAAAAAATTCTGGAGTGGCGGTTGCCATGAATACAGCAATATCATTGGCACACGGTACGTTATTAGCTTTTTTAGATGCTGATGATGTCTGGAAACCGGATAAGTTAAAGAAGCATACTGATTTTATGGTTACAAATCATTATGGTTTTACGTTTTCCGCATATGAAATTATGAGAGAAGGCAAAAATAAAGTAGTCCATGCGCCAAAGTCTCAGAATTATGGTCAATATATGAGAAACACAGTAATCGGAACATCTGTAGCCATGTTAGACCTGGATATAATCGGACATGATTTTAAGATGGTAAATTTGAAAAAAGATTTAGACTCCATGACTTGGGCAAAGCTTTTGAGAGAAGGACATGTTGCTTATGGACTAGATGAGAGCCTTGCTTATTATAGAAAGGTTGAGACTTCTATCTCTAACGATAAATGGAAAGCTGCTATCAATCATTGGGAAAATTGCAGGAAAATTGAAAAGCTTCCTTTTTTCCAATGTCTGTATTATTTTATCGGATATGCGTTTAACGCTACTTTGAAGCATTTTTTTTAATTTCGTGTTATATCTGAGTAAATATGAGGTGAAGGATTGAAAGGGAATAATATTATGTCAAAAGAAGAGTCTAGTTTTAGCAATAGTGTGTTTGAAGAAGCATGGTGGTTAGACTTAGTAGCAACAGACAGGTGGTCGGAAGTAACTGTTACAGAGAATAGTAAAGTGGTGGCAAGAATGCCGTATGTGCTGGACAAGAATAAAATAGTGATGCCAAGTCTTACGCAGACGTTAGGTCCATGGATTACTCCCGAGTATCGGGAAAAGCAGAACGGAAATAAGCATCTTAGTAAACAGAAGGAGATAATCAATCAGCTGTTGGAGCAATTACCAGTGTATAAATCATTTAATATGGTATTTGATTCCTCAAATGAGTATATATTGCCATACCGATGGCATGGGTTCAGATATATGCCGGAATTCTCATATCGTCTTAGGGATTTAGGGGATATGGATACGTTATATAAAAGTTTTAACAAAACCGTGAAAAAAAATATAAAGTCTGCAAGAAATAAAACTACTATAGCAGAAGACAGCAAACCTGAAGACTTATTGGAATTGCTGAATAAAACATTTGAAGCTCAGAAAAGAAAAAATCCTATAGATAGTAATTTAATTATTCGTATTATGGAAAAAGCAGTTAACAGAGGGAACGGGAAAATTATTATTGCAAAGGATTGCGATGGAAACATACATTCCGGCGCATTTTTATTATATGATTCTCGAATTTGCTATTATCTATTAGGCGGGAGCGATAGCCGGTTTAGAAGCAGCGGCGCTCAAAGTCTGGTTTTGTGGGAAGCGATTCAATTTGCTGCTACGGTATCAGCACAGTTTGACTTTGAAGGTTCCAATGTCGAAAGTATTGAAAATTTTTTCAGGCAGTTTAATGGAGACAGAGTAATCAATTATAATGTTATGAATCAAAGTTTACTAGGGGAATGCAAAGAGATATTAAAACCGCGAATCAAAAGAATGCTTGGTTATAAAATATAGGAGGATTTATTTATGGAAATTCAATTAATGAATGTTCAAAGACAGCATGGAACCTACGCAGAAGAATATGAAACGGCAGTGTTACAGGTACTTCGGAGCGGCAGGTACATTGGAGGTGCGGAAGTTTCGGCAATAGAGAATGAATTTGCAGATTATGAGGGCGCAAAATATGGTATTTCATGTGGGAATGGTACGGATGCTATTATTTTGGCATTAAGAGCTTTGGGGATAGGAAAGGGCGATGAAGTGATTACCGTCTCATGGACATTTTTCGCAACGGCGGAAAGTATTGCTGCTGTCGGCGCAACCCCAGTATTTGTCGATGTATGTGCAGATACATACTGTATGGATGTATCAAAAGTTGAAGAGGCTATTACTGAAAAAACGAAGTGCATTCTTCCGGTTCATTTTTACGGACATAGCGCAGATATGGATTCTCTGAGAGAAATTTGCAAAAAGCATAATTTGTTTTTAGTTGCAGATTGCGCGCAGTCTGCAGGTACAAGATATAAAGGAGAGAGAAAAAATACATTAGGAGATATTTCTTGCTTTTCTTTTTTCCCGACAAAGAATCTGGGATGTGACGGCGATGGAGGTATGATTCTCACAGATAATGAAGATATAGCACGAGCATGCAGAGCATTGAAAGTTCATGGCTCAGGCCGGGATGGTCTTTGGACTTTGAAAAGGGAATATGACTTGAAAGGAGAGGAATTACCCCAGAACTTGCCCGATGGCGAATCAAAATATTATAATTATTTGATAGGGTATAATTCTAGATTAGATGCAATTCAGGCAGCTATATTACGCAAAAAATTAACACACTTGGAGGAATTTATTAATAACCGAAGAAACAATGCAGCATTTTATAATGCGGCACTTAAAAATACCAGTTATGTCATTCCTTTTGAAAGTGAAGAATGTTATCATTCTTATTATATATATGCACTTAAACATCACAATGCAAGTGATATTATGAAGAGATTACAAAATAAAGGGGTATCATGTGGGACATATTATCCGGTTCCCCTGCATCTTCAAGGCGCTTTTGCAGATCTAGGTTACAAAATGGGTGATTTGCCAGTTACTGAAGAATTGAGTAGAACGACATTTGCAATTCCAGTGTTTCCAGAATTGCGTGATGAAGAAAGAGACTATATTATAAATGCTTTATTGGAAAGCGAATAAAAAACAAGGAGAATAAATTGATGAAATATGCATTAATTGGTTGTGGACGTATAGCTACTAACCATATCAAAGCAGCGATGAATAATGGATTAGAGTTTGTAGCAGTGTGTGACGTTCTTCCAGCGGCAATGGAAGAGCTTCTTACGAAACATAATATTGAAAATGATAAAACTATTAAACGCTATACAGACTATAAAAAAATGATAACGGAAAATGATATAGAGTTAATCAGTATTGCAACGGACAGCGGTGTGCACGCAGAAATTGCGCTATATTGTATAAATAATGGAATAAATGTAATTATTGAAAAGCCAATTGCAATGAGTATTGAAGATGCGGATGAGATCATTAGGTGTTCTAATGAAAAAAAAGTAGCTGTATCGGCATGCCATCAAAATCGTTTTAATCTTGCTGTACAAGAAATGAGAAAAGCATTGGAAGAAAAAAGATTTGGAAAATTGTCTCATGGCAGTGTTCATGTTCGTTGGAATAGAAATCAGAATTACTATGATCAGGCTGCATGGAGGGGAAAATGGGCCTCTGATGGCGGTTCATTGATGAATCAATGTATTCATGGAATAGACTTGTTGAGATGGATGATGGGAGAGGAAGTAGAAGAGGTATACGGGGCTACCCGTCAGCAGTTTCATCATTATTTGGAAGCAGAAGATATCGGAATGGCAGTTGTGAAATTTAAAAACGGTTCTATTGCGACTATTGAAGGAACTGTAAATGTATATCCTAAAAATCTTGAAGAAACATTGTATCTTTTTGGTGAAAAAGGTACGGTCAAGTTAGGCGGGACATCTTGTAATAACATTGATGTTTGGGATTTTGCTGATCAGCGTGAGACAGATCTAAATAATAAAAATCTGCAGGAAGCAACAAGCAATGTATACGGCAATGGTCATACAAGTCTGTTTGCAGACGTTGTAGATGCAATCAGGACGGGACGCGAACCGTATGTAAGTGCTATAGATGGAAGAAATGCACTTGAAATGGTCCTTGCTATCTATAAAAGCCAAAAGACAGGTCAGCCAGTGAAGCTTCCGCTAAAAAATTTTGCTAGTACTGATATGTCAGGAGAATTTTAGAAAGCAGATGAAAAATTTAGTTAAGTTGTTAAAAAAAACAGTATATCGTATATTAAGTGTTTCTACAGATATGGCTGATATTGATGTATTAAAGCAAGAGATGTATTTGAAACACCTTGGTAAACCTTCTGACAAAATTCAAAGGTCATATTTTCAATATTTATGCCAGATTAGAGAAATGCCGCTGTTTACCAAAATAGCAATTAATTTTGTCTCTATGCCCGTGTTTTTCTATTGGCTGATTAGATGTATAAAATGCGAAAGGAAAGAAAATCGCGTTGCAAATAGTGCGGTCTTTTTTGATAGCGGAAACAGTAGTGTTCTCCCCCATGTTGTGAAATCAAGGTATTCAGAAATCACAAATGTAGAAAAGGCAAAATGTTTATGCTGTAAAAAAGACAGAAGTTTTTTTGTTACAAAGGTTTGGCGCAGGTACCCGTTCTCGTTTTATTTTTTGCTGAAAAATATGATTAAGATGACGCAATATAGATATATCATACAACGATATCATCCTCAAGCAATTTTAGTATGTAATGAATACTCATTTTCGTCATCTTTTTTGACTTTGTTTTGCTCTGGCAATAATGTTCAGCATATTGATATTATGCATGGTGAAAAGATGTTCTATATACGGGATGCTTTTTTTTCATATGATGAATGTGTTGTTTGGGATGAGTACTATATTGAGCTGTTTTCAAGACTTAAAGCGTATAATAGTAAATATACGATAGTTCCGTTGGAAGTGAAGGAGCAGCCTGTTTTAAAAATTAAATACGATTACACCTACTATCTTCAGAGTGAAAGCAGAGAAACATTATTGGAGATTGCAAAGCAATTGCGAATTTTGAAAGACCAAGGGCTGATAGTAGCTTATAGGCCGCATCCAATATATGAAAATGAAGATACGGCAGAAATTATGAAAGATTTTGAGAGAGAAGATCCCAAGTCTGTACCAATTCTGGATTCTATTTCTCAAACTCGTAATGTCATTTCGAGATATTCAACAGTGCTTTATCAGGCATATTTACTGAAAAGGAACGTTGTAATTGACGATTTGAGCAGACCGGATGAATACCGAAATTTGAAAGAATTAGGATATATTATGTTTTCAAAACCTCACACACTGCTTCATGAAGCAATTATTTAAAGAAAGGGGACAATCATAATGAAGATTGCAGTTGCAGGAACAGGTTATGTAGGATTATCAATAGCTACATTACTGGCACAGAATCATCAAGTGACGGCTGTGGATATTGTTCCAGAAAAAATAAATATGATTAATCAGAAAAAATCTCCGATTCAGGATGAATATATTGAAGACTATCTGCTTAACAAAAATCTGCAGCTTGCTGCGACCTTAGATGCTGCGACGGCATATAAAGAAGCAGATTTTGTTGTGATAGCTGTGCCGACAAATTATGATCCTAAAAAGAATTTTTTTGTAACATCTGCGGTGGAAAATGTAATTGAATCGGTAATCGAATGCAATCCGGATGCTGTTATGGTTATTAAGTCAACGGTTCCAGTCGGTTATACAGAAAGTATCCGCAATAAATATCAGTGCGATAACATACTATTCAGTCCGGAGTTCCTGCGAGAATCAAAAGCATTATATGATAATCTGTATCCTTCACGTATTATAGTTGGTACGGATATGAATGATGCCCGTCTTACAAAAGCGGCGGATCGATTTGCTGAATTATTGAAAGAAAGCGCGATTAAGGAAGATATTGACACGTTGATCATGGGTTTTACAGAAGCAGAGGCTGTTAAACTGTTTGCGAATACATATCTTGCTCTTCGTGTGTCGTATTTTAACGAGCTTGATACTTATGCGGAAATGAAAGGATTAGATGCTCAGAAGATTATAGAAGGAGTATGCCTTGATCCGAGAGTAGGTACCCATTATAATAATCCGTCATTTGGATATGGCGGGTATTGCCTGCCAAAGGATACGAAGCAATTGTTGGCCAATTTTGAGAATGTGCCGCAGGATATGATGTCTGCTATCGTTGAGTCGAACAGGACCAGAAAAGAATTTATAGCAGACCGCGTGCTTCTGATGGCAGGATATTATGGCTATGAAGATGAGTATATTTATGATCTGGCAAAAGAAAAAGAGGTTGTAATTGGTGTATACCGCCTTACTATGAAATCCAATTCAGACAATTTCAGGCAGTCATCGATACAAGGGGTAATGAAAAGAATCAAAGCGAAAGGTGCAGTCGTTATTATTTATGAGCCTGCACTTGAGAATGATACGACATTTTTCGGAAGTAAGGTAATCAATAATTTAGAACAATTCAAGCAACAGAGTCAGGTGATTATCGCCAACAGGTATGACAGATGCCTGGATGATGTAAAATTCAAGGTATATACACGGGATTTGTTTGGACGGGATTAGCAAAGAATATCAGTCTAAAATTTAACTTGTCAGGTGTTTGGGGAGAAGCAAATGTTTAAACGGGAAATCGGCAGCGAGTTTCACATAGATAATAAATTTCATGATGATCGTATCGTATTACACAATGTGTTTACTTATCTTCAAGAGTTTAATACAGCTTTTTTTGATAGCGGAAGAAGTGCGCTTCGTGCATTATTAGAGGAGATTACATCTGGAATAATCGTGCTGCCAGATTATATATGTGAGTCTGTCAGAGATTGCTTCCCGGAAAGTAGGGTTATCTATTATCACGTAGACCATAATTTCTGCATCGACTGGGAAGATGTTTTGGAAAAATGCACGGGTGATATTGACATTCTGTATCTGCATTACTTTAATGGTTATATAGGAGACGCATACGATTTCAGGAAATTATTAGAATTAAAAAGGGAAAATAATTTTATTATCGTGGAAGATACTACACATAGCTTTCTGAGTGCAAGACAAACTGTGGGAGATTACTGTATCTGCAGTTTGCGGAAATGGTTTCCGGTGTCTGACGGAGGTGTTTTATACTCCAGGAAAAAGATTCCCTTGAAAAGCTGCATAAAAAACATATGGGCTGATAAAAAGGTGAAGGCAATGCTCGATAAAGGCTTGTATTTGGAGGGACAGAATATAGAAAAGAGTGCTTTTTTAAAGATATTTACAGAGACAGAACAGCTTTTGGATGAACAAAAACAGCCATTTGGTATATCAGAACGGTCTTATGAGGTTCTTAAATGTATGGATATCAACAAAATTGCTGAAGTCAGACGTAATAATTATTTGTTTTTAAGTGAAAAGTTGTCAGATAAAAGGTACAAACAGGTTGCCTGCAATGGGAAAAATCAAGTGCCGTTATTTTTTATGGTGAGCGTGGAAAAAAGAGATACTTTAAGAAAATATCTCATTGACAGTCATATATACTGTCCAGTGCACTGGCCGTTATATGACGAGTTAAAGGAATTTGAAGGTGCGGTTTTTAATAATGGCAGGGAGTTGTCCATTCCGATTGATCAGCGGTATGGCACAGAGGACATGTTATATATTGCGGACAGAATGTCAGCGTTTTCAAAAGAGTATGTATGAATGTGAGGGTATGGTAAATGATTGAGTTAATTAGATATGATGAACAGACAAAGTGGAATAATATAGTTGATTCATATAAAAAGACAGATGTTTATTATACATGCGAATATGCCGTTTCTTTTATGCAAAATGAAGTAGGAATACCATATCTATTACATTATAAAGGAAATGGCTGCAGTTTATGCTATTCGATCGTTGAGAAGGATATCGCTGATTTTACGGCATTTAAAGGAAGTTTGTCACATGGAGAATATTTTGATTGGAATACGCCATATGGATATGGCGGACCGTTGTCAGATGCAGACAGACTTACAGATGTACAGCAAAAGGAGTTTAGAAAAGAGTTGTATGAGCTGGCTTCAGATAAAAAAATAATTACTCAATTTGTCAGATTCCATCCGTTGCTTCAAAATCAGTTAGTTTGTGATAAAGTAATCGAAAATGCATATATAAAGGATACTATTTTTATTAATTTAGATACACAAGAAGATTTAATGATACAGATGGATCCTAAGAACCGCAATCTTATCCGCAAAGCTATAAAAAACGATATCGTTATTAAACATGATAGCGGGAAGTATATTGATGAATTTATGAATATTTACGAAACAACCATGGATAGAGACAGGGCTCGTTCATTTTATTATTTTCCTAAAAGCTATTATGAATATATGAAGGAAAATATGGGATTTGAAACAGAGTATTTTTATGCTTACAAAGATGGAGTAATGGTTGCCGCATCTGTTTTCTTTTATAATGAACAGTATATGCATTATCATTTGTCTGGAAATCTGGTTGAATACAGAACCTTTGCACCTACGAATCTTTTGCTTTATGAAGCTGCAAATTGGGGAAGAGAAAGAGGAATAAAAGAATTGCATCTTGGCGGCGGAGTTGGAATAGAAGACAGTCTTTTTCATTTTAAAAAGCAGTTTAATAAAAATGGGAGGATAGGATTTTATATCGGCAGAAATATTTTTATGCCGGAAAAATATCAGGAGCTATTATATAAGCGGCAGGAAGTGGATTCTGAATTTGACATGAATAATAGTTATTATATTCAGTATAGAAAACCAGAGGAATAATATTATTTTTAATGAAATTTCCAGAAAGCGGGGACGATATTGTCATGAAAATAGGAGTTGTAACGACAACCAGAGCTGAGTACGGATTATTAAAGAACCTGATAAAAAGAATAGATGAAGATCCTGATACAGAGTTGAATTTAATCGTAACAGGTACCCACTTAATAGAGGATTATGGACTTACGATTCATTATATAGAAAAAGACAGATTCCCTATTACGTTAAAAATACCTGTTGAAATATGCTCAAAAGATTCTGCTTCCATTTCGCAGACAATGGGAAGATATTTTATGGCATTTGCAGGGGTATTTGAAAAATTGAACTTGGATTTTGTAGTCGTATTAGGCGACCGTTACGAATTGATTCCGATCTGTTATTGTGCTGCGAATGCAAAAACTCCAATAGCTCACATTTCTGGCGGAGAAGTGACAGAGGGAGCGATAGATGATGCAGTTCGTCATTGTATAACAAAGTTGAGCTATCTTCATTTTCCGGCTTGTGAAACCTATAGAAGAAGAATTATACAATTGGGTGAGGCGCCAGAGCGGGTATTCAATGTGGGAGACCCGGGGGTTGAAAATGTTCGTATAATGGAGCTGAAGTCAGAAGAATCTATAAGAAAAAAACTTGGGATAAATTCAGATTTACCCTATTTTTCTGTAATATTTCATCCAGTCACTTTGGATGAATTAAGCCCGGAAAGACAAATTCAGGAACTGATTATGGCATTAGATACATTCAAAGATATTCAGTTTGTAATTATGAAATCAAATGCGGATTCGGGGGGGAAGATCATCAATGATTATTTAGAAGAGTTTGTAAGCAATCATGATAATTGTAAATTGTTCTCATCCTTGAGTATAGAAGAATATCTTGCATTGCAAAAATATTCTTTAGGGTTAATAGGGAATTCCTCGAGCGGAATAGTAGAGACACCGTGTTTTGGAATTCCGACAGTTAATATAGGGGACAGGCAGAAAGGTCGGCTGTTTGCGGCTGGCATTGTATCTTGCAGGATAGAAAAGAATGAGATCATAAAGGCAATAAAGCTTGCAATGTCAGAAGAAATCGTGTCACAGGCAAAAGCTGCTGTTAATCCTTATGGTTCAGGAGAAACTTCTGCTGAAATTTTGTACCATATTAAGAGACATATTATAAATCATGACATTAACTTAAAAAAATCATTTTACGATATTGAGGACAACAAGATATGAAGACGATAGCGATAATACCGGCAAGAAGTGGCTCAAAAGGCTTAAAAGATAAAAATATCATGGATGTATGTGGAAGGCCTCTGATTGATTACACGATAAAAACGGCTCTGGAAGCGGCATGTTTCGAGACTGTTATGGTATCGACCGACTCAGAGAAGTATGCAGATATTGCCAGGAGATGCGGTGCAGAGGTCCCCTTCCTGCGCTCAGAGTTTACTTCAGGTGATACTGCGGGAACATGGGACGTTATAAGAGAAGTATTACAAAATTATAGAAAGATGGGAAAAATATTTGATTATGTCGCTGTGCTGCAGCCTACTTCTCCGCTTCGTTCTGTTGATGACATCAGGGGAGTATACAAGATGATCGGCAAAGATAAAGTACGTAATGCAGTTACTGTAACGGAAACAGCCCACCCAGTTCAATGGTGTTTTCCATTAGATAAGGATAAGTCTCTCGGAGATTACGCAAAATCTTCTTACAGTCAGATGAGAAGACAGGATCTGGAAAAATATTATCAGGAAAATGGAGCGATATATCTTGTAAATGCTAAAAATATCATGAATCCAGAGTATAATTTGTATCTGGATAACTGTTATGCATATATTATGCCGAGAGAGCGCTCCATTGATATAGATGAGGAAATAGATTTAATCATGCTGAAAGCAATTATTGAAAATACCAATGGCAGAATATAAAGAAGGAGAGATTAATATGATTAAGATCAGAAAAGCTGCTTTGGATGATTTTGATTTTTTCTATAAATTAAAATGTGAAGAAACGAATGTCTATTGGACTGGACATGGGAGTAAGCCGGATAGAGAAAATTTGTTTTTCTTTTTTAAGAACGCAGTAGACAATGCAGAAAAAAAAGAAACAAGAAAAATATATATTGTTGAGAGTGGCGGAGAGAAAGTAGGGCATATATATATTATTCCTAGAGAAGAGCACTTTGAACTCGCAACAGCTATTTCCCAAAAATATCAAGGATATGGATACGCAAAAAAGGCAATAGCGTTGGGGCTTAACGAGGGGAGACGGATGGGGTACCGGAAAATGAAAGATGCAATCCGCGAAGATAATATTGCGTCACTAAAAGCGTATCAAGCATGTGGAGTTAATGTAACGGAGGAGTATAGAATGGTGTATATTCCCAAATTAGACAAGGAAGTAAAGATGTATATCGTTGAAAAAAAATTAGATTAGATAACAGGGGGATAAGATATGCAATTCAAAAGTAGGGACAGATGTCTGATTATAGCGGAAGCAGGCGTTAATCATAATGGAAAGTTGGAATTGGCTCTGGAATTATGTGATAAGGCGAAGGAAGCCGGAGCAGATGTTGTTAAATTCCAGACATGGAAAACGGAAAAGATAATCACACGAAATGTTGCGCAGGCGGAATATCAGACTACGAATACAGGCATTCAGGAATCACAGTATGATATGTTGAAAAAGTTAGAACTGTCATATGATGATTTCAGAAAGATTAAAAGGCATTGTGATGAAATCGGAATTGTTTTTTCATCAACGGCGGATGAAGAAGAAAGTCTGGACTTCCTGATCGAACTGGGAATTCCATTTATAAAAATCGGTTCGGGCGATATAGGAAATGTTTCCTTTTTAAGGTACATGGGCAGCAAAAAGTTACCAGTTATTATGAGTACAGGTATGAGTTCGCTGGCGGATGTGGATCTTTCTTTAAGTGCTCTTCGGAAAGGCGGGGCAAAAGATATTTCTATTCTGCATTGTACAACTAATTATCCATGCGCATATGAGGATGTAAATTTAAAATCAATGCTTACACTGCGGGATGCCTTTCACCTGACTGTCGGTTATTCGGACCATACAATGGGAAAAGATGTAGCGGTGGCTGCAGTAGCATTAGGAGCATCAATAATAGAGAAACATTTTACGCTTGACAGCAGTATGGAAGGTCCGGATCATGCGGCCAGTACAGAACCAGCAGATTTTGCTGAATTAGTTAAGGCAGTCCGGCGCACGGAGTTTTTTCTTGGAGACGGTGTGAAAAGACCAACGGAAGAAGAAAAGAAGATTGCAGAAGTAGTTACAAAGCGAATCGTTGCTGCAAAGGAAATACAAGAGGGAGACATTTTGTCGGCAGACAATTTGTATGTAAAAAGAAATGATGTTGGTCTAAAAGCAGATCAGTGGGATTTTGTTTTGGGCAGGGTCGCTGGAAAAGAGTTTCATGTTGATGAAGGAATTATAATTTAATTTGTACTGTCATTCTTTTTCTGGAATTATAGTTTAGGAAAAGATGAAGCGACAAACTTAGGGATGGACTTTTCAAGGCAATAGATGTATAATAAAAAAGCATGTGAAGGATACTATAGGATAAAAAATATATGGAACAAAAGAAAGGTTTTACTTTTATGATAGGGACAGAGAAGAGAAGGACAATATTAATAGGGGTATGCGACGCACTGAAGTCACAGTCAGTGCGTTGTTTTCGTTGTGTTTGAGATTTAATGTCTGTCGAATGTAATTTGAAGAGAAAAATGATGTATTATGGAAGAGAGACATGATAATGAATAAGATTTTCAGATTTTATCCAGCCTTGATTATATGGATAATGATGATAGCAAAAGTAACTACGGAGATAGCAGGATTAGAATATGTAATTTTATTATTAAGCATATTTTTTTCTGTATATTTTATGATACTGCAAGGAATTGAATTGGAAGTTTTTAAAATGTTATTTCCTCTGTTACTTTTATTCGTTGTGCAATGTGTTGGACTTTTAAGAAATCCAGGTATGCAGGCTTTACGGACTGTTATAGCTGTGATCGGTATATGGGGGCTGTCGTATTGTCTTTTAAGAAAAGGAAAAGAAAATCTCTCAATATGGTTTAAACTGTCTTTTGTATTATTAATTGTTTTTTTCTGTTATCAATATATAAGAGGCGGAGAAGATTTTTTTGATTTAAAGAATTCCTTGGCGGCATGTTTGACTTTTTTATATTTTGATTATTTGATTTTAGGATTTTTGGACGGATCTGAGATGAAGTCAAACAGGAGTATATTATTTTCTGGCATTTGTTGTATAGCATTATTGTTTTTTGTATTTATTACCAACTCTCGAACGGCACTTTTTACTTTTATTTTCATTTTGTTAGTATATGGATTTTTATGTTTTGTGAGATTTAAAACGAAAACAATGAATATGTTATATTGGGTTTTTGTTATTGCACTTGTTCTTATCATTTCTATATATATTAATATACACAATTTTTCATGGTACAATGAGGTAAATCAGTATTCTATGGAGGTTTTCGGCAAGAATTTAGATTCTTCAAGGCCTTATTTGTGGAGTTCAGAATTGTCGCGTTTAAAAAACGATTTTTTTGTTGGTCTGGGAACCGGTGTACTACCTCAACTGGAGCGTTATGCGGTTTCCTCATTTCATAATACTTATATACAATTGCTTATGCAGAATGGGCTTATAGGTCTAATTTGTCTTCTTGTGTATCTGAATGTTTTGTGGAAAACTATTGCTTCTTATATCGACGCTAAATTGGGTAAATTATTGTTGGCTGTGTTGGTGGGTATACTGATTTATAATTGTTTTGAAGTTACGTTGTTATCAAATAAGATATTTGTTGGTATAGTACAATGGTATGGTTTAGTAGTAGGAATAAGAATATTAAAAAACAGAGAAACGAATCGGAAGGTTTATTAGATGTTTTTAATAAAAAATATGAAGAAAGGAAAAATGAAATTTTAAAATATGTATTTCATGTAGAAATGATATGGGAAAAATAGTAATAGCTTCGGATAAAATTGATTATAAAAGATTAGTGGAATGTTTTAACAAAAATCATATCAGTAATTTTGAAAAAAAAGAGGATGATTTTCAGATTAATGTATATCGAAAAATAAGGATGAATTCTGAAAATTTCTATACGGAAGGTGATGACTATATTATTGGTGCAGGCACTTTCTTCTATGATCATGACATGGGGAAAAAGGCATTAGAAAAAATTTTTGAAGCTTATAAGGAAAAAACTCTTTCAAAAAGTGAGATTGTTGGAAGTTATTTTATAGGCATCAAGATAGGCAATGAATTTACTGGCTTTATTGATTCGGGAAGTACTTATAATATTTATTATTATTTAGAAAATAATAAAATCATTTTAACTAACACATATTATCATTTGGCAAAAATTTTGGACAAAACAAAAGTGATTGAAGAAAATGTAGTTGCACAATGTTTTCAATGCGCAATTATTGGAAACGCTACCATTTTTGAAAATATTTACAGATTAACAGGAAATCAGATTATTCATTTCAGTGATGAGAATTGGCAGATAGAACACACCCGGACTAGCAAAACAAAGAAAAGGGAAAAAATATGGGAAGAAATGTATACAATTTATGAGGGGGGGGGGTACTTTGATAAGACGGGAATTTTCATGACAGGAGGACAGGATTCCAGATTAAATCTAGCTATTATGCTTAGACTGGGATTTAAGCCGAACTTATATTATGGTGTCGGAAATTCGGCGAATACTTTTACGAAAAAAGAGGATGAAAAGATTGTGGAAGAAATTGCGCAGAAATGCAGTCTTTCATTAACAAAAATGGATTGGAGTGAAACTGATAATACAAATATTGATTTATTTTTAGAGAAATACGGTGAACTGGGTTTATTGTATCGATTTAACAAAAATGTAATAAAACAGTTTGAGGAAGTAATAGATGTTGATTTTATATGTTTTGGATATTTTGGAGAAGTATACAGGAATATTGAGTCAATTGAAAATCTGAAAAAGAATCAATACACAGTGGAAGAGTTTGTTGATGAACTTTATATTCAACGATCCTTACACAATGATTATTCGTTCTACCAACAATATCGGTCTCTTATTATCAGTCAGTTTACAGAAATTTGTATCGATAAAGGATTATCACCGGAAAGACTTGATAAGGACGATTTTCAGAAATTGCATTCCGCATATAGATATAGGGCGGATACGGTAATGAATAATTTCGCAAATCAGTTTTTTTACAGTTTTCCATTTTTAGGAGATGGAACAATGGTTGAATTGGCAGAAAAATTAAAATTCGAAGAAAAGATAAATTCACGTTTTTTAATGAAAGGAATTAAATTTTTTGCCCCTGAATTGCTTGATGTGCCATTTTTTTCGCATATAAAAGTAAAAACATTAAATCTTAATACATTAGAACTTACTGATAAGGAAAAAACTACATACTATAAAGATATTATACGTGAATTAATCCGAAATCCACTTTTAATAAAATTTCTTAGAAGGATATATTATATTTTAAGGAATGATAAAAAGGGATATAAGGAGGTTCAAGAAAATTATAAAGAAAAACAAACTTATCAGGAAAAGCTATGTAATATCTATATAAAAGGGTTTAGTGCAAAAGAGCTTATTAAGAATTATGAAGCAAGAACTTTGAAAGAGGTATTGCTGTACGATTATATGATAAAAAAGATAAAGGAATAAGTAAGGAGTTATTGTGAAAAAGTTATCGGGGGCAGCTATTGGCATTTTTATTATAAATATAATATCAAAACTATTGGGCTTTGTAAGAGAAATGATGATTGCATATATGTTTGGTACATCCTATATTGTAGATGTATATACAGTTGCAATTACCTTACCCAGTGTTATTTTCTCATTTTTTATAAGTGGGTTTTCGCAGTCGTATATACCTATTGCCTCCCGGATTGAAAATGTATCAGAACGAAAAGATTTTTATAATAATTTACAGACGATTTTATTTTTTGTGTCTGTATTATTGTCATTAATTTGTTTTGGAATGAGTGAACGTATTACGCAGATGTTAGCACCCGGATTTTCAAAAGAAGCTTTCGAACTGACGAATATATTTGTAAAGATAATAGCATTTATTTTTCCATTTATGTCATTATTTAGTATGACAGCGGCAAATTTGCTTTTTTATGAGCATTTTGCTTTCGCGAATATATGTGATTTTATTGTCTTCAATATTTTAATAATAATCAGTATTTTTATTGCAGGTAAAGGAAATATTTTTTTCTTGATAATAGGATATCTGCTGAGTCAAATTATAGTTTCATTTGTATTATGGGTATATGCAGAGAAAGAAAGTCTTCAAAAATATCAATTTAAAATTGATATTAGTGATAAAAGAGTAAAAGAAATATGTTTTTTGGCTTTTCCATTTGGACTTAGTTTGTTTGCTAATCAGATAAATTCTGTAATAGACCGATTGTTGGCTTCCACATTAGGAGAGGGTGTTATAAGTGCCTTGAATTATTCGAATAAAATACAATTAATAATTATGGGTTTGACTACAATGATATTTGCGTCTGTCTGTTATCCAAGACTTAATATGTTTTTTGCAAAAAAAAAGTATGAGTTAGGTATGAAATATATTTCAAAAGGGATTATGCTTACTAATATATTGGCGATACCATTAACGGGATTTTTCTTTCTGATGTCTTACCCTATATGTCAGATTTTATTCCAAAGAGGAGCTTTTGATGCGAATGCTACTCTAATGACTTCAAGATGCTTGTCTTTTTATGCATTAGGTTTAGTATTTTATAGTTACAGGGAAATTCTTACGAGATGTTTAGCAGCAAATAAACAACAAAAATTGATTTTGAAAAATACTGTTTGTGCAGTGATATTTAATATCCTTTTCAATATCATTATGATTCGTTATCTTTCTTATGTTGGTTTGGCGCTAGCTACAAGTTTAGCTGGATTTTTGGCGGTAATATTGATGTTTTTAGATGTTAAAAAGATAGATGCAGCAATTTTATCAAAAAGGGACTTATTGGATACAATAAAAATAATTGTAATATCAATTTTTGTTATCGGAGGTATATATCTTTTTTACAATCAGATTCTAATATTTAAAAATAATTATTTTATGTTTATCTTAGAAGTTTTTATAGGAGTTATAAGTTACATTATTTTGTGTTTTGTTTTAAAAATTGAAATTGTAATGTGGATTGTTGAAAAAGTATTTGAAACTTTTAAAGGAATAAAACGAGGAGGAGAAGAGTAAATGTATTCACGTGAAATATATAAGGAGAAAGTCGAAAACAATGGAATTAATATTTGGAGACTATTGGAATTTTTATTATTCAAATGGAAGATAGTAGCGGGCATTTCTGCCATACTTTTTATTGCGGGTGTTTCTGTTCTGTTATCCACCTATAAGAAGAATGATACAAAAGTCCAGTCTGTTGAGATGGAGCAATTAACAGAAAATCAGCAGTATAAAGTCAACAGTATCTTAAATGCATATGAAGAATTACATGAAATGGAAGATTATAAAAATAATTCGGCATATATGAATTTGAATGCTTACGAATGTAATAGTACAGTTTTGCAATATTTGATTACAGATCCAGATAAGGACAGTTTTGACGTATATAAGGCATTTGCAAGAGATGGGAAATTAAAAGAAAGGATTACGTCAGAATTTGGAAATGAAGTTGTTATGCCGTCTGATTTGCTGATTATTTCAGAATATACTAGAAGCAATACGCTGATGCCAGATACGAAAAATGATATATTGAGTGTGAAAATTGTAACGTCTGATGCTGATTTGAATGAAAGAATTACAAATACCGTTAAGGAAGCTTTCGATGAATATCATCAATATATTCTGCCTAAAATTGGGGAACATAAGATTTCATTATTGGATGAGAACAGTTACGTTGGGGCAGATAAAACTGTTGAAGAAGTGCAAAAATCATTCGAGATAGAATTTGATAGAAAAAAAGCGCAGATTAATAATTTGGAAAGTCAATTGGAGGGAGAAGAGAAAGAAGTATTAGATCGAGAAAGAGGCAATACTGATAATGTAACAAAAGATGAACAGGAGAAAAGGCCATTTCCGTGGAAGTGGGTATGTGTAATTTTGGCTTTATGTATAATGGTTTCAACTGTCATTGTTTCCTGCTATTATATTCTAAACGGAAAGATAAAAAGCAGTGAAGAGATGGTATCTCTTTTTGGAATTCCGTATATTGGAGAATTACTCATACAGACCGATAATGTGAAAAATGAACTATTAGAAAGTCGTATTGAGCTTCTATGCAGAGAAATAGGAAAAAACTGTATTTGTTTATTATTGGTGGGAAGTAGGCTCTGCAATATAGAAAGTTGCATGGATTTGATGAAAGCTAATTTAGCAGAAAAGGATATAAATATTATCGTAGGGACAAATATAGATGAGAATCCGAATGACTTAAAAGAGGCTCAGAAATGTGGAAATATAGTCTTGGTATTTGGAATCAATAAAACGTCGTATAATTCTATTGACAGATTCCTCCAGCAGTGCGATACTTTTGGTATCAATGTTGCAGGTGCAATTGATATAAGGAATTAAGACTCTAGAGTGCAGATAGATGTTTTGATTCTATAGATTGGACTGTCGGAGAGAAAGACATGGTGATTATAAATAGAAAATGCATACAAGGCACGGGAAGGATGAACAAAGATGAAAACACTTAAGATAGGTGTTATCGGAACGGGTCATATGGGAAGGAATCATGTTAGGAATTTTTCAGAAGAAAAGCGTTTTGATTTTGTAGGACTATATGATTCCAATACCGAAATGGCGAAGTTTTTAGCTGAAAAGTATGATGTAAAAGCATTTGAAAGTATAGACGGACTATTGGAGAATGTAGAGGCAGTAACAATTGCGGTTCCTTCTTCTAAACATAAGGAGATTGCTTTAGCTGCCGCAGAGCATGGAGTTCATGCCTTAGTTGAAAAACCATTGGCAACCACAAGTGAAGACGCAGAAGAGATTACAAATGTATTTCGGAAAAGAAACTTAAAGCTTACGGTTGGGCATATTGAGAGATTTAATCCAGTGTTCAGAGAATTACAGAAGTTGGTGAAAGACGAAGAAATCTTCTTTATAGAAACAAACAGGTACAGCCCGTTTAGCAATAGCGGACATATTACAGATACAAGCGTAGTCGAGGATCTGATGATTCACGATGTTGATTTAGTTTGCGCTTTAATGACGGAGGGGGGGGGCAAGAAATTAACTTCTATTCATGGAAGAGGTGAGACAATCCGATCTGGTCAGACAGATTTTGCAACATGTCTGATGGATTTTGGAGGACAGGCACATGCAGTTGTAAATGTAAGCAGAATATCTCAGAATAAGGAGAGACTGATTACTGTACATACTGCTAATAGCTGTATTTGTGCGGATTTACTTGCGAAGACTTTGAATATATATAAAAGTACGAATCTTACCGTTGATTTGTCCAGAGATAATTCGTATGTACAGGACGGATTGGTTCAGAGGGTGTATGTACCGATAGAGGAACCTCTCAGGGCAGAATTGATAGCGTTTTATGAATCTGTGGTGAACGGTGCTCCTATAAAAACAGACGGAGCTGCCGGTATTAATGCAATAAAGATATGTGAGGAAGTCGCTAACAGAGCTAAAATGCAGAGATTATGAGACGGAGGATAAAAGCATGCAAGTACCTTTTCTTGATTTGAAACTTCAGTACCAGAGAATCAAAGGTGAAGTTGAGCCGATGATTCTGGATATTCTGGAAAAATGCTGCTATATTGGAGGAGCATATGTAAATGATTTTGAAAGACAAATGGAAAATTATTTAAGCGCCAAGCATGTGGCAGGCTGTTCTAATGGAACGGATGCTCTTGTGCTTGGCCTTAAGTCGTGTAATATAAAGCCAGGGGACGAAGTAATCACTACTCCGTTCACTTTTTTTGCGTCCGCAGAGGCGATCTCGTCTGTAGGCGCTGTTCCAGTATTTGTTGATGTAAGACAAGATGATTATAATATTGATCCGGATAGAATCGAGGAGGCGATTACCGATAAGACGAAAGCCATAATGCCGGTTCATATTTTTGGTGCACCGTGTGATATGGATAAGATTATGGCTATCGCAAAGAAACATAATCTTAAAGTTATAGAAGATGCTGCCCAGGCGATCGGGGCTGAATATAAAGGCAGAAAAGCAGGGACTTTGGGAGATGTGGGATGTTTTTCTTTTTATCCTACTAAGAATCTTGGAGGGGCCGGAGACGGGGGTATGGTTACGACAAACAGCGATGCCCTTGGTGTTATCGTAAGAGCATACAGAGAGCATGGCGCAGCACAGGGCGGCGCAGAGGCTCTTGAGTTATTGGAAGGTGTGAAAGAGCAGATTCACACGAAAGAAGAAGTAACAGAACTGTATAATCCATACAAATATTATAATTATCTGATTGGCTATAATTCACGTCTTGACGCTATCCAAGCGGCGGTTCTGTCTGTTAAACTGAAGTATGTGGATGAGTATAATAGGAGACGTTCGGAAATTGCAAAGATGTATCTTGCAGGATTGACGGGTAAACTTCGAAAACCAGCTTATTCCGATGATGTTAAATCATGCTGGCATCAATTTGTGGTGAGATCTGATTATAAAGAAGAATTATGCGCTTATTTAACAGAGAATGAAGTAGGGAATGGTTCGTTTTACACGGTTCCGCTTCACAGGCAGAAAGCGTTTAATAAATATAACTGTAAGAATCCGGGAGTAAGTCAGCCGGTGGCAGAGGAAATATCGTCTCAGTCAGTATGTCTGCCGATTTTTCCTGAGATGACAGGGGAACAGGTTCAGTATGTAATTGATACCGTTAATAGATTTTATGAGGGCAAATAAATGGACTGTGTATTTATTCATGAAAGCGCAGAAGTGAGTGATAATGCTGTGATTGGTGATGGAACCAAGGTATGGAACCATGCACAGATTCGAAATGATGCAGAGATTGGAAAGAATTGCATTATCAGCAAGAATGTTTATATTGATGAGCATGTAAAAATTGGAAACGGGGTTAAAGTGCAGAACAATGTAAATGTTTATCATGGTGTGACGATAGATGATGACGTGTTTCTTGGACCATCCATGACTTTTACGAATGACATGTATCCGAGAGCATTTAATTCAGATTGGCATATCACAGAGACGTTAGTTAAAAAAGGAGCATCAGTTGGCGCTAATGCGACAATAAGATGCGGTATTACGGTAGGCGAGTATGCAATGATTGGAGCTGGCAGTGTAATTACTAAGGACGTACCAGCACATGCATTGGTTGTAGGAAATCCAGCGATCCAGATTGGCTGGGTATGTAAATGCGGATTCAAACTTGATGAAAATGGTATCTGTACAGAATGTGGAGAGAAGTATGATCTGAAAGGATGGGAGCAGAATGAAAAGATATCCGGTTACCAAACCTTATTTTACACAGAAGGAAAAGGAGCTGATTGCTGATTCGCTTGATTCCGGATGGGTAGCACAAGGTCCTAAAGTGACTGAGTTTGAAAAGATAATAGCAAGACATGAAGGCATTGCAGAGGGAGTAGCGACAACTTCGTGTACAACGGCTCTTCATCTTTCTATGGCGGCACAGGGATTAACGGCAGGGATGGATGCGATAGTTCCGGCCTTCACTTTTGTTGCGACAGCTAATTCTGTGACAGTGACAGGAGCGACTCCTGTATTGGCGGATATTCACAGAGAGACATTCAATATTAATGTTGATGCACTGAAAGATATTGTTGAAACAAAATATAAACAAAAAGATGGAAAGTTGTTTAATAAAGAAACCGGAAATGAGCTTTGGGGATTTGTTCCGGTTCATGAATTTGGCCTGTGCTGCGATATCATAAAGATAAATGAACTGGCCGAAGAATATAAGCTTAAAATCATTGAAGACGCGGCATGCGCATTAGGTGCTAAAATCGGCAATATTCATCAGGGGGCTTTTGGAAACACTTCCTGTGTCAGTTTCCATCCGCGGAAATCGATTACTACGGGTGAAGGAGGAATGATTCTTACGGATGATGTTGTGCTTGCCAAAAGGATGCGAGAACTCAGAACGCATGGAAGTACGGTTTCAGCAGATGCAAGAGATAAAAGAGGGGGATTTTTACTCCCAGAATTTAATGAGGCTGGATATAATTATAGAATGACAGATGTTCAGGGAGCCATGGGTATTGCACAGGCAGAAAAACTGGATTTTGTCATAGAACAGAAAAGAAGGAGTGTGGGTGTTTACAATCAGCTTATTTCAGAAAAGTTGCCAGAGTTAATACCACCGCTTGAACCTGACGGTTTTTTCCATACCTATCAGTCATACGTATGCATGTTAGATGAGAAGAAGTTTGGCTTTGATTCAGTTAAGGAGGGCGGAAAATATCGGAACAGATTACTTCAGAAGCTTGAGGATGTTGGGATTGCTACACGTCAGGGAACTCATGCGGTTCACATGTTAGGATATTACCGCAATAAATTCGGATATACTCCGGAAGATTACATTAATGCGTATGCATGTGATCATTTATCAATTACTCTGCCATTGTATGTCGGGATGACAGAGGAGGATCAGGAGTATATAGTAACCGCTGTCAGAAAAACGATTGATGAGATGTAGAGGTGAAGAAAATGCCGTCAATTAATGGAAAGAATGTACTGGTAACCGGGGGCGCCGGGTTTATAGGGAGTCATCTGTGTGATGAATTGTTAGCAGAGGGAGCAGCTAAAGTTGTCTGTGTTGACAACTTTTTCCTTGGAAAAATGGATAATCTTAAAACAGCGCTGAAATATAATAACTTTATTCTTTATAGAGATGATGCGAGACAGTTTGGAGTAATGCAGTCAGTCATTGAAAAGGAACAGATAGAGGTTGTTTTTAATATGGCAACAATTGCGTTGAATTATTCTTTTTTTAACCCCTTTGACGCTTATATGGTAAATGTAGAGATTGCCAATACCTTGCTGGAACTGCTTAAAGTGGGTGCTTATAGAACACTTATCCATACTTCTTCATCGGAGGCTTACGGAACGGCAAGGTATTCGCCGATGGATGAGAATCATCCGACTGATCCAACTACACCGTACGCGGCCGGTAAAGCTGCAGCAGACATGATGGTGCATTCCTTTTCAAAAATTCTTGATCTGGACATATCAATCATACGTCCGTTTAATAACTATGGCCCCCGCCAGAATGCGGAGGGACCGTTGGCAGGTATCATACCTGCAACAGCGAAAAGAATAAAAAACGGCGGCAGACCAATAATAAACGGAGACGGAGAGCAGACAAGAGATTTTATCTATGTAAAAGATACGGTAAGAGGCTTGTTGCTGGCTTATGAGAAAGAAGAATCCCGCGGAAAGATTATAAATCTTGGTTCAGGGAAGGATATGACAATGAATTCGTTGCTGCAGGGAATCTGTGATTATATGGGGTATGATGGAAAATGGGAACATAAAGAAGAAAGGATAAGCGATGTAAGAAATCTTTGCGCTAATATTGACAGGGCAAGGAATGTTCTCGGATTTGAGCCGGAAATAAGCTTTGAGACGGGAATTAGGAAAACGTTGGATTGGTATATGGAAAATGAGATTATATAGGAGTCTGTAAATGAATATTTTGGTAACTGGATCAAATGGTTTTGTAGGAAGAGCGATAGTTGAGAATCTTAAAAAAAATCATTATGTTATTGGTATTGGAACAAAGGGTACTCCGACAAATAAAGTTGGTAAATACGTTAAATGGGACATTGCGAAAGATGAACTGACGGAGAGTGTCATATCAGAGAAAATAGACGTAATAATTCATGCGGCAGCATGTATTGATATCAAGGATCAGGTGTTGGAACTTGCAAAAGTGAATTGTTTGGGTACACAGCGAATATTTAATCTGGCAGTTGAGAGAAATATAAAAAAGGTGTTTTATATTTCAAGCGCTCCTGTTATTGGGGTTCCTGAATTTCATCCTATTAGTGAAAAACACCCTCTAAAACCTCTTACAATGTACCATGTGACAAAGTTGTCTGGAGAATTGATATTAAGCCAGTTATATAAGTACAATATCGAAGCGATTAATCTACGTATACCATCGCCCATAGGTCCAGGGATGCCTGTTAAATCGATTCTTCCATTATTTATCCGAAAAGTTATGAGTGGAGAAGATATTACAATAAATGGAGAAGGATCACGCAGGCAAAATTATCTGGATGTGAGAGATCTTGCGAATGTTATAGAAAATTGTCTTGGAAAACAACAGATTGCAGGGACATATTTGATTGCAGCAGATACAACTATTTCTAATATTGAGTTGGCTAGGAAATGCAAAGATGTAATAGGCGGTTCATCCGATATAAAATATACAGGGAATTCAGATACTTCGGATAATCAGATTTGGGATTATGATAATTCTAATGCAAGGGATATACTTGGATTTTATCAAAAGTACAGTATTGATGAGTCTATAGCCGATATTTGGAAGTCAATGGAGAGAAATTTGAAAGGATTATGATATGCGATTAGCAATATTATCTGATGCACATGGAAATAAACCTTTTTTTGAAAAAATTATAGCTGATATAGATGGGGAAATGATTGATAAGATCATTTATTTGGGAGATGCTTTCGGATATATGACAGCCGGAGAGTATATTTATAAAGCATTAAAATTAAGAAATGCAATCGTGTTAAAAGGCAATCATGAGGCAATGTTGGTCGGTGAGTTACCAATAGAAGATGAAAAAGATAAAATATATAAATTAAAAAAACAAAAAGACGAAGTTGATAGATATATTTTAAATGAATTAAAGAGTCTGCGTTCTGAGTTGACGCTGCAAATGGCAGGAAACTTCTTTTCTTTTATGCATGGGGCGCCGTTCGACACGTTGAATGGCTATCTTTATGAAGATAATGCAGAATATAATTGGGAAAACACAGATCACGATTTCATCTTTATGGGACATACACACCGGATGTATATGAAAAAGACAGGAAAGACTACGTATGTAAATGTTGGTTCCTGTGGTTTGCCTCGGGATAAAGGGTTAAATCCGGGGTATTGTGTTTTTGATACAGAGAAATTGCAATTGCAGTTGAAGAGGATAAAAATGAATGCTGCGGTTTTGAATGATGAGTTTTTTTTAGATGTTGATAAGAAAGTACGGAATGTGTTCTTAAGGAGATGATTTGATGAGCAAAGTAAATGTGATGATTACAGGTGTTGGCGGTGGAGGTGTTGGAGAGCAGATATTAAAGTGTTTAAAACTTTCTGCGCTTGATTATAGAATAATTGGATGTGATATGAGCAAAACCAGTAAAGGTCTGAAAGAGGTTGACAAGGCTTATATTGTTCCGCCAGCATCCAGCCCTCAATATTTAGACGGTATTTTGAGCATCTGCCGGGAGAATGATGTGAAAGTGTTGTTCCATGGATCAGAGGCCGAAATGAAGGTGTTGAGTAATAACAGGAAGCTGTTTGAAGATGCGGGGATATATGTTCCGCTGAATCCTAAAAATGTTATAGATGTGTGCATGGATAAAAATTTAACAATAGAATTTTTAGAGAAAAATGGATTTGATGTTCCCAAACACTGGGAAATCCGCAGTGAGAGTGACATGCGCGGGATAGATATATTCCCGATTGTGCTAAAACCAGCGAGGGGGGGGGGGTGGATCTGTCAATACATTCATTGCCCAGGATAGAGATGAGCTTTTCACTTTTGGAAAGTATCTTTTAAAAATATATGACGTATTTACTGCACAGGAATATATTGGCGATGCCTGCAGTGAATATACAGTAGGAGTTATATCAAATTCGAAAGGAAGGTATTTGAATTCTATTGCTGTGAAGAAGAGCATTCTATCTGGTTTGTCTAATAAGATTAAAATTCCGAATAAGACTGAACGGCGGGATTTAGGAAAAATTTTGGCAATAAGCAGCGGAATATCGCAGGGGGCTATTGGAAAATTTCCGGAAGTGACGAAACCGAGCCGAAAGATTGCGGAGATGTTGGGAGCTACGGCTGCTTTGAATGTTCAATGCAGACTTCACAAAGAGAAAATGTATGTTTTTGAAATTAATCCAAGAATATCCGGGACATCTTCGCTTAGAGCCATTGTTGGGTATAATGAGCCGGACATGCTTATCCGGAATCATTTGCTGGGGGAGAACATAGAACAGGACTTTGCATATAGAGAAGGTTATATTACAAGGGGATTGGACGAGACATTTATTAGTGAAGATTTCATGCAAATGCTAGAATATAAGATGCAGTAATAGAATCCATTAAAAATGAAATAAGATGGAAAAAATTAATTGCGTATACAATCGTGTTTTATTTATTGGGAGCAAAGATTCAGGACTAAAGGTGTTAAAGAAAATATATCATGTTGCCCCAGATAAGCTTATTGGCTGCGTAACGGCAAACGATTTGTCGGATTCGAGGAGCAGCTTGATGCAGATTAAGGAATTTTGTGATGAGAATAAAATTCCAATAGATATTCTTGCAGGGAAAAACGCACTTACGGAATCTTTGAATAAATACAAGCCGGACATTTGTTTTGTGATGGGATGGTATTACATTATTCCAGAGGAATTAATCGGGCAGGTTCCCGGCGGGTTTATTGGAATACATAATTCATTATTGCCGTCACATAGAGGATTTGCACCCGTCGTATGGGCAATTATTAACGAGGATAAAGAAACTGGTTTTTCAGTTTTTGCGATTGATAAGGGAATGGATACAGGAAAGATATGGTATCAGGAGAAGGTAAAGATAGAGACAAGTGATTATGTCAATGATGTGCTGAGAAAGATAGATGAGAGAATTTCAATATTTTTTGATAAATATTATATAGATATATTGTCTGGAAAGATATGCCCTGTGGAACAGAAGCCAGAAAAAGTTTCGTATGGGTCAATGAGAGTTGCAGAAGATGGAAATATAGATTGGAGCAGGACAGCAAATGAAGTATATAATTTTATCCGGGCGCAATCAAAGCCATATCCGGGTGCTTTTACCTACTATAAAAAAAGAAAAATTATTATATGGAAATCAAAAATCTTTCCACATATGATTCAAGGAAGTCCGGGACAGATTGGGATTATTGATACTGCAAGCAAGAGCGTGGTCGTGGTTTGCGGGGAAAATTCTGGAATTGTACTTGAGCAGATAGAAAAAGAAGGAAAAGAAATCAGTGTCATGGACGAAGTTAAGTCATTAAGCCATAGGATGGGTTCATATTGATTTTTGTGGAACAGAATAAGAGAAGCATAATGCTCTGGACATGGGAGGTATGGTAGATGAAGGAAGGAGTTTCCGTTGTAGTTCCTTTTTTGAATGAGACAGATGGAATAGATAGATTTTGTAAGACAGTGGACGAATATGTTAAATCGGTAGATTTTCCTTTGGAAATCGTGTTTGTTAATGACGGTTCTGTAGATGATACTGACAAGAAAATTAAGTCATATTTTTTTCGGCACCTTCCCTCTGTAAAGCTCATACAATTATCAAGAAATTTTGGATTTCACGCAGCTGTCAGAGCAGGGTTATGCCATGCAACCTATGATATATGTACATGGCTGTCTGTTGATCTTCAGGAACCATTAGAGCTTATTCAAATGTCATATGAAAAGATAGTTAAAGAAACATATGATGTCGTTTATGTAGAAAAAAAATCTGTGGGAGTATCTATGATTGAGCGCGCATTTTCAAAAACTTACTCTTGGCTTATGCGTAAATATGCAGTGAAGAACTATTCATCAGGAGGAACGGCGACTATCGTTTTTAACAAAAAGATTAAAGAAATGCTTAACCATAACATAGAATCCAATTCTTCTCTGATGTTGCAGATTGTAGATGCCGGGTTTCGATTTTATACCCTTTCTCTGGATTATGGGGAAAGAGTTACAGGAACATCAAAATGGACACTGGCGAAGAAGATAAAGTTGTTTATTGATTCCTTTGTAGCATTTTCATTTATGCCGATCAGGCTTGTGAGCATAGTGGGTGTGATTATATTCATTATTGGATTTGTTTTGGGAATTGTAACGATAATTAACAGGATTTTGAATCCAGATGTTCCGATAGGTTATTCGACACTGGCAAGTATTATGGCATTGGGTTTTGGAATTACGAATATATCTTTAGGCATCATTGCGGAGTATTTATGGAGAGCGTATGATGCGGCAAGAAAACGTCCAGTATTTATCGTGTCGGAAGTTATGTCCATAAAGGAGATTAATAAGAATGAGTAGAAATATATTTTTGACTTTTGATATGGACTGGGCCATAGATGGAGTGTTAGAGGATTTCCTGAGTATTATAGAGAACAATCGTTTAAAAGGTACGCTCAATGTTACGAACAGAACAGAAGTTCTTGGTAAAAAGAATGATAATCTTGAATTAGGAATACATCCAAATTATAACAGATTATTGATGGGAGATAATATAGAAGAAAGTTATATTAATATATTGGAAAACATTAAAAAGATAGTGCCTGAAGCTGTTACACTAAGAAGTCATGCGTTATCTTCAAGCAGCATTATCGTTTCAAAATACGATGAGCTTGGAATTCAATATGATTTAAATACGCTTATACCAGCATATAGTGGTCTTAATATCAGACCCTATAAGGCGCCGGCAAATCCAAATGTGCTTGTGCTTCCATTTATTTTTGAGGATGATATTTATTTGTCTCATAAAGAGCGGAGAACTTTGGAATTCTTTCTTTCTGACGAGTTTACAGCGCCAAGAATTTTTAATTTCCATCCCATTCATTTATTTTTAAATACGGATCAGCTTGCAACATATGAAAATGCACGTCCATATTTTAAAGATTATAAAATGCTGAAAACTTTTGTAAATAAAAAGAATTATGGTATCAGAGATTTTTTTCTAGATCTGGTATCCATTGCAAAGTCTAGCGGATGGAAATTTAAAAAGATCTGTGAGGGGGAATGGAAATGAGGGTAGCTGTATTAGGAAGAACACGCATGCTTTATGATACAATTGAAAGAGTCATTGGTCTTGGACATGAAATAGTATTGATTGGTACTTGTCCGGCAGCACCGGAATATGATGTTACGGAAATGGATTTTGAGATTAAAGCAGAAAAATTAAGAGTACCGTTTTTCAATAACGTAAGAATTAACAGTCCAGAGATTATTGAGATAATAAAAGATGTTCATGCCGATATAGCAGTCAGTGTTAATTGGATGACTGTTATTAAGGAAGAAGTTTGCTCTTGTTTTAAATATGGGATACTCAATGCTCATTGCGGAGATTTGCCGAGATATAAAGGGAACGCCACGCCTAACTGGGCGATATTGAACGGAGAAAATCAATACGCTATATCCATACATTTTATGGAGCCCGGTAGTCTGGATTCGGGGAATATTGTATTAAAGAAATATTATCCGATTCAGGAACGGACAACAATAACTGAAATTTATGCGAATATGAATGAAGTTATTCCCAAACTCTTTGGAGAAGCGCTGGATATGATAGAGCAAAGCGGATATGCAGGTGAGAGGCAAAGTAAAAATGCTGCGGATTCTTTAAGATGTTTTCCTAGGATTCCTATAGACGGTTTTATTGATTGGTCATGGCCGTGTGATGAGATTATGAAAATAATCAGAGCTTCTGGCAGGCCATTTGCGGGAGCGTTTACTTATTGCGGCACAACTAAGGTATATATATACGAGGCTGAGAAAAAATGCCATGAGATGCCGTGTCTGGCCGTGCCGGGACAGGTGGTTAAGGTTGATAAGGACAGACATTTGGTGGAAATAGCGGCTGGTGACGGAATGATTGCTATTAGCAAAGTGACGATTGATGGGAAAGAATATAATGCGGATGCAATTTTAAAAAGTATAAGAATACGGTTAAACTATTGTCTGCATGAAGAAATATATCAGCTGCGTAAGCAGGTTGAATATCTGACAGATATAATAAAGGGAATAACCTATGACGGAAAAAAAGAAGCATAAAATATCAGATTTTATTATATTATATGGTGGGTTTGCTGTATATTCTGTGTCGTCAGTATTTGCCAAACAGGCAGGGGTGCAGGATAAAGTATTGGATACATTTATTTTTTTTATATTAGAATTCCTGCTTTTAGGAATTTATGCTATTATCTACCAGCAGGCACTAAAAAGGTTCTCACTTACAATGGCGATGTCTAGTAAGGGCAGCACTGTTTTGATGGGCTTGGTTTGGTCGGTGCTTATTTTTAAAGAGGAAATCACATTGTTGAATATTATAGGAGTTGTTTTGGTTATGGCCGGTGTGATTGTGGTGTCAGCAGATGATTAAGTATGTATTGATTGCGGTGTTTTCTGGAGTGCTTTCGGCTTTTTCACAGGTTTTACTGAAAAAGAGCAGTAATGCTGAGCATAAAACAGAGTTGAGAGAATATTTAAACTTGTATGTAATATCAGGTTATGCTTTGGTGATTGTATGTATGGTATTGATGATACTTGCATATAGAGGTCTTCCGTTTAAATATGGAGTTGTAATAGAGTCGCTGGTTTATTTTTACGTGATGATTTTGGGTAGGATATTTTTTGATGAAGAGATAACAGGAAAAAAGGTTATCGGAAATCTTCTCATAGTATGCGGTGTAATTGTATTCTCTCTTTAATTTTCAAAAGGCGGTAGATAAGATGATAAAAAGACTGATAGATCAATATAGAAACAATGAGACTTCAAAACATATATTTTGGATTACATTGGTGTATATATTCTCGCAGGGATTATTGCTCTTCGTATCAGGCCTCTGGTGGGATGATTGGGGATATATAAATAAGAACTGGGATTATTTATTAGAAGTTTTTCTTCAGTCAAGTCTGCCTTTGCAGGCATATATCGATGCATCATTGTGGCTGCTGCCGGATGGAGCGTATAGGATTTTAGTATTTCTTTATTTTTATGTCGGTTCATTGCTGGTATATGCGATTATGAAGAAGATTGATACGTTTTCCGCTCAAACGGCATTTTGGATTACTTTGCTGTATATTACGATTCCTATAAATGATGTCAGAATAACATGGATTTGCTATGGATACTCACTTGGGCTGTTTGCATTTTGGATTGCTTTTTATCTGGTTACGCTGTGGCAGGGAAAAAGAGGGAAAAAGGCTGTTATCATGAGAGTATTGTCCTTATCTGTATTGGTATTCTCTTTTAATACGGAATCGATTATGCTCATGACTTTGCTTATACTTTTATATCTGTATTATGAAAGATTGAAAGAGAAGTGGAGGTGGAGCGAAGTTGGAAATAATATAAAGAAATGCTTTAAGGCAATATTGAGTTATGCCGATTTCCTGCTTGCCCCGATTGTATTCTATTTTGGAAAACATATGCTGTTTCCCGGATATGGGATTTATGGAGGGCACAATTATGTGGATTGGAGAGCATTGCCAAGCCTATTACTTCGTTCTCCGATTTATGCACTTACAATAATTAAAGAAATGGTTTTAAATTATATAAACGTTTTGTCAAACTATGTAGTTTTAATTATTTTAATAATGGTGATTTTATGTTACTTTTGGAATTTTTATAGAAAAAAACGCAGAGAATCAATCAAATTCAATGAAGAAGGAAATTATGACAGATTGATTGTGATGCTATTAATGGGTGTATTTTGTTTTTACGCAGGTTTTTTTGCATACGTAATTCGATCTCAGGGTGCATTTGCAACAACAGGAACAGGAGGGAGAAATGCTTTGTTGCTGGGCATCGGAACGGCAATTATATTTTATTATCTGGTTCACATTATTTGCCGTAAAGAGATTAGGAATATAATTCTTGTTACCATTATAACAATCGGGATAGGTCACTTTAATTTAGCGTATTTGGACTGGCAGGAGGATTATTACCAACAGCTGCGTTTTAGGGCGGAAGTGCCTGAAAACCAAGATATAATGAATAATGATACATTTTTATGTTTGTATAATTATCCAGCTGTTACAAGCGCCTTTTATCAGTTTAACGGTAATTCGCTTGCTGCAACAGGAGAGGAAACCAGATTTTATCTTGGACTTATGAGTGACTTATTGATCTTGAGAGATATGAATGAAAATTCATGGTATTTAAACGCATACAATATGCGGGATTGGAACTATTCACCTGATAATCGTCATCTGGATGGGATTCTTTTGATTAATAATATGCCAATAGATAATGTTACGCTTATAAAACTCAGATTAAAAGAACTATTTAATAAAGACGAATTTAACGAATGGATATCCGTTACAAAGGACGTTACCTTCATTCCTGTAACAAAGGAAGAATCAGAAGCATTGATAAAGGCACAGGAGGAAGGGGGATTAACCAGAGAAAATATATTTAGATTTATCGCCGCATATCCTTTGGAACGATAATTACTTATTTACAATAAAACATCAAAAAGAGAACGTTTCGTATATACGGGGCGTTCTTTTTTTGTGTGATGACATGTATAATTACTGTCCATATCCGTTGAACCAGTATAACTTATCTTAAAAATGGAGATTACAGTCATTTGTCACTATGTATACGAAAGGTGTATACGAAAGTAGGCAGACAGATATTGACAAATAATAGGGGGGGGGGGTTAAAATGGATAAAGATAAAAGGGGAGGATAGAAGAAATGTGTTGCAAATTATACATATCAATGTACCACTATACAAGGGATTTAATGCATAGCCGATATCCAGATATTAAGGGATTGGATAAGTCTCTTTTTCGGCAACAGATTGAATTTATGAAAAATCACTTTCATATCGTAACGATGGAACAGGTCATTGCTGCAGTTGGAGGAAGATATGAACTCCCGGACAGGTCATTATTATTAACATTTGATGATGGATATGCGGATAATTATACGTTTGCTTTTCCTGTATTGGAAGAGTATGGTGTGCAAGGTTCATTCTTTATCCCCGGGAAGACGTTTGCAACACATCAGTTACTTGATGTGAATAAAATTCACTATATATTGGCCAGTGCAGATATTAACAAGCTGACTGAAGATGTAAAAAAAGAAATGGATTATTACCGCGGTATGGAATACGATTATGCGCCGACAGATGAATTGTTCCATGAATATGCTGTAGCAAATCGTTTTGATGCAAAGGAGACGATATTTGTTAAAAGAATGCTCCAGACGGTTCTTCCAGAAAAACTGAGGAATACTATTTCAAGTAATTTGTTTGAAAAATATGTAGGTATTTCAGAGGAGAAGCTGGCGTATGAACTTTATATGACTAAAGAGCAGATCAGAACTTTGAAGCGGCATGGTATGTTTATAGGATTTCATGGTTATGATCATTATTGGATGGGAAACTTATCGCCAGAGCAGCTGCGTAAAGATGTAGATATGGCATTAGAGACTCTGGATGAATTTATCGATAGAAAATGCTGGGCAGCAAATTATCCATACGGCGATTATAATCAGGAGGTGCTTGAGTATATTAAGAGTCAGGGAGCATGTGCAGGATTTACTACAGAAGTACGGGCAGCTGAGATTGGTGTTGACTCGGCACTTGAATTGCCGCGTCTGGATTGTAACGATTTCCCGCCGAAAAGCGAAAATTACATAAAATATTAGGAAAGCAGAGGTTAGATTATGTCAAAGGAAGAAGTGTTGAGTAAAGTTAATGAAATTTTTACAGATGCGTTTGATAGAGAAGATTTAGTTATTGGATTTGAGACTACCGCATCTGATGTTGAAGGATGGGATTCTCTTATGCAGATGAATCTTATTGAGATGATAGAGGATGAATTTGGTATGCGTTTTGACATGGATGAGGTGGTTGGAATGGAAAATGTCGGTTCAATGATAGATATTATCATTTTGCGCGGATTATAGAAGATACAATGGAGATTGATATGAAAGAGTATGAAATTAGATATGCAACAGCAAAAGATATACCATCTATAAAAAAATTTATAGATGACAAGTGGAAAAAAGACCATATTCTTGTAAGAGAAACTGGGCTATTTGAATGGCAATATACCAGTGATAAGCTTGATTATGTTATTGCTGTTGATTCAAATGGTACAATACAGGGAATACTTGGCTTTATATCCTATGATAGTGGTCCAGAAAAAGATATCGCTCTTGCCATGTGGAAAGCTAATCCGGGGTATTGTTTCTTAGGTGTGAAATTACTTATGTACATCCAAAAAAATGAAAAGCATAAAACATTATTTTGTTCTGGTATAAATATTAGTACCACAGCTGGTATTTATAAACGAATGAAATTTTTAATAGGAAAGATGAACCAGTGGTATCGTCTTAATGCGGCTGCTAAATATCAGATAGCAAAGGTGGAAGATTCTGAAATACCAGACATAGAAGTAAACAATGTGTCAATAATTAAAAAATATAATACATTTGAAGAATTTACCGAGGATTTTAATTTTGACAGATATGTGAGTAAGGAATCAGTTCCTTATAAAAGTATCTCTTATTTAAAGAGAAGGTATTTTAGTCATCCGATGTACAAGTATATGATTTATGGGATAAAGATGGATGGGGTGAATACAAATGCTGTATTTTTTCTTCGTGTTCAGGAATATAATGGAGCCAGAGTCATCCGATTCGTTGACTGTGTGGGATATTTAGAAGCCCTGACATGCATTACACCATTTTTAGATAATCTTTTAGATAAAGAACATGCGGAATATATTGATATGTATGAGAAGGGTGTTCCGGAAGGAATGCTTCGCAAGGCAGGGTGGAAACGCGTAGATGAAACAAATAACATCATTCCAAATTACTTTTCGCCGTATGTGCAGTGCAATGTAGATATAAATTATTGTACTACTAATGAAAACATAGTTTTGTTCAGAGGAGACGGAGATCAGGATCGTCCAAACTGAATTAGGGAAAATGCAGGCAAATGAAACATGGACTATTCTAAAAAGGATTTATTTGAAAAAATACAGGTGGTGTTGGAATGGACTATTTTAATTATCCATTAGATACAAAAACATTATATAGAAAAAAGGCTAAAGTCAGGCGTGAATTATCTGCACAGTCTTCTATGTTAAAAAAGAAAATTGCTGTATTAGGAGGTTCGACAACGAATGAATTGGTGGAACAGCTTAATATTTTTTTGTTGTATTATGGCATAGATGCGGAATTTTATCAGTCTGAATATGGTCAATATTGGCAGGATGCGATGTTCGGATCAAAAGGATTGGATCAGTTTGCTCCTGATATCATATATGTTCACACAAGTTGGAGAAATATTGATGTGTTTCCAGAAATAAATGATACAATGGATGATGTTGACGCTATGCTTGAATCGGAATATGGAAAGTTCAGAGCAATGTGGGAGAAACTTGAAGAAAAATTCCATTGTCCGGTAATACAGAACAACTTTGACAGACCTAATTACAGATTAATGGGAAACCGTGATATCTGGGATTATAGAGGAAGGAGTAATTATGTTTCCCGCCTTAATCAAAAATTTTATGAATATGCCCAAAATAATCATAATTTTTATATCAATGATTTAGAATATATTTCACAGGATTATGGTCTTTCGGAGTGGAATCATTCATTATACTGGCATATGTATAAGTGTGCTATGTGTATGGATGCTATACCGTATGTAGCCCAAAGTGTGGCAAATATAGTGAAGTCGATTTATGGGAAAAATAAGAAAGCACTTGTTCTTGACCTGGACAATACTCTATGGGGAGGTATAGTTGGAGATGACGGTATTGAAGGTATTAAAATCGGAATGGAAGTTTCAAAAGGACAAGTCTTTACAGAATTCCAAAGTTACTGTAAAAAATTGAAGGATATAGGAGTTATATTAGCTATAGATTCAAAAAATGAGATGGCTAATGCGCTTGCGGGATTAAATCATCCGGATGGAGTGCTAAAACCGGATGATTTTGTTGATATAAAAGCAAACTGGAATCCAAAGGATCAGAATTTAAAAGAAATAGCAGATGAGTTAACACTTGGAGTTGACAGTTTTGTATTCGTAGATGATAATCCGGCAGAGAGGGAGATTGTATCCGCACAATTGCCAGGGGTGGCCGTCCCCTTAATGGATACGGCAGAGAATTATATTAGGGTTCTTGATCACAGCGGATATTTTGAAGTGACTTCATTATCAGCGGAGGATATAAAGAAAACGGACATGTACCATGCGAAGGCTAAGGCAAGCAAAGCGGAAGCAACGTTTGCAGATTATGGAGAATATCTTGACAGCTTACGGATGACAGCATATATAGATGATTTTAAGCCTGTATATATTCAGAGAATCGCACAGCTTACAAATAAGTCTAATCAATTTAATCTGACAACGCTTCGCTGCACAGAAGATGATATTAAAATAATGCAGAAGTCATCAGATTATGTATGCCTTTGCGGAAGATTGACCGATAAATTTGCGGATAATGGTCTTGTAACTGTTGTTATTGTGCAGAAAGCGGAAGATACATTCCATATAAGGCTTTGGCTGATGAGCTGCCGCGTGCTTAAAAGAGGGATGGAAGATACAATGATGAATGCTCTTGTTGAAGAAGCGCAAAGGTACAGTGTTAGCAAGATTATCGGATATTATTATCCAACTGTGAAAAATTCTATGGTAAAAGATTTTTATGGCATGATGGGATTTGTCAAAGTAAAGGAGGATGAGGACAAAAATTCAGAGTGGGAATTAGATATAAGCCATTATGATCCGAAAAAGCCACATATGCAGATATATAATTGCAGGGTGTAGAGCAGAGGAATAACCAAGTAGATTTATGAATGTGTTGAGAAAACAGGAATATTTATTATGATGTGCAGGGCAGGCAACTGCCTTGTTTTTTGTGGGCATATAGCTCTTTTTTGATTTTCTGTTTGATAAGAAGAAACAGGATTAAAGCGCTGTTCCATGTGATGGATGGATTCATTCCAATCTGTAAGCGGCTGTTTCTCCACGAGGATTGTAAAATTTTTAGAAAAATCCGGTTATGCTGTTTAGAGTACAAGTTGTGATGTGTGGAGTTTGTCGAAATAAGTGGTATATTGTATAATTATTAGTGCAAAGTGTGGTTGATTTTGAGCGGATTCTTTATAAAAAAAGAAAGCAAGAAAATATAGCAGCATATAATTCATTTATACATCCACTTGATAAAATGATGTCAAGTGGATGTTTTTCAAAACTCCAAATAATTATTCTTTTAAAAGTGCGGTATTATTTGGTGTAGATTACGCTAAATCGGAACGGCAGTTCCGTGTGAACGGCGCAGCTGTTCCGTTCCCAACGGCGCAGCTGTTCCGTTCCCAACGGCGCATCAGCGCCGCTCTCTATTTATCGACTTTATCACACTGGCTCACGCATACTCCGTCCATTCATTTCAAGACGGTAAGAATGCTTTTTGTCAGTGATACGGGCAAGGCAGGCATCTGCATAGGTTCCGTCTGAAAACATATCAAACCAGGACTTGATTGGAAACTGTGAAATAAGGATTGTAGATTTACGTCCATCCCTTGCATCTATTACTTCGAAAAAATCCCGGCATTTATCCAAATCAAGCGGCATAAGTCCGAAGTCATCCACTGCCAGCAAATCT